>JBEKHG010000001.1:0-223648 GCA_050012395.1 Candidatus Acidiferrales bacterium
CAGGCGCTCAAGGTATGACTCATGATTGGGGTGAAGTCGTAACAAGGTAGCCGTAGGAGAACCTGCGGCTGGATCACCTCCTTTCTAAAAGAAAAGGGAGTACGACCTGCTTCGGTAGCAGGCACGACTCTCCATCCCGGATCTTAGGATCTCGGGAGCTCGGTCCGCTTCTCTTCTCGACTTCGTCGAGCAGAGAGGTACTCAATGGGCCGGACGGGTTCTGGTAAGTCTCATCCGATATCAAAGAGTTTGCAGACAAACGCAAGCCCCGGTTCAATGAAAATTGAGCCGGGGCTTTTTGTTTTTGCATCCTATACTTTGTTCCACATCTGAAAACCGCATCGCTCACTTATTCGTTTCCATTCATGTCCAAACGGCGGATGAAAACTAGGCTCGATTCTGCGGCTTACAGCGCAATGCCGGCAGATTCCAGTGTGCTCACGGTGGAATGCAAAATTAATCTGGTCGCGCCGACTGACGGCGAACGGCTGATTGCTCGGGGCGAGTTTTGCGTTCGGGCGAAGCTCTGAAGATTTGCGCTGCGGATGTTTTTGTGATGGACGGTCAATAGGAGTTTTTGTGCGCGACTTCCCTCTCTACCATCATGGCACTACCCGGCAAGTCGGACCGTTCCCGATCGCCCCGTCGTCCCACAAAGTGATTTCCGACCGTCCAATCTAGATGACTGCTGACCCAAGCCTTAAAATGCGAGAAACTATGGGTTTGCCAGTTCGTTTTAATCCGGCGAGGTTTAGGATGAAGTATTTTCGAGTGCTGGCGATGCCTTTTCTTATAGCTCTGCTATTGCTTGGAGCTTCGCCCAGCCTGCGAAGTTCAGCGTTTCGTGCTGGCGTTTTTTCTCTGACTTTTTCTCCGCAAGAGTCGCAGACGCCCCGAACCTTTCTCGGCTCGGATGAACGCTACAAAGCGGACATCCTCGTGGTGGTTGCCCATCCTGACGACGAGGCCGCCGTCACTCCCTACCTCGCGCGAGCTATCGATGAAGGCAAGCGCGTTGCGGTGGTTTATGGGACGCGAGGAGGAAGTGGCTCGAACCAAGCCGGGGCCGAGCACGCCTCCGCCCTCGCGGACATTCGAGAGGTCGAAGCGCGCAGAGCCTGCGGGTCACTTGGAATCGTGAATGTGTGGTTTCTTGGCGGAAAAGATACCGCAAGTCAAAACGTGTTGCAATCGCTGACAACCTGGGGGCATGGAGCGACTCTGGAAGAGATGGTGCGGCTCGTGCGGCTAACGCGCCCGGAGGTTATTCTTACCTTTTTTCCCGGCGTATTCATTGGTGAAAATCACGGCGACCATCAGGCGTCCGGCGTGCTCGCAACGGAAGCCTTCGATTTGGCGAACGACCCCGCGGCATTCGCGTCTCAAGTAGCCGGCCCAACGCGTCGCTTGGAGCCTTATCTCGAGAATCTGCGGCCCTGGCAGCCCAAGAAGATCTATTACTTTGGAACTGGGACCGAAAAATTTAAAGATTCCGGGCCCTCCTATGCAGTTACGGGGATTTCAAAGTCGCGCCATATGCCGTATTGGCGTGTTGCGCTCGAATCGTTTAAGGCGCACGAGACCCAGGAAAAAAAATATATTGATTCTCTCGGTACCATGGGCGAGCAAGATCTCGAGAAACAAGCTACCGACGGGTGGGGTTCGGCTCAAACATTCGTTTTGGGAAAATCGTTGGTGGGCGGCAGCATGACAGGCGATATCTTTGAAAACATCTCTGCGTCTCCAGTAATTCCAGCTCCCCGGGTATTACCGCCGGCGACTGTGCCTCCACGGATTTCAATCGAGCTGGGCGGCCCATGGAGTTTCTACCGCGACTTCCGCTTGGTCCATGGCCTGGAGCGATTGCCCATCCTGGATGTTCCTGAAATTGCGGTCGCTGCCGGCGGCACGTTTGAAATTCCTGTATGGCTACATAATCCGACGACCGCCGCACAAGAAATCAAGCTAAACATCACAGTTCCCAACGGCTGGATTGTTAACAACGGGGCTGATCTTTATTCCGTACGGCCCGGCGAAGTTGACGCGGCGACAATTGAGGTAGCTGTCCCGCAACTTCCGGCGTCAGAAACCAAATCGAAGGACCTCAGCGAGATCACTGTCATTGGGGAGTCAAAGAGCCAGAATATCGGTACAATTAGGCTGCGCGTCGAATTGCGTTCACACGCGCTGCCGCAGTAGGAGGTTTACGCCAGAAAGTGACAGGTTTTTGCTGAAGATCCGACAGGGCGCCCGCAACATCCGACCGGCGTTACTCCCCCGGCGAAACTGCTTGCCCCGCCTGAGTGCCCACGAATCTGCCCTGTTGGTCGAACGTGAAGATCAAGCTTACAGTTCCAATTTTTGCGCAGGCGTGGCAGCCATTGCGGAGAATATAGTCCACTATAAAAGATTGTTGCCCTGATCCGAGACTTTTTACGATCGGTTTGTCTGTGTGAAAGCGATCGCCGGGCCAGATGCTGATTTGTGGATGCTTGCTCGCCTGCGTTGCAAAGGTTGGAATTGTAGAGAAGTTTCCTCGCGCTACGAATTGTTGACCATCTACATCGATGATCGAGGGATCGCCGTTTACTAGGAGCACTCCTTCCAATTCGTTGGCGCGAAACGGATACTCGACGTAGGCAATGTCCACCACACCCGCCTTGCGAAAAGCGCGCACGAAAATTAAGCCTTTATCGGACGTTGTTTTCGCGAATGCCACCGCCTGGGGCGACGCGTCCGCAGCCTTCATCTCGGAGAGAAAGCAGTTATTCAAATCCCCGGGATTCCCTGTAATGCATTTTTCTCGGATAGCAGAGAGATTTTGTGCAGAAGGACTCCAAACCACTTCGGGTCCTATTCTCTGAGCGGGAACCTGGGCGGAATCGGACGGTTTCTGGCCTGAGAGAGCGCAGCTAACACACAAAAATATCGCGAGCAGACTTATGCGCTTCATAGTCGATGTGAGAGCAGTATCGCTGGCGGTGATGACAAAATTTTTACGGGCCAGGAACGAAGATTTTATCAGCCGCCGAAAGATCCACTCCGTGCTGCTCTGTTCGAACCTTAAAACTTCGTAGCTCGCCTTTGGATTTCTTCGGGCGCTCAGTGGCCCAGCTAAGCCAATATTGATTTTTCAAGACCATATCGAGCTGTTGAAGGAACGGAGCGTAAGACACCGGTGTGAAAAATCCTTGAAAGAAAGCTTCGCCGCCGGTGGCGTCCGCTATCTTAGCGAGATTGCTCTGCCCCAAGTTCAGGCGAAACGAGTTGCGGGTAGCACGACCCACACCGGTGGCGAAGAGTGTATGAATCATAATCCCTGCTCTTTGCGCGTTGATGATCGTGGAGTCAACATCTGGGCTGATCGGATAGTCACCGCGGAACCGATCGATGCCGTCTGCGATCAACAGAATTTCACGACGAGCACCGCCGGTAACCGGCCATCCCTTCATCAGGCCCATGACCGAGAGATAGATGCTGGAATATGCACCGGTATAACCGAGAGGTATGCGGACAGATTTCGCAACGGCGTCGTGGTCGGTACTGAATTGAGACGCCGGCTGAACCGTGCCGTTGCTCGCGTAAAATACGCCGATGGCAGTGCTACCAGGCTGAGAACTGATGAAGTTTTTCAAATCACCGAGTTGGGTAGCAAGGTCTTGGTTATCCGCATCGTCGATAACGATGGCAAGTTGAAGGCCAGCTTTATCTCCCTGAGCCGGAATCCAGTTGATAACCTCTCGTTTTTGTTTTCCCTCAGTGACGTTTACATCTTGTTTTCCGAGAGCGGGCGGGGCCGTATATTTGGGTCCGAGCGCAGTCACAATAGTCGTCACCTGAACATTGGAGGATGAGGCTTGATCCTGTGCGTTGGCGGGGAACAGGCTCGCTAGAACGGCTGCAAAAATCAAAAGAGCTGGGAAAATGTAACCGACTTTACGCATTTCTGCCTCCTACCAAAGATAGCCTGGCAAGTCGTCTTATCCTGGGAAAGCTGCGTTCAGGATAAAATTTCCTTGCGGGCGTAACTGTATTAAGGGAAACGCCTTTGTGTCAAGTCGAACGAGAACGACGATCAGTAAACCAACGTGAGCATTTTCCTGCGCTCGACCCATTCCTGAGTCGCGAAAATTCTAGGCGTAAGTTCGATCAGCCGCGGGAGCATGTTGAACACCGCTACCGGGCCCCACTCCGTTCCCTTTCGAGTGCGGAATCCTTTTTTGTTGAGTTCTTCCGCGACCTTGGTCAACGAAATATCTTGGATGATCAATTCCATCATGGAGAGAAGAAATTGCATCTCGGTAGGATTTTCCTCGAGGTGTTCGCAATCTCCTGAGACGCGCGTGCCGAAGGGAGTGCTTTCAATCGCCGTGTGCTGGGCTTCTGCCTCAACCGCTTTTTCACGTTCCCATTCGATGCCTACCATTCGCCAGCCCGCCTGTTGACGCTGCTTCATGTACTCGGGGTCGAGGTTGCCCTCCAGCGATTCCCTAATGCGCTCCAGTTTTGCCATACTTCCTCCTTTGTCTCGAAGAGATGTGTTTGAACCGCACTCTCAATTCGCTTTTCTTGAGGAGCCGGGCCGCTTAGTTCCCCTTTGTTTCAGTTGCAGCTACGGCCGGCTCATGCTGCCTCAACCAGGATTGCAAAAGTGGCTGCTGGTGCGTCCGAACGTCGATACAGCCATTGATTTGCTCGATCGTTAATTTCAGCTCGCGTTCGGCGGCAGGAATCTTGTGCTCGGAAAAGAACTGCTGCACTTCGTCGCGCTTGTTCGTATCGCAAAAGACGCTGGCAGCTTGCACCAAAGTAGCTTCGGAATAATTGCTGAGTTTCGTTTCGATCTCGGGCCAATGTTGCCGCATGAATTCCCAAGTGAGCTGTCGCCCAGCAGGATTTGCCATGGCGGCTCGAATCACTTGCGGCGCATCTTGTGCACGCATAGCCGGGGAAATTGCGAAATTCAGTGTGCGAGTGAGCAGAACCGGGTCGCTGAACAGGCAAAACGCTTGGCCAAAAACGATGAACTCCTCCTGAGTTCTGATTTGCGCGAAATGGGCGAGGATGCGGTTGTACAACGTAGCATCCCCTTCACGAACGGCTATAGCCACGGCCGCAAAAAGCAGGGTTTGATCAACCGGTTGGCCATTGAGCGCTTTATCAAATAGGTCTCGCGACATTTGTATAACTTTGGGGTCGCGACCGACCGCGCCGAGTATGGTTAGCAGACTCGCCCGCAGCGAACGAGTTTCATCCGAATCGTTGGGGGCTGAAACCCATCCGAGTTTCTCGGCGACTGGACCATAGGTATTGCGAACCCACGCCTGGTATTGAGCGCGATCCGCGTCGGTGACAAGATAATCGCCTGCAAATGAGAGTTGATTCGAGACGTAGCTCATTACAGCGGCGGAGTTATCGTCCTTCATATCTTGCGCGAGCGCCAAAACGTCCCCAGCGGTCAAACGATTCAAACTAACCTGCGCGATGACATCGTTCAGGAGCAGATAGCGTTCGCCCGGAGAAAGCGTCCGCTCAGCGGACGAAGAAACGAGTTTCAAGTTTTCCGAATCGTAGCCTGAGCGGTAATAGCCGCGAGCGCCTGCATTGCCGAAAACTGCAGCTCCACATCCCGGAAGTAAAACTTCCTGCTCTTTCGAGGCCAAGAGTTGGCACTTTTCATCTTTTCCGGTCTTCAGGCAAACAGGAATCTGCCACTGTTCTTTAGAACCCGCTTCGAATATGGTGCGATCGGAAAAATAACGCTGTTGGGATAGCGTGACCTTTGTCTTGCCATTGTTGCAGGCGGTCTTCAAAGTGACGAGCGGCACGCCTGGCTGCTTTACGAAGCTTTCCATGATGCGATCCACAGGCTGGTGCGACACTTGGGTAATCTCGTTCCAGAAATCTTCGGAAGTAGCGTTGGCGTAGGAATACTTTGCCAAATAAGAATTGACCCCGCTGCGAAAGACGTCTGCGCCAACGTCGCCTTCCACCATGGAGAGCACCGCGGCCGCTTTGTTATAAGTGATGCTATCGAACAGCTCCTGAATTTGCGCGGGTGTCTCGGCGTGAGCTTCAATCGCGCGTGTGGAGCTGAGTGAGTCCGTATCCATAGCGCCTGTGCTGGAACTGACCGCGTCAGTCTGCATATTCCACTCAGGTTTCCAAGCTTCCATGGGCTTGAACGACATCCAGGTGGCGAAACCTTCGTTAAGCCAAACGTCGTCCCACCATTTCATGGTGACCAAGTCACCAAACCACTGGTGCGCCATTTCGTGCGCGACGAGGTCCTGGGCGACGATCTTTCTAAGAAAATAGGAAGATTGTTTGGGGTCGACAAAAATCAAGTCTCGGGAAATGATGCAGGCGGTATTCTCCATCGCACCAGCGGAAAAATCAGCGACACCCAAAATATCCAACTTGCCGTAGGGATATTTGATCGCGAAATACTTGTTGTAGAACTTCATGGTGAATTCGGCAGCTTCGAGCGCGAAACCGGAGTACTGCTTCTTGCCGGGAACTCCACAGACGCGGATGGAAATATCGTCGGCAGTGCCCTCCAGGCATTCCCAATCACCGATGGCGAGCGCGACAAGATAGGAGGACATTTTGGGCGTGGTTGAAAACTTCAAAGTATGTTTTCCGTCGCCGGGTCCCGGCGTGTCGGAAACAATCTTGCCATTCGAAATAGCGGTGTCGCCTTTGTCGATGATGGTGGTGATGTCGAAGGTGGCTTTGTAGGAAGGCTCGTCAAAGGACGGATACATTCTGCGCGCGTCGGTATTTTCGAGCTGCGTAATTGCGTATTTGCGATTGTTGGCCTTGCTCAAATAGAGGCCGCGTAACTGGGCGTTCAGAATCCCGCTATAGCGAATGTGGATTTCGGCTGGTCCGACGGCTAGCGGTTCCGGCACCGTGAAGGTGGCCATTTCATTCTTTTCGTCGCTGACTACTTGGGCGGTTTGAGTCCTGCCGCTGGACGCAACGGTCACTTCTGCGAATTTAATCTCGGCTGCGTTTAACGTAATCGAGGAGGAAGGCTTCAAGAGTCTGAGATGAATCGTCTCGTCACCTGCGAAGTTCTCATTGGCAAAATCCGGCGTGATCGTTAACTGGTAATGATCAGGGGTGGCGAGATCTGGAATCCGTTGCCCGAATGTAGCCGGGGCAATGAACGCCAACTGCAATAACAGCACTGTGAAGCCAATCTTTTTCATACCCACCCCTTTTTTATTTTCCACTTTTCGGATGTTACGGAAATGATCCGCCATATCGAGTGTTAGATGTCTTGGCAAAGAATTCAACCGACAAATTCGTAGATTTGTGCCTGAAATGCAGAGCAACCACCGTACCTTGGCAGCGAATCTCCAAGGCTATGCCGGCAAAGCTTTTAGTCCCCCGACGCTGAGAACGCCACCGAGAGCCTGCTCGATTATGGGATAGGTTGTCGCTAATCCGGACATCGGAAATAGCTACCGATCCGCGATACCGCGGGCTGCAAAGGCTCTGGCGCAACTGCAGTCCCAAAGCTGCGCAAACGAAGGTAGGCTTTCCAAATTATTGGCCCTACAATTAACACCCTGGCCGCTAGCTGCGACGTTCATTAAAATCGACCATTTTCGAATAGGAGCATTCATGAAGATCGCGCATCTTGTCAAAATTTTGACTGTTTTTTTAACTGCGGCGGCGATAGCACGCGCGGACTCGGTGACGCTCCGCAACGGCGATCACTTGACCGGGACGATCATCACTTCCGACGGAAAAGATCTGACTCTGAAGACAGATTTCGCGGGCGAAATAAAAATAAAATGGGACGCAGTGAAAGAAGTGAGTTCGGATAAAGCGCTTTACGTTGTTACATCCGAGAAAAAAACTGTGAATGGCACGATCACCTCGGAGGGCGCGGACTTGATCGTGCATACCTCCGGCTCGGGTGAGGTCCGCGTCCCACTGGCGCAAGTTACGATTGTGCGTTCCGCAGACCAGCAGGCCGCCTACGAAAAAAGTTTGCATCCGAGCCTGCTGGAAGGATGGAAAGGCGGCGTGAATATAGGATTCGCGCTCGCGCGCGGAAATAGCGATACCACGAATTTAAGCACGGGAGTCACGGCGGATCGCAAAACGCTGACAGATGAGCTGACCATTTACGAGTCGTCGATTTACTCCACCAACGGTGGAGTAAATAGCGGCGTGACGGCCAATGAGATCATGGGTGGAATAAAATACGATCGAAATTTTACGAAGAGACTGTTCGGATTTGTCAGCGGGGACTTCACGCATGATGAATTGCAAGGTCTGAATCTTCGATCCATTTACAGCGGCGGACTAGGCTGGCACTGGATCAGCAATCCGAACACGACACTCGATTTGCTCGGAGGCATTAATTACACGCGTGAAACTTATAGCAGTGGAGCGACGGCGACTACACCGGCGATGAACGTCGATCGGAATTTGCCCGGTATCACAGCCGGAGAAATTTTCATGCACAAATTCGGAGCTTCAACGGTGGTCACGCAGGATTTCTATTTTTATCCGGATTTGAGCGATATCAGCGAATATCGTTTTTCTGTCGATGCCGGCGCCGTCACGAAGATTAACAAATGGCTGGGATGGCAGTTAAGCTTCAGTGATCGTTACGTTACCGACCCGCCGATCGTAGGCACAAAAACCAACGATGTAATCCTATCGACTGGCCTGAATGTCAGTTTCAGCCATTAACGGCATAATTCTGGATTAGAAATGGTGGGCCTGGGTAGACTTGAACTACCGACCTCGCCCTTATCAGGGGCGCGCTCTAGCCACCTGAGCTACAGGCCCACGGCAGGCTATTCGCCCGCTTTGGATTTGATAATTCTAACATGGGGGAGCAACCCGCTGTATAGGCGAAGTGCACCCAAATCAAAATTGTTCGAGATGGATAAGATTCAAGTGATTGCGGCTAGAGTTTATTTAGGCCATCTAGCGCAGCCACTTTGTAGGCTTCGGCAAGCGTGGGATAGTTAAAAACAGTATCGCGGAAATAGTCCACCTTGCCGCCGTAATAAAGAACGGCTTGGCCGATATGAATAATTTCAGTGGCGCGCTGGCCGATCACATGAACACCTAGAAGTTTTAGTGTGTTGCGATCGAAAAGAACTTTTAGCATTCCGGTTTCGTCGCCCAGCATCATGCTCTTCGCTAATTCCGCGTATTTGGCGATACCGACTTCGTAAGGAACTTTCGCCGCTGTAAGTTGTTCCTCATTCTGACCCACCATGGAAATCTCCGGGATGGTGTAAATACCGTAAGGAAACAATTCCGTTATGTGTTCCGAACGCGCACCGAACATATGGCAGCTCGAGAGTCGCCCTTGTTCCATCGACGTGCTGGCCAGGGCGGGAAATCCGATAATGTCGCCGGCCGCGTAGATATGCGAAATATCGGTCTGATAATGTTCGTTCACTTTGATCTTGCCGCGCGCGTCGGGCTCCAAGCCGGCCGCTGCCAGGTTTAAGCGATCTCCATTCGCTTGACGACCTACGGCGTAGATAAGCGCGTCGCCTTGTACTTTTTTCCCGCTTTCAAGTTCTGCAAACACTCGGTCGCGTTGGGGATCAATCCCCACGCGCGTCACCTTTTCACCCAGACGAAAAGTCGTGCCCATTTGACGAAGGTGATAGGCCAGAGCTTCGATGATTTCACGATCCACGAAGTCTAAAAGTGTGGGGCGCTGGTCTATTAATGTAACTTCCGTGCCTAACGCCGCGAGAAAGGACGCGTATTCAAGGCCCACGACGCCAGCGCCGACTACGATTATTTCCCTGGGCAGGCCTTCCATGGACGAAATACTGTCGGTATCGAGAATGCGTTTATCGTCAAATGGAATTTGAGCGTTTCGTGCTGGTCGTGTTCCGCAAGCGATCAGAATATGATCTCCGCGGACGGTAAGTTTTTCGGTGTCGCCTTGAACTTCGATCGTATTCGGATCGACGAACTGCGCCGTGCCTTGAAACACCGCCACGCCGTTTCGCTTGAGCTGCGCGCGAATCACCTCCGTCTCTCGCGCCACGATCGCCTTCACGCGAAAGGAAAGGTCTTGAACCGTAATATCGTTTTTGCCGCGATAGCTCTCACCGTAAAATGCTCGCACAGCATTTCCGGTAAGTTGAAAGATGGCCTCGCGCACGCTTTTGCTTGGAATTGTGCCGGTATGAACGCAGACGCCGCCGATCATCAGCGTGCGGTCTATTACCGCGACACGCTTGCGCATTTTCGCTGCGCAGATGGCGCCCTTTTGTCCCGCTGGACCGCTTCCGATCACCACCAAATCAAACTGCGAATTTGCCATGGAACCGCCTGAAATAAATGTCTTTTTCGACCGAACGTCACCCGTTGCGCGCGAATACGAGATGTGAAGGCAGCAAGTGTATAGCAGCCCTTTTTCTATAATGTGAACGTTTCTAGGATACTGAAAAAAAGGATGCCATGCCATCTACTGGCAAACCGAGAGCGAATGGGTTAACCAAGCCCTCTCTCGAAGTAGAAACCACTTAATATCTCACGACTCTGGACTCGTCACGCCAGAGCGATCAAATCGATTTCAACGCGGAAGTCCCTCGGAAGCCTTGAGACTTCTACTGTGGAGCGAGCCGGCGGATTTGCCGGGAAGTAACGGGCGTACACTTCGTTCATCGCTGAAAAATCGTTCATGTCTTTCAGGAATACGCTTACTTTGACCGCACGATCGAGGGAAGATCCCGCAGCTTCCAGGATAGCTTTCAGATTTTCGATCGTGCGCTGCGTTTGTTTCGCTGTGTCGCCTTCGATT
The DNA here is from genome assembly GCA_050012395.1 of Candidatus Acidiferrales bacterium. Lineage (GTDB taxonomy): Bacteria > Acidobacteriota > Terriglobia > Acidiferrales > UBA7541 > Palsa-295. The sequence continues at coordinate 10,808 of JBEKHG010000001.1, forward strand.
GGCTTGCCCGTCGCGGGATCGAATGCGATTTGACCGGAGATAAATATAAATCCATTTGCTTTAATCGCCTGCGAATACGGGCCGATCGCCTTGGGCCCTTTTTCCGTAGAAATAACTTCGCGCATCCTCCCTCCTCACACGACAGCTTCTCTAATTTTTGCCGGCTGCTGCGTTTTCATACCTCTCGGTAAATTCCGCCGGGATGCCTACGTTGTAAACCCAGGTGCGGAACATTGCCGCGAGATCTTTATTCGTTACGTTCTCAAGTGCTGCTCGAATGTCCGGGTAAGTGATCTCTTGACCGCGCAACAGGCGCCTGATTTGCGTCAAGGCTCGATGGACAGGCTCTTCTCCACATACATCTTCAAGCGCGATGAAAAATAAGGGCGCCTTGGCCAGGGCGATTCGGCGCTGTTCGACAGGATCTTGAAGCGTGGTCGAGATGAGCGGCTTTTCGACCGCTTCTTTGTACGCCTCTCTGTACTCTTTAAGATATTTCAACACAAACCGCCGCCGCATGGCCTGGCCTTCCAGGGCTTCGCCAACCGCGATGTCGGCATACTCGGGCAGGCCTTCGCCAATACCGATAAGAGAATCCGGCAAGGGGTTCATATCAGGGAACCAGCTATGAGCCAATCCGCTTGTTACGAGCTTTGAGAAGTTTGGGCTGTTGATTCCAAGTGCGATCGCTTGGGAATTGATTAAAACACCGGCGGGAAAAGGAGTGACCATAGGCTCGCCTGAACTTGCAGTAGATTGCTTTGATGATTCGACAGCGTGCACAGCAAGATCGCTTTTTCCGAGAGGGCCAAAATTCTTTTGAAGGATATTTGCTACCGAAGCCATTTGCTGCTCGGCTACAGCCGGGTCTTCCTTGAGCGGCTCGAAAGTCCAGAATACAGCGCCACCTTTGAGCCTTGAGGATGTAGCCACATATCGCCCGGCCACGATGTAAGGCTCCAGGTCGCCTTTGCGCAATTCAAAACGATATTCCACCATTCCTTGATTTTTCTTTCGACCTCGGGGCTTTCCCGATGACAGCACCAGGAAATCCGCAGGAATTTGAACGGAATAGGTCGAGCGGTCCGCATCAGCAGGAACTGAAGACAACGCATAATTAGGCGCTTGAAGCGCAGGAAGCCATCCGGGCGAAATTAGATAAAAGGAGGTTGCAGCAGTTCCGACGTCAGTCTCCAATCCTTCTGGAGCGCTAAAGGTATATTCGATGACAACGTCGCGACGCTGTTTCGGATTCCAACCCGGATCGAATGGGATGCGGAATTTTGGCGCTTGCCCTTGTGGAGGTCCGTCTGATGCTGGTAGGGCAGTAATCGCGTGGCCGTCTACTTTAATGACCAGATCCTTTGTTCCGTAACGCGCCGCATTGCGTAAGGCCACGTCTATAAAAGGCAAAACGGTGGTGCCGTAATTTTCAAGCGTATAGCTGGCGGTTAATTTAATCCCGGGTGTATGACCGGAAAGGAACTCTATCTTATTGGATTCTTTAGTAATTCGATAAGCCGGAGTCAACGAAACGACGCAACCCGATGAGCATAAAATGACGGAAATCATGATTATCAGATGGAGCGATGCAAACGGAGTTGCGTGTTTCGCCAACGGAATCGGTCGATTCAAGGTGAGAAGATTCTACCGAGCAATGTCGGGGGGGGAAAGGCGGAAATAGTTCAATTGGTCAAATACTTGCGAACTGTTGGAGGAGCTACGCAGCTGGATATCGGCGAAGAAGATCCGCATCTTTCGCGCCATGACGATGAAGTGCGATTATCACGGGGACTTCAGAATCGGGAATGCCACGTCGCACAAACTCTAACAGTATGGCTTCGTGCATACCTGCATTTTTCATGGTGGAGAGTGAGGCCCCCGATAAAACGCGCTTGCCGGCTGCTTCCTGGCGAGCTACTTCAAGGACCACCGCATCGGAAAAACCAGCAAGTCGAATCAATTGTAGTTCACCTACGTTCACACCAAACGCGTTGAGCTTAGCCAATTCGAGAATGGTGTCTTGTCTGAGACCAGCCCGAAGAAGACCGGCAACGGTGTCGCCGGCATTAAAAGGGAGGTTACGCTCATGGTATAACCGAACAATTTCAATACACTTGTCGTCAGAAAATCCTGCATTACGAGCTTTGGCAACCTCATCAAGTTCAGTCCTGCTGATATCCAGCGCCACCAATTGTTTGATAGCCGAGTAATTCATTCCCGCGCTATCGAGAGGCTTGGTATCGAGCGGCATCATGCGCTCACAGCCGGCGGCCAAAAGCACCAACGACAAGAAGAAAATCGGAGAAGGACGAAAAAGTGCATTCAGCCGACGGCCTGAAAGACGCCGGACAAATGAACGTGTATCGGCGTTTGACATCAGTCCAATTCTACCGAGAGTCGCTAGGCACGCGCCGCGAACCATAGGAACCTGTCGCGCACTGATTAACTGTTTTCCGCAGAACCGCCAGTTAGGTCAGGTTTGCGAGGTGAGCTTCAAACGTTGTAAACCCGCTCGATATCGAACACCCCGGGAATTCGTTTTACACCACTCAAGATGCGTTCGAGCTGCTTGCGATCATGAACGTCGATCGCCACTTCAATTCGCGCGCGTAGGTCCTGGCCTCCGCTTTCGAATGTACGGATATTAGCTCCGGTATCGCTGATCACAGCAGTAATGCCCGCTAATATCCCGGGGCGATCCTCAGAGAAAATGCGCAGGCGCACCGGAAAAGTAGCTTTAGTTTCTCCGGCCCATTCGACCGGTATCCGCCGCTCAGCTTCATAAAGTAGATTCTGAACGTTTGGACAATTCTTGCTGTGTACCGCAATGCCGCGTCCGCGTGTGACGTACCCAACGATGTCATCACCTGGAATTGGATTGCAGCACTTGGAGCGAAAGACCATAAGTCCATCGTTGCCGCGCACGAGAATGGCCGAATCGTCCATTCCCAGCATGCGTTTAACCGTGGATACAATCTTCGGCTGCTTTTCTTCTGCCGGTTCAGCAAGGGGCTGCCCCGTCGCTTTCGCAAGCACTTGCCGCGCGGACCATTTTCCGTAACCGAGCTCGGCGTAAAGATCCTCAATTCGACCGCAGCCATAATCGGAGGCGACCCGTGTCCAGTCCTCGTCGGAAATTTTCTTCAGAGTAATTCCGGCTTGGCGTGCCTCCTTCTCGAGCAAGCGGCGGCCAACGTCGGTAGCTTCTTCGCGCTCGTGAAGATTGATCCACTGGCGAATCTTGCTACGGGCTCGCGATGTTTGGATCGACGACAACCAGTCACGAGATGGCTCGTGCCCCTTTTGTGTGATGATTTCAACAACGTCGCCATTGGCTAAGGCGTGGCGTAGCGGAACAATCGCGCCATTCACCCTGGCGCCTGTGCATTGATGTCCCACTTCCGTATGAATAGCGTAAGCGAAATCTATCGGAGTGGCTCCGCGCGGAAGCACCACCACGCGGCCCTTTGGCGAGAATGTGTAAACCTCTTCGGGATAAAGGTCCACGCGTAATGTTGAGAGAAATTCGCTGGGCTCTTGCATTTCCTGCACCCACTCGATCAATTGCCGCATCCACACGATGCGCTGGTCATCGGACTGCGATACTTCCCGGCCGTCTTTGTATTTCCAATGGGCCGCCACACCTTGTTCGGCAATGCGATGCATATCCTGCGTGCGCAGCTGAACCTCAAAAGGTTGGCCGCCGTGGATTACCGTAGTGTGCAGGGATTGATAGAGGTTTGGCCGCGGCATGGCGATGTAATCCTTGAAGCGGCCAGGAACGGGCGGCCATATTTGATGAATCACGCCGAGAGCCGCGTAACAATTCTTTACTGTGTCGGTAATCACACGAACGGCTAAAAGGTCGAAAACCTGATCCAACGTTCGTTGCTGCTTTTGGATTTTGAGGTTTAAGGAATAAAACCTCTTCACGCGCGCCTGAACTTCTGCGGGAATCCCGTTCTCGACAAGCCGGTCTCGAATCGAACTCTGCACCTCTTGCAAAAACTTATCGAAAACTTTTTGCTTGGAGGCTAACTTTTTCTGCAACTCAAAATAGGCTTCGGGCTCCAAATATCGGAACGCCAGGTCTTCAAGTTCGCCGCGAATCAAACCCATACCGAGCCGATTGGCAACCGGTGCGTAAATATCCAAAGTTTCGCGAGCAATGCGTTGTTGCCGCTCGGAATCGAGATACTCGAGCGTGCGCATGTTGTGCAAGCGATCGGCCAGCTTTATCACCACGACGCGGACATCGTTCACCATGGCTAGAAGCATCTTCCGAACGTTCTCCGCCTGGCGAGCTTCCGGAGCGAGCAAATCGAGGCGGCTTATTTTCGTGGCGCCCTCGACGAGTTGCGCCACGTCGGGCCCAAAATGGGTAGATATTTGGTCCAGAGGGATTTTGGTGTCCTCTACAACATCGTGAAGGAGAGCGGCGCACAAGGACGTGACGTCCAGTTTCATGCCCACGAGAATATGGGCTACTTCGACCGGATGGGAAAGAAACGGTTCGCCGGAAAGACGCGTCTGCGTCTTGTGCTGTTCGGCGGCAAAGTCGTAGGCCCGCCGCAGAAGTTCCAGGTCATCGCCAGGACGGTTGCGCCGCACCTTGTCCATCAATTCGACAAAACGTAGATCGACGGCGCGTCTGGCGGCCTGCGTGATGGCGGGTTTCCCGGCTGGTTCCATGGAAACGCCCATTCTAGCTCTTACCTTACGTCAGTGCGAGTCCTCGTGACTGCGTTGTTGACAGTCATTGAACCACTGAAGTACGGTGGCCTCTTCCGCTGAGCTGGTGAAGGAAGCTTTCGACAGACCGAAAGATAACCCGATGACGGAATCTTCAGTATCGCTTGTCAAGTTTTGGTCCTTGGACCAAAGGCTTACATTTTTTCTGGCTTGTCTCGTTCTCATTATCTTTGTGATTTTGCCGCTAGCCGGATTGGGGATTCTGGGCAAGTTCGTTGTTGATCTGGTTCTCTCCATGCTGATGATTTCGGGCGTGATCGCAACCAGGCGCAGCCTTGCTCTTAAGATTTTTGTCGCCTCGCTCACCATCGGCGGCTTGATCTTTCATTGGACCAATGTGTACGTTCTATCCCAGAGGCATCCGGTCTTGGATTCTCTTCTTTTGATGCTCTGCCTTTTCGCATTTGCAGCTATCACCCTAATGCAATTGTTTAGTCCGGGTCCGGTCAACCTGCATCGGGTTCTCGGAGCCATCGCTGCCTATCTTTTAATTGGTCTTATGTGGGCTTATGCTTATCGCTTAACGGACCTGAAGATTCCTGGCTCCTTGCGATTCGTCGGTTCGTTCGCGGATGGTGAAGCGCCCATGGCTCGCTACGTTTACTTCAGCTTCACAACCCTGACTACTATAGGTTACGGAGACGTCTTGCCTGCTCATCCGTTGTCTCGCATGCTGGCTGTATCAGAAGCTTTGACCGGACAACTCTATCCCGCCGTCCTTATAGGCGGCTTATTGGCTATGGCCCTGCAATCGCGCGTGCAGCGAGACGAACGCTGATGTCCGGACACGCAGCTTACAATTACGCAGACTCCAAAAAAAAACGGCGAGCTTGTTTCAGCTCGCCGCCAAAAAAATAATTAGTAGGCTAAGAAGACGGCTCGGGATTCTCCATCTTTTTCTGTTTAATCGCTTTAACTTTGTCCACCAAGTCATCCGCCTGCTTGATGTCGGCTTCGCGCGCTTCAGGAGTGCTTTCCATGTCAGCCTTTTGTCGGAGAAGCAAATTCAAGTAAGCCATCGCATCGTCATAATCTGGACGCAGTTCCATCGCCTTCTGCAGGTCGGTAACACCCTCGCTCACGATGGCACCATATTTCTGTTGGAATTGAGCGGCGAGCGCGGGCGGCATCGGGTCTGTGTCTTTAATGGTCTTTTTGGCGGTCTTGTTGTATTCCTCGCGCATGTCCTTATTGCCGCGGAAAGCGATGGACCAATCGATCACGCCAATCCAATAATAAGGCTCGGGATCCGTCGGCTTAATCTGAATATGCTTTTCGTGATAGGCCTTCGATTCTTCCATCTTTTGGGGATCGAAAGGAGTGCTGGCCATGTTGTAAAGAATCGAGCCGATGCCATCGATGGCATTCAGATTACTTGGATCCTTGCTTAGGACTTCCTGCCATTCCTGCATGGCTTGCTTGCCCATGCGGATGTTATCGTCGGACGGCGCCCCTGGGATGTACTGGCTAGCGTAGGCGGTGGCAAGATAGAGCTGCGCGTTCGTTAGGGCTGGGTCAAATGCCTTAGCTTGCTTGAAGTCTTCAATTGCGAGGTCGGTCTGATTCGCCTTGTAAGCTTGTACACCCTTGTTGAGCTTGTCACGCGCGCGAAGCTTGTCGCATCCCGCTCCAGCCGCAGCCGACACAAGTACGACTGCCAAGATGAAATATGTGTGGGGCTTACGCTGCATCCCGTACTCTCCTTGATAAGGGCCGCCGTTGCCTATTCCGATCCCCAAGACAGCGAGGCGCGTATTTTTATAGCGTACGCCGTTACCCGTTACTGGCCTGCTTCGACCTTGGCGGTGATCAAGCCGACGCTCTCGATCCCGGCTCCGCGCATGATGTCAATCGCCCGTGCAACCTGCCCGAAGTCAACAGCGTCGTCGCCTTTCACGAAAGCGACCTTTTCTGCGCGCAACTTGAAAACGTCGTCCAGGCGAGGTCCCAAATCGTCCCAGGAAGTCTCGTCCTGATTGATCATTACTTTTCCATTCGCCAATACTTGAACGACGATTGTCTTGGCCAGGACATCCTTGTTTTCCGGCGCGTTAGGCGGCGATGGTTGCGGAACGAGGGTATCCAGCCCTTGCGGTACCGTCGGCGTGATCACCATGAAGATGATGATGAGGACGAGCAACACATCAATCAGCGGTACGATATTCGGTTCCGACATCGAACCTTTATTTCCTCCAACTGCCATTCCCATGAAAAGACTCCTTTGATTCTCGAGGCTATCTCAGTCGCCGCTGGCACCTGCAGCCGGCGGAGCGGGAGGCGCCGGCGCACCAGCTTTGCCCCTGTTCTTTTCCGTGAGCAGCCCGATTTTATCCACGCCAGCAGACCTGACTTCATCCACCGCCTTAACTACATCGCCGTACTTCGCGCGTTGATCCGAACGCACGAAGACGGTTTTATCCAGGCGGTTCGCCAAGAGATCTTTCACTTTGCTTGTAACCTCGCTCAGGCTCACCTGCGTACTTCCCAAGAACAGATGCCCATCGCGAGTGACTGCCACGATGATGGCGTCGTCCTTATCAGCATCCTGCATGTCTTGAGCGTTATTTACCTTGGCCATATCCACCGACACGCCTTTTTGTAACATCGGCGTTACGACCATGAAAATAATCAACAAGACCAGCATGATGTCGGCCATAGGAATTACATTCGGCGCAGCCATCACTGGTGGTGCTTTGGGCTTGTATCCCATGACTTACTTCTTTCCGCCGCGGCGAGTGATGAAATAGTTGATCAACTCCATCGAGGAGTTGTCCATCTCGACGTCGAAAGCTTCCACCTTATTTGTAAAATAGTTGAAAGTCCAAACGGCCGGCACCGCGACGAGAAGACCGAGCGCTGTGGTCACCAAAGCTTCCGCGATACCACCAGCGACCGCAGAAAGTCCGGTTGCTTTGGAGGCTGAAATACCCTTAAACGCGTTGATGATGCCCATGACGGTGCCGAACAATCCGACGAACGGTGCCGTGGAGCCGATCGTGGCGAGTCCCGACAGGCCGCGCTTCATTTCCGCATGGACGATGGCCACCGAGCGCTCGAGCCCGCGCTTGGCTGCTTCAATCACTTCTTCGTCACCCACTTGGGCCGAGGCGGCTTGAAATTCAGAAAGGCCCGTCGCCACTACCTTGGCGATGTGACTCTTCTTATTCCGCTCGGCGATCGAAATTGCTTCGTCGAGTTTGTTGTCCTTCAACGCACCGGCAACCTGCTGCACGAACACGCGGGATTGCTTCCGCGCTGCGCTATACATCAGCGCCCTGTCAATCATGATGCCCACCGACCAAGCAGACATGATGAAGAGAATGAAGACGACCGTCTTCGCCGGATAGCCCATGTTGTGCCACATCGTGAGCAAGTCCCAGCCTACTTCCTGCTGCTGCTGCAACATCGCCACACTCGCCAAGAGTAAATTCGAAAACATAGAGTTTGCTCCTCCATTCGTTCAAAACGATCACGGCTGCGATATTTTGCCGGTCGCAATTAACTTCAAATCAGCTCAGACCCCCAGAGGACGCCCGAACCGTGCCCTTCTTAACCACCCAAAGTAAACACGACAGAAATTGTGGTATCAACGTCCACCGGCTCGCCGTTCAACAGCGTCGGTTTATAGCGCCACTGCCGAACCGCGTCCATGGCGCTCTTCATTAGCAATGGCGGACCAGAGACATATTGGAGGTCCTGCACCGTTCCGTCCTTCCCGATAATCGCGTGAAGCAACACCGTTCCGGAAATGTGCGCAGTTTTCGCGATTGGTGGATATTGCGGCGTTACTTGATGGATCAGGTTCGCTGCCGCAACGTTGCCGCCAACGCGGATCGACTTCGGAGTCGGGGCTTTTGGTGGCGGAGGTAATCCCGCGCCCGTTCCTCCGATGATCCCACCAAGAACTCCGCCAGCTTGACCGCCCGGCACGCCGCCTGGTACGCCGCCGGTAACACCGACCGCACCCACGTCGGGCGGCATCTCCTCTTCTTTAATCATCGAGACTTTCTTAGGGATCACTGTTGGCGCCGTCATCTGACCGTTATGCATCAAGCGCACTACGGGCTTCACGATTCTCTGCACGGCCGCTGCTGGAGGAGGCGGTGGCGGAGGAGGCGGCGGCGCAACAAGGAAAGTAGTTAGCATCTGTTTGGGCAGCGCTTCCGTGTAGATGAGTGGAATCAGAATCATCACGAACACGATCGCGAATTGCAGCAGAAACGAAAGCGCAACTGTCCAGGGCTTATTCGTCTTTTGCGGATTCGCGCTGGAAACCACCAGATCGTCAAACATGGCTACCTCCTTGCAGCTGCTGCTACGCGCTTATCGGCCGCGGATCCGGCGCGAACGGCAGTTCCTTGTCCTCGATACTTGTTCCACAGCACCACGATAGGCGCCGCAATCCCAAAACTGGAGTACGTACCTACCACAACTCCTACTACCATAGCAAAAGAGAACGCTCGGAGAACTTCGCCACCCATCAGAAACAGAACCAGAACGGTCAAGAATGTCAGCCCGCTGGTCAAAATTGTGCGCGAAAGCGTCTGATTGATGGCCTTGTTCACCACCTCAGGAAAGGGCTCACGCCGCATCAGCCTGAGGTCTTCACGGACACGATCGAAAATTACAATCGTGTCGTTCATCGAGTAACCGACTAGAGTCAACAGCGCTGCAATAACCGTAAGCGAAATCTCGAAATGGAAAATTGAAAAGAGGCCCAGGGTGATAAGCACATCATGAAAAACAGCTATCACCGCGGCCGCCCCATATACCCACTCAAACCGGAAGGCAATATATAACAACATGCCTGCCAGAGCATAGAGGGTAGCGAGAATGGCCTGGCGCCGCAGTTGCGCGCCTACTTTGGGTCCCACGATTTCAACGTTACGAATCGTAAAATTGCTCAGTGTAAAACCATTGTTCAGAGCACTCATCACTGCGGGCGTCGCACCATCCACGTTTTTCAACGCATCAAAGTTAGTGACGATGCCGCCATGCTCCTTGTCGCGAGCGTCAGTCAATCGCTGAGCCAGTTGGTTGTAACGCTCGCCGGCATTCGTACCCAAGGCCAATGGATCCTTCTGCGTGAGATAAGCCGCCAAACCCGATGCGGTAATCGAATTGAAATCCTGCTTCCCGCTGGCGTTGGCCGTTCCGAAAGTCTTGTGTAGCACGTCCAAGATCGCTTGCTTGCCGGTGTCGAGTGCCTCGTCTCCCAGTCCCGTTTTTTCGATGCCGATAACAACATCGTTCTGCGATCCACTATTCAAGACACTGTCACTTATCGTTTGAATTGAACTATTCGCCAGGCCCGCGTCTTGAAGACCCTTGCGAATCTGGTTTACCGGAGCGGGTCCTGCAAAGCGCACATATACCAGCGTGCCGCCGCGAAAATCAATTCCGTAACGCAAACCGCCATTGTGCAGAATCGAAATCCAGCCAACAGCCAGAAGAATCAGCGAAAGCGATACGAAGTACTTCGCCTTGCCCATCCAATCCACGTTTACGTTGTGAAAGAATTCCATCGAGTCCTATCCGCCATTATTTGACACCATGACTTGCCGGTTTGTTCCCCGGCCTATATGCTCAGCTCCGCTTGCCGCCCCATGCGTGAAAGATGCCAATCGAAGATAGCCCGTGACACATAAATTGACGTGAACACGTTAGCTAGCAAACCAATCACCAAGGTGACGGCGAATCCGCGCACGGGTCCGGTCCCGAACAAGAAGAGGAAAACCGCTGAAACAATGGTAGTTACGTGCGTATCGATGATCGTCAGAAAGGCGCGATCAAACCCTACCGCTACGGCCGAGGCCGGAGCTTTTCCACTCCGCAGCTCTTCCCGGATGCGTTCGAATACTAGTACGTTGGAGTCCACTCCCATACCGATGGTCAAAATCACGCCGGCAATCCCGGGTAGAGTCAACACGGCGCCCGCGTATGCCATGAAGGCAACCAGGATTATGAGGTTGAGGGCCAGCGCTACGACTGCATTGACACCGCTCGACCGATAATAGATCACCAAGAAAATCATCACCACAATGATGCTGCCGATGGAAGCGCGTACCCCTTGACGAATGGAATCAGCCCCTAAGGACGGCCCAACGGTCCGCTCTTCTAAATACTTGATGGATGCGGGCAACGCTCCGGCTCTCAGTACCAGCGCCAGGTCTTGCGCCGATTCCTGACTGAACTGGCCTTCAATAATCCCCGAATCTTCAATACGGCCGTTAATCACCGGAGCCGTATAAACCCTATGGTCAAGCACGATGGCCATCTTGTGGCCAATATTTGATTCGGTGAATGGCCCGAACCTCTGCGCCGCTGCAGTAGAGAGTTGGAAGCGAACTTCGTATTGTCCGGGATTATTTGAACTGGGTGCCGGGCTTGCACCGCGTAAGTCCTGCCCAGTGACAATGGGCGCACGCTCGAGTATGTAAAAACCTTGCTGGGGTGGCTGCCCAGCTTGCGTACTTTCCGCTCTACCCGGCACGATCTCCGTACCCGGCGGCAACACTCCTCCGTGAGCTCCCAAAGCTGCCACTTCGGAGGGATAGATTTGTTCGTCAGCCACGAGATTCAGTTCGAGTTGGCCGCCGGCTTGAATTACGGATTTTGCGCGAGTTGGATCGCCTTCTCCGGGGAGCTGAACGAGAATCTCGTTGGCACCGCGGCCAGTAAAGGCGATGGTTGGTTCCGTAAGCCCAAGCGCATTGATTCGTCGCGTTATGGTTTCCAGCGACTGGTCCATCGTGTCGCGCTGCAGATCGGCGACGATCGACGGCTTCATCGTCAGCAGGTACCCATTGTCTTCGCCGGCCGCCGGAGCCATGGCCCAATCGGTAAACTGGCTATTCACCAGGTCACGGAAGGCGCCGGACGTATTGGGATCGACGTTGCGGACTAAGATATGCGTGTCGTCCACACGGCGAATTTCCCCGACGTTGATGTTCTTTTCGTGGACTTGCTTGGTTATCTGATCGACGGCCTGATCGCAGCGCTGGCCAATGGCCTCGTCCACTTGTACTTGCAAAACTAAGTGGCTGCCTCCCTTCAAATCCAAACCAAGCTTTATGCGATCCGCAAGATTCTGCTTAACCTGCGCCCACGATGTAGGGAACGTCGGTACGCCTATCAGGCCATAAATGCAAAAAAGTATGACCGCAGCGATAAAGATAAACTTCCATCTGAGCTGGGAGTTCATGCCGGATTTCTAAGTCTCCTTGGGAGGTTCTGCCTGAAGCCCTGCAATGGCGCTGCGGGCCACTTTCATCTTTACTTGCTCAGCGACCCGCAACTGCACAGCTTCATCTTCCAAACCGACTATTGTTCCGTAGATGCCGCCGTTGGTAATTACCTTGTCGCCGGTTTTCAACGCCTTCAGCATCTCGCTGACTTTCTTCTGGCGCCGTTGCGCCGGCAGGATCATCAGGAAATAAAAGATGACCATGATGAGGATCAGCGGAAGAAAAAGCGCGATTCCGCTTGGCTGCCCTTGGATCAGCGCCGTCGAGGTTATCCGCAGAACACTTAGAGCCGGCATCGTGATATTTACGCCTTTCCCTTTTAAGAGGGCACGCCAACCGAGGGCGAATCCAAAAACCGTTCGCCGAAGAATCCCCTCCGCCTGTTACGGCGCCCAACACCTGTTTAGGTTTGCCTATTTGAGGCGGGCCTGAAGGTCAGAGCGGAACTTTTCGAGCTTCCCAAAACGAATAGCCTCGCGAATTTCGCGCATTATGTCAAGGTAAAAGTAGATGTTGTGGTGGGTGTTAAGGATGGCTGAAAGAGTTTCTCCTGCGAGATACAAGTGCCTGAGATACGCGCGAGAATAACGGCGGCAAACGGCACAGCCGCATTTCTCATCAATCGGTCTCGGGTCATTGGAATATCGCGCGTTTTTGATGAGCAGGCGTCCTTCTGAAGTGAAGAGACATCCATGGCGAGCGCTGCGGGTGGGTAACACGCAATCCATCATATCCACGCCAAGAGCGACATAATCCGGCAATTGTTCGGGATAGCCCACTCCCATCAGGTAGCGAGGCCGGTCGGCGGGTAGACGCGAAGCTGCGATTTGCGCCATCTCGCAGGTCACCGCCTTCGATTCACCGACAGCAAGTCCTCCGATTGCATAGCCCGGAAAATTCATTTCCACGAGCGCATCGGCGTTCTCCCGCCTGACTTGCGGAGACGTCCCCCCTTGTACGATTCCAAAAAGCATCTGTTTCGCCGGGTCGCCATGCTGCTGAAAATAATTCTGCGAGCGACGCGCCCAATCGAGCGTGCGAACGGCAGCTTCTCGCGCGCGTTGTTCAGTGGAAGGCGTCTCGATACATTCATCGAGCACCATAATGATGTCCGCTCCGAGTGCGATTTCGATTTCCAGCGCTTTTTCCGGCGAAAGAAAATGTGCGGAGCCATCCAGGTGAGAGCGGAAGGTTATACCTTCATCCGTCACTCTGCGCAGTTCACTCAAACTGAACACCTGATAGCCCCCGGAATCGGTAAGGATCGCATTGGGCCAGGACATAAAGCTGTGCAACCCGCCCATCTCGCGAACGAGTTCATGGCCGGGTCGAAGATACAAATGGTAGGTGTTGGAAAGAAGAATCTGAACGCCGAGCAATTCGAGGTCTGCTTGTGTTTGAGCTTTGACGGTTGCCGCCGTGCCCACTGGCATGAACGCCGGCGTTTCGATTACGCCGTGCGGGGTGGCCAATCGGCCTAACCGCGCGCCCGTCGGGTCGGTTGCAAGCGCTTCAAACTTAAATTCCATCTAAGCGAGTCTATCAGGAGAACGCGGCCGTGAATCCCACCTTCACAATCACATAGAGGAGCCAAACAACTACAATCGTGCCAAGAGCTTTGCCGAACGAAAGCTTCTTTGGATCTGAAGCGCTGTAGCCAATCGCCATAAGGATCATGGACCAGAAAATAAAAAGATCGAACGAGGTCAGCAGAGTCTCCTGCCATTTTGGCGCGCCGTCTGGGAGAAATGCCCCGGCATTCGCCGCCACAAGATGCTGAATGTCAACCGTGGATGGATCCTTGAGGAATATGATCAGGATCCCCAATATTCCTCCGATTATGCTTGGAACCCAGGAGTGAACGACAATGGCAAGAGAGGTCTTGAAACTAACTTTTGCGCCCCCTACCAGGTTGAAAGCCGCCAGAAGTACAGCGGCAACGACTATAGCGGATAGGAAAATACCTAAGACGACACCGACATACCCAAAAATACCCGCATATTTTGTCTGCGTTTCAAGCATTTGCTCTCGCTGATCAGCGGTCATGCTTTCCATCTGTTTTTGAATACGCGAATTTGTTTGATTCTGGCGCTCCATGAAGTCGCGCCAGCCGACCCGCTGGCTAAATACGAATACGACCAACGCCGATACCAGAATGATCAGAACCAGCGGCAACACCCACGTGGGGCGCTGCACGATCGATTCAAACGTGGGTTTGGGGCTGAAAAGAACGCCGAAAATTCGGCCCATCGAACTGTCGGGCTTTGCGGCTTCCGGAGACGGGATCACTGGAGTGGTCATACTTTACCTCCGCAATTTGAAAACAATCCAATGTCGATTCATAGATCACTACGTTTGCGTTCAGCGGTTTATTACCGCGGCGAGAGTGTATCGCGATTCTTGGGATTCAGAACCTCTAGCCTTGGAGTGAAACCGACAATGTACTTGCGAACGCAGGGACAAAAACGCCCATTTTCTTCACAGGGGAATCTGTGGCACAGCGGCAATAAGTGTTTTTGTGTAGGGGTGTTGCGGGGTGCCAAGCACCTGATCGGCTGGGCCGATTTCTACGATTCTTCCCTCCTGCATTACAGCAACTCGGGTGGCAAGTTGAGCGACCACTGGAAGACTATGCGAGATCAGAATTAGCGTAAGCGAAAATTCGCGTTGTAGACGGGCCAGCAACTCGAGAATTTGCGCACCGACCGAAACATCCAGCGCTGAAACCGGCTCGTCCCCTATCACAAGCTCCGGTTTTAGAACCAGCGCCCGGGCGATTCCAATGCGTTGGCGCTGACCTCCTGAAAATTCGTGCGGATAGCGATCCAGCGACTCAGCGCCGAGACCCACCAATTCCAGAATTTCTACCGCACGTTCCCGGCGGCTCCTGCGCGAAACATCGGGTTCGTGCACGGCCAGCGGCTCGCCCACAATTGTTCCGACTTTCATCCGTGGATTCAGCGACGCTACCGGATCCTGAAAAATCATCTGCATTCTGCGGCGCAGCGAACGGAGTCCGGCGCCACGCGCGCCAAGCCAATCTTGATTGCGAAAGCGGATCTCACCGGAGTCCGGCTCGATGAGCCGCAACAACATTCGCGCGAGGGTGGTTTTCCCACAACCTGATTCGCCCACGATTCCCAATGTCTCGCCGCGTTCCAGCGCGAAACTTACATTGTCCACTGCGACAGTTCGACGATTGGACTTCGTAAACGCACCGGTAGAAACGGAGTAGGACTTCATGAGATCGCGAACGTCGAGCAATTTTTCGGTTTCCACGCTAGATCTTCTCGGCAGCGATATAGATTCCGGTGTTGACCATGTAGATGTCCGGTTGTTCACCAGGCTTTACCACGTCGGCGGGCTCGAACCGCGGATGAAAATCGGCGCCATCATCAGCCATGGATGATTCCATCAGTTGGCGCGCCTCGATGTATTCACGGTCGGTGCGATTCCATCCGGCGACGTGCATCCAGTGATCGAATGTGCGCGGATGCCCACGTACTTCGGCGGCAGTGATACGGAGGCCGGCGGCGGCAAAAATTCGATCGTAGTCACTGCGCGCCAGGGAACGCGCGTGCGACTCATCCCGAATCTTTTCGATACGATGATTCAATTCGCGAATTTTTGGATCTTCCGGCACCAAAATATCGAGCACGCCCACGCGGCCGCGGGGTCCCACGACGCGGGACATCTCGCGCAGGACTTTCGCCGGGTCGGAAATATGGTGCAAGCTAAAACTGGTCACGGCGATATCGAGCGAGCCATCCCCAAACGGAAGAGCTTGCGCGTCGCCCAGGACGCAAAAAACATTCGCGAGACCCTGTTTGATCGCATTCGTGCGAGCGAGCGCGAGAATTGCGGGAGTAAAATCCAGGCCGCAAATCCATTTCACATGCCGCGCAAACCGCAGCGCTAACGTTCCGGGCCCGCAAGCCAAATCAACGGCCCGATCATTTGGAGCAGCGGAGACGAGGCGCGCAAGGTGCTCAGCCTCGGTGGTCCGATGGGCAACTGCATAGTCGCCGAAGACTTCCGCGGTGCGCGTGAATCGTTCACGTACAGAAGCCTTCAATTCACTGTCGTTGGCTGTGCACATGGGAGAAGGATACACCTCGCACTATGATTTGGACCTGCTGGTCGGAGATCCGGAACTGCGGCGGCGCATTCCACCAATTGGTAAGGACACCGCGGCGCGAATGCGCATCCCGGTGGCAGAGCGTTTAGCGCTGGCACAGTTCCTGGAATCGGAACCAAATTCTCACGCTCGAGACGAGGAGCTGCCCGGAGCAAACCCTCCGTATATGGATGGCGCGGATGGCGCAAAACTTCCATGGTGGGACCTTCTTCTACGATCCGCCCTGCATACATCACGATAATTCGATCGGCCACCTGCGCCACGACACCTAGGTCATGGGTAATAAAAAGCAGCGAAAGTCGAAGTTCCTTGCGCAGCCTAGCCAACAATTCAAGTATTTGCTTTTGCACGGTGACGTCGAGTGCAGTGGAAGGCTCGTCCGCAATTAGAATTCCCGGATCAGCGGCCAACGCCATGGCGATCGTCACGCGTTGACGCAAGCCACCCGAAAGCTGATGGGGGTATTGCCGCGCGCGCAGCTCTGGATCGGGTAAAGCGGCTCGTTCGAGTGATTGAATTGCGCGGGAGTGAATCTCGTTTCGAATCGGACGATTTTCGTGGACCCGGATAGCTTCTTCAATCTGCGCGCCTACGCGCATTACGGGATTGAGCGCCGTCATGGGCTCCTGGAAAATCATGGCGATTTCCCGGCCGCGCAATGCACGCATTTCACTGGGCGACGCCGCAAGAACATTTATCCCGCATATATCCGCCGAGCTATCTCGCTCGTGAAGCCATGCTTCGCCCTTTCGGCGCGCTCCCTGCGGTTCCAGACCCATTAGTGCCAGCGAAAGCATGGTTTTGCCGGAGCCCGACTCGCCGACAATGCCTAGAGTTTCAGCTTCGTCGAGGACGAAGGAGACTTCGTTTACAGGCCGCACCCAGCCGCTTTGCGTTGGCAATTCTACGGTGAGGTTGCGCACGTCCAGCCGTGTGGCCATAAGAACATAATAAGACGCCGCCGGACGCCGCAATGCTGGAATTTGCGTTCGTGTTGCTCATACTGACGTGAAATGAAGCGCCGGATCCGGAATGCGGCGCTCCGGACGCTTTCGCAAACATGCCGAATCAGCGTTTCGCGAGAGGGATAACAAAGCGCAGGGCTGTATGCGTTGCGGAGAAGCGCACTACTTTATTGTCTGTGAGTCCGTCGGATTTGCCGGCGTTGATTACATCAATTTCGCGAATGTGGGTTTGACCTTTGGGATAAACGACCCAAATTCCGCCGGATTTGCAAATCGAGCGAGAGAGAGATTTCAATTTTGAGAGGTCTTGTTTCGCTTCCGCGGAAAAGAAAATCAGGTCCGCGTCACTTATCCGTTCGCCGCGCGAATAGTCCGAAACGATGGCTTCCAGGTCTCGCTGGAATTCCGCGTCCTCCACACCCAGAACAGCCACACGCTGGCCTGGCTTTATTCCGAGCTTTTCGGCGAGAGTGCGGTGGGAGTAATCCCGCTCAGGCACGCGCGGTTTCGATGGATTTTTGGGAGACATGGCGCAACTCCGGAATCGCGGCCCGAATCATACACCTATTTACCTGGCTCTGAGGCTGACACATAATGCGCCCTTCACACGCCCATTTGCGATTCGAGGAGGTAACCTCAATGCTTCCCGGCCTAAAGGCAGCGCTGAACTACCATCCAATTTTCGTTCATTTTCCTGTCGTGTTGTGGTTCGCCGCATTGCTGTTTGAGTTGCTGGCTGTGTTGCGTACGAGCGAAGAGATGCAGCGCACAGCTTCGAGGATGCTCTATCTCGGAACATTGGCTGCAGTCGTGACGGTGTTGACGGGACTTGTGGCGGAAAAATCCGTTCCTCCGGGAGTTGCTCAGCGCGTAGTGGGAATGCATCAGGCGTTGATGTTGGTATCCACGAGCCTGGCGGGAGCTCTTTGCGTTTTCGCGTTCACTGTGCGTCGGAATTTCACCATCCAATTGCGAAAGGTGATGTTGCTGGGCCTCTGCGTTCTCGGAGTGCTGGTTATTTTTGGCGCCGATCGCGGCGCGCAGCTGGTTTATGAATATGGCTCCGCTGTGAATTGGTCAACGGCCGAGCAGCAGAAATAGAATTCAGTGAAAGGAGGAGCGATGAAAAAACCTCGAGAATCGAAACGGATGAGCGACGATGCGGTAAAAGAAAGAACCGGCAAAACGTGGGCGGAATGGTTCAAGATCCTCGACAAGGCCGGCGCCAAGAAATTGCCACATAAGGAAATTTCCTCCTACCTTAAGAAAGAGCAGGGAGTTGGACTCTGGTGGTGCCAGATGGTTGCGGTGGCGTACGAGCACGAGCGCGGCATTCGCGAGAAGTATCAAAAGTGTGACGGAGAATTTTCCGCATCAGGTAGTCGAACGCTAAACGTGCCGCTTTCGTTGGCATACGAGGCTTGGGTGAATGAGGAATCGCGGCGGGGTTGGCTAGGCACTTCAGACTTGGAAATTAGCACGGCCACGCCGTCGAAATCTATTCGCGGAAAATGGGGCAAAGGAAGCAGCCGGCTAAGCGTCAATTTTTACGGCAAAGGCGCGAAGAAATGTCAGGTAGCGGTAGATCACATGAAGCTCAACAGCAGCAAAGAGTGCGCAAACATGAAAACTTTCTGGTTTGACGCGTTAAATCGGTTGCAAATCAGATTAGAAGGATAGATGTTGCGTGGAGCGAGTATTCGACTCACTCCACCAAAAGAATTAGTAGTCGTTCGCCGAGCCTTCGAGGAAGGCACGCAGTTTGCGAGAGCGCGACGGGTGGCGCAACTTGCGCAGAGCTTTCGCTTCGATTTGGCGAATGCGCTCGCGTGTGACGGCGAACGATTGCCCTACTTCTTCCAGCGTGTGCTCGCTACCGTCATCCAGGCCGAAACGCATCTTGATAACTTTTTCTTCGCGTGGCGTGAGGGTCTTCAGCACCGAAGACGTCTGCTCCTTTAGGCTCAGATTGATCACCGCGTCAGAAGGCGAGACGACAGCTTTGTCTTCGATGAAATCGCCGAGATGCGAATCTTCCTCTTCGCCAATCGGAGTTTCCAACGAGATCGGCTCCTGCGCGATCTTCAAGATCTTGCGCACTTTCGCGACAGGAATATCCATGCGTTTGGCGATTTCTTCTGAAGTAGGTTCGCGCCCGAGTTCCTGAACAAGCTGCCGCTGCGTCCGGACCAGCTTGTTGATCGTTTCGATCATATGCACCGGAATACGGATGGTGCGAGCCTGATCGGCGATGGCGCGCGTGATGGCCTGCCGAATCCACCAGGTCGCGTAGGTGGAAAATTTGTAGCCCCGGCGCCATTCAAACTTATCTACGGCTTTCATCAGACCGATGTTGCCTTCCTGAATCAGGTCCAGAAATTGCAGGCCGCGGTTCGTGTACTTCTTAGCGATGGATACGACCAAGCGCAAGTTGGCTTCAATTAGTTCTTTTTTTGCTTGTTCCGCTTCCGCTTCGCCCCGAAGAATCACCTGCAGGGCGCGCTTCAACTCGGTGGGACTCACTTCGCTTGCGAGTTCGATCTCACTCAGTTCCTGGCGGCGATTCTTCAGATCCTTGCGCGCTTCGGCCTGGACATCGCCTTTAGAAGCCTCTACCCGGCGTTCCAGCTTGACGGTATCCCGCTCGAGGAAATGAACGCGTTCAACCGTTTGACGGATTTTTTCGATCAAACGCTTTTTCTCCAGCGGATTAAAATCCAACTCGCGAAAACGGTTGGACATCTCCACGCGAGTGCGCGCCAAAGTGTAGCGAGCTCGAAGATAGGGACGCTTTTTCGATCGAGGAATCTTTTGCAACTTGGCGGCCTGCTTTATCGCCAGCAGATAAAGCTTCGCCACCTTATCAATCTGCTTCAGGGTTTCTTTCGTCTTCTGCTCGATCTTTTCTTCGGTCAGCTCTTCATCGTCGAATTGGACGATTTCTTTGATCGACCGCGAACCGTTGCGGACGTCTTCGCCAACCTGGAGAAGTTCTTTCAAGATGAGCGGGGCGCGAGTGATTGTTTTAAGAACGAGCAACTGTCCGCGTTCAATACGCTTCGCGATGGCGACTTCGCCCTCGCGCGTCAACAGCGGCACAGTTCCCATTTCGCGTAAGTACATGCGAACGGGATCATTCGTCTTTTCCAAAGTTCCCGGCGTTAGATCCAGCTCGCCATCTTCCGAAGCAGAAGAGGCGGGTTCATCTTTGACGTCGATTGCATCGGTGGAATCCGCTGCTGCCAGCGCGGCCTTCGCACTCGAAAGATCTTCATACACGTCAATGCCATATCGTTCGAAAGTGGAAAGAAGATCGTCGATTTCTTCTGAGGAATGCACCTCGGGCGGCAGGATATCGTTCACTTCATCATAAAGCAGATAACCGCGTTCCTTGCCCATAGCGATGAGCTGTCGTACCTGATCATATTTTTCTTCAAGAGCTACCGTCACACTGCCTCCCTCTTATGAAAGCCACCCTGCACGCACGAGCAATTTCCAAGCAAAAATGGCCGGTACTAGACACCCCGGCACACCCTCGCGCTGGTTATGAATAAACGCTTATTTTTCAGACGATTCTTCGTTGGTCCCTGCGCCCGTGCCGCCAAAGCCCACACCGCTTCTCCCACAACATACTATATGATGCTCGGCGAGGGCTTCTCGTTTCATCCAAAACCCTACGAATATATAACATGCAGGAGGTCGGGTCAATGGAATGCCGTAACTTACTGGCCCGCCAACAGTTTCTGCAATTCCAATCGACGCGTGATTATGCGTCGAAGTTCTGCAGTAGGAGGCTTCGATTCAAGTTGCTTCTGTAACTCTGCAAGTTCCTGCTCGACGCGACGGCTACGCAGCACGCCAAGACAGCTCTCGGCCTCCTCCCAAGTATGCTCGGAGAAAGACTCAAAGAATATCTCAAATAGAACGCGCCTGTCGCGTTCGTCCAATGCTTCGGCAAAAGTAGATGGATCTGAGGGCTCGCCTGACTTGGCAATGAGTAGCTCGAATATCTTCTCGGTTTCAAGACCGCGGTGCAGTCCCGAGGAAACCATTTCCCGGGCGAGTTTTTCACGGAATCCGTTTGCTTCCGCCAACATGTGAATTAGACGACGCTCGGCACCCTTTACGCTCGGTCCTAAGAGCTCAGCTTTGGGCTTTACTTCGCTGCGACGTTCGCTGGCCGCACGGCGGAGCGCTTCGCGCAAAACTGGCTCGTCCACGTGCAACTCAGACGCGATGCGCGTGGCCCATTCTGAACGCAGTAGCCTGTTTGGAAGCCGTTGGACATATGGCATCAGGAAATTGAGGGCCATTACCCGACCGTCAGCAGTTGTACGATCCATCAGTTTGGCGCGGCCAATTAGGTAATCCAAGTATGGAGGAGCTTGTATCAATAGCGTTCTATAGGCTTCGCCGCCTTGTTCTTTTAGAAATTTGTCGGGATCGGAACCGCGCGGGAGCGCAAGGACGCGCACGTCGAATTCTTTTTCAAGCAACAAAGTCAGAGAGCGCTCTGTGGCGGCTTGACCGGCGGTGTCTGGATCGTAGTTCACGACGACTCGCCGAGTGAACCGGCCTAACAATTTGATCTGGGGATCCGCAAGGCTTGTACCGCAGCTTGCTATTACATTCACGATTCCCGCACGCGCGACGGCGATTGCGTCCATGTAACCTTCCACTAAGACGCCAAAATCATTTTGCCGCAGAGCTTCTTTAGCTCGATCGAGATGATAGAGAACATTGCTCTTCGAATAGATAGGCGTTTCAGGAGAGTTCAGATATTTGGGCATGTCGTCGCCCATAGCGCGCCCGCCGAACGCAATCACTTTCGCACTTTCGTTGGCTATGGGAAACATGATGCGCCTACGGAAACGATCGAAAAAACGGCCGCTTTGTTCACGCGATAGAAGGCCTGACACTTCCAGCAGTTTTTCCGGATATTTCTGCTTCAGAAAGCGAATCAACGCGTCTCCCGATGATGGAGCAAATCCCAATCCGAACTTAATCATTGCCTCGCGATTCAGCCCGCGATCTTCCAGATAAGCGTATGCCACCTTTCCTTCCGAACTTTCGTGTAGTTGACGCGCGAAAAATGCCGCAGCTTCGCGGTGCATCTCCACAAGGGCGCTTCGCTGTTGATTCTCGCGACGCTCTTCTGGTGAACGCTCACGCGGCTTGGGGACTGCAATTCCGCATTTCTCCGCGACCGTGCGAATCGCCTCGGGAAAAGTACATTTTTCAAGTTCCATCACAAATTTGAAGACATCGCCGCCGACGCCACAGCCAAAGCAGTGATAAATCTGTTTCACAGGATGCACGTTGAACGATGGAGTTTTCTCTTGGTGGAAGGGACAGAGCCCCGCGAAGTTCTGGCCGCTCTTCTTGAGCCGAACGTACTCACCAACCACGCGGACGATATCCGCTTGTTGCTTTACTCGCTCCGCAAACGATCCGGCTTCAGCCATGTCTTCTGAGCTACCTCGTAAAATTCCGGAGCTGGTCCGTTCACACTTTAATTTCGCAACTCGGCGATGGTGATTGCTGTGCCGCCGCGGTCTTCGGCTTCATGGCGAACTTTATCAACAAGCGGGTGAGTTGACAAAAATTCGGCCAAACCGCGACGTAACGCGCCCGTACCGTGTCCATGAATGATTCGAACGCTCGGCAAACTGCCCAACGCTGCTTCGTCGAGAAACTTATCCACACGGCGAGTGGCTTCCTCCACTGTGCAGCCGATCACGTTAATTTCTTCGCTTGCCGGTTCATCGCTCTGCTGCGTGTGCACTGTTACGTCTGATGGGCGTGCGCGTTCCATTAGATCTGCCTTGGCCGATTTCACCCCACCGTCAATGCCGATCACGTCCGAAAGAGGAACACGCATTCTCAGAATGCCGGCTTGTACTTCTGCCTTTGTGCCATCCAGCCGGCGGAATATGAGTGGCTGTTTAAATCCTTTCACAATTATCCGCAATCCAACAGTAAGTTGCTCCGGTGACACAGGCTTCGGAGGAACTTCCGTCCCGACTCCGAGATCAGCCTGCGACGAAGAGAGCGTGTCCACTACGGCCGCGTCCGTCTCGGCTCGCGCCTCGGACGCAATCTTCGACATTCGCTTCCCCGATTGCTTTTCTAGTTGCGCTCGCAAAGCACGATCATGAATTTCCGAGGTAACCCGCGCCATTTCATTTTCGAGTCGCTTGGTTGCTTCTTGAAAACTCTTTTCAAGTTCAGCGATGCGCTTTTTCTGCCGGCCTACCCATTCGGTTTGAAGAGCGCGTCTTTCGGCTCCAATTTGAGCGAGCTCCTCGCGCGTTTGGGCCTTAACTTCTTCCATCTCATCGCGGCTGCGATGGAGGTACGCGATCAGACCGCGCGCCTCACGTGATTCAGGAGTAAGACTTGCCTGCGCATGCTCTACAACTCGTGAAGGCAGACCGAGCCTCCGGGCGATCTCGATGCCGCTCGAAGATCCCGGCACGCCAACCAGCAAGCGATATGTTGGACGCAAATTTACTTCATCAAACTCCGTTGCCGCGTTGACGATGCCCGGCGTAGTGGAAGCATAAGATTTCAAACGGTCATGATGTGTGGTTGCGATGGTGAGAGCATGCCGCGCCCGAAATTCTTCAAGCAACGCCACGGCTAAAGCCGCGCCTTCTTCGGGAGCTGTGCCGGTAGCCATTTCATCGACCAGAATCAACGAGCGCTCGGTGGCCACTTCCAGCATGGATTTTAGATTGAGCATGTGCGCTGAAAATGTTGAAAGATCCGCCGTAATGGATTGTTCATCGCCAATGTCTGCGAGCACATGATCAAAAACCGGCATTTCAGCGCGTTCAGCAGGGACCGGAATTCCAGATTGCGCGGAGAGCGCTGCCAATCCCACGCTCTTGAGCGCCACCGTTTTCCCACCTGTGTTAGGGCCGCTGATCACCATGACTGTCTCGTCTCCACCGAGATCGAGTGACATGGCCACCGCTTTGCGTCCCTGCGGTTTCAGCGTGGCTTCGAGCACGGGGTTTCGCAAATCGCGAAGGCGCAACAAATTCCCCGGAGTAAATGTGGGCATCGCGCAATCGAACTCGCGCGCGAAACGGGCACGAGCGAAAATTGAATCCAAGTGAGCGAGTCGCACGGCAGCGGATTCGAGCGGCCCGCGTTCCAGGCGCACCCGTTCAGTCAGCTCTTCGAGAATTCTGTTGATCTCTGCAAGTTCATCTTCGCTCAGTTGAACCAGGCGATTGTTCAAATCGATGGCTTCCAGCGGCTCGACGAAAACTGTTTGTCCCGTCGCACTCGCCCCGTGAACTACACCGGGAACGCTTCGACGTTCTCCAGCGCGAACCGGAATTACGAAGCGTTCATTGCGAAGTGTAATGTAATCTTCCCCGGAAGGTTCGCCGCGCGAACGAAGAATCCCTTCTAGGGACTTGTGAATTTTGTCGCGTGCACTCGCCATGCTTGCGCGAATACGTTTCAGTTGCGGTGATGCATCATCGCTGATCTCCCCATTGGGCAGAACTGCGCGCCGGATTGCCGTCGAAAGATGCCGAAAATCCATCAGCGCTGTTGCTCTCTCACTCAGCCTCGGATATTTCGTTGCCTCTTCTTTCAATATCTGTCGCACGGCATGAGTTGCGTCCATCAAGGACGCAACATCGAGAAGTTCGGTGGTGAAAAGGATAGAACCCGGAATGATCAAGCGAGCGAGCCATGGTTCGGGATCGGCGAGTGATCCGAAACCTAATTCAGAACCATCGCGCAAATACGCGACAGCTTCGCGTATCAATGTGAACTCTAAATCGAGCACTGCGGCATCTTGCTGAATCTCGAGAGCGAGCGTGGTCCGAAGGCCAGGCGCACACGTGGTGTAACGGCCAACGATGTCTTTCAGCCGATCGAACTCCAAGAGTTGTTCTGCGGAACGAAACACGCCAACCTCATACGAATTGTAGCCCTGTTGCTCTGGGAAATCAGCGTGCGCGCGATTTAAAATAGGCGGCGAGAATATCGGCGGCCTTAGAAGGGAACCTCGCAAACGTAATTAAAGGAGTCTGTCTCGCAGTCTACGAGGATTCTTGGCCAATCTCGGCTTCGCTAACTCCACCGCGCTGCGTCATTTTTTCTTTTTTGGCCGGACAGAAGTCCCGAGTGTTTCTACCATCGCCACTGCAACTGCATCCATCGCGACTGTGGCATCATGGCCATGCGAACCATTGTTTCCGAAGATCGTGAAAATGAGATGCTCGCCGCCGACGGTTGCCGCATAGCCGGAGATTGCTCGCACGTGTTCGAGTGAACCGGTCTTGGCCAAGATGCGGCCCGAGGCGGCCGTGTCCTTCATTCGATTTTCAAGCGTGCCATCCAATCCTGCTATCGGAAATGACGCGATGTAATCCGCGCCCCACGGCTGTTGTGAGATGTAACGCAAAAGCTGAACGACGGCGCGAGGCGTCACCAGATCATCTCGCGAAAGTCCTGAGCCGTCCGAGAGAACTACCTCCCCCTCTGCGATTCCGATTGTCTTCAGAAAATTTTGTTCTACCCAAATTCCTGCCTCGGACGTACCGATGCCTGCCTTTTCGCGTGCCACGGTGCGAAGGAATAATTCAGCGTGGAGGTTCTGACTCACCTTGTTGGTGACGCTAATGCTTTCAAGAAGAGACGGTGAAATGTGGTCGGCAAGTAGGAGTTTACTCGCGTCTGGTGAACGATCAGTGTTTGAACCGTCGAGCGCCGATCGACTGTTCGTTATACCAACGGGAACACTCGTCGGATCAAAACGACGCGGTGGTTCAGAATGTCTTGCGCGAACGTCGCCCGTAACTTTGATGCCATGCGATTCGAGGGCCTGTTTCAACGCCAATGCTGCCACCTCGCCCGGATCGCTCGTTGCAAAATCCAGTTTGATCGGCGCATGGCCTGCAGGAATTGACCCGCGCAACAAGATAAAGTTTTGTCCCGGTTGACGTACTACGGAAAAATCGGGTTTCCCCTTGCTTGGACCAGTTTTCACTTCGTATGTAAAGGTGCCCTTTGCCGCTGCCGGTTCTACCAGTAATGTAGCGGCTTCACCTTCACGGCTGGCAGGACTGACTTCGATTGAAAAAGAGTTGTCGTTGAATGCGAGCGCACTCACGGGCGCGCCAAAAGTGAAAAATAAATCGCCCACGCTCCAACCTGCCGGATACGGATCGTAGGGAAAATAGCTATCGTCTGCAACGATATCTCCATCCACTTCTTTTAGTCCCTTGGTAAGTGCAGCTTCGACCAACTCGGTTAGGCGCGCTTCCGTAGGACCTTCACGTTCCACTTTCCCGGCGTACGGAAATTTCCGATTGGAAAGATCGGGGTCACCGTGGCCAACGAGAACCAGGTCGCCGATGAGCCGGCCATCCGGGCCGAGTAACCCAGTCGTCTCCAAAGTTGTATGAAATCTAAAATCGGCGCCGAGCGTAGACAGCGCCAGCGCCGTAGTGAAAATTTTGGCATTGGACGCAGGAGTGAAGAATTTGTCGGCATTCAATTCGTAGAGAGTCTCTCCGTTATCGCGATCCACTATTAATATTCCCCACAGCATTTTTTGTGCGTGACTCTCTGCGAGCGCCGCATCCAAGCGGGCTTGGAATCTTTTTACGTCTGGCCGAGTGACGCCTGCTTTTCTATCGGCGGAGGCTTTCTTCGGCCTAGCTGTGGCGTTTTGCGCTTTTGTGACACGCGGGCAGACACTCAGGGCAATCAGAACCACGAGAGCCGTGAAAAAATAGCGATGTAGAACAATTGATATGGACTCGTTTATCTTCATTGTTCCTAATTGAAACGAGGCTGATTATATTAGAAAGCGCTGCCCAAGCCCCCTGCAGAAAGGTTGCGATTCTAGCTCGAAACCCATATTATGAGTGCACTCCATAGGAGGAGACGATGAAGAGTATTCTATCGGCTCTGCTGATAGCGACCCTCGTAGTAGCGCCGTCAATGTTCACGCGGACGGTGCGGGCAGACGACACCACAAAAGAGGAAGACCGCATTCGGAATGCGGGCCAAGTGGTGAAAGAAATCATGGATATTCCCGATAACATTCCGCAAAGTCTTATCGACAAAGCGGACTGTGTCATCGTGTTTCCTTCCGTGCTCAAAGCAGCCTTTATCGTTGGCGCCAGCTACGGTCGGGGCGTGATGACCTGCCGTCGCGGCGACGAATTTAACGGCCCCTGGGGCGCGCCCTCGATGATGGCCCTCGAAGGCGCGAGTTTCGGCTTTCAGGCGGGTGGACAAGCGACCGATTTCGTTTTGCTGGTTATGAACGAACAGGGTGCTAATGCAATCCTCGCTAGTAAGGTAAAAATCGGCGCGGATGCATCGGCAGCAATCGGCCCGGTTGGGCGCGCAGCAGCAGCGGAATCGGACGTCACTTTGCGGGCGCAGATTCTGACCTACTCGCGATCGCGCGGCCTTTTCGCCGGCGTCTCGCTGGAAGGTTCAACCGTACGTCCAGATAACGATGCGAACGAACGGGTTTATGGAAAGAAAATTTCGGCAAGGGAAATCGTTCTCCATAACGCCGTTACACCGCCGCCGTCGGCTAAATTGCTTCTTTCGACGTTGAGAAAACATTCACCGAAACACCGGTCCTAACCGTAACGCACCCAAACTCGAACCGGCTCAATTCGCCCGCTCTGGAACGCGACCAGGGCGGAATCGTGTAGAATGGGCCGCTTACAAACAAAAACAGAAATCGGGCCCTGGCAAGACGATTCGAGCGTTAGCTCGTAATCCATCCTCGTAAAGAAAGGTTGAACCGTGAAAAAGAAAATGATGGTATTTGCGCTTTGTCTGGCAGTTGCTTCTCCCGTGTTCGCTCAGAAGAAAGAGGCCGAGCGACTGGATAATTCGGCCACCGTGCTCCGGGAACTTCTCGTCGGCAGCAGTGGTTTGCCAACGAGTATTCTCGACCAAGCTGACTGTGTCGTGATATTCCCTAGCGTCAAGAAAGTAGCTGTCGGAATCGGAGGCAGCTACGGCCGTGGCGTATTAGTTTGCCGCAAGGGCGCAGATATGAACGGCGATTGGGGCGCTCCGGCAATGTACAAGCTTGACCAAGGAAGCATCGGAGTACAACTGGGTTCGACGGCGACTGATTTCGTTTTGGTCGTAATGAACAAAAAGGGCGCCGAGCAAATCTTGAATGGTAAAACCAAGCTCGGAGCGAATGCTGCAGCCGCTGCTGGCCCCACAGGCGCTCAAGCAACGGGGTACAACGCCGCTTCAATGCACGTGGATGTACTGACCTATTCGCGATCCAAGGGTCTTTTTGCTGGCGTGTCTTTGGAAGGCGCCACCATGGATTCCGATGATGATGCTAACAAAGCACTCTATGGCAAATCGATCGGCGCGCACGACATCGTCGAAGGTGGCCAATCCGCTCCTCCGGCTGCCAAGATGCTGATTGACGAGCTTGATAAGGCCTCAGGCAATCGCAAGTAGCTCTCCAAGTGCGGTTGATCCGGGAGATTTGTAAGTAAGCCCGGATATCTTCAAAAGTTCGCTTGGGTACGCCGGGGATAAAATCTCCGGCGTATCGACTTCCCGCTAACCCCTCCGGATTGCCGCAACCAATGTTGACTATCTATAATATATGACTTATAGTCGTAGTCGTCTATTAGTCATTACTGGGAGATTGTCAAATGAAAACTTCGGTCGCCGCTCGTTCCACTCAAAGCGTCGGGAATTTCCCTCCGTCGAATCGTCGTGAGCGTCGTCGGGTCGAAACCCGGGAGCGCATCTACCGCGCAGCCTTGAGAATTTTTGCCCAACGCGGATATCTAGATACCACGGTGGAAGACATCACCGAGGCTGCCGACGTCGGCAAAGGAACATTCTTCAATTATTTCCCCACCAAAGAACATGTCCTGGCTACCTATGGCGACGAGCGTCTGGCTGCGATTGAACGTGCATTGAAAAAAGCTCGTATGCCCAATCAACCGGTGCGCCCCGAACTCAGAGAACTCGCCACCGATCTTGCAGGCCAGTCCTCGGAGAGCCCGGATTTGCTCCGCTCGATTTTCGCGGCGCACCTATCGTGCGCGCCAGTGCGTGCGGAATTGCAAAACCGGCTGCAAAAAGGCCGCGGGCTCTTATCCGAAATCCTGGCAATAGGTCAGAAAAGAGGCGAGATTCGTCGCGATTATTCTTCAGCAGAACTTGCGAGACTTATTCAGCTCACGCTCATGGGCATCACCATAGGTTGGTCGCTCAATCCGGACTCCATGTTACGGAAATCAGCGGAAGAAGTCTGGGAGCTTTTCTTCCCCAGCATTTTTGTCGCCACGAGAAAGAAGCGCAAAACAACCAAGAAACTAACTGCCTGATTTATCGATAAATTGGGCGCGAGCTTTATACGATTTTATGAATCTCCATACGGCTAATTTCATCTTACTTCTAAGAGATCGGAGGGGCTCCGTGAATCGCAGATTGGCCCTTATTGCCTTTATCATCACGATTTTCTGGACCGCGCATGGAGAGCCAGTTTGGGCTCAACTGCCTGCGGGGCCAGTCACCGGGCAGGCGGGAAGTCCATCTTCAAATTCCAGCACGAATACAACCTCGTCGATCTACTCGCAACCTGCGGCGCCTCAAAGCCAAAGCTCTTTTACTGGTAGCGTTCCGTCGAAATTTGTTCCCGGCGTTTTGCCAATTTCACTCGAAGACGCCATTAATCGCGGCCTCAAACAAAACCTGGGCTTGCTCCTGTCCAGTGAGGATGTCGGTTCGGCACGCGGGGCGCGGTGGCAACAGTTGAGCGCGTTGTTGCCGAACGTCACCACTACAAGCTATGTAGACACGTCGCAAATTAACCTGGCTGAATTTGGTTTTACTGGGTTCGCTGGTGTGAGTATTCCCAGTATTGTTGGGCCTTTCACTTATTACGATGGCCGCGTGTATGCCAGCCAATCTGTTTTGGACTTAAAAGCCATCAATAACACGCATGCAGCAACACAAAGTCTGAAAGCCGCGCAAAATACTTACAAAGATTCGCGTGATCTGGTCGTCTTGGCGGTTGGCTACAACTACCTTCTGGCAATTGCCGACGAAGCCCGAATAGAAACGGCTGAAGCGCAAGTGAACACCGGCCAGGCGCTATACAATCAAGCGTCCGATCAACTGAAAGCAGGAACCTCGCCCGCAATCGATGCGCTTCGCGCTCAGGTCGAATTACAAACGCGCCAGCAACAATTGATTCAAGCCAAAAATGATCTGGCGATTCAGAAGTTGACCCTCGCGCGAGTGATCGGCCTTGCCCCCGGACAAGAATATGATTTAACTGACAAATCTCCGTATGCACCCCTTGAGGGTCTTACCGTGGATGAAGCGCTGAAGCGAGCATATGCCTCACGCTCAGATTATCAAGCGGCGCTGGCCACGGTAAATTCTGCGGAATATTCAAGACGCGCGGCTCATGCAGGTTATTACCCTTCGCTCGGTGTCAGCGGCGACTACGGTCTTGCCGGGACCTATTCAAACCTATTTACCCACGGCGTCTTCGATGTGCGCGCCACACTGACCGTTCCGATCTTCCAGGGTAACAAAGTCCATGGGGATGTATTGCAGGCCGACGCTCAACTTCAGAAAAGCCACGATCAGCTTGACAACCTGCGCGGACAGATTGATGCGGATGTTCGCACTGCCCTGCTAAACCTCGAATCGTCGGCGCAGCAGGTAGCGGTAGCTAAGAGCAATGTTGGCCTGGCGGATGAGAGCTTGACGCAGTCGCGCGATCGCTTTGCGGCTGGTGTCACCAACACGGTGGAAGTGGTGCAAGCACAGGAAGCTGTAGCTAGCGCGCACGAGAATTACATTTCCTCTCTTTACAATTACAACTACGCGAAAATTTCTCTGGCGCGAGCGATGGGTTTCGCTGAAGAGGGCGTGAAGCAATACTTCAAAGGAAAATAATACATGCCGCAGAACACGGAAGTGGAAGCACCTAAGAATCCAGCGGACCAAAGTGCCGCGCCTTCTAAGACGTCTGCTGCAACCGGTACAACTTTGCCTTCAGAAACTCACTCCGCTTCCGAACCCCCGCCGTCAAGGGGAAGCAGGTTCGTGCAATCGAATCCGCGAGCTCGTTTTTATATACTTGCGGCGGTCCTGGCGCTTGTTGTGGCAGGGTTTTTCGCCTGGCGCTATTTTCAAAGCTACGAGTCAACGGACGACGCGGAAATCGATGGCCATCTGATGCCGCTTAGCGCGCGCATTTCGGGCTACGTTACAAGAGTAAACGTGGATGACAACCAATACGTCACCGCCGGCACCGTGCTGGTTGAAATCGATCCTCGTGATTACCAAGTTGCCGTCGACCAAGCCAAAGCAGCACTGGAAGATGCCAAGGCGACTGCTCTAGCTTCCAATTTGAACGTCCCGATTACCAATATAAATACTTCCAGCCAGCTTTCCTCCTCGGAAGCGGATATCGAAAACGCAAAAGCCGGGATTGCAGCTGCTCAACAGCAATATGACGCTGCTCAGGCACAACTTGCGGAAGCTCAGGCAAACAGCACCAAATCTCAGTTAGACCTCGGCCGCTATAAGCAGCTTGTCGATAAACAGGAAATTTCGCAGCAGCAGTATGATCAGGCGGATGCGGCTGCAAAAGCCGACGCCGCTGCAGTTGTAGCAGCACGCTCCTCTGCGGCAGCAGCGGCTCAGCAGGTAACGCAAGCGCGCAGTAAGCTCGTCAACGCCGAAGCCGGGCTACGTCAATCACAAACCGCACCACGACAAGTCGCTACGTCCGAAGCGCGCGCCTTGTCTGCCGATGCCACCGTAAAGCAAAAGCAAGCGCTTCTCGATCAGGCTGAATTAAACCTTCAGTACACCAAAATCGTTGCGCCAGTAAATGGTGTGGTTACAAAAAATGTGGAAGTTGGAATGAATGTGCAGCCCGGCCAACAACTGATTTCCATCGTCCCGCTTGAAGATGTCTGGGTCACAGCGAATTTCAAAGAGACACAATTGAAAAATATGAAGGTCGGACAACACGCCAAAATATCAGTGGATGCTAACGGCCGAACCTACAACGGACACGTCGATAGTTTTGCGAATTCCAGTGGCGCCCGCTTGAGTTTGCTCCCTCCCGAGAACGCTACAGGTAACTACGTCAAGGTCGTTCAGCGCATACCGGTGAAAATCGTCCTGGAGCCGGGACAAAACAAAGACCTCTCGCTTCGGTTGGGTATGTCTGTGGAAGCCAAAGTTTACGTGAAGTGACCTCAGCGAACCCATGGCCTCAGAGGAATATCAACGTCCTGCAATAAATCCCTGGATTATCGCGCTGACCGTAACGCTGGCCACCTTCATGGAAGTGCTGGACACCAGTGTCGCCAACGTCGCACTTCCCCATATTGCAGGCAGTCTTTCCGCCGGCCAGGATGAAAGCACCTGGATACTCACGTCCTACCTGGTTTCCAATGCCATTATTCTACCGATGAGCGGCTGGTTTTCTCAGATGATCGGCCGCAAACGCTTTTACATGTCTTGCGTGGCGATTTTCACCATCAGCTCGTTTTTATGTGGACTGGCGCCCAGCCTGGGCATGCTGATTTTTTTTCGAGTCTTACAAGGCGCGGGCGGTGGAGGTTTACAGCCAAGCGAGCAGGCAATCCTGGCTGACACATTTGCGCCCGCAAAGCGCGGAATGGCATTTGCAGTTTACGGCATGGCCGTCGTACTTGCTCCGGCGATCGGGCCTACGCTGGGTGGGTGGATCACCGACAATTTTGACTGGCGCTGGATTTTCTTTATCAACATACCGGTCGGAATTATCTCTCTTCTTCTCACGAACCGTTTAATTTCCGATCCACCCTATATGAAGGAGAGAAAGCGTACGGGCTTCAAAATCGACTATATCGGATTAGGATTGTTAGCGTTGGGATTGGGTACGCTGCAGGTGGTGCTGGACAAGGGACAACGCGACGACTGGTTCGGGTCTCATTTCATCGTGATTATGACAACGATCAGCACGGCAGCTTTACTGGGCGTGCTGATTTGGGAGTGGTACCACAAGGATCCCATCATTGATCTGCATCTTTTTAAAGACCGCTCTTTTGCCATAGGAAATTTGTTGATGTTCATGGTTGGCTTCGCATTGATGTCCAGTACGGTATTGTTGCCACTCTTTATGCAAACAATTATGGGTTACACGGCGGAAAAAGCTGGCCTTGCATTGATGCCTGGAGGATTTGCCATCCTGATTGCGATGCCCTTAGTGGGTTTTCTTCTTGGCCGATATGACGCCAGGAGACTTCTGCTCTTCGGAATGTGTATGCTTTCGTTTTCCCTATTTCACATGACCCGGTTTGACACAGCCATCGATTTCCGCACGCTGGCCACCGCGCGCGTATTCCAAGCCATCGGTCTCGCCTTTCTATTCGTTCCTATCAACACCGCTGCATACGCCTTTATTCCAAAAAATAAAACAAACGCCGCTTCCGGCCTGATCAATCTCGCCCGAAACATTGGCGGCAGCATTGGCATCTCGCTTGTCACGACGATGCTCGCGCGTCGCGCTCAGTTCCACCAAGCCAGCCTCGTCAATAACATTCACAAAGGTAATCCGAGTTTGCAAGCCATGATGTCCGCCGCCACCCACATGCTGATGTCGCACGGTTCGAGTGCTTATCAGGCTTCTCACCAGGCCTACGCGCTCGTTGCAAATATGCTCGATCAGCAAGCGACCATGCTTGCTTACATTGATAACTTCTGGCTCCTTGCCGTCGCAGTCCTGGTCATGATTCCCTTCGTGTTCCTGATGAAGAAAGTTAAGCCCGGAGGCCCAATCGCAGTACACTAGGCTTTCCGGAGGGTTTTATGCAGGTCCGAACTATCACCGTTGAACGCGAGTACGGCAGCGGCGGCTCGCTGATCGCTCGACGGCTCTCCGAGCATTTAGGCTGGAAATTGTGGGATGAAGAGCTTACCGCGGAAATCGCGCGTCTCGCGAAGGTAGACCATAAAGCGGCAAGACTTTGCGACGAACGCGTGGACCCTTTAATTTACCGGCTGTTTAGGGTTTTCGCTCGGGGAAGCTACGAGAGAGCACTCCCTCTAGAGGATGTTTCTTCCAGATTCGACGCGGATCAGATGGTCGCCATGTTGCAGGAAGTGATCGAAGACGTCGCATCGCGCGGAAACTGCGTGATCGTCGGTCGCGGCGCGCCTTACATTTTGCGCGAACATCCGGACGCTTTTCATGTTTTCATTTACGCGCCGCGTGATGAAAAAATCCGCCGCATCAGAACACTCGGGAAGAGCGAGAAAGAGGCTGCTCAACTGGTCTCCGAGGTGGACGCCGAGCGCGCTTCGTTTATTCGCCACTATTTCGGCGCGGAGTGGCCCTGCCGAGCACTCTACAATGCAATGATTAACTCGAAATTCGGAGACGAGTACGTGATTGAGATGATTCTGCAACATATTGCTGCGCTTGAGAAATTCCAGACTCCGCAGGCTGCCGGCGTCTAACTTTTTGTCCCTGCTGCACCTTTCCCGCCGGTACCGCGTCCACTCGGCCGATTATGAAGGCGCACAAACATAGCACCGAGAGAAGCATAGTGAACGCGGATACATGTTTCAGCTTAACGCCTCGCACAGGTTTGGGCTCAGCAAGCAAGAGAGCAAATTGGAACTCTGCCGGAATCGGAAGCTTCCTGACACTACTTGTTTGCCTCTTCGCTTTCATTCGTGTCATTGCGTGACCCCCCTTGCAAGACAAGCTGCATTTGCGGCGATTTCCAAGCCCGAGATGTATCTGTGCGCGTGCGCACACCGAGCTCATATTTACGGCGCACTTTTTCCACGCGTGCAGCGATTTCCTTCCGGTAAGATTCGGGGATATTTTCATACCTTCCGTACCATTCGCGATATTGCTTTGATAGTTTTGGAAACTTATCATCGAGAAAAGGCATGAACTGTTTCAGCGAGGCGGGCATGAGGAATAGCACGCGTCCCGCGAGCCATTGCGCGCCCGCATCACGCGCACCGCGCGCCAGGGAGTCCAGGTCTTCTTCGGAGTCCGTTATACCCGGCAGAATCGGCATCGCCAACACACCCGCCGAAATTCCCGCTTCGCGAAGCTTGCGAACAGCTTGAAAGCGAAGATCCGGTCGCGGAGCACGCGGCTCCAGCATTCTTGCGAGACGCGCGCGTACCGTCGTTATGCTCAGATTTACCGTGATTGAAGAGCGCTCCGCTATACGCCGCAGCAAATCAATGTCGCGAACTACCTGATCGGATTTCGTCGTAATAGAAAGACTCAGCCCTTCGCGTTGCACCATTTTTTCGAGTATTGCGCGCGTGCCCCCAAACTCGCGCTCCGCCGGTTGGTAGGGATCGGTGGCCGTTCCGATTGCGATCTGTTCTCCCCAAATCTTCTCCGTAGAGAGATCACGATCCACGAGCGCACCGGCGTCCTTCTTTACATAAATCTTCCTTTCGAACTCACCGCCATCAATATCCATATATTCGTGGGTGTAGCGCGCGTAACAATATTTGCAGCCGAATTCGCAACCACGGTAAGGATTTACCGTCCAGCGGAACGGTACATTCTCTGAATCGCAGTGGTTCAGGATTGATTTGACGGGAAGAAGAAAATATTCCGTTCCGCGCTTGGCTTCGGCGCGTAAAGAGGAAGCGGCGAGGCGTGCAATGCCGACCAGTTCCGTAGCGGGCTTCGTTCGGAGCGGTGATTCCGACTCTGTCGGAACCGGCTCCGGGGGCGCGGAAGCGTCACTCGGTTGCTCACAGGTGCCGTGGCGAGCGGCTGTGGGGAAAAGGGTGAGACTGGTCTGTTCCGGACCTTGCCTTCGACGCCGGAGCGTCGCTGCAGTAGATCGGAAAATGGGAGAAGTGGCCATTGGAGCCTCGCCGTCACGAGTTGCATTCTATTCGCCTTTTGTTCGCTATGTCAAGAACTATTATTCGCTTTACTTTCGCCTGTACGCAGTGCCAACGCCGCTGTGGAAACGCCGCGTCCGAGTGAAATTCAGGCAAGGATTCCCTCCGCTATACTGAGATTGAACCCCCGGAGTGCGACATGGCGGAAGTCGGAATTCTCATAATCGATGATGACGTCATAAGCCAGCGCGCGCTTAAAAATGTTCTCGATTCTGAAGGCTGGCGTGTCCGTATCGCCCCCCTTGCTTCGCACGCCATGGCGGAGTTAGCTAGCGGCCAATGGAATCTCGTCATCGTAAATATTGCGCTCACCGACGTGCGCGGCCAGCTTTTCTCGATATTGAAGGAACTAGCGCAAACAGAATCCAATCCAGCTCCGCAAGCCGTGAATCAGGCTCCTCCAAAGCGAATCCGCGTGCTTTTCCTGGTTCCGCTGCTCGCTGCAAAGCACGCGCAGCCCGTCCTCGAACAGGAGGGGCTTCCCTACTCGTTGAAGCCGTATCACCTTCACGATTTCCTCGAAAAAGTGAGCGAACTGCTCGTCGAATCCGGAGCGCTGGCCGAACCTATTCGCAGCATGGGAGATTTTTCCGCTGTCAAAAAACGCCAGCGTAAAAACCATAATTCGAGGGATAGTCGCAGAGGCACCATGTTCGCATCACGCGAGGATTATCAAATGTCGGAAGAAGAACTGGTCGAATTTGAGAAACAGGAAGAAGAAGACCGCAAAAAACGTGAGAAAGAATTGCACGATCGCCAGCATCTCGGATAGTCGCGAGCGTTGCAGCCCCAGCAGCATTTCATTCCTTCGATTTTTCCCGATACACCCGCACTTCACTCCGGTCCAGCGTCTTCGCAAGCAGTTCCGCAATCGTATTCTTGAAAACTGGATGCCGTGTGTCTGGAGCAATCTCGGCAAACGGCACAAGTACGAATCGCCTTTCCGCCATGCGCGGATGAGGAATCTCGAGATAATCCGAGCTCACCACCCGTTCGTCATACAACAGAATATCCATGTCGATCACGCGAGGACCTCTCAGCACCCGCCTTCGACGTCCCAGTGAACGCTCGATGTCCAACAATGTATGCACCAATTGCGGCGGAAGAAGCTCCGTTTCTGCTTCTATTACACAATTCAAAAACCAGCTCTTCGAACCTGTTTCAACAGGCTCGGTCTCATAAAGAGACGATTCCTGAATAACGTTCACGCCGCGCTCGGCGAGAGCCGCAATAGCTCGAGCGACGTACTGCGCCCGATCGCCTTTATTTGAACCCAGTGATAAATAGATTCTCGCCATAGCCGTGACTAATCATAAGCCGTGAACGACGAAATACAGAGATTGTGTTTAGCTGAAAAGTCCAGGTTGGCGCCGCGGTTCTTCTAGGCCGAAGTGTTTATAAGCGAGAGCAGTGGCTACACGGCCTCGTTGCGTGCGGTCTAGCAGTCCTAATTGCATCAAGTAGGGTTCGTAGATTTCCTCGATGGCATCTTCTTCTTCGCTTAGGGAAGCTGCGATTGTATTCAATCCAACCGGGCCACCTGAATATTTCTGAATGATCGTCAGCATTAAATTGCGATCCACTTCGTCCAGTCCATGCTCGTCTATTCCAAGCATAGCAAGCGCGTCACGAGCCACCGCGTTGTTGATGTGTCCCTTCGCGCGAACTTCGGCGAAATCGCGAACTCTTCGCAGCAAGCGGTTTGCAACACGCGGTGTGCCGCGGCTGCGGCGCGCAATTTCTCGCGCTCCTTCTTCATCCATTTTGATACCCAGAATTTTTGCCGAGCGTTGAACGATCTGCAGGATATCGTCGGGAGAATAAAATTCCAGCCGATGCACAATCCCGAAACGCGAACGCAAAGGCGCCATGATCAACCCGGCGCGCGTGGTTGCGCCAATTAGCGTGAACTTATTCAACTGATAAGGATGCACGCGCGCACCAGGTCCCTGACCGATGATCAGGTCCACGCGAAAATCTTCCATCGCTGGGTACAATATCTCCTCCAGCGCCGGCTGCAGCCTGTGAATCTCGTCCAGAAAGAAAAAATCGCGCGGATCAAGCGAAGTAAGCACGGCCGTGACATCGCCTTTTTTCTCCAGCAGCGGGCCGGACGTGATCTTGATTGCTGAACCCATTTCATTGGCGAGGATCTGCGCGAGGGTCGTTTTTCCCAATCCTGGCGGGCCATAAAGCAGAACGTGATCGAGTGCTTCTCCACGGTTTCTCGCCGCATCTACGGCAATTTTCAAATTTTCCTTCACACGCGATTGCCCAATGAAATCCTCCATGCGCTTGGGGCGGACGCTGGCCTCGATGCGCGCGTCTTCGTCCAGCGCTTTCCCTGAAATAATGCGGCTCCGCCCGTCGGTTATCTTCTCAGCCAAAGAATCCTCGTAGTTATTACCAATGCAGCGTGCACTCTTACCTAAGAAATTTCAATCATTCCTCACGACCGGCGCGAACAGCCTTTTTCATAGATGCGCCACCCAGGATCTGAAGCGCAGCGCGCAGAACTTCCTCAAAATCGCTAGTGGACTTTATTCCGGCTTTGTCAATGGCGCTCTCCACTGATCGCGTGTCATATCCAAGGTTCACCAGCGCTGAGGCAATATCTGATTCCAGTTGCGAGCGCGTTGCGGGCCTTCCGGCTTGCGGTACATCCACGACTGCCAACTTATCTCGC
Organism: Candidatus Acidiferrales bacterium; assembly: GCA_050012395.1. Taxonomy (GTDB): domain Bacteria; phylum Acidobacteriota; class Terriglobia; order Acidiferrales; family UBA7541; genus Palsa-295. Next base: position 49,547 of record JBEKHG010000001.1, read on the forward strand.
AATTCCACGACAATGCGTTCCGCCGTTTTGCGCCCGACGCCGGGAATGCGAACCAGCTGAGCTAAGTCGCCTTTGCGCACTGCTGGAATTAGTTCTTCGAGGCTCATGCCTGAAAGAATTTTTAAGGCGAGCGATGGTCCCACGCCGGAAGCGGAAATCAACAGCTCAAAGCATTGTTTTTCACGGGCGGTAGAAAAGCCATAAAGCGCGAGTTGGTCTTCTCGCACGTGGGTGTGAATCAGCAGTGTGGATTCGCTGTGAAGAGCACCCAGGCTGGAAAACGTGGAAAGGGGAATAATCACTTCGTAGCCCACTCCTGCCACATCGATCAGCACTACATTGGGACGCTTTTCAACCAGCTTTCCGCGCAGTGATCCAATCATATCGAGCGATTATTGATTAGCCTCGTTAGAGTGTCAACGCAACTCCGATTCTGACCCGGGCCGTGGGACTGCCATTGTAATGAAGCTAGACGTGCTCGGCTGGGTTTTGGGGAACTAACGGCGGCATTTGACCGTACATGTGATCAGCCATACGCACCCTTTTGCGTGCGTGTGTCCATTCGCGGCCATATTGCGTGTCCTCGCGAATCCGTCCCGTGAGATTAATCTCAGACTGAAACAGTTGCGTAATCTGGCCGCATACGAATATTCATAAAAACTTGTCTTTTCAAAAATTCCCCATTGCCAATTGTTCGATATGGGGATGAACAGTGTTCGTTTTCGAGCCACATGAGGATTAGAAAACACAAATAAAAATAATTGTGAATTTATTGTCGATATTGCTTTCGACGCGATTACCGCTACGTCTAAGTGCGTGCAAGGGGCGAGTGAGATTCAAGTCAGATTTAAGGAGGAACTAAAATGTCGCGTCGCAAAATGAATTGTGTGCTAACCGTACTTGCGGCTCTAGCGCTTGTGTTGTCAATCGCAACTCACACAACCCCAGCGAAAGATGCCAAATCGACCGTCACTCCAATCGTCAAGACGGATGTAAAACTGCTGAAAGCGGCTACGCTGGCTGGCACAGAGCTCAAAGCTGGAGATTATTCGGTAACTGCGGATGACACGCACGCCAAGTTTTCAAAAGGCGGTAAAGTCGTAGCGGAAGTTCCCGTCCAATGGAAAGATGAAAGTACCAAATCAAAATTCACCACAGTCGTTGTCGATGGAAATCAGATTAAGGAAATCCACTTCGGCGGAAAGATGAAGTACGTGGAGGTTGCTCAATAACGAACAGCGGAAGATCCGCTAGCGGGCAGCAGCCAGGCCGGCTTCTGCCCGCTGCCTTCTTTCAGATTCGGAAAACTCGAACATAAGAAGAGACGGCAGCTTACCGCCGTGTACGATCCTGCTTCACCGCTTCATCCACCAAAGATTCCAGCTCTCGTCGGGTCAAATTGATGCGCTCTGTTTCCACTGTCTCAGACGTCACCGGAGATTCCGGACCCAAATTGGATGCCGCTTGCAAACCGTAACGCGCCCGCGCCGCAAATAATTTTTCCACATCGCATCCTGACAAAAGCACTTGTTTACCCAACATCTGCGTTACAAGCGCGACGCGTGCGAAATGCTCGGTAGTTTCCATCCGGAAAAAAGCCTTCAACAGATCCGGGCCATACGTCACCACCCCGTGGTTTGCCATCAGGATGGCGTCGTAGCCCTCCACCAATGGCTCGATTGCTTCTATCAACTCTGATGTTCCCGGAGTCCCATAGCGAGCCACGGGGACGCATCCCAACGATAGAACCAATTCGCACAGCAAGGCTTTATTTAAAGGAATGCCTGCGGCGGCATATCCCGTCGCGACCGGAGGGTGCGCGTGGCATACAGCATTTATGTCCGGGCGCCTCCGATAAACCAAAAGATGCATGCCCAACTCGGACGATGGATTGCGACGGCCATTGACCTTTTTGCCTTCGAGATCGGTCACCACCAGATCGTCAGGCGTCATCATGCCCTTGCAAACTCCCGTGGGGGACGTGAGCACATGGTGGGGATCTAGACGCAGCGAAATATTTCCATCTGTGGAAGCTACATAACCGCGATCGTGAATCCAACGCCCCACAGCACAAATATCTCGACGGTGTTCATCTTCCGTCTTCAGAGCGCCTGGCGAGATGGAATCGGGATACATCGCAACCTCCACGCTAAAGATTGTTCAATAATCCTCAAGCGTAAATTCCGCGAAGCCTCAGCGCGCGGGCCACACGGTCAATCGCCACGATATAAGCAGCGATTCGATTATTCACCTTGTGGGTTTCGGCGAAGCGTACCACTTGTTCGAAACTATGGTCCATCACATCTTGCAGGCGTTCGTTCACTTCACTTTCTCGCCAGAAAAATCCCTGACGATCCTGCACCCATTCGAAATAACTGACAGTAACCCCGCCCGCGTTTCCGAGAATGTCTGGAACGATAAAAACGCCCTTGTTCTCGATAATCGAGTCCGCATGCGACGTCGTGGGTCCATTGGCCCCTTCGCAAAGAATCTTGCAATCTACGCGACCGGCATTTTGGGTCGTGATCTGATTTTCAGTAGCGGCTGGCACCAAAATATCGCAAGGATTAAACAAAACTTCCTGCGCCGTCATTTTGGCTCCCCCTCCCGGAAATTCAGGCAGCGGTTTGCGCTGGCCGTACACCCAGTCGATTACCTTCGGAACATCGAATCCATTTTCGTTGTAGAGTCCCCCGTGAATGTCCGCGATACCGATAATTTTGTATCCCGCTTCGTGCATTAACGTTGCGGCTTGTGAGCCTACGTTGCCGAATCCCTGAATGATCACGCGGCAGCCTTCGCGTTTCATTTTCAGTTTTGCGAGCGCGTTGTTGCAACAAATCATGAGCCCGCGACCGGTGGCTTCTTTGCGGCCCTGCGAGCCTCCCAATTCGAGCGGCTTGCCGGTGACAACAGCTGTAGTTGCCTGGCGCACATGCATGGCGTAAGTGTCCATCACCCACGCCATAGTCTGTTCATTCGTCCCGATATCAGGCGCTGGAACGTCGCGCTCGGGCCCAAACCATTCGCTCAATTCAGCGGTGTAACGCCGGGTGATGCGCTCGAGCTCGGTCTTCGAGAGTTTGCCAGGATCGCAAATAACCCCACCCTTCGCGCCGCCGAAGGGGATATTTACTACTGCGCATTTCCAGGTCATCCACGCTGCTAGTGCGCGGACTTCATCGAGAGACACGTCCGGGGCGAACCGTATGCCGCCCTTCCCTGGCCCACGAATTGTTGAGTGCAGAACGCGGTAACCGACGAAAACTTCGAGTCGCCCAGTGTCAAGCGGCACCGGAATGTAAACCGTGATTTCTTTACTGGGATACTTCAGGTAACGATAAAGCCCATCTTCCAACCCCAGCTTCTGCGCCGCAATTTCAAATCGCGCTTCGGCGGATTTGTAAACATTCAGCTCGTCCTGCGAAACCGCTGACATGACAACCTCCAGAATTGCTCAACCGCTATAAATTCTCTCTCGCGACATTACAGGTTAGTGCAGCACCTCGAACAACGGCGGCCAGTATACGAACACGGACAAATCCGCGCAAGAAAAGCATTTTCCATTTCGGTTGCCGCGCAGGTCACTAACCTCTAATGTCGCGGTTGACGCTTTACAAACTGATCAAGCAAAAGCCGCGCCAGCCGACGTTGATCGTGCCGCACAACTCCACGGTGATTTAACAGATCCCCGGTAACATATCGAAGTCCCATGAGATCCAGTTCATCAAAAGACGGATTCACAGGCTCGGCATTCTGCGCGCGATAACGCCGCAACAAGCTCGAGGGAACATGCGAGCGATTGATCACTACAAAATCGAAAAGATTTTTGCCCGTGTGGGCGTAAATCGCGCGGATATGGTCAGCCACAGAGTAGTGCTGCGTCTCCCCAGGTTGCGTCATCAGATTGGCAATGTAGACGCATGTGGCGCGCGAGCGTTTGATGGCCTGCACAACTTTCTCAATCAAGAGGTTGGGAATGATACTGGTGTAAAGAGAGCCCGGCCCCACAAGAATCAAATCAGCTAAGGCTATTGATTCCAGAGCCTCGGGAAGCGCCCGGACTCGCCGAGGCACCAATCGAACTTTACGAATGGGTTTCCGCGAGCGTGAGATGTTCGTTTCACCGTGGACGATTTTCCCGCCCTCAAGTTCCGCTTCTAGCGTCACATTTTGGGCCGTGGAAGGGAAAATTCGCCCGCGGATCGCCAACACCTGCGCAGAGACTCTTACTGCCTCAGGAAAGTCTCCAGTGACGTTTGTCAGTGCCGTGAGAAAAAGATTGCCGAAACTGTGCCCGGCCAAACCTCGTCCCGCAGGAAAACGATACTGAAACAATTTTCCGAGAAGATGTTCGTCTTTCGAGAGAGCGACCATGCAGTTGCGAATGTCGCCGGGAGGAAGGACACGATACTCTTGGCGTAGGCGCCCAGAGCTGCCGCCATCATCCGTCACAGTTACGATTGCCGTGAGATCCGAGATTGGCCGGCTAACTTTGTCCTTTTTCGATGATGCTGCAAATTCTTTCAGACCACGAAGCACCATGGAAAGGCCGGTGCCTCCACCGAGAGCGACCACGCGGACAGGCCGAATAGGCTGGTTCACTGAATTTTCACTGTAGCAGAAGATTAGTTTGCGGATCCGTCTCGTTCCGGGTAAAGCAGCTCGGTGAAGCGCGGGTCTTCCTGCAAGAAAGAAAAGTCCTCGTCGTTACGAGCGTGATAGCGATTCTCGGGACGCAATTGAATGGCAACCTTTAAATTCTGCATGGCGGATTCTGCCTCGCCGGTCAGACAATCCAGAGCGGCCATCGCGTAAACAATATGATCGGCTTTGGGTGCAGCCTTCCGGGCGCGATCGAGATGCTCGCGCGCCTCATCCCAACGGCCAAGATTCATCAGCGCGACACCCTGCGTATAGTGCTCTTCGGCAGACTTAAGCGGCGGAATCGGCGGGCGGGTAATTCGCTGCTCGCAAATTCGCATATGAACTTGAGCTCTATCACCCAATTCCTTGCTGGGACCTCCCAGGACGCGTTCAAGCGATTGCTTGGCGCGCTGGAACTTTTGTTGCTGAAAGTGCTTTAAGCCTTCCTCGTAGAACCTCAATTGGGCTTGTTTGGCGGGCGCGTCGGGGTCCGGGGGGACCACAATCTTCTTCTTGGATGCCTTCATCGCCTTCTTTTTCAATAACTTATGGCCTGTCTGCGCACTCGCCGAGGTGCGTACAATGCGACGCTTCACTGGCACCCTCCAGAGAAAATCATAGGCGAACATAGCAAAGTCCCCGGGGCGCGTCAATGCACGGTAATTTGGCTCGAAATAGCCTTCCGCCAACAAAATGAGGTAGGTAACTTCTAGTTTCGCGTTTTAGAGCCACAATTCCCCGGCATCTAGAACAGGGCGAACATATATAATGCTTCCGGGGCGCGCGTGGAGGAATCATTCATGAAGCAGATGCACCGCATGATCTCGGCTAGTCTTCTCGTTGGCTTGTTTATCGGAATTCTGGCCGTGCGCGCGGACAGCCCCAAAACAGAAATGGTCAAATTTCCGAGCGGCAAAGACACTATCGACGGTTTTCTGGCCGTCCCGGAAAAACCCGGTCGTTACCCAGCGGTCATTGTTATCCACGAATGGTGGGGGTTGAACGATTGGGTCAAGGAACAAACGCAAAAAATTGCGGACCAAGGCTATGTAGCTCTGGCGGTAGATCTTTACCGTGGAAAAACCGCGACTGACCCGAATGAAGCGCATGAATTGATGCGAGGGCTGCCGCAAGACCGCGCCGTGCGTGACATGCAGGCTGCCTACGATTACCTTAGCGCGAGAAAAGATGTGAACGGACGTATCGCCTCAGTCGGATGGTGCATGGGCGGCGGTTATTCTTTGCAACTTGCAATTCATCAACCGCACTTGGCTGCGTGCGTGGTTAATTACGGAGCGTTGCCCACAGACCCCAACGATCTCCAACAAATCGCTGCGCCGATTCTCGGGAATTTTGGCGCACAAGATCACGGAATAACTCCGGCAGACGTCAAAGCTTTCCAAAAAAGTATGACAGGCATAGGCCGTTACGTTGACATAAAGATCTATGACGATGCAGGTCACGCCTTCGAAAACCCAAATAACCAGACCGGTTATCGACCTGAAGATGCGGCCGACGCCTGGGCTCGCACGGTTGCGTTCCTCAAGAAAGCCCTGAGATAAGAATGGGGCCTCACGGTGCTCATGGGTTTCTCGGTCCAGAAACCACCGATTGAGCAGTGCGCATGGAAGGCCCCGTTCGCTGTGTTAGAATACGGATAAGTCAGTAGGCCCGTAGCTCAGTTGGCTAGAGCGCCACCTTGACACGGTGGAGGTCTGCGGTTCGAGCCCGCACGGGCCTACCATTCAGCCCACTTCTTCGCGGGTCTGAATTTGTTTGCTCCACTCCGACAATAACAAGCGACATATGACATCGGCGCGGCCGCTACGCGGATACTCGGTCGAGGATTTGTTGTTACCTCGAATATCAATCGGCATGACCAAAGTTCGAGTGATTCGAATGAGGCAGTCATGAAAGAGAAATTTAAGCCGGAGAACTGAGCAGAGGGAGTGTGAGGAAGAGATATTCTTTATCTTGAGGACGGATACAACTAGCTTTCACTGCATTTTATACGGCCGGTGGTAAGTTGGACTCCGCAGCAGGAGCAGGCCATTTCTTACGCATTACAAAAGACAACCCTAGCAAGACAGTGCCAAATAACAACATGCTGGAAGGTTCCGGAGTAGCCGCGGGCGGATCAACCAAAAACTCCTGTCCGTAGCTCCCAATCGGCGTGAGGATTTCCCAACCGTTTCCACCGAATCCGCCCAGTACCGCCGCCAAAGCGTCGTTGATCAGCGCATCGTTGCCGAAATAGGGGCTGTGCCCTCCGGAAAAGGACCATATGGCCCATTGATATTGCGCCTGTTCGTTTTGGTTAGTCGTCGATTCCATCTGGGTTATAAGCCACGCCATTTCCAAATAGGTTTTCTTATTGTCCAGGCGCGTCGATGTGAATGCCCCATTTGGAGAATTCAGATTCGTTACGTTGACTTCCCAACTCGTATTTCCATAAATATCGTGAGTGAAATCCACGCAATAAAAAAGCGCGCTTTTCCCATTCAGAGTTCCCTGATAAGGCGGAATTCCGTAGCCATTATTCGCAAAGGCGTAGCCGCCGTTGAAATATACCGTCGCTGGGATGCTTCCCGCGTGCGCGGAAGAGAAAACGAGCAGTACTAATGGTAGTACCCAGTACGACTTTCTTAAAGCTCTCACGATATCTCCTCGACAAACGCCTTCTGGACACACGCTGTGCTGGTTCAGTACTTGCAATCCATTGGCCAGCAATCTCAGGAGACAACTGCCGTGTAATCAGCGGGAGGATAGCGAGGCTGCCGGGCCCCGAGGAAAAGCTGTTCTTCTTATTGCGCATGCCTTTGCAGCTAGACAGAATGGTTGTCGCTATTTTTCAAAAGCCGAGCAATTTTTGTCGGAAGATTTTCATCGGCGAAATCTCGAAATGAAACACCTGAAGAAAGATAGTTTTCTGTGAGTACTATGCCTTCTAGTCCTATTGTTTAATCACATCGCCGCCCTTCATCACGAATCGAACGTTCTCTAAAGCGCGCACGTCCGCTACGGGATCTCCGTCCACTGCAATGACGTCAGCAAGCTTTCCGGCCTCCAGCGTGCCGACGCGATCGGACCAGCCAAGCAGGTCCGCAGCATTCACCGTCGCAGCCTGGATGGATTGCAACGGCGAAAGACCAAGCTTCACCATCACCGCAAATTCTCGCGCATTCAGGCCATGAGGATAGACCGCCGCATCCGTGCCGAAAGCTACCTTTACACCTGACTTGAAAGCTATTGCGATGTTTTGACGCGCGATGGGTAAAACGATCTTTGCTTTTTCAATCATGTTTGGCGTGAGCCCTATCGTCAAAATGTTCTCCATGAGCCAGTCGCCGAGATAGAGCGTCGGAACTAGGTACGTTCCGTGCTGCTTCATCAACTGAATGTCTTCCTCATTCATGTAGCTGCCATGCTCAATGGAGTCCACCCCTGCCAGCACCGCGTACTTGATTCCCAATGCACCATGGGCGTGCGCCGCCACTTTGCGTCCCAGCCCCATGCGCTGTGTCCACAATTGCTTTCATTTCCTCTGGACTGTATTGTGCCAGCCCTGGATTATCTCCCTCGGACAGCACCCCGCCTGTGGCCATAAATTTGATCACATCCGCGCCGTATTTTATGTTCTCGCGTACTTTTGCAGTCACGCCATCGACGCCATCCGCCACCCCGTCGCTCGAAAAATTAAACTGTGGTGCAAGAAAGTTCTCATCTCCGTGTCCTCCCGTAATGCTGAGCGCGGGACCCGATGCAACAATCCGCGGGCCAATCACTTCTCCCGCCTTGATAGAATCGCGCAAAGCAATATCCGAATATCCATTTGCCCCCACATTGCGCACAGTCGTGAAACCTGCTTCCAGAGTCACTCGCGCGTTGTGCGCGCCAATCAGCGCCTGTCGTGGGTAGGAAATGTGCAAGCCGGCCGGACCCGCCATGTAAGGCGTGTAAGTGAGGTGAGTATGGCAATCGATTAGTCCCGGCAGAATGGTCGAGTTCGAGAGATCGATCGTTTTTGCGCCCGGCGGAACTTGGCTCGCAATATCCGCAGCTTTCCCGATGGCCTTAATGCGATCGCCTTCGATCCAAATGATTTGGTCCGTAAGATAATTTCCGGTACGAACATCCAACACCTTCCCCGCATGGATCACAATTTCCGCAGGCGCCGTCGTCTTAGGCGTTTGCGCTCCGCACAGACCCGCTAACAAGAAGCAAAGCAACAACATCGAGCTCAAACGCTTCATCTAAACCTCCCTGAATATGCCACCAATTAGATATCTCTGCGCGCAAGCTGACCTGTTCTTACCTGACAACTTCGCGGTGGGATTGTAACGCGCTGCCTGGAATTGCTTTCAGGCTTTTTTATTTCATCGAATTCATGGAAGAAAGAGTCGGTCCTTAGGCGTTGGTGCCTCCGGCGAAACTCGCCCCTATATTCCTGACCGCCGGTGTTGACACTCGTTTTTGATGATGTATGATTATGCAGTGTGATGAATAATCAAGCACACAGTTGCTATGGGCGCGCATAAAAGGTTTCGACAGGGGCAAATATTGAAGCTGCTCGCAGGCTCACCCGTGGCCAGCCAGGACGAGCTGCGGCGTCAACTGGTTCACCTGGGCGTGCGCGTGACCCAAGCCACGCTTTCGCGTGACATTCGTGAGCTTCGCCTGGTGAAAACTGCCGAGGGCTACCGTCCGCTCGCTGTCGCCGGGGCCGAAGAATCTCCAGTCGCAGCCCTAGCTCGCGCTGTAAAGGAGTTTTTGCTCGACGTGCGTCCTGCGCAAAACATGCTCGTCCTTAAAACTCCCCCGGGGGGAGCTCAGCCGATCGCCGCAGCTCTCGACGCCGAGCGCTGGAAAGAAGTTGCCGGCACTCTGGCAGGTGACGACACCGTTTTAATCGTCACCCCTTCTCGCGCGGCATGCGCCGCAGTGCAGAAACGCATCGAGGAAATGCTGCAATGAACAAGAAGGCAAAAGTCGCGGTAGTAGGCGCAACCGGATACGCGGGATTTGAGCTCGCTCGCCTGCTCCTTCGCCATCCGCAGATCGAAAAGCCTGTATTTTTCGTTCGTGGGGAGCACTCGAATGTTCGTTGCCTCACGGAAATTTTCCCTCAGCTTCGCGGCTGGGGCGAAGCTCGTTGCATGCCTCTTTCCACTGAAACAATCGCAAAAAGCGGCGCGCAGCTGGTGTTTCTCTCCACACCTCATGAAGCTTCGCTGGAAATCATTCCTGAGCTCCTCGCCGAAAATCCCGAGCTGCGCATCGTCGACTTGAGTGGCGCCTTGCGTTTTCGGAACCCGCAAACCTTTGCCAATTGGTACAAACTTTCGCCCGCCGATTCAGGAACGCTTTCCGAAGCGGTTTACGGTCTACCGGAACTGTATGCTGACGATCTGCCGAAAGCTCGCCTGGTGGCTAATCCCGGCTGTTATGCAACTTCCGTAATACTGGGCTTGCGTCCCCTTGTAGAAGCTGGATGGCTCAACGCCTCCCGCGGCGTCGTATGCGATTGCAAATCCGGAGTGAGCGGCGCGGGCAAGGAGCCCAAACGCGAGACTCATTTCGTTGAAGTGAATGAGAATTTCCGTGCTTACGGCGTATTCACCCACCGTCACACGCCGGAAATCGCCGAGCATGCCGGCGTGGCCTTCGATGATTTCATTTTCACCACGCACTTGCTGCCACTGGAGCGCGGAATTCTCTCCACCTTGCACCTTTGGCTCGCGCAACCGCGCACCGCAGATGAAATTCAGGCGCTGTATCGCTCCTTCTACTCCCAGCGCCCAATGGTTCGCGTTTTACCGATGGGCCGTTTGCCCGAGCTTCAGCACGTAGCGCACACAAATTTCTGTGATATCGGGTTTGCACTGGATCCTTCCGGCGAGCGGCTCGTCATAGTTTCCTGCCTCGACAATTTGGGCAAAGGCGCGGCCGGTCAAGCGGTTCAAAACATGAACGAGATGTTCGGTTATCCAGAAACAGCGGGGTTGCTATGAGACTGGTTATAAAAATCGCAGGTGCTCTCCTCGAAAGTGCTGAAACGGTGCAAAAAATCGCTCGTCAAGTCGGCGAACTCGCGCGCGCCGGAAATGAAATGCTCGTGATTCATGGCGGCGGGAAAATTTTCACCGGCACGCTGGAGCGTATGGGAATTTCCAGCCATTTCGTCAACGGCCTGCGCGTCACCGACCGCGAAACGCGCGACGCCGCCGTCATGGTCTTTGCCGGGCTACTAAATAAACGTTTAGCCGCCGCTATTTCGCTCGCCGGCCAAACTGCTATCGGCATCAGCGCTTCAGACGGTGCGTGCTTTCTGGCCGAACCTATGCAGGTGGGCGAATGCGAAGGCAGTCTCGGATTCGTCGGCTATCTTACCGAGGTGAACGTTGATTTTCTGCGCTCGCTCTGGCGTGCCAAGATCGTTCCGATCGCCTCTTGTCTCGGGCTCGGTTCCGATGGCGAACTCTATAACATTAACGCCGATCACATGGCCGCAGCGGCCGCCGAATTCATCCAAGCCGACCGTTTGATTTTTCTCACCGATGTCGCAGGCGTCCTCGACGGCGAGAAAGTCCTTCGCGCGGTGCGAAGCGGCGAAATAGAGGATCTCATCCGCAGGCACAAAGTATCAGGCGGAATGATTTTGAAGCTTGAAGCAGCGAAGCGAGCCCTCACTGGGGGCGTCGGAGAGGTTCACATCGTCGGAGGAACAATCCCGCGTTCCCTGTTCACCGCAGTGAATGGCTCGCGCCGTCTCGGGACCCGCGTCCTTCCCACCATTCACGCCACTCCACGAATCGCTCAGGGAGCCGCGCGCTAGAAATGTCCAAAAAGAAAATCGCGTCGCGAGCATCCGTGTCTGCAGCCCAAATCCGCGCCCAAGAAGCACGCCATTTGATAAACACATATAAACGTCCTCCGCTCGTCTTCACGCGCGGGCGTGGTTGCCGGCTTTACGATTCGGCAGGAAAAGAATATCTCGACTTTCTGGGAGGAATTGCCGTTAACGCTTTAGGACATGCTCACCCGCGCCTCGTTCGTGTGATTCGACGCGAGGCCGGCCGCGCCATTCATCTTTCCAATCTTTTTCACAACGCGTATCAGGGCCCACTCGCGACGAAGCTTGCTGATTGGTCGGGGCTTGATCGCGTTTTTTTCACCAACAGTGGTACCGAAGCGATCGATGGCGCTCTGAAGCTTGCGCGGGCATTTGCGCACGCCAAACGAAATGCTGGCGGATTATCTAGCCCAGGAAAAACACGAATTCTCGCTCTAGAAAATTCCTTTCATGGCAGAACATTTGGCGCTCTTTCGATTACTTACCCGCAGAAATATCGCCAACCTTTCGAACCCTTAGTTCCCGGCGTCGAATTCGTGCGTTTTAACGATCTCGCCGATCTCGAAGCCAAATTCGACAATTCGGTCTGCGCTTTCGTACTTGAGACAATTCAAGGAGAAGGCGGCATTTTTGCAGTGAATCAAGCGTTTTGGAATCGTGCGCGCGCTTTGGCTACCAAGCATGACGCCGCACTGATCGCCGATGAAATACAGTGTGGTTTGGGTCGCACCGGATGCTATTTCGCCTATCAGAAATTCGATTCGTTGCCGGACATCGCCGTGGTCGCCAAGCCGCTTGCTGCCGGTCTTCCTTTGGGAGCAATTATAGCGAACGAGAAATTTGCTTCAGCGTTCGCGCCCGGCACACACGGAACCACCTTCGGCGGCGGTCCGCTGGTCTGCGCGACCGCTCTAGAATTTCTCACCACAGTAGAAGAGGAAGACTTGCTGGCGAAAGTGCGTGAACGCGGCGCGGAATTGCGCGCCGGTTTGGAAAAATTAGCGGCTCGCTTTGATTTCATCCGTGAGGTCCGCGGGGAAGGCTTAATTTTGGGCGTAGATTTGTCCTGTGACGGCGCTCCTATTGTTCAGGAAGCCCTACGCCGCGGCCTGATTATCAACTGCACGCACGAGCATATTCTGCGCCTTCTACCGTCCTTCATCATCACCAAGCGGGACATCACAGAATTCCTGAAGAAATTTGAAGCCGTTCTATTGGCTCTCTCAAAGAAGACGCCGGCTCGCCAATCCACCAAAGCACCCAAATCAGACATTCCAATCCAACAGCAGTCAGGTCTTGCTGCTGCTTCGAGGCAACTATGAATGCTGCAGCGGTTCCTCTAACATTCTCCAACGACCTTTTAACCGGGATGGAATGGAATCCCGCGCAGGTACGCGAGCTCCTTCACTTAGCTGCAGAGGTGAAAGCGCATCCCGACCGTTATCGCGGTGCGCTCGCTGGCCGCTTCCTCGCACTAATTTTCGAAAAGCCCTCGCTCCGCACGCGCGTGACATTCGAAGTCGGAATCTCCAGCCTCGGTGGCTCTTCGGTTTTTCTCGACCACACGGAGTCAAAGCTCGGCCAGCGCGAATGCATTCCCGACGTCGCGAAAAATCTCGAACGTTGGGTCCAGGGCATCGTTGCGCGTACCTTCAACCAGGAATCGATCGATGCGCTCGCTGAAAATGCGTCTATTCCCGTGATCAACGCGCTTTCCGACCGTTACCATCCTTGCCAAGCACTCTCCGATTTCTTCACTCTGCAAGAGCGCTTCGGCGGCCTTCGGGGACTGAAGCTCGCCTACGTCGGTGATGGCAATAATGTCTGCCACTCATTGCTGAGTATTGCCGCTCGCGTGGGAGCCCATCTCCGCATCGCGACGCCTGCAGGCTACGACCCCGAGTTTGCTGTAGTGTCCGAAGCCAGACGTACAGCGCGCGAAACCCGAGGAAAAATTGAACTGTGCACTTCTCCCGAAGAGGCGGTCGCCGACGCGCAGGCAATCTACACAGACGTCTGGACCAGCATGGGCCAAGAGGAAGAGTCGGCGGCGCGCGAAGCTGCGTTCGCGGGTTATCAAGTGAATGCCCCCCTCTTCGCGCACGCAGCGTCTGACGCCGTCTTCATGCATTGCCTGCCGGCCCACCGCGGTTCTGAAGTTACCGCGGAGATTATCGACTCTCCACGTTCGATCGTTTTTGACCAGGCGGAAAATCGCTTGCATATGCAGAAAGCGATTCTGCTTACGCTGTTGAACTAATCAACAAGGAGAACGAATTGCCGAAGAAAGTTGTGCTTGCCTATTCAGGAGGTCTGGACACCTCCATCATCATTCCGTGGCTCAAAGAAAATTATTCTTGCGAAGTGATTGCAATGATTGGCGACCTCGGTCAGCAAGAGGACTTGGAAGCCGCCCGCAAGAAAGCTCTCGCCACCGGCGCGAGCGCCGCATTTGTCGAAGACCTCCGCGACGAATTCATCACCGGTTATATTTGGCCTACACTACGCGCCGGCGCCGTTTACGAACATAAATATCTGCTCGGCACTTCCTTCGCGCGCCCTCTGCTGGCCAAGCGTCAGGTCGAAATTGCGAAAAAAGTGGGTGCGGATGCCCTCGCCCACGGTTGCACTGGCAAAGGAAACGATCAGGTTCGCTTCGAGCTTGCAGCTAAAGCGCTCGCTCCTGGACTGCAAATCATTGCTCCGTGGCGCGAATGGAAAATAGCATCGCGCGAAGAGGCCATCGCCTATGCCCGCACGCACAACGTGCCGGTCGAGCAAACAGCCAAAAATATTTATAGCCGCGATCGCAACATTTGGCATTTGAGCCATGAAGGCGGAGTCTTGGAAGATCCGGCCAACGCGCCGGATGAGAATATGTGGCAATGGGTAGTTTCGCCCTCAGCAGCGCCCGAGAAGCCAACCACAGTCGAGATCGGATTCGAGTCCGGAACTCCGGTATCAGTAAATCGCAAAAAGCTCAAAGCTATCGACATCCTTACACGGTTAAATGAAATCGCTGCGGCCAATGGCGTAGGACGCATGGACATAGTTGAAAACCGCTTGGTCGGCATCAAATCACGCGGGGCCTACGAAACGCCCGGTGGCACATTGTTAGTCACCGCGCACCGTGAACTCGAAGCTCTCGCGCTCGACCGCGAAACCGCTCACTACCAGCAGATTCTTTCATTGCGCTACGCGGAAATGGTTTATTACGGCATGTGGTTCACGCCGCTGCGCGAAGCCCTCGACGCATTTTTCAGCAGTTCACAGCGGCGGGTGACCGGTTCGATTTCGCTCACACTCTGCAGAGGCTATGTTTCGGTGGCATCTCGCCAATCCCCGTATTCGCTCTATCGCACAAATCTCGCGAGTTTCACCATGACCGGCTATAACCCAAAAGACGCCGAAGGATTTATCAACTTGTTCGCCCTGCCCATCACAGTTCCGCCGGAAGAGGCGCAAACCAGCGCCCAAGCCGCACGTCAAGAGGCCAAAGCTCGATGAGCGATGCCGCCAGCCAGCGGAAGATGTGGGGTGCTCGCTTCGGCCGTGAACCCGACGCTTTCTTCTACGAATTTGAGCGCTCCTGGAAATTCGACCGCCGCTTGTTGCCGCAGGAATTTGCGCTTGACCGTGCATGGGCGCGAGCCATCGCACGAGCTGGAATACTCACGAGCGACGAAGGCGATCAGATCGTCGCCGCGCTCGACACTCTCGAGGCACGTTCAAAAACTGACCCAGCCTGGCTTGACACCTCAAAAGCGGAAGACGTTCATCATTTCGTCGAAACCGCACTAATCGAAAGACTTGGTGCCCTTGGTGCGAAGCTTCATACCGGACGCAGCCGTAACGACATGGTTGCCACCGAATTTCGCATGTATATAAGAGAGGCTGCGCGTGAAATCCGCGGTGCCATCGCGTCGCTGGAACATGCTATCGCAGAGCAAGCCGAGCGCAATTTGAAAGTGCCGATGCCGGGCACGACTCATATGCAACACGCTCAACCGCTGCTCCTTTCACATTGGCTTCTCGCACACGGTGAAGCGTTTCATCGCGACGCCGAACGCATAGCCGCTGCTGCCGCGCGCGCCGATGTTTGTCCGCTAGGTTCCGCTGCTCTTTCCGGTTGTGCTTTTCCTCTGGATCGCAAGGCGCTGGCGAACGATCTCGGCTTTTCCAACATCTCCCCCAATAGTTTGGACGCTGTCAGCGATCGCGACTTCGCCCTCGAATATCTTTTCGCGCTTTCCACTTTGGCGATGCATCTCTCGCGGCTTGCCGAAGATTTTGTGCTATTCGCGTCTCCCGAGTTTGGGTTTGTAGAATTGCCGGACCAATTTTCCACAGGCAGCAGCCTAATGCCGCAAAAGAAAAACCCCGACGCCTGGGAGTTGATTCGCGGGAAGACCGGCCGCATTTATGGCGGCTTAATGGCCCTATTCGTCACCATGAAAGGTTTGCCCTCCAGCTATCAGCGCGACTTGCAGGAAGACAAAGAGAATCTTTTTCAAGCGCACGACCAAGCTCTCGCCATGGTGCATATCGCCGCCGCCGCGCTAGCCGCCACCCGATTCCGCGAAGACCGTTTGCGAGCCGCTGCACAGGACCCAGCCCTAGTCGCCACCGAACTTGCCGACTACCTGGTCACCTTCGGAGTTCCCTTCCGTGAAGCCCACGAGACCGTCGGTAAGGTTTTGCGCGCCGCCGAACAGGAAGGAAAATCAATCCGCGAAATGTCCATTCAACGCTTGAAGGAATTTTCGCCGGTATTCGACAGAAATCTCGCTACCGCCTTGACCTTGGAGTCGGCCCTGGCTCGCCGTTCGTTACCTGGAGGAACAGCTCCCGGCGCGGTTCGATCAGCGCTGCAGGAATTCAAGCGTCGTCTCGCCGAATTGGAGACCCATCTATGACAGCGCGACGCGCAAGAATATCTGACGCCCCGGCAATTTATCGCCTGATCGCGCATTACGCCGAACAGGGCTTGCTGCTGTCTCGCACTGAGGACGAAATATGCCGCAATATCGGCCACTTCCTCGTGCTGTTGAATTCCAATCGCCTTACCGGCTGCTTATCTCTCGAAAAATACAATGCTGACCTTGCCGAACTTCGCTCGGTTGCGGTGGACCCCGAGACTCGCGGATGCGGAATCGGAGCAAAGTTACTTTCTTTTGCTTTGCAGGAAGCACGCAAGAGGAACATCGCCCGAGTTTTTGCAGTCACGCATGCCCCGGAATTTTTCGAGCGTCAAGGCTTTGTCGCTTCTTCCAGAAATCTCTTGACGGAAAAATTTGACCGGGATTGCCGTGCTTGCCCAAAGCGCCGGTCGTGCAAACTTATTGCTGTGACTGCCACACTCTTGCCCGACCGCGTTATTTTGCCAATTCTCGACGAACCCGCCACCCCCCTGTCCGCCGCATGAAGTCACATTCTTGGACCACTGATATACCTCGTGGTTTCACTTTTTCGGCTGGCGCGTGCGGGCTCAAGAAGAAAGGCCTTGATCTCGCCCTCCTAACCAGCGACATCGCCGCCACCGCCGCAGCCGTTTTCACCACAAATCGTGTACAAGCCGCCCCGGTCCGTCTTTCACGTGAACACCTAATAAAATCTCGTCATATGATTCGGGCACTAATCGTCAATTCCGGAAATGCGAATTGCTGCACCGGCCCGTCCGGACTCGCTGCTTCCCGCAAAATAGCGGCAACAGTTTCGCGATTGCTCGCGTGTGAACCGCGTCAGGTTTTAGTGTGTTCCACCGGAGTTATCGGCGTTCCGCTACGCGTAGAGAAAATTCTTAGCGCGGCGCCAACTCTCGTGCAGTCCCGCAGTTCCGAGCCAGCCGCCTTCGATCAATTCAAGCGTGCGATTATGACCACAGATACCTGCCCGAAATGGGCGGCTGCGCAATTCCGGATCGGCGGAAAACAGATTCGCCTACTGGGATGCGCCAAAGGCTCGGGGATGATCGCTCCAAACATGGCCACCATGCTTGGATTCCTTGCCACGGACGCTGACATTTCGCCGTCGCTGCTTTCCCGAGCGCTCAGCTCGGCCACAGCCCGCACGTTTAACGCAATCACCGTGGATGGAGATACTTCCACGAACGACACTGTCATCCTGCTAGCCAACGGTGAAAGTGGCGCCGGAAAAATTACAAGTGTAAATGGCGATTACCGTAAATTCCTGGCAGCTCTGGAAGAAGTCTGCACATCTCTCGCGCTCGCTATCGTTTCAGACGGCGAAGGCGCTCAACGCGTAATCGAAATCGAAGTCCGCAGAGCACCCTCGATTGCTGCCGCATATAAAATCGCCCGAACCGTAGCGAATTCGCCTCTGGTAAAAACCGCCTTCGCCGGCGCCGACCCAAATTGGGGCCGCATTCTAGCCGCCGCAGGCCGCGCAGGAGTTCCATTCGACCCGGGCAAAGTCGATATAGAGCTGGCAGGCATTCGCGTTTGTCAACGAGGCCGCGAGCATCCCTTCAGTGAGCGCGTAACGCATCGCAAAATGCTAGCGAACTATGTGCCCGTCATCATGGATCTGCATGCCGGACGTGGCATCGCTCGCGTCTGGACTTGCGATTTCACCGCGGAATATGTGCGCATTAACGCAAGCTACCGCACTTGAATCTTCAGTAGAAATAAGTACAGCAGGAAATGACTTTCCGACGCGTTCCAGAATTGGCTGACTCGTAAGCGGAAAATCCATCATCGCTCCGCGCATGTTGTCTCCGCTCGCATGCCTTCTTCTTCGAAATTCTGCCGAATCCCACCACTTTCTGCCGCGCTCAGCGCACTGCGCCCAAAGCAGCCTTCGCCACGTAGCCGGTTGTTGACTGCCGGGGTCACTTGCCGCAAGATGCTCCTGAGCTGCTGGAGCGCTCGCTTCAGCTGGGAGTGGCTGAACCATAGCTGGCCGTCCGAGCCGGGATCCTGTCTCTTCAGCTTCGCATTTGAACCCTGGCAATCGCCGGGGAAGAAGGAGACGACCGTGAAGAAATTGTATGTCGGAAATTTGTCGTTCAAAGCTACGGAAGAACAGGTGGCGGCACTCTTTTCCGAAATTGGCGTCCAACCTGATTCACTCACTCTCTTGCGGGATCGTTTCACGGGTCAGCCTCGCGGATTCGGCTTCGCGGAAATTGGTAACGATGCGGAAGCTGAGAAAGCAATCGCAGCCCTCAACGGCAAAGATTTTTTGGGCCGCGCGCTGGTAGTCAACGAAGCTCGTCCGCAACGTGAAGGCGGCGGCTCTGGCGGCGCAGGCGGGCGCGGCGGACATGGCGGAGGCGGCGGGAGTGGTCGAGGAGGATACGGGGGCGGTGGCGGTGGGCGCGGCGGCGGCGGTGGCCGCGGAGGTGATCGCGGAGACCGCGGAGGATATGGCGGCGGACGTGATCGTTAACTGAATCTTCGCTTAGATTTTCGGAGCTAACGCATTGGGGCGCTGAACGTTTCAGCGCCCTTCCTATTTTCGGCTGCTTAGGCTACGCGGTGGCAGTCCTACGCGATGCGCGATATTGCAACGCCGGAAAAACTTCGCTCTTGATCTTCGTCCCTTCGTAATGAAATTGCTCTAGGGTCGTGCTGCGCAATCCCTGCGTAACCAGTGCCGGCACGTCCAGTTTCGACTCCGCGTCGTCAAGCTCATCCACAGATGCATACAAAGCAGGCATGCGCGGCAGAAAAATGGGACAGCAATCGTGAAAAGGTTCCGAAGAAATATCATACGTCCCGATTTTTCGCGCGGTCGCCAGTATTTCCATTTTGTCCGTGCCAATCAACGGTCGGAAAACCACCATGCGCGCCGCGGCATCCACCGCCACCAAATTGCGCAGAGTTTGCGACGCCACTTGGCCCAGGCTATCGCCCGTAATAAGCGCGAGTGCGCGGTCTCGTTTCGCCAGCACTTCCGCGATTCGCAGCATCATTCTTCGATACAGCAGCACGCGATAATTCTCTGGAGCGTACCGCACGATTTCGCGTTGTATCGGCTCAAACGGTATACGGTAGAGTTTCGCGTGAAATTGATAAGGGACAAGCTGTCGCGCCAGCGCGCTCGCCACGTGCATGGAAGACTCCCCCGGCTTGGCGCCCGCGCCGTAAAAATGCGCAAAACTTAAATGCGCGCCGCGTTTCATCATATGGTACGCAGCAACCGCTGAATCGTATCCGCCCGATAGCAGGCACATCATCCGCCCGGCCGTATTCGCAGGCAGTCCACCCGCGCCAGGAATTTTTCTCGCGTACACCAATGCCGGTCCCGAAGTAATCTCCACGTAGCAAGTCATCCCAGGATCTTTCAATCGAACTTTTACGGTGCGCCCCGCCGCCTTGAGCTTTTCTAGAAGATATCTCCCGACTACGGCCTCAATTTCCATACTCGATTGCAGGAAAGATTTGTCGCTTCGTTTCGCCCTCACCGCAAAGCTCTCAAAACGAAGCGGCTCGATCTCTGCCCAAGCCGCCTGGCAAATCGCTTCCATGCTGCGTTCTAATGTCCGCGCCAGTGCGTAAAACGCAACTCCAAGAACTCGATCAACTCGCGCCATCGCCTCTTGCTGTGAGGCGCCGTCGCCCAGTGTGACCACAAAGCGGTCCCCCGGTTTTTCGATTCGAACCACAGGAATTCCCTGCAGCGCCTGACGTAGCGCGGTGGAAAGCTTGCCTAAAAAAAATCGCCGGTTGCGGCCTTTCAGCCACACCTCGTGGTAATGCACGACGATGACGGGATTGCTCATACGATTTTCATTTAACTGGCACGAACCCTTAACGTCCTAAAAGTATAACCCACTCGTGCCAGTGTGTCGGCGTTGTCAGTCACCATCAATCATCCCAGGTCCTCGTGACCCATTGATTGCGGAAGAGCGCCAAAAGCAAAAATGTACAACTCGAAGCCCTTGTGATACACACAGGGCGCAATGACAGCGCGTTCCAATAATGCGATAACTCAAAGGATACAGCGCGCTTTCAGTCGCGACTTTCCACTACATCGGGGGTTATTATCTGCTGCACTCCAGTCCATCAACTGCGAGACCGTCGCAAAAAACAATAAGCGACCGGAAGCGACTGCAAAGCATCAAAGGCTGTACCCGCAACGACGGGAGGAGTTATGTGGAATAAGCGTGACTGGGACGATTTTTTCAATATCGTAAGAAAGCCATGGAGTGCGCGCCGCCCTCCGCGCCCAGTGGATTTGTCGCGCCGCAATCGCTTGGTGCCTACGGAAGGTTACAGCCTCGCTGAACTCGACGACGCCGGCCTCAGCATAGAAAAGGCGGAATATCTCGGCCTGCCGGTGGATGCTGGCCGCGTCGGCTCTTACGGGCCAAACGTAAGTGCCCTTCGCGAATTCGTCCGTTCGACTCGATCTCGTATCTGAAGACGCGCAAAGATTTTCTGTCGCCATCCCGCACGTCTACATCCGATCTCCGTTTTCACCTCGAGTATTTAGCCAAAAACGCCCTGCAAGTAACGCGAAAATCCCTCCAGCAATCGCACCGCTGATCGAAACCGCATCCCAAGCAAGTCCGGACGCCACTGCCAGCACCGCCGTAGCGCCGAAGGGAACCAGCAACGCTGCCAGCGCTGCTTCGCGCACTCCAATGCCCGCTTGCGTAATCGGAACCGCTGCCGCAAGCTTTGCCAGCGGCCACGCAAACAGCCATACGCGAAACCGAAGGTGCAATCCGCAAGCATCGGCAAGCACCACGTTCAGAATGA
This sequence comes from Candidatus Acidiferrales bacterium, assembly GCA_050012395.1. GTDB lineage: Bacteria > Acidobacteriota > Terriglobia > Acidiferrales > UBA7541 > Palsa-295. The sequence continues at coordinate 70,775 of JBEKHG010000001.1, forward strand.
TGAAAATTATCTGAACGGTCACGCTCATGCTCAACGCTCTAAGCATTGCGCTCGGCTGCTTCAACGTCGAGTACACCGCTCGGCGCAAACGAACAAACCTTCGCTTCATACGAAAAGAAAATCGGCGCACAGGCAGCTTCAGGATCACTGCCGCTATAAGCGCGACACCTAAAATCGCGATTCCAGTTACCAGCTCGAATATTTTTCGGCTCCGTGGATCGAGCGAACCCGGCACCAACGCTGCCCCAATCGCAGCGAGGAGCGCCAACGCGCCAAAATCCGAAATGCGATCCACCAAGCTTCCCAATACAACTCCAGCCCTGCTCTTCGCCACGCGTAGAGCCATGGCCAATCGCAGAATGTCCCCACCGATCAATGAAGGCAGAAACAGCGAACCAAACAGCCCCGCAAAATAACATCGCACTGCCTGTCGCACGGTGATGCCAGCGCCACCGATGTTCAGCACTAGCCGGTATTTTGCCGCTCCGATGCAGTGCGCCGCGAGATATCCCAGCAGAACCAGCAGCCATAACCGCACCGGTAAAAGCCTCAACGCTTGCCAAACTTGGCGTCCCGGCAAAAGTCGGAATAGAAGGTAAAGAACGAGCACGCTTCCGCCATACTGCAGAAGCGCCTGCGCCATTCTGCGCGGCCAAATTCCTTTAGAGGATTGCGTTTCAGACTGGGATGTCGTCACGGGATCGTCGGCACATTATGCGGCCCTCCGCTTCACCCCACAAGGCCCGCGAATCCGGTTGCAGTCACGCGCGGAAAACTTTAAGGTATTGGCTCCTCAAAAATTGCGGGAGGAGCAAGTGAAGAAGATTCGCGCTGTGCAGTTTGGTGTTGGGCCCATCGGTGCGTCGATCGCTCGATTAATGCGGCACAAAGCAATGATTGAAATCGTTGGCGCGATTGATAAAGACCCAGCCAAATTGGGCCGTGACCTTGGCGAAGTCGTGGGTGCCCCGGATGCACCATGGGGAGTGGTAATTTCCGCAGAGTCGCAGCCCGCGCTGGAAAAATCAGTGGATATCGTAATCCACTCTACGTCCTCCTATCTCACAAGCGTTATGAATCAATTGAAAGAATGCCTTGCGGCGGGATGCTGCATCGTATCCACCTGCGAAGAGCTCGCCTATCCATGGAAAAAGCATCCGGAGTTATCGAATCAGCTTGACGCCGCAGCAAAAGAAGAGGGGGTCGCCTTACTCGGTACCGGTGTGAATCCGGGATTCGTAATGGACAAGCTCGTCCTGACACTCTCCGCTGTGTCGCAGCGTGTGGACTGGACCAGCGCTGTGCGCATAGTAGACGCTTCGAAGCGCCGCTTGCCGTTGCAAAAGAAAATCGGTGCCGGCATGACGCCTGAAGAATTTCGCGCTCAAGTGGCTGCCGGTGTGATCAAACATCACGGCTTGCCGGAATCCATCGCCATGGTTGCTGACGGTCTAGGTTTCGCGTTGGATGACATTTCCGAAACGATTGATCCGGTAATCGCGGAAGAAGGCGTGAAGACTGAATTCCTGGAAGTGGTGCGCGGCCAGGTGGCCGGAGTCCATCAGATCGCCCGCGGAACAATTGGCGGAAAAGAAAAAATCTTAATGGAGCTCAAAATGTATGTCGGAGCGAAGAACCCCTCTGACACGATCGAGTTAAGGGGCGATCCAAATATTTCGCTGGTCATCCCCGGCGGGACGCACGGCGATGTAGCCACCGCTGCCGTCGTGGTGAACGCAATTCCCGCTATACTCGCTGCTCCGGCCGGTTTGCGCTCCGGGCGCGATCTCCCTTTCGGTTTTTTCCCGCCGGCCGGAACTACATAAAATTAAGCTAGGATTTTTTCCAGAACCTCGCCACCGCTGCGTAATCCGGGTCATCTTTTGAAGAGTTCTTCACCCAGTCATATGTTGAATACGAAGCCGACGCCGCAGGGAGCGTCAAGCCATGCTGATTTGCAAGTTCCAGAGCAAGTCGAATGTCCTTGTGCATCAACCGCAAGGGAAAACTCGGTGGAAATTCATTTTTCAACATTAGCGGCGCCTTCACATCCAGCACTCCCGCACGCGCCATGCTCGATTGCAACACCTCAATAAGCTTCTCGCCCGGTATGCTTTCCGTGTTAACAAGCGCGAGTGCTTCGGCCAGCGCTTCGACTTGTAACGCCAGAATCAAATTCATCGCCAGTTTCACTGTTTGGCCCGCACCGTTTGGCCCCAGAAGAAAAATGCGTTTCCCCAAAGTCTCCAACACCGGCTTCGCGCGCTCCAGTGCTTCCTGCTCCCCGCCAACCATGAACACCAGTTCCCCTTTTTCCGCTCCCCAGGTTCCGCCGGTAACCGGCGCATCCAGAAAGCCAACGCCTCGCTCCTTGCATGTCTTTCCTATTTTCCGAACCAGGTCCGTTGATACTGTGCTGGAATCAATGTAAGTACTTCCGCGTCGCAGACCATCTATTGCACCGTTCTGACCCCACAAAACCTCTTCCAACGCTGGCGGATCACTGACAATCGTGATCAGGAAGTCCGCCTTCGCCGCCGTCTCACGCGGACTTGCGCCGACCTTCACATCGGGGCCGGCGCTGTCGCGAACAAACCCTTCGGCCTTCTCGCGCGTACGGTTCCAAACGATGAGAGGAAATCCGGCCTTGGCCAGATTTTTTGCCATCGGCCCGCCCATTAATCCGAGCCCTATGAATCCAACTGTCGGGTTCATTCGAACCTCCAGAGATAAAATCCAAATATACTCGCGCTCTCATCCGAATTCCGCACCAAAACTCCAGCGAATCATTTCGCTGGCTTTCGCAAAAGAATAGACGCTGTCAGATCAACAAGGAATGCAGTGTTCTGGCTTTAAGGACTTCTTCGTTAGCCTCTGGATGGTATTTCAGGATTTCCGTTTGGACTGGATGGGAGGGGCTTGCTTGGTTGATTGGGGCTCGCGAGCTTCGTTGACGCGAATTACAAACTGATACGGGATTTCGACGCGGATGGTTTTTTCCTTTTCGCCCTGTGAAATATGGTCCTCCAGGACGATGGAATTTCCAGAGTCGGAGACCAGCATCCCGTTTGCCGACAAATGAATGTCGGCGGCGCGGTATTGCACTTGCACTCGTTTTCCAACGAGCGGCGAATAAATTCCCATGACACTCCAGTTTTAATTGCGGCCGGAAAAGCGTCAATGGTACCACTGGATATACGGTTTAGTTACGGTAAGTTATCAAATAATTAGTGATGATGTGCCGCAGGGCTGGCAGATGTTCCATATTGAACATCGACAGCATCCAGAGGCTTCAACTTCAGATCGGCTGTGAAAATAAGGGCAAGCGGGGCCACCACGCTGAAAGCAAGGTAACTGTAAAGCATCGGAAGAACCCAGGAGAGCGCTTCGCTCTCTTTGGAATAGTGGGCGTTCGCAAGCCACCACACGATCGCGCCGGCGACCAGGCCGACGAACGCCGATAAATATTGGCTGACTGGGGCGATTTCCAGGGGATGCTGGCAGTTGGGACAAACCAGGTCGTACGAATAGGCTACGATTTGTCCTGCGGGAACGAAAGCCATGCAGTTCGGGCATTGGCGTGCCGACACCATTCACCTCCGAAAGCATCGAGCTAGTTTGATCTACATTAGTCGCGGCGATAGTTTTTTGCGCATATTAAACTGGCGCAAATTCTACGCGGTGGCGGAACGGGTCAATGCGCTCCGCGCGAACGTTGATCCGGTCGCCCAGATGAAAAGACGTCTGCGTGCTCTTACCGCGAGAGCCGCGATGCGATTCGCATACGATGGAGTGATCGCGCTCGCGATAGACACATCGTTGCGCGGTGAATTCTTCCAGGCGATCGACGCTGACAAGACCCTCGACGAAAATATCCACTAATTCAACGAAAAAGCCGAACTTTTGCACCGAAATAATCAGGGCGTCGTACTCTTCGCCGAGATGGCTTTCCATAAACTGGGCAGTCTTCCATTCCATCAGCTCGCGTTCGGCTGAATCGGCGCGGCGTTCGGCTTCGGAGGATTCCGCGGCGATTTCCTTTAACTCCACACGGCGATAAGGGCCCAGCATAGCCACTGTTTCCGGTTTGCCTGGGCGCGCATCTTCCACTGGCGCTCGCACCGGAGCAACGTCGGGATGTTCCAGCGCCCATTTCAGACAGCGATGGACGATGAGATCGGGGTAACGGCGAATCGGCGAAGTGAAGTGGGTATATTCCTTTGTGGCCAGCGCGAAGTGGCCCAGGACATCGGCTGCGTAACGCGCTTGCTTGAGCGAGCGCAGCATCAGGTAGGAAAGGATGCGCTCCTCTGGCTTGCCCGCAATTTTCTGGGTCAGGCGCTGATAATGCTGCGGGCGGATATCCACTTCGTCGGCGGCGGGCAAGGTAACCGTCATGGGGCGCTCGCGTCCTCGCCTTCCGCGCCCGCGGCGCGCTTCTTGACGGACGGAGGCGTGGCGGACGGCTATACGACGCTCGGCAAGATCATCGACACCGAGCGAGTAGCCGAAAGCTTTGGCGAGTTCCTCGAACTCAAGTACTTTCTTTGGATCCGGTCTTTCGTGAACGCGATGGAGCGAAGCGACGCCGCGCTTTTCCAGATATTGGGCGACGGCTTCGTTGGCCGCGAGCATGAATTCCTCGATCAGGCGGTGCGCGATGTTGCGTTCGCTGCGAACGATGCTGAGCATGCGTCCTTCGGGATCGAATTCGATGACCGGCTCGGGCAGATCGAAATCGATCGAGCCGCGAGCGACGCGGCGACGGTTGAGCAAGAGCGCGAGTTCCTTCATGCGTCGGAAATCTTCCACCAGCGGCGCATATCGCGCGGTCATCTCTGGATCACCTTCGATGACTTTGTTGACGTTGGTGTAGGTCATGCGCTCGGCGGAACGAATCACACCGGGGAAAAATTCAGAGTGGATCATTTTTCCGGTAGCGTCCATTTCCATCACTACGCTCATCACCATGCGGTCCACTTTTGGGTTCAGAGAGCAGATACCGTTGGACAGTTCCTCCGGCAGCATGGGAACCGCGCGATTGGGAAAATAAACGGATGTGCCGCGGAAATGGGCTTCGCGATCGAGCGCAGAATTGCGCGGAACGTAGTGAGCGACGTCGGCGATGTGCACTTGAAGTTCGAAGTGGCCGTTGGGCAGCGCGGCGACGCGTACGGCATCGTCGAAGTCTCGCGCGGTTTCTCCGTCGATGGTAACGATGGCGAGATCACGAAAATCGCGGCGGCCCGCGAGTTCCGATTTTTCCACTTGCTGCTTCTCGTTGCGCGCTTCAATCAAGACTTCGTCGGGGAAGACGTGCGGCAGGTGATGCTTGCGAATGATTATTTCAACATCCACGCCGATTTCACCGGGGCGTCCGAGAATTTCCAGGACGCGTCCGATGGGAGCGAGACCACCTTTGGGATAGCGCTTGATTTCGACGTTTACCACCGCGCCATCGAGTTCGGGCAGGCGCAGGCGGCGGCTGGCTAGAGATTCTTTTTCTCCAGCGGCGCCGAGCTTTTCGCGCAATTCAGGAGTGAGCTCATCTCCTGGCGGAATCAAAACTTCGTGGAGGATGCGCGTGTCGTAGGGGAGAACGACGTTGCCTTGCGGGCCGTAGCGAAATAGGCCGACGAGCGTGGGATGCTGGCGTTCGATGATTTGAACGATGCGGCCTTCGGCGCGTCCGTCAGCGCGGCGGCGTTCGATGCGGGCTAGAACGCGGTCGCCGTGCATGGCGTCGGCTAAGTTGTCGCGTCCGATGAAGAGATCGCCTTCTACACGAGGGATTGGAGAATCGGGGACGAGGAAGGCGTAGCCGTCGCGATGGGCAACAATTCTGCCGGGAATAAGATTGGGGTCGTGGCCGCGGTTCGAAGTTGCAGGCGGAGCTAGCTGCTTGTTTTCTGAACGGGCTTGCGCGGGAATTTTCTCGGCAGCTGATTCGCGGTCTTTACGCTTTGTCGCGGCCTTCTGCGTTTCTTTTGCGCCGGGCAATTTGTAGCGGCCACGGGTTTCTTCTATGTCGCCGCTTTTCTTCAGGCGATGGAGCACGCGGGGGAGGAAGCGGCGTCCATGATGTTTCAGCTCCATGCCGTGGGCAATCTCGCGGATGCTGGCGGGTTGCGAGAGCGTCGCGAGGTAGGCGAGAACGAGTTCCGGGCTAAGCCCGGACGGCGACGACTCTGGTTGCGGGTCGTTGGGATGACGTTGATTAGGAACGCCCATGAGGTCTCGATAGGTTAGAGCATTGGAAGATTGAGCGAGGCGGTTCCTCCCACGCCGAAGATTTGAGCCCGCAAAGAGAGGCGACAGTGATCCGAAAATCGCTACTAATTGCTATTTCTATCCATGCAATTCTAGAACCGGTTAGACAGGGTTTAATCGTTTGTTTTCTGTTACTTCTGTTTTTGGGCCAGAACCGGTTAGGATTTGAGCAGGTCTCTGTTGTTTGTTCTCTATATGTTACATGGCGTTCTAACTTCAGAATTTGGCGATTTAATTTTAGGAGTTTGCAGCTAGAGGAAGGCCAAGAAATAAGAAGAAGGTGCGAGCCACAAAAGCGCGGAAGGTACACCTTCGCTGCGTTTTGCTGAAGCGCTCGATGCTGTTCTAAATTAATCACGACGAACGCTAGCATGTTGTTTTGTGAATTTCAAGGAGTCGGAGGCTGTGGACATATTAGCGAAGCTAAACTCAGTGAATCGTGAGTGTTGGGCAAATAGGGCGTGGCTTGAAGTTCGGAACTCCGAGGCTGAGCTAAGAATAACGTCAAAAGACGGACCCTTCTGAAGAACGAAGGGTCCGGCACCCCCGCGAGTTTCAATCGCGCCGGAGTGAACTCTGGTGCCGCGCGGAACGAACCAGCCACCTGCCGACGGCCCACTAAGATTGTTGTATTCTCCAAACCTTGAGCGACAAAAGAATGAGGATATTGACAAGGATTGGTAGCAAGGCCAATGAAGAAAGCAAGGTCATTGCTAGGTTCTCTTACGCAGTGGCATGGGGCAAGACAAAAGCAGGTTTCTCGTCGGCTAAAAAGCAGCCTCTGTCGGGATGACAGATTAAATTCTAGGCTGCGTGAAAGACCTCAGGTCTGAAGACCTGAGCTACATTAACTCGCGGTCCACCCGGAACATAGTTCACCACTCAGACTACAAGGCCCGCCTGAAGGCGTCCGCTACAAAGGCAAACCTGACTGCACAGATAATTGCTCAGGCGCTAGGCTGGCAGGGCTTCTACGATGGAGTCGGCGGCGGCGGTGGGGATGATGCGGGTTAGCTGCCAGCCGGAGGCTGCGAACAACGTCCGGAATTGTTTTTCTGTGCGCTCGCAGCCGCTGGGGAAGATCAGCATTTGGAGATCGAGGAACTTGCCGGGGGAAAAGTCGTTGCCGGGGTGGATTACATTGTCAATGACGAGGAGTTTGCCTCCGGAATTTACGCCTTTTCGGCAGGCTCTCAGGATTTGGATGCAGCGATCGTCGGGCCAGTCGTGGATGATGTGTTTCATGATGTAGGCGTCGGCGCCTGCGGGAACCGAGGTGAACATATCGCCGGAGGCGAGGGTGCAGCGGTCCATCACGGGCTTCAGCGGTCCGTTCTTGGCGCCTTCGAGAACGTGGGGCATTTCGTAAAGCGTGCCTTTCATCCGCGGATTCTTTTTCAGGATGGTGGCGAGAAGAAGACCGTGGCCGCCCGCGATGTCCACGATGGAATGGATACCCTCAAAATTGTAGGCGTCCGCGACGGCGGGGCTATCGATCATGGAAATCTGGGTCATGGCGTCGTTGAAAATCTGCCCCTCGGCCGGATTTTGTTTTAGATATTCGAAGATGTGGGCGCCATAGATTTTTTCCAACGCTTGTTTACCGGTGCGGACGCAATAATCCAGGTTGGACCAGCCGCGTCCGTGCCACTCTCGGCCGGTCATAATGGCAAAGGCTCGCAGACTGGGAGTGGCATCGCTGCGGAGAACCGCGGACATCGCGGTTTGCGAAAATTTTCCATCGGGACCTTCGGATAGCACTCCCACGCAGGCGGTGGCGCGCATAAGGCGGTAGAGCGCCTGCGGGTCGGCACTGATTTGAGTTGCAAGCTCCTCCGCTGATTTGGGGGCAGCGTCGATGAGGTCGGGGATGCCGAGTAGGGCGAGGCAGGAGACGGCTCCGGCGACGTGAAAGCCATTCATCATCTGGAAAATGCTGGTGTTTGGAGGGGATGCTGGGCGGTCGGCGGTCATTTGCGGTTCACCTTGATTTGATTTTGGGGAGCGAGCGCGGAAGTATACCTTGAATTCTCATTCGTCATTCATTTGCGTTGTTTGTGGGAGCCGAGGGAAAGAAAAAGCAGGTCCCTCGTCGGCCAAAACGCGGCCTCTGTCGGGATGACAGATTTAAGTTCCAAGGCAGCGCCTGGAATCTGGGAGTTTTCAACAATGACACCATGCAAAAAAGCGCGAAGGTCTTCCTACGGCGAACAAGATGAGAGGCAGATGACGCGAGGAGCCGGCAAGATGCCGGCTTTACGAAAAACCGAGTCACGCCATTGCTCATTCATCCGCTAAGGTTCGGGGGAGGCGACGGTGGGGTTTTCTAGGATGGCGATTTTGCCGTCGGGCTGACGCTGGAGGGCGGGGGCGTATTCGCCGAGGAGTTCGCGGCGCCACCAATCGCCGTTTACTTTTTTGGTGCGGAGGTCCGTGAACCAGTATTGGTAGATTACGGAACGGACTTCCCGCGGCGGCGCATCGGGGAAGGGATTTTTGGCGAAGAGCTGGAGGACGTCGGCGTCATTCTTGATCAGGCGCTCTTCGGTCCACACGACGAAACGGGAATCCTGCCAGGGGCCTAGCGAGGCGAACCACAAATTCCATTCGAAGCGCGGCTGATAGGGAGCGTAAATGCCCGGGGCTTCGTGGATGTCCTGCGGCTTATAGCGAAAGGGATAGGCGGTCCAGGTTTTTCCGTCCTGCGAGCCTTGGAATTCAATTTCGTAGCGGCTGTGAGTCATGACGGCGAAAAGGCCGTAGCGATTGGCGATGCGGAAAGGTTCGAGAGCACGCACGGGCGACTGCGGAAGAGGAAAGCCTGGAGCGAACATCCAGACCAGTTGGGCGGTGGCAACATAAAAAACGAAGCCGAGGCAGACGAAGGCAATTGATCTGCGGAAGAGAGTGAGACGCTCGCGCCAAGTTACCGGCGAACTTTGGTCTAGGGCCGCGCCGCTCATTTCTCCGTGCAGGGGCGCTTTGGCAGATGACCAGGAAGTGATCGCTTCCAGGCGAGTGCGGATGGCGGGCGGCACGATCCATTCGATCACGCGGTCGTCGAGCAAGAGAAAGCCGAGGAGGAAGACCAGATAGTTCAGAAACGCGTAATTGGCTGTGAGGATGATGGAAACTTCGAAGGGCGTGACGATGCAGAAGCAGAGAATGCGGAAGCGCCGTGGGAGGAAAAGAAGCCAGACGAAGACGAGTTCGGTGGCGAGGGTGTAAACGACGGCGGAAGCGTGAAACCAGTGCGGCAATTGCTGGACGTACCAGCCGATCCAGGTGGGGAGCGGGCCGTTCTGATAATAGTCGTCCATGGCGGTTAATTTGCGCCAGGCCACGTCGCCGCTGGCGATCTTGGCGACTCCGGATTCGAAATAGATACGAAACCATTCCCACCGCAAGAGGAAGAGACTGATGCGCGAGGGCGGATTTGCGCGCCCGAGGCCGGGGAGAAATCCTGCGGGCGCGAAAAATAACGCGATGAAGCCGGCTTCGAGGAGCATGCCGTCGGATTGATAGTTGGAAAAATCCTGGGCGGCGGAGACGAAAGAAAGAAAGCAGACGAAACAGATAAGCAGCGATCCGCGCGGCCATATATTCAAAACGACCAGGAGCGAGGCGATTACTCCAAGCCAGCAAACGGCTATCAAACCACGGTCGGTCGTGCCGAACCAAAACAACGTGGGCGCGAACCAAAATTTCATGGCTGGGAAGGCGGAGGCAACGGCTTTCAGATAGTCGGCGGCGGGGAGGATTCCGTCGGGGCCAATAAGCCCTCTAATCTGGAACAACAGAGAATAGAAAGCGGAGAAGTAAATCAGACCCAGGCAGCGAAGGAAAATCCAGCGGGGCCAAAGATGGCCGGGGTGTTTCTGGCCGATAGGCTCAGGACCCAGGAGCCATTGGAACGCGGAGGCGAGGTCTAGTTCCACGGGCGAATTATAACGGCTTCAGCGGAGAGCGTTACCAACTTCGATAAGAGGGGGCCGCGAGCTGGGAGGGTTTGGTGTTTATCCACACCGCCGCTATGATTTCTTGCCGCTCGGAGAGGGCTTGTTATAATTAGGTCCTCGGATTGTCCCTCCGCGTAACGCCGCAGTCGGTGTGAGCATCCCAAGTGCGGCAACAATATTCGAAAGGCAGTTTGGCTGGTTGGAGGAATTCAGACATGGCGCACGCGCGGCACGGGAGACTTAGATGGAGCACAGCGGCTTCCCTGTGCGCTCTGTTGCTGATGTCAAGCTGCTCGTTCTCGCCATCTACCAAGAAAAAGACGCTCGTGTCTATTGCGGTGACGGCGCCAAGCCTTTCGGCGGCGAAAGGGACTTCGGAACAGTTCACGGCGACCGGGACGTACTCGGATAATTCCACGGAAAACCTGACAAGTTCGGCGATCTGGAGCTCACAGAACACCGGTGTGGCGACGGTCACGGCGAGCGGGTTGGTGACAGCGGTCAGTAGCGGAACGAGCAAGATTCAGGCGGTTTCTGGAGCGGTCAGCGGATCAGCGACTTTGACAGTGACTGCCGCGACGCTCGTATCTATTGCGGTGACGGCGCCGAGCCTTTCGATTGCGAAGGGAACTTCCGAGCAATTTACGGCGACCGGAACTTTCTCGGACAATTCCACGCAGAACCTGACGAGTTCGGTGACCTGGAGTTCACAGAGCATGCCCGTGGCGATGATCACGGCGGGTGGATTGGCGATGGGGGTGGGGTCAGGGACGAGCAAGATTCAAGCGGTCTCGGGAAACGTTACGGGGTCGGCAACGCTGACGGTGACTGCCGCGACGCTCGTGTCTATTGCGGTGACGGCGCCGAGCCTTTCGATTGCGAAGGGAACTTCCGAACAATTTACGGCGACGGGAACTTATTCGGATACTTCCACGCAAAACATCACCGGGTCGGTGACCTGGAGTTCGCAGAGCACGGGAGTGGCGACGATTGCCGCAGGTGGACTGGCTACGGCGGTGGCGACGGGAACAAGCAAGATTCAGGCGGTTTCTGGAGCAGTTAGCGGATCGGCGACTTTGACAGTGACTGCCGCGACGCTCGTGTCTATTGCGGTGACGGCGCCAAGCCTTTCGATTGCGAAGGGGACTTCCGAACAATTTACGGCGACGGGAACTTATTCGGATACTTCCACGCAAAACATCACCGGGTCGGTGACTTGGAGTTCACAGAGCACGGGAGTGGCGACGATTGCCGCAGGTGGACTTGCTACGGCGGTGGCGACGGGAACAAGCAAGATTCAGGCGGTCTTAGGATCGGTGAACGGATCGGCGACGCTGATGGTGACGCCTGCAACGCTGGTTTCGATTGCGGTGACGGCGCCAAGCCTTTCGATAGCGAAGGGGACTTCCGAACAATTTACGGCGACCGGAACTTATTCGGATAGTTCAACGCAAAACATCACCGGGTCGGTGACTTGGAGTTCACAGAGCACGGGAGTGGCGACGATTACGGCGGGCGGATTTGCGACCGCGGCGGGTACAGGGACGAGCAATATTCAGGCGGTCTTAGGATCGGTGAACGGATCGGCGACGCTGATGGTGACGCCTGCAACGCTGGTTTCGATTGCGGTGACGCCCGCGAACCCAACCATCGGGACGACCGGGACGGAACAATTCACGGCTACCGGCACGTATTCCGACAACAGCACGCAAAATCTGACGACCACGGTAACCTGGAGTTCCAGCCAGATGAACATTGCTACGATCAGCAATACGGCGGGGACAAATGGTCTGGCTACCGCGGTGGCGAACGGCCCTACCACGATTCAAGCGATGCTGGGGTCTGTGCAAGGCTCAACGGTGCTGACGGTGAGCGCGATTTCGCTTCAGGTCGTCGTGGTGGGTCCGCAAAATCCTTCTATTCCCGATAATGGAGCGACACAGCCGTTCACCGCTACGGGCCATTATAGCGATGGAAGCACGCAAAATCTGACAGCTACGGCGGCATGGACGTCTTCGAATTCCGGCGTGGCGTCAGTAAATGCGTCCGGTGTGGCGACCAGCGCCGCGCTGGGGAGTGGAGTGAACGCGGCGTTCACATCAATACAAGCCACCGTGGGATCGACGAAGGGTGTGTCGATTTTGAGCGTGACGAATCATACGAGCAACAGCAGCGGTTTTGCGGGTGTGTTCACGCAGCACAATGATATTGGACGTACGGGTCAGAATTTGAGCGAGAGCACGCTGACTCCGACGAATGTGAATACGGCCAGTTTTGGAAAGTTGTTTTCGCAAGCGGTGGATGGATACATTTATGCGCAGCCGTTGTATGTGCCGAACGTGACCATCGCGGGAGGCACGCATAATGTGATTTATGTGGCGACGGAAGGCGATAGCGTTTATGCGTTTGACGCCGACAATAATACAGGAACGAACGCAGGATTATTGTGGCATGCAAGTTTGATCGATACGCTTCACGGGGCAGCGGCGGGAGCGACGACGGTGAACATCGAGGCCGATCTCGATTCAAGCTGCACGGACCTGATCCCGCAGGTGGGCATCACCAGCACACCGGTAATCGATCCCAGCAGCGGGACGATGTATGTGGAAGCAAAGTCGAAGGAGAACGGAAATTACATTCACCGACTGCACGCGATCGACATTACGACTGGCGCGGAGAAATCTCCGGGTCCGGTTGTTATCACGGCGTCAGTACCGGGGGACGGAGACGGTAGCAGCGGAGGCGAGGTTAGCTTGGACGGGCTGCATCATCTGAATCGCGTGGGCCTACTGCTGTTGAATGGGACAATCTACATAGGATACGCGTCTCACTGCGACGACTCGCCGTACCACGGCTGGCTGCTGGCCTACGATACCGGGACGTTTACGCAAACATCGCTTTTGGTCACGACGCCGAATGGCGGTTTGGGCGGGTTCTGGATGTCCGGCGCGGGCGTTGCAGCGGACTCCAATGCGAATATTTTCATCGCTTCCGGAAATGGCGACTTCGATACGGTGAATGTGCCGGCACACGAGTTGGGCGATACGATTATGAAGGTATTCAATACGGACAGTTCGAGACTCTCTCTGTTGGACTACTTCACCCCATACGATCAGAGCACACTCGACGGAGATGATAGCGACGTAGGGTCAGGCGGCGTCCTGTTGCTTCCGGACCAGCCTGGCGGCGTGACGCATGAACTGGTGGAAGCGGGAAAAGAGGGCACAATTTATCTAATCAACCGGGATCAGATGACGGCGGGTAATTTGCACTACTGCCAGACCACTTGCGGCACCTACCCCACAGGTAGGGACACTCAGATCACAGAGGAGATTCAGGGGCAAATTAGCGGGCTATGGAGCACGCCTACCTATTTCAACGACGCAGTTTATTTCTGTGGCGCGGGCGACAATCTGAAAGAGTTTCCTCTGAGCAATGGGTTGCTGGCGACATCGCCGAGCGAAACTTCCGGTCATGGGTTTAATTTTCCAGGTTGTACACCGGTCGCTTCAGCAGAAGGAAACACGAATGGAATTATATGGTCGGTGGACACGTCCACCTATGGCACGCCGGCGCCTACGCTCGGCCCTGCCGTGCTTTATGCCTATCAAGCGGGAACGCTTACGGCGTTATGGAACAGCAGTCAGACCGGAACCGACAGCGCGGGCAATGCCGTGAAGTTCGTGGTGCCGACCGTAGCGAACGGCAAAGTTTACCTCGGCACACAAACGGAGTTGGACGTTTACGGGCTGAAGTAAAACTTTGGATGAATTCGCATTGTTACACCGATGCGCGAGGCGCTCTTTTGGCGCGTTTGGAGGCTGCGGGGAGTTTGAGGTAGCTTGGTAAAGTGGGAGCGACTGGCTCATTTTCGCCGGATTCGGTGAAGCCGATCAAAAACTCCTGTGCGTTGAAATGGAACCCGTTGCGGGAAGCGGAGAAGTGACCAGCTTTGTGTCCGCGAACGTACTCTCCGTTGGGAAGCAAAACCCGCGTTTTTTCTGTGTCCGCTAAATAGGGCGCGATAACCTGAGTGAAAACCTGGCTGCAAAGAGCAGGGTCTTTCAGGCGGAACATTACTTCGACGCGCTCGTAAATATTGCGCTGCATCCAGTCCGCACTGCCCAGATAGATTTCGGTATGATCTCCATTACCGAAAGCAAAAACGCGGCTGTGCTCCAGGAAACGCCCGACCACGCTTTTCACTCGAATGCGGCTGCTGACTCCGTGGACCCCCGGGCGCAAGGCGCAAGCGCCACGCACGATTAATTCAATTTGCACGCCGGCCTGCGAGGCGCGGTAGAGAGCCTGGATAATTTCTTCGTCAAGCAGGGCGTTCACTTTGGCGAGAATGAATGCGGGGCGTCCAGCGCGGGCGTGAGAGGTTTCGCGGTCGATTAAATCCAGACAGCTTCTTCCTAAATTCAGGGGCGCCACAAACAGGGGCAAGTATTGCGGCCGCTCGGAGTAGGCCGTCAAATAATCAAAAACATGCTGCACGGAAGAGGTTATCCGCGGATCACAGGTGAGCAGGCTCAGGTCAGTGTAGTAACGAGCGGTGGAAGGATTGTAATTGCCGGTGCCGAGATGAGCGTATTGACGGATTTTTCCGCCTTGTTCGCGGCGAGCGATTAGAGCCAGTTTGCAATGGGTTTTCAGGCCGACCACGCCGTGGAAGACTTGCACGCCGGCTTCCTGCAGATTGCGCGCCCAGCGGATGTTGGAAGCTTCGTCGAACCGTGCTTTAAGCTCCACGACGACAGCGACTTCTTTTTTGGCAGCGGCTTCGATCAGAGCACGGACGATGGGGGAGTTTTCACTGGTGCGATAAAGGGTTTGGCGGATGGAGAGAACGTCGGGATCGGTTGCAGCGCTTTCGATAAAGCGAACCACGGACGAATAGGAGTCGTACGGATGATGAAGCAAAACGTCGCGCTTTCGAATTAAGTCGAAGAGGGCGCCGGGTTCGGACTTTAGCGCCAGCTCACGCGGAATGAACGAACGGAATTTCAGATCGGGACGGGCAATAGCGTCGTAAAGATATGCGATGCGCGAAAGGTTGGGCGGTCCATCCACACGAAAAATCTGCCAGGGCGCCAGACGGAAATTCGCCACCAGGCGGTCGATAATGTCCTGATTCGCACTCGCTTCGATTTCCAGGCGTACGGCTTCACCCTTTCTGCGGCTGTGTAGCTGGGCGTCGACGGAATCCATGATGCTTCGCGACTCTTCGGCTTCGAGATAAAGATTGCTGTTGCGCGTGACACGAAAAGCCGCGGAGGATAGCACCTCGTATCCGTGATAGAGGCGATCGGCGAAGGCGTGGATGACGTCGGAAAGAAAAACGTATTCTACGGAACCGTTGAAAGAGGGTAACTGCACCAGGCGCGGGAGAGCACGAGGTACGGTGACGACTCCTAAATAGGGCTGCTGCGGGCCACGTTTTTTGCGACGCAGCAGAAATGCCAGACAAATCGCCTTATTGATCACGTGTGGGAATGGATGGGCGGGATCTACGGTCACGGGAGTGAGCAGCGGTCCGGCAGTTTTGCTGTAAAAGTTTTCAACGTGGACTCGGGCGGACGGACGCAGAGAGCGCATGGTGACGATCTTTATCGATTCAGAGAGGAGAGAAGGAACCAGCGCTTCGCGCCAGCAATCGTACTGAGCTTTTACAAATTTGTGCGTGCGTGCTGCGAGTTCGGTGAGCACTTCGCGCGGCTTGCGGCCATCGGGGCCGGGGTCCTGGATGCCGTGTTCCACCTGCTGCAACAGACCGGCGACACGGACTTCCACGAATTCGTCAAGATTGCTGGCTGTGATGGCTAGGAATTTGACACGCTCAAGAAGAGGATTCTTGGGGTCGCGTGCTTCTTCCAACACACGCTCGTTGAATTGAAGCCAGGAAAAATGGCGATTCAAAAACAAACGCGGATCCGCAAGCTTTTTACGCGCCATATTCTCCTCAACGATAGATTAGCAGGATATCGGGAGAATATTACTGGGCTGTTACGCGAGAGGATTGGGGGCCGGGCAGCTAGAGGAGGTTTCTCTTCTTTACGGTTTAACTGTTCACGTACTCGACGATCACGCCTTTTCGTTGCGAGTAAATCAAGTATTCCCCGGGAGCTACAGCGCCCAGGCGGTGCACACGCGTGCGAGCTTCTTCAATACCCGGCACAGAAGTGATCCAAAGAGGCTTTCCATTTCGAAGCCGTTTGAAAATATCAAAGTTGGTATCCATCGAAGCCTCCGTGTTGTTGTTTTCTCTGCGTTCACCTTCTAAGGGGGCATCTCGGATGCCAGGTGCGACGCTAAATTAGGTCTTTAGAATCAGGGAGTTGAGTGCGACCTACAGCAATCTGCTTAGAAAATTCTTCGTTCTGCAAGCCGAACGGGAGTAGTGCAAGGAGGATTAATCACGGGACGAAATTTGAAGATGATGTCACCGCTGGAGGCTTCTCGGATGAAATACTCACCGCGGGACTTCGAAGCAAGGGTCGGAGATTTATTTTGGCTTGTTCGAAAGTTGCGACTTCCGCAATCCAGAGAGGATGGCCGTCGTTAAGCGTTCGGAAGATATCGAACCCTAGACTCGTCGTTGCGCGATCGTGTAAGTTCCAAGTCTCCAGCGGCCTACCAGGATAAGAGAACGGAAAAGACTGGCGCAGGATAGCGGCGATCAAGATTTTTGTCTGTTCAATGTTAGACAGACAAACATTGACCGAACATAGAAGATTGTTTTGGAGGCTCTAGAGCGATGGTTCAATTTCGCAAAACAAGACAGAAGTGGAGAATGAAATGAGCGCAAGCCAACTCATCAAATCGGTGAAGAAGATTTTCCCGAAAGTATTGTCGGGAAAAGTTGTGGAGTATGTGCCAAGCAAGACGATCTTTTCTCAAGGAGAGCAGTGCAAGGACGTGCATTACATTCAAGAG
Organism: Candidatus Acidiferrales bacterium; assembly: GCA_050012395.1. Classification (GTDB taxonomy): domain Bacteria; phylum Acidobacteriota; class Terriglobia; order Acidiferrales; family UBA7541; genus Palsa-295. The sequence goes on from JBEKHG010000001.1 coordinate 87,943, forward strand.
GGGGTAGTGAAGCTGGTGCTGGTTTCTCGGCGCGGGAGAAGCGGGGTTCTTGGATTTCTGGGCCGAGGAGATTTCTTCGGGGAAGCCTGCATCGGGGGGCACGCCATTTATCAGACATCGGCGATTACGATGGTGCCGAGCAAGATCATGGTGATTGAGCGAAAGAAGATGATCGATCTAATCGAAAAAGAACCTCACGTTTGCACGCAATTCATCAATTATCTGCTGTCGCGGAACAACCGTATCGAACAAGACCTAATCGATCACTTGTTTAATTCTAGTGAAAAGAGGCTGGCGCGCGCACTTTTGCTCTTGAACGATTATGAGAAAGGAAGCGAAAATGCTTCGATTGTTCAGAGAATAACGCAAGACACGCTGGCGGAAATGATCGGCACTACCCGACCTCGCGTGAACTTCTTCATGAACAAATTCAGGAGATTGGGATACATTAATTACAACTACAACGGCGGGCTGGAAATCTACAAATCCCTATCGAACGTATTGCAATAGGAAGCAGAAATACCGCCGCAACAGTTTGTGGCGGATGACTCCGCGAAAAAATCTCATTGGACGTTGACTGATCCAACCCGAGTGCATTCAGCGGGCGGGTTGTTACGGCCGCTCTCTTCGCAGCATTAACGCCTGGATTTTTTACGAGCTGGGCGCTTGCGGCCGACGGACTTGGCGGCGCGTTTCGCCGGTTTGGCGCTACGCTTGGAGCGCTTAGCCGGACGCGATTTTTTCCTGGCCTTTGCGCGAGGCCGCTGGCGCTTGGCTTCCGCGCCGGCGACCTTGGAGAATTCGTTTACCTTTGCGGCGACGGTACCAAGGGCGGAGCCGATGGTGGTGGCGACATTGGTGAGTAACTCTTCTGCGCCGGATGGCTTCTGTTCGTCAGTCATTTAAGTCTCCTGTAGATCGATTTGCGGGCTTTTTCCTCTCGGGCTGTTTTAGGAGTTATGCGGGACTTCCTGACCTAGAGCAGTGGCGAGAGCGATCTGATGATCCTGTTCGTCCATCAAAATCTCGCGAATGTGTTCGGCCATGGAGAATTCACCGAGAGCTTCACATTGACGCACGCGATCGCGGTAATTGCGAATGGTTTCAGTCTCATTCTCGAGATCAAACTTGAGCATGTCGCGAGCTTTTTCGGAGGTGCGGACCGGCTTAGGCTGAGTGGTGGGCATGCCGCCGAGATAGTCAATTTGATTCGAAATGATGAGCGCATGGCTGAGCTCTTCGCCGGCGTGCTTTTCAAGTTCGCCGGCGATGTTCATGTACTCGGCGCCTTTCAACACTTGCGAATAAATGACGTAGGAAATGATGGCTTGGTATTCGCGGGCTAGGTCCTCATTTAAGGCAGCGATAAGTTCTTTACGCGTTAGGGTTTTCGCGTTTGAGGATTGGGGTGCTTCTTTCATTTCACTCTCCTCCATGGAAGTGCGATACGAGTAAATCCAGCGAGATTAGGCTGGTTTGCACTGAGTACTTTACTGGCCCAGTTCTCGGACGTCAAATCTTTGCGCGATGGAAAACGGCTCGCAGGAAGGCAAGCCACAGGCGAAAGAGAACGCTGCTTATCCGTTCTCTCTCGCCGAGGCTAGACTGATTACGCGGAGGCGCTTTTGGCTGCGTCGCGATACGCTTTCTGGCCAGCGTCGGCTGCGTCTTTTACGAAGCCGGTTGCTTCGTCCACATTCTTCTTTGCGCGATTGGCCCACTTCTGGCCGGTGGTTACGGCTTCGTCGAGTGTGTCCTGGGCCGCTCCGGCGATATAATCACGCGTATCTTCACCCGATTGTGGCGCGAACAGAATTCCAATCGCCGCTCCAACGCCGATGCCGACCATAAATGCGGTAACGGTTTCCGGCCATCCCATTCTCTTCATAAATCCTCCATTTTGTTTTTCAAGGTTCGCTGCGACAGTTTCACTGCAAATCCGGACTCTCTGTCGACCGGTTCAGCCGAGGTTCATAATGTCATGATACACCGTAGCGGCGGCCAGCAGTCGAAGCCATACATGGAATGACGTAGATTGACCGACGACATGCCGTAGCATGGAAGCTATCAGGTACGCCTGACGACAAGACAAGTGATGTCGTCATGCTGGGGCGCTCCGCCGACGAACTCGTCGAGCTTGCGCATGATAGTGGAGAGCGTCAGAGCGGCGCGCTCTTCAAGCGGTTGACCAGCGAGTGCCAGCAAACGGGATTCTCCGAATTCTTTTCCGTCTTCGTCGCGGGCCTCGGTAACTCCATCGGTGTAAATAATCAAAACATCGCCGCGTTCAAGAATGGTGCGGCCGGTCTCATATTTTTCGTTTATTTCGATGCCCAGGGGAATGCTTTCGGACTTCAGGCGTTCGATCGAGCCATCCTGGTGCTTCAGCATCGGAGGATTGTGGCCGGCGCAAAGGTAATTCAAAGTTCCGGTCACAGGATCGAGCTCGGCCAGGAAAGCCGTAGTGAAGCGGCGGCCGTTCATATTATTGGAGCAGGCTTGGCGGTTCAATCCGGCGACAAGATCGGAAAGCGAACCCTGCGACCCAGCCAGCGCGCGCAGACTGGCTTGGAAGGTGGCCATTAACATTGCGGCCGGAACGCTTTTGCCGGCAACGTCTGCGACGGCGATAAGTAAAGGACCGTCAGCGGCGCGGCGGAATGCGTCGTAATAATCGCCGGCGACCATCTTGGCCGGCCTGGTGGCGAAGGCCATGTCCACTCCAGCGACTTCGGGTGGTACCCGCGGGACGAGCCAGCGCTGGATTTCGCGGGCGATTTCAATGTCGCGCTTCATGGAAATGTGATCGCCGAGAACCATCACCAGCAAGAGCAACAGACCTATGAAGGCCAAAAGGAGTTCCACTTCTTTGGTGAGGAACAGAAACTCAAGTCCGACGATGGAAAGAACCGCGAGGACGATAGTGAGTAGCAAGAAAACTCGACGAGGCGGTGAAAGCTTTTTTAGAATGCTGGAAGAGATTGCTGCAAATACTTTGAAAGGATGTGTCCAAGACCTATCTTTCTCTGCCTGTCGATCTACTTCCTGTTTGAACGGGCGCGCACTGGCTTCTGCCTCGGATTTGAACTGGCTCCAGAGATCGTCAAGCTCCATGCCGGCGGTGAGGCGGCGCCAGCCGTCTTGGGAACGCCATACGACGCGTTTGACGGCCGACTTAGCGTCGTGCGCGGACTGCTTGACCTTGGCGAGCTTAGGGTCCACAAAGACCCGCCAATCGCTGCGCAGTTCACTGGGTGAAGTGTTCACGTCTCAGAGTACGTTATAATGGTGGGTTGTGGGATACCGTAATGTTCGTATTGTTCGTGCTGAAAGAATTTAGCCTCCCTTATTGAAACATTCTCGACTGGCGCAGTCTGGGATTGGGTTGGTAGAAGCTTCTGAAACAGCGAAAAAAATCGATGGTTGTAGTTCTGCCTGGCACACCGAAATAGCTGTATTTTAAGGAGTTACGACTAAAATACCTTGGCCCATGAAATGCACATCAAGTGTGTTGCTCCGCGGGGTATCGAGACAGGGCCGTATTGGCGGACCGGCGAGAATAACTTAGATTCAAGCATCCAGGCGAGTTGGCCTGGATGTTTTCAACTTGGGAGACGCCCAGCAATGGCAGCAGCAAGCACGGCAATCAAACAGGCAGCACTACCTAATTGGGGCGAACGAGTCAGAGCGCTCAAAAATATTCCTCCGGTATTGCGTTTTGTGTGGGATGCGGCACCAGCGATCGTTGTTTCGAACCTATTTTTTCGCGTAGCTGCGGCTCTAATCCCGCTGTCGATTTTGGCGGTCACAAGATTCATCATTGATTCGGTGACCAACCACCAGCTCCGGCAAGCTCCGCTACCGCAACTGTTCTGGTGGATGGTTCTTCTGGAATTCGTGCTGGCTGGCGTGGCGACGTTCATGGCGCGCATCATCGAGTTCTGCGACACCACTCTGGCGGATCGGTATACGCGGCACATCAGCCTGGAGTTGATGAAACACGCGGCGAAGCTGGATTTAACGACATATGAAGACCCGATCTTCTACGACAAGCTGGAGCGCGCGCGGGCACAGGGCGTGGACCGGGTTCAAATGCTGCAGGTGGCCGGCCAGTTGATTCAGCAAGTAATCACCACACTGAGCCTAGCGGCAGCTATTTTTCTATTTTCAAAATTGCTGCTACTTGCTCTGGTGATTTGCGTAGTTCCCGCGTTTCTGGGAGAAACTCATTTCGGTTTCATGACTTACTCGCTGAGCTTTCGGCAGACGGCTGGGCGGCGTGAATTGGACTACTTGCGGGTGTTGGGCGGCACGAAAGAAAGCGTAAAAGAGCTGAAGTTGTTTGGATTGGCGCCTTTTTTGACGGGGAGATATTCGGAGCTGGCTGACGAGCTTTACCACCAGACGAAGGACTTGTCGAAGCGCAGGCTGAAGTTCGGATCACTGCTCGCGCTACTCGGGCTGCTGGGATATTACGGGAGCTATGCGTACGTCATATACGGCGCAGTAATCGGGACGATGACGGTGGGAGTGATGGTTTATCTGTCCGGCGCTATTGCCGGGGCAAGCTCCAACATTCAAGCCGTGTTTACGTCGTTTTCCGGGATTACCAACCAGGCCCTGTTCATGACTGACCTGCTGGATTTTTTTGCGGTGAAACCGAAGATCCTATCGAAGGCTTCGGCGCTGCCGGCCGCGAAACCAATTCGCACGGGGTTTGAGTTTAAGAATGTGTCTTTCAAATACCCCGGTAGCTCGCGAATGGTTTTGAAGAACGTCAACTTTAAACTCGGCCCGACGGAAAGCATTGCAATTGTCGGCGAGAACGGGCAGGGCAAGACCACGCTGGTGAAGCTGCTGACGCGCTTGTACGATCCGACGGAAGGCCAGATTTTGCTGGACGGAAAAGACCTGCGCGACTACGACCTGGAAAGTCTATGGAAAGAAATAGGCGTGATTTTCCAGGACTTCATGCGTTATGAGATGACTGCAGCAGAAAATATCGCGGTCGGCCGAATTGAAGATCTGGATAATCAATTTCGGATACGCGCGGCCGCGAACAAGAGCCTGGCGGAACACACGATACGCCGGCTGCCAAAGGGATTTGACCAGGTGCTGGGCTGCCGGTTTGAAGGCGGTGTAGATCTGTCGGGCGGCGAGTGGCAGAAAATCGCTCTGGCACGTGCCTACCTGCGCGATGCGCAGCTTTTGATTCTGGACGAGCCGACTGCGGCGCTGGACGCGCGTTCGGAACATGAAGTGTTCCAACGATTCGCGGAACTAACCAAAGGTAAAATGTCTTTGCTGATTTCGCATCGATTCTCCACGGTTCGAATGGCAGATCGCGTCCTGGTGCTGGCTGACGGTGAGATTGCCGAAGAAGGCAAACACGATCAGTTGATGAAGAGCGGCGGCCAGTATGCTGAGATGTTTGAACTGCAGGCGGCCAACTACCGCTAGGGCGCCGTCTCGAGGGTCTTGTTTAACTTCCGGCATGGTTATGCATTTCCACTAGTTCCTGAGGAGATGCAGGCTTATAGGATTTAAACCCAGCGCGTTCCATTCCTCGTTGTGCTTCCGGATTTTTCATGAAGGTGTCCCACACGAAAGCAGTACGCGCGTTTTCAGCCATTACCAAGCTGATTCCGGCGTCAATTCCGACGATGTCGCTGTCGTACCAGTTCGTCAGTGGGTTGAACGCGTCGACAAAGCCGTAGCGGCTCCAAGTGCCTGCACCGTAGCGATATTGAATGGTGCGTAGAACGCGCATCACCGGACCGGGCAGGAATGGAAGCGAGCCGGCGGAGGCGCATGGCACTACCGTTCCATCGATCGGGCCGGTAGCAGGAGGGCCGCCCCAAACTTCGTAACCATGCTCGGAATCTGACGCGGTGATGCCCCAAAGATTTTCGCTGTAATCCGGGAATTTCTTGGACAAGCTCAAGCAAAAACGGCGATGCGCATCGGTGGCGAGAATTGAATTCTGGAAATAATCGACGTACTTGTCACGCTTGCCGCGGAAATCAAACCAGGCCTGCGAATACTGATGGATGAACAGCGGGGCGTAGGAGCCGATGTAGCGAATGCCGTCGAATTCAAACATAGTGCGCTTCCAGGCGTCCCAGGCTTGCGGCGGAAGTACGTGGGATGAAGAGCCGAGGCCTAGCAGGTACATCATCATCATTTCGCTGTAGCTGTCCCAGCGATATTGCAGGAATCCGGCTTCGGGAGTCCACCCATGCGGAAGGATGCGAGTGTCTTCGGAGAGCCAGTTCCAATCGACACGGTTAAAGATTTCGTGAGCTAACTGGCTGATTTCGGAGTGTTCGAAATACTGCCGGCACATGAGAATGCCGCAAAGAAGGATGGAAGTGTCCACGGAGGAAACTTCAGACTGCCACAATCTTTCACCGGTGACGATGTTGGCCCAGTGATAATAAAACCCACGCTCCTGCGGCATTTTCTTCCAAAGGAAACGCAAAGTGGTGAGCGCGCGATCGCGAGCCTGCGAATAAGAAACATACCCGCGCTTTTCGCCGATGCAGAGAGCCGTAAGTCCAAAGCCAGTCGCAGCAATACTGCCTAAGATGCTGGTGTCCGAGCCGCGAACATTACATCTATCTTTGACGATGCCGGTCTTGGGGTTGCACTGCTCCCAGAAGAATTGAAAGATGGCGTTTTCCAGTTGTTCGAGGAAAGTATCGTCTCCCGGAGAGAGATAGCTAGCGGGAGGAAGAGGGCTTAATTGAATTGAGATGTCCGGTGCCGGCTTCTGGGCCGCGGTTTGATCCGCGCGAGACTGCTGTCGGACCAGAAGCGGGGTGCAAGCCGCCGTGCCCAGGAGCTGGCGGAGCAGCTCTCGACGGGAAAGGCCCCTCCGGCCGCGGAATGTAGGGTCCACAGTTCGATTTTAGGCGAAAGTGAAGGTTGAAGAAAACCGGGCCGACGAATGCTATTTCCATCCGGTGAGTCGGATGGAACCTCGCCAACCGGTTTCCGGTTAGTTTAGGCGCGGGCGCTTTTGGCTTTGCCTTCTGAGAATAGAGAAATCATCTCGCGATTGAAGGCGGGGATGTCTGCAGGCTGGCGACTGGAGACCCAGTTTCGGTCGCGTATGACTTCTTCATCTTTCCAATTGCCGCCGGCGTTGCGGATATCATCCTGGATTGTATGGTAGCTGGTCAGGGTGCGGCCTTTAACGAGGCCGGCAGAAACCAAAAGCCAGGGCGCGTGGCAAATTACGGCGATGGGTTTTTTGGCTTGGTCAATGCTCCTTACGAATTCCTGCGCTTTCTTTTCTGCGCGCAAAAAATCGGCATTTAATGCTCCACCGGGAAGAAGGACAGCGTCGAAATCCTCTGGATTCGCTTTGTCGAGGCTTATATCGACGGCGACTTTGTCGCCTTTCTCGTCATGATTGACTCCCTGGATTTTTCCGGACTTGGGAGCAATGACAACGGTCTTGGCTCCGGCTTCTTCAAGAGCTTTGCGCGGCTTTTCCAGTTCGGCTTGTTCGAATCCATCGCTGGCCAGGATGCCTACTCGCACTTGTGACAATTTTTGTTCGGACATAACAATCTCCCTTAATAGAATTGGATCGACTGTTGGATCACGCCACCCACGGTTGGGCCCGGGGAGAGCGGGGCTCAAAGAACCTCTTGCGGGGGAATGTCTTCGGGCCGATGTGGGCTATCCGGCCCCGGCTGATCGTGACGTCTCGGATCCGGTGGGTCGATAACCTCCGGAACCTTATCGCCGGGTGTTCTGCCTGGTTCGCGGGCAGGAACGCGGCTGGGATTGGGCTCGGTATTGCGTTGGTCGAGAAACATTATTCCTCCCTAAATCTCATGTATTCAGCATTTGTATATATCTGAGCTGCCCACTAGATTATTGCAAAACGAGGCAAAACCCTCTATCCCCGACATGCTGTAGCATTTGTAGGGATTACCTGTAGTTACCGAGTAGCAGAAGTAAGGAGGAGAGGGGCCACTCTCAATTTCAGGGGGAGACTATGAGTGGCCCCTTCAGGGGAGAGATCTGAAGAAATGCCGAGTTTGAGATTAAAAAGCATCGAGCTTGACGTTAAACTACCTCGGCCTCGAAAAGCTTTCTATCGGCTAGGAATTGTATTAAGAGATGGAAGTCACTGTAGGTCGCTGGTTTTAAGAGGGAAAGAAGGGCGAAATGGTCGGTTAGCGCATTTCGCCCCGTTTCCTGTCAGGGCGCACAGACTTCTGATGAGTGCCGGTTAACTTTAAGGTATTAAAGAAATTAAGGAATTGCGAACCCTTATACTTACAGCAAACCAGTGCCGCAAGTAGGCTGAAGCATGTATGGTGACTGGGCCCCAGTGAGCGTACAAGGGTACGGATCGAGCGGCCTTTCGGGCGCTACTTCGGATCTACTAGGAGGCAGTATGTTGCGTTGGGCGCTTATATTTTTCGTGGTGGCTTTGATCGCGGCAGTTTTCGGGTTCCTGGGGATAGCGGCGGCGGCAGCAGGAATCGCCAAAATTCTATTTTTCATTTTTCTCGTTCTGTTCCTGATTTCTCTGGTTGGTGGACTAGTTACGCGAGCTTAGGCTAGCCATTCGCTGTATAGTGTTGTGACGGCCGGCAGCCAGTCGCAAGTGGTCCAGGACAAAATGAAGACTTTGCCTCTCATTGGAATTATCTTGATCGTGCTTGGGATTCTTATTTTTGTATTTCAAGGAATCACTTACACGACGCACAAGAAGATCGTGGATATCGGGCCTCTGCAGGCGAGCGCTACCGAGCATAAGACTATTCCTTTGCCTCCTATACTCGGAGGGCTCGCGCTGGTTGGAGGGGTTGTTCTGCTGGTTGCGGGAAGAAAAGAAGCTTAGTTCAATCGCGCCGTAGTTCAGCGTCTGCGTAGTGCAAACCCTTCGTCGATTTTTTTGCGTTATCCCAATACGATACGGATTGTGTGGACGGCTCCGTCGTCTGCGAGAGGAATGGTTGGGGCCCCGGGCAAAAGTTTGCCGTCCATTTCTGTGAGAGCTACGCCACGCGAGACATTGGAAGGGTTTTCCACTTTTATTTTATATAGCGCTGAGTGGTAGCGGAAATCGATGGAGTAGCCCGGCCAATTGCGCGGAATGCACGGGTCAATATTCAGGATCATACCTCGCACGCGGAAACCAAGTATCCATTCCAAGCCTGTGCGATAGAGCCAGCCGGCCGAACCAGTGTACCAAGTCCAACCGCCGCGTCCGACGTGCGGAGGCTCGGCGTAAATATCACCCGCCACGACATACGGTTCCACTTTGTAGCGCTGCACGTTGGCGCGGGAGTTTGATCGGTTAATTGGATTCATGAAGCGGAAGAGGTCGGTGGCCTTGTCTCCATTGCCGAGCTCGGCGAAAGCGATAGCGGTCCAGGTGGAGGCGTGCGTGTATTGGCCACCGTTCTCGCGGATGCCGGGGACATAGCCTTTTATGTAGCCAGGGTCGTGAGTCGTCTTATCGAATGGGGGAGCTAAGAGCAAGATCAGGGCGTCGGCGGAGCGAATGAGTTGATGATCGACGGCAGCCATGGCGCGCGCTCCACGGCCGGGTTCGGCAGCGCCGCTGATGATGCCCCAGGATTGAGCGATGGAATCGATGCGGCATTCATCGTTCTGCGCGGAACCTAGCGGAGTGCCGTCATCAAAGTAAGCGCGGCGATACCATTCTCCGTCCCAACCCTCGCGTTCAAGCGCGGCTTTCAACAGGCTTACATGCACGCGCCACCTTTCTGCGCGTTGGCGTTCGCCGCGCGCGTCGGCGACTTTCGCAAACTCCCAGAGAACGGTGTGCAAGAACCAGCCCAGCCAGATGCTTTCTCCCTTACCCAATTGGCCGACGCGATTCATGCCATCGTTCCAGTCACCGGTGCCCATCAGCGGAAGGCCGTGAGCGCCAACGGAGAGGCTGCGATCCAAAGCGCGCGCGCAGTGTTCGAAAATCGTGGCGCGATTCTGCGAAATGCGGGGCTGGAAGTAAGATTCATTTTGACCTTCAGCCAAGAGATCGCCCTCGACGAAGGGGACTTGTTCTTCGAGAACGGTCATGTCGCCGGTAGCCTCGATGAAATGAATGACGGCGTAAGGCAGCCAAAGAAGATCGTCTGACATTCTGGTGCGGATGCCGCGTCCAGAAGGCGGATGCCACCAATGCTGAACGTCGCCTTCGGGGAATTGATGAGCGGCGGCGCGCAGCAACTGGTCGCGAGTAACCGCTCTTTTAGAGACGGCGAGGGCCATCACGTCCTGGAGTTGATCGCGGAAACCGTAAGCGCCGCTGAGCTGATAGAAAGCTGCGCGGGCCCAAACCCGGCTGGAGAGAGTTTGGTAGAGCAGCCAGCGATTCAAAATTACATCCATGCTCTGGTCGGGAGTATTTACTTGCACTGCGCTGAGGGTGTCATCCCACTGACGAAGAACATCGCGGAAAACCTGGTTGAGATCTGCGGCGCGGAAACGATTGAGGAGGTCGCGGGCTTTTTCTTTGGATTCCGCTTGGCCCAGAAAGAAAACAATTTCCACGCGAGCGCCGGGGCGCAACTCGATGACCGTTTGCAGGGCCGCGCAGGGATCCAGGGCAGCGCCTAGCTTGCGGCCGAGCGGGCGACTCGTTTCCAGCGCCGCCGGGCGTTCGGGGCCACCATTGCGCCCGAAGAATTCCGTGCGGTCAGCGGTGAAGGAGGATTGGCGTCCGGCCAGATCAGCAAAAGCGATGCGGCCGCCGAAATCTCCGTTCCATGCGCTACGGGCGAAGAGCGCGCCGGATGCCGAATCCATTTCTGTGATGATGTAGGGCGCCGCAGAGGAACGCGTGCTTCCCAAAACCCATTCGGCGTAGGCTGTGACAGAGAGACGCCGCAGACGCCCTGAATCATTTTGAATGACGAGGCGCGAAATTTTGATGGGGTCTTCCACCGGCACGAATTGAGTTAGTTCGAGCTGAATGCCGTGAGAGCCGTGTTGAAACCGGGTGTAACCCTGGCCGTGGCGGCACAAATAGCTGGCTGCTTCATCGCGAATGGGCAGTGCGGTGGGACTCCAGACTTCGCCAGTGGATTCGTCGCGAATGTAGAGGGCTTCGCCGGGAGTGTCAAAGACATGATCGTTGGACCACGGGGTGAGCTGGTTTTCATGGCTGTTGAGGGACCAAGTGAATCCCGAGCCCGACTCGGAAACCAAAAAGCCGAACGACGGGTTTGCAATCACGTTGACCCAAGGCTCCGGCGTGCGCAGACCTTCATTCAGCACGGTGACATATTCGCGGCCATTCTCAGCGAAACCGCCGATGCCGTTGAAAAACTGTAGAGCAGGTTGGGGCAGTTGAACGTCCTGGCGCTTGCTTAAACGAGTTTGACGAGAAATATAAGGCGACACCGGTTCTTTGTACTGCGATCGGGTAATTTGCTCCGCCAACGTACCGCGCCGGCTGAGCAGAACGGCCCTAGCGATCATTTGCAGCTGGGTGCGAGTTTGCTGCGAAACCAAATCCCCGCGCAAAAGAAAAATTTTCCCGCTGACTCCGCTGGTATCGGGAGAGAGCCTGAGCTGGCTGCCGCGTACCAAAGACTCCAGAGATGTGTGCAATTCCTGGACGTAGGAAGGGGCTTTCTCATTAATGATCACCACGTCGGCGGACAACTGCTTCATACGCCAGTATTCATGGGCGCGCAAGAGTTGGCGGATGAGGTCCACGTCATCCGCGTCGTCGATGCGCGCGAGGACGATCGGCAGATCACCGGAAATCCCCTGGGCCCATAGCGTGCCGATATCGAGTGAAGTGGTGGTCAGGATGTCCGAGGACGGGCGCAGAGACGAGTCGGAATAAAGTACAGCGTTTGCCAACCTTTGAAACAGGTGAGCTTCTTCGGCGCTAATGCTTAAGTGATGGAGTTGCACCTGCGCCTGGGTCCAAGCGAGAGTGATGGTGCGCTCAAACGTTCGCGTATCGCGGTATTTATCGGCCAAATCGAGAAGCTCTTCGCGAGTGGGCGCCACGATAGTGGAAAAAATGAGATGGGCAGTGGTGCCGGGTGGGATGTGCACCGTACGACGCAAGCTGATGATGGGGTCGAGCACCGAGCCGACTGAGTTGGAAAGCGGACGGCCATCGAGGATCGAAACAGCATTCCGCAAGTTACGAGCGCGGCCGACGAATTTTGCGCGGTCTGTTTCGAACTGTAGATCGCCGACTGTTTCGCCATCCACCACCAAAACCTGCGCGGCCCATACGGAAGTTTCTTCCGGGGAGCGTTTGCGGCGTGTGGCGACGACGGCGCCGAGGTCGGCAACAAATTCAGTCTCGACGAACAGGTTAGAGAAAGCGGGCGCCGCAACATCAGAAGCCTGTGATGCGAGGGCCACTTCGGCGTAAGAGGTAACTTGCACATCCCGAGCACGCACACCTAAGTTCGTAATGGTTACGCGTCGGACTTCTGCATCGTCTTCCGACGAGACAACGACTTCAAGAGTTGTGGTGAGGGAACGGTCGCGCCGAATAATTTCGGCATGATCTTCATAAAACACTGCTTCGTAGGAATCGGGCTCGATGCCAGAGGGCTGGTGGCCCGCGGACCACACATTCCCGGTCTGCTCGTCGCGCAGGAAAATAAAACTTCCCCAACAATCACGCGTAGCGTCTTCGCGCCAACGAGTGACCGCGATGTCGCGCCAGCGGCTATAGCCGGAGCCTGCTGCGGTGAGCATGACGCCGTAACGGCCATTGGAAAGCAATTGCGTGCGTGGAGTGGCGTCGTAGGGGGTGGTGAAACGGCGGACTACCGGCGGTACAAGCTCACGCACTTTGGCGGAGGCCGAAACTTCTTCCGCGCGGGGACGCGCAACCAAAACATCCCGAGGTGTACGCTCTTGCAAAAGCAATTCGGTAGCTCGCACGATCGGTTCAGAGTGGAAACGCGTTTGCATTACACCGTCATGCAGGACGTTTGCAGCGGACAACAATGTCATGCCCTGGTGGTGGGCCATGTAGGCGCGAACTACGGCAACGTTTTTCCCCTCGGGCAGTCGGGAGCCGGTGTAATCAAGCGCTTCATAAAAACCATAAAACCCTTTGCCGCCAGCCTGGGCTAGCCGCTCAAAATTATGAACCGCAGCAGAAGGCTCGATCATGGCGGCTAGGCCGGTGGCGTACGGAGCGATTACCAAGTCCTCGCTGAGGCCACGTTTGAGACCGAGGCCCGGCACCCCGAAGCTGGAATATTGATAGGTGAAATCCATATCACGTGCGTTGTAAGCAGACTCGGAAATTCCCCAGGGCACGCCGCGCTCTTCGCCATACTCGATTTGCCGCGCGACTACTTGTTCGTACGTTTGGCTCAGCAAACTGCCGGATGGGGAACGCAACACCAACGCGGGCATCAAGTATTCAAACATCGAGCCGGACCAAGAAATCAACGCAGAGCCGCGGCCTACCGGGGTCAGCGCGCGACCCAGGCGGAACCAGTGCGAAGAGGGAACGTCTCCTTTAGCGATGGCGATGAAACTAGTAAGCCGAGCTTCGGAGGCAAGCAAGTCGTAACAGTTTGGATCCAGGTTCCCATCCGTGCCTCGAAACCCGATCGAGAAAAGTTTGCGTGAATGGTCGAACAGGAAAGTGAAATCCATGGCTTCAAATAATTTGCCGGCCGTTTGAGCGATGGCGGTAAGGCGGTGAATCAGGGTAGCCGCTTCCGCAAACGAATCCTTCATCGCTTCGATCAGCCCATCGATCCGGGCAAGCAGATCGCGATTTTCCAAAGGCTGGTGCACTAAACTCGCACCGAGGGCACTGAGCTCGCGAATGGCGGCTTCCAATCGATCAGGGGCATCCGCCAAGGTCGGAACGCTGCGAAACAACGGTTCAATGGCAACCCATTCGCGAGCTTGAGCCGCAGGACGTTCGGCCATCTCTGTGACTATGTCTGAATCCAAGCGCAGCCAGGGAATCAGGATTCTTGCGTCTTGAAAGTTTGATTCGACGCATGCCTGAGCGCTCTCTGCGTAGTATCGCAATTCAGAATTAGGAGCATTTCCAAGCTCTTGATCGAGCGTTTGCGCAATGTCTGCGACGGTTTGAACGCGGTCTTTGAGTTCAACGAATCGGACGGCCCAGTCTGCGGTGTCGGTGGGAGGCAACACGCACAAGGTGGCAGCAGCGTCTATCGCGTTGGCGAGCTGTTTACGTGTAACGGTATGAGTGCGCCGAATGTCTGTGACGCGGGTAAGGGCTTCGCGCAACAAAAGCAGAGCGTCTTCGACACCAGCCAACGACGATGTTTCAACGGACGATTTTTGAATCAATTCCCTGCAGCCATTACCCAGTGCCAGCAGATGACCGGCAATATTTCCACTATCCACGGAGGACACGTATTTGGGATCGAGAGGGTGAAGATCCCGCGTGTCGTACCAGTTGTAAAAATGACCACGAAACTGCTCCAATTTATTCATGGTCTGGAAGGTGGCTTCGAGGCGTTGCACCACTCCCGTGGTTCCAATCCAACCAAAATCGCGCGCAGCAAGAGCTGTAAGTAAATAGAGCCCGATGTTCGTGGGCGAAGTGCGATGGGCCACCACAGGTTTGGGATCTTCTTGAAAATTATCCGGCGGAAGGAAATTTTCCTCGGGAGTGACGAATTCCTCGAAGAATCGCCAGGTGGAGCGCGAAGTCAGTCGCAGAGTTTTTGCATCGGTGGACGATAGCGTTTCCATTTCCGGGAGGCTGGGAGGAAGGCTGATCCAGCGAGCGACGGCGGGCGCGGCGAACCACAAAGCAACAAAAGGAATGGCGGCAGGTAACGCGGTGTGCCTGACGAATATAACCACGAGGAGCGCCGCCAGAGCTAAGGCGACACTGGCGAACATTCTTTTGTAAACGCCAAAGAAATCGAGGTTGACTGCAAATTTGGCCTGCGCCGCGGTAATCCACTGAAGCAAATTTTTTCGCGTTAGGAAAATGCGGGCTAGCGTTCGCAGGATCGCGTCAGCCATCAACCAGGCCTGGTAGGCGAGCAGAATAACCGTCAAGGCTATCTGTTCCAACCCCAGCGTCAGATCCGAAAACACGCCGCGAAAGTGGCTGCGTTTTGAAATTCCGCCGATGCGCGGGCTCAAGCCGGTGAGAAAAGGGATCAGCGACGGAATCGCTAGTGTCGCCAGGATGAAGCGGGTCCACATCCACGGTGAGATTCCGGGCACTAACCAACCAACGACCAAGGTAAGGAACATGCAAGGCGCGGAAAGAGTGCGGCGCAGGTTGTCGAGCATCTTCCAGCGGCTAATCGCCGGAATCTTTACCCTCTTGCTATCTTCTTTAGATAAACCGTCGTGCCCAAAAATCCACGGCAGCAACTGCCAATCTCCGCGCGCCCAGCGACTCTGGCGAAGAGCGGAGGCTTCAAAGTGAGAAGGAAATTCATCGAACAGCTCGATGTCAGAAGCGAGAGCTGTGCGTGCAAATATTCCTTCAAAAAGATCGTGGCTGAGGAGGGTATTTTCTCTTACTTTGCCTGCAAGAGCAGTCTCGAATGCATCGAGATCGTAAATTCCCTTGCCGGTGTAAGAACCTTCGCGAAACAGATCCTGGTACACGTCCGAAACAGCAGAGGCATAGGGATCGATGCCGCTGGGCCCCGCAAAGATTCTCTGGAAAAGCGAGCCTTCGCGATCGGTGGTGAGCGAAGGAGTGATTCTCGGTTGCACAATCGCATAGCCATCCACAACCCGCCCCACTGCCGAATCGAATTTCGGACGATTGAGTGGATGAGCCATGGTTCCTACCAGACGTCCTGCGGTGCCGCGAGGCAGGCGGGTGTCCGCGTCCAGCGTGATTACATAGCGCACACCCGAAATCATCTCCGGCGGGCGGCCGCCGAGCGGCATGAAGGTGGTATTCGTTGAGCCGCGAAGAAGCTGGTTAAATTCGTGGAGTTTTCCGCGCTTGCGCTCCCAGCCCATCCATTTTTGTTCAGACTCGTTCCACACACGCTTGCGGTGGAACACGAAAAAGCGGTCACCTCCGCCCGGCGGCGGACCATGACTGGCGTTTAAACTTGCGATGGCGTCGACGGCGACAGCTAGTAGTTGGTCATCACCGGGCAAGCTTTCTGTGGGAGCGTCAACCCAGTCCGAAAGCAAGGCGAAGCGCAAGTCACCATCGGAATTTGCCAAGTAATGGACTTCCAGGTGTTCGACTTGCTCTTTGATTCCCTGTTCGGAAGTTAGCAGGGTGGGAACTGCGACGACAGTGCGCAACTCGGTGGGGACGCCTTCCTTGAATTCCAAGCGTGCCAGGGTGCGCGGTCCAAGCAAATCGGTTACCGTGCGATTGATGAGTGCGATGGCCAAATCCGACGCGGGAATAGATGCGAGCAATCCCAACAAAGCGAGATAGCCGGTAGGTAACCCGAGACGGTGAGCGTGATGCAGCGGGAAAGTCAAAATGACGGCGGTCAGTAATGCGATGGTCCCCAGGTAACCGGGAACTGCCGCGCGCACGTAAAGACGGAGAAGGCCGCGGCGCCACGGAACGTGAAAATCCAGCTCGCGTTCAAATTCCCAACGTCCGCGCGATATCAGGTAGTAGCCAGGGTCGGAGCGGCGATCGTCGGCAGGCTGGCCATCGATTTTCTCAGCACGTCCGCGCTTCGCGTGGTGCACAGCGCGCTCAGCGACTTCGATTTCGGAGTATTTCGATCCACGCGAAATATCTTCGATTGCGTGGCGATAATAATCGCGGGTGGTAAAATCCATTTCGGCAAAATTGCTTCCGGCCCGCAAAACCTGATCCACAAGGCTGACGCTTTCAAAAAAAACCTGCCAATCAAATTCGGAGGTCAGCCGCATGCTGGTGATGATGTTGCGGACGGTGACGGTCATCGCGGCTTGCTGCTGGTGCTCGGCACGGACAATTTCGTCGGCAGTGGTGCCTTGCGCAGCGAGACGTTCGTCGAGCCAGACGAGGATGGGGCCGACCTTCGGATCCAAGTCACGCAGACGCTGCACGAGTTGAACTGCGAAAGCCCGTTCGAGAGGTTTTTTTTCAAAGTCGCGTAGGACAGTCGCGGGAGAGACGGTAGCTTGGCCGCCTGTTCCGAGCAGGCTGTCAGCAAGCAAATCGGCTTCTTCGCGTGCGCGTCGGCTTAGAACGAGACGTTCCGCAATTCTGCGCAAATTTTCCACCAAAACGATACGGAGGGTGATGGCAACGGCCCAGAGTTCGCCTATGGTGAGGGGTTGAACGCGTTGATAAGCAGTGACGAAAGCGCGCAACACTTCCGGGTCGAAACGGCTGTCGGTATGCGCCACATAAGCCCAAGCCACACCGAAGACCCGTGGGTAGCCTTGCAGATGTCCGGAAGCCAGTTTGGGCAATTTTTTGTAAAAGCCGACCGGGAGGTCGTCGCGAATTTCGCGGAGTTGCTCTTCAACAATGTAGAAGTTATCGACCAGCCATTCCGCCGCGGGTGTGATGGTCAGTTCCTGCTGAACTGCCTTGGCAGTTGCGCGGTAATATTCGAGCAATACACGGCCGTTTTCCGCCACGCGGGGGATCAGCGGGCGACCACTATCGGAGTCCGTGGTGACCGTTTGAGCGGCGGCCAGGCTTTCCGCGTGCTGCTCCAAACGCTCTACGCTGAAAAGCTCCGCACGAATCGGCTCATGGACTTCAGCGACGATGGTTTGGGTTTGCGGGACGCCGGCCATTGTTTACCTAGAGAATCAACGAAAGAGCGACTTAACGGTGCGATGCTAACGCACTAGGATACAACGCAAGATGTGAGCGCGGTAACGAGAATACGAGACGAGCAAATGTTTTGAGATCAAACACCGGCCAACCGATGAGAGGCGGATCAACTAGCTTTTCGTAATCCGGCAGCTCCCGGCACCGGGAGTGGAGGGACAGGCGAGGAGGGCCTCGATGGCGCGCCTACGGCAGAGCGCAGAATATTTTCCATATCTGTCTTTCGGTAAGGATGGCAAATAAAATCGAATGCGCTGATATTCAAGGCTGCCAGATAATCTCTATACTCGTGCGGACAGGAAGGAGCGCAAACAATTACGGCCGGAATTTCCGCTCGTTGCAACCGCAAATATCTTACGACATCGCGGTAGGTGCCATCCACGAGCCAGAAACCACAGAGGCAAAGGCTGACCTTCTCTCGAGACAAAGAATACTTTACTTCTTCCATGCCACGTGCCCAGCGCGTCTTCACGGGAAATGATTCGAGCAGAGCAGACATATCTCGGTGGATTTCCGCATCGTTCGTTGCAACCAACACGGCGGCGTCAGGCTTGTAAAATTCGGAAGCCTCCGAGGGTGTGACAACTGCGATTGTTTCGTTGGCCGGTACCTTCATATTCGCGATCCTTTCCTCAGTGGCTGCCACTAACCGCGGGATCCACAGTAATTTAGCGAACTAATAGTCGGCGAATTATGGAGTTCCATCAATACAGACAACTGGTTAGGCAGTTACGGAATTTGCTGTAGAAGTTGTGGAGAGGCAGGAAAGTCGCGGTGATTGCGCGGAATTATGTTACAGAAATGCACCGCGAAACTAAAACTCTGTGAACTAAGGCTCGATAATTTGATTTCTCACTGCGTAGCGAACCAATTCGCTAACGGTGTGCAATTGAAGCTTGCGCATGATGTTAGCTCGATGAGTCTCAGCGGTTTTTACGCTGATGTTCAGAGAAGAGGCGACTTCCTTGCTGCTCTTGCCTTCGGCTAATAGTTGGACAATTTCGCGCTCCCGAGAGGTTAGCCGGTCGCGCATGGTCTCGGGAAGGTCGGCTTTCGTTTTTCCCTCGTTAAAATTCGTGAGCATCACTTCCGTAGCACGCGGGGTAAAAAACGGCTTGTGATTCGCGAGAGTTTCGACGGCGATTACCAGATCGCGGTCCGAGTCAGACTTTACGATGTATCCGCGGACACCAGCTTCAAGGATATCTCGAATGAGTTGGTCGGAATAATGCACGGAGAGAATAAGAACTTCGGTATCGGGTGAAGCTTTTCGGATTCTCTTGGCGGCGTCGACCCCGTTGAGATCCGGCATGCTGATATCGAGAATCACGACGTCGGGCTTCAGCTCTTCAGCCTTTGAAACGGCTTCGCGGCCGGTGTGCGCTTCACCGACTATTTCCCAGCCAGCGTGAGATTGAAGCAGGGCCTTCACTCCACGTCGCATCAGATCGTGGTCATCTGCGATCAAAATACGAAGTGTTTTCATGTTGGTCTCCGACCATCTTGGATTTGAAAAACATCGATGGGCCCATGCATCCAAGAGTTCGCTAACTCAGATGCTCCATCACTTGGCATTTAATTCCGTAATCGGCGCACAGTCAAGCGTCGAAGAGCTCACGGAAGACATTGCAGACATGGGAGTTAATCGACCGCGCATCTGGCACAAAAACAATGAGATGCAGCCACGCGCCGAGGAACGCGCCGTCAATGGGAAAGCGTGCGAAGAGCACTTCAGCTTGGACTTCATCTCGTGTCAGAGAACTGCAGGGCTAGCTTCCCCTTCGCGGAGGTTGTGCCGGGAACACCGCACAGCGTTGCTTCTTCTAACATCGCTGCACCAGTCATCTGCGAGCAACCGGGTAGTAAAAGATTGGATCGGCTCTGCGAAAAAGGTGTCCGTGGACCGGAAGCCGCGAAGACACTCAAACTCACTGCCGGCGCGGGTAAACACTGAGCACTCCGATGCATTACCGTGGCGCATATTCGATTTAGCAGAGGTTGCGTGAGTGCACATAAATTTTTATCCTCCAAAAAACGCGTAACCGCGCCTGTTACATCCGCTCGGCCAGGCACTCCCGCAGTTGCTGGCGCGCGCGCGAGAACCTGGTCTTCACCGCAGATTGAGAGAGTTTCAAAACTGAGGCGGCCTCTTTTGCTTGCCACTCCTGCATGCCCAGAAGCCACACTACGACGCGCGACCCGCTTCCCAGCCCATTGATGGCCTCGCGGAGAGCACGGTGGTCTTCTGCTTTTGAGTACAACTTCTCGGGATGGTAGGCGTCCCCTGCGCTGAGCATTTGCACCGGATTCGGCTCGTCACCATAGCTATTCTCGTATGTCAGGTAGTGGTCTTCGGATCGGCGCTTGCGCACTTTTATCAACGCCTCGTTCATGGCAATACGCATGAGCCAGCTTGAAAACCGAGACTGTCCACGGAATTGATGGATGTGAGCGTAAGCATTGAGCAGGCTTTGTTGCGCTGCGTCTTCCGCGTCTTCCCGATTGCGCGTAATTTTCAATGCAACGTGATAGGCCTTGCGCACATAGGGCTGAATCAAACTGGCAAAAGCGTTCTTGTCACCTGACTGCGCGCGCTTCACCAGATGGAGTTCATCATCGGAGTTGGCATCTTCCAACTTTGAAGGCAACTGCGTCTTGCTCACTTCTGTATGATTGCCGTGCACGAATCACCTCAAGTTTAGTTTTAAATGACTGAGAATAAGTAGCTTATGCGGCCTCTTTAAGCAGCCATTGCCGAAGGACGACTCCCGAGTGCCCGTACAAACTAACGGAAATCGAGTGGGGGGTCTATCGGCGGCATCCTGTACTTCAAACGCGGGTGTTCCTGTAGCTTCTTTCGATTCAAGGATTAGACAAATGGTGACAAAAGAAGAGTCAATGCGTTTCGGTGCCCGCGGCGCATTCACAAGCAACCAACGTAGGCGAGAATTAAAAAGTTTGGGATTCGGCGGGAATCAAATCGCCGAAAGTTTCAAGAATCGCTGTCTAGGGAACCGCTTGAATCGATTGGACGTGAATTGTTTTTGTGGCGCCATCATACGTGCCGATAACGGTCACTTTCTGGCCCGCATAATCGACCGGCTTCTCTTGATCATCGAGCTGATAGGTGGTCTTGTTCAAACCAAAAAGGACGAATTGCCCTCCAGCCTTCACGCAACCGAGCGCGCAATCTTTAGCTGTTTTGAATCCCTCTTTCTGCATCATATCGTTATGAGATCCTGCGGCGGCGCACTCGTTATCCATGATTTCGCCGGTGAAAGACATGGGTGTGTTGTTGGGTTGCTGACCAACGGCACGCAGGGAGAGAACTCCTAGCAAAAAAATCGGTAAAACCCCAAAAGCGGCTTTCCTCATAGTTCCTCCAGATCGGGCTGAGATATTAAAGCTGCTTACTCTGAAAGAAGGGTTTGTGCTGGCTTATTGCGTCCACGGCTGCGGCCAGCCAATGAGCTTGCGACTTCAGCAGGTAACCGCTGGCGCCGGCTTTTTGGGCTTCCCGTACAATTTGATTGGAATCATGCTGAGTGAAGATCAATATCTCGATCGCTGGATTTTCTTTCTTGATCGCAGGCGTGGCTTGCAGGCCATTCATTTCGGGCATGGTAACGTCCATGATCACGACATCGGGCTTCAAATCCCGGGCTTTAGATACGGCGTCCAGACCATCGATGGCCTCGCCCACAACCTTCCATTCCGGACGGGCGCTGAGCAGTCTTTGGAGCGCAGAGCGCACCATCCTTTCGTCATCCACAAGCAAAATTTTGAGTGGCATTCAGATTTCCCGGCGCTTCAAAGCCTACCCATGAGAAACAGAATTAAAAGAATAAGCAGGATGAGGCTTATCCCACCGCTGGGATAATATCCCCAGTTTCTGCTGTGTGGCCAACTAGGAAGGCTTCCGAAAAGGGCAAGCAGGAGCACCACCACCAAGATCATCAGCAACAAAAAGGTCTCTCCTCCGGCGCGAATTTTTACCGTACTTTCTTAAACGGATTTGCGTACTTCGCCACCGGCAACCGAGCGTTGACCCGGAAGGTTAAGCTGTCCAAGGGGCTGAGCACAATAAAGGTAACCCTGTAGGAAAGAGGAGTACTTCCCTTAGAGTGTCTGACTAGCGATTGCTGCGGCGCCTTAGCTTACTTGAGACTCTTTTCGAGTCGCTCGACAGCGGGCTCGAGCTTTTGTCGGGATTTCCAGAATTTGGACCAGAGATCGCCTTTTTCGTGGACGCGACGGCGTATCGAGGATAAGTTCCAGGTTTCCGGGCGAAGTTTTGGGGTCAGCTCGGAGGCTAAAATCGGTGTGGATACGGGTGCGCTAGGAAAAGCGCGGATAGAATAGACGGAGGCCAGCGATTGCGCTTCGGAATTTTGATGCGCGTCAATATAGATGCTGCCTTTGGGGCGGCGGCCCACGGTTCGGTCCAAAGTAATCATTCCCGGATGTTGCTGCATGGTAAGCGAGGCGATCGTCGAAACGAATTGGCGAACCTGCTCGTAGGTGTAGAGGCGTTCAATGGGGAGGAAAATGTGAAGTCCGGTGGCGCCGGAAGTCTTCAAGAAAACCTTCATGCCCATGTCTTCCAACTTCGTGGCTAATATTTTCGCGAGCTTGACCACCGTGGTAAAAGGAGTTCCCTCTGTGGGGTCCAAATCAAAAAAAATATAGTCGGGACGTTCGGGATCATCTAAGCG
Source organism: Candidatus Acidiferrales bacterium (assembly GCA_050012395.1). Taxonomy (GTDB): domain Bacteria; phylum Acidobacteriota; class Terriglobia; order Acidiferrales; family UBA7541; genus Palsa-295. Next base: position 110,419 of record JBEKHG010000001.1, read on the forward strand.
GGATGACCACGGGTTGTGGTCGATGCATCCGAGGTTTGTCAGATACAGAAGACTGGCTCGGTCGTTGGCCAGGAAATATTTAAGGGGCTTCGATTTGCTTTCTGACTGAATGGCGGCGGTTTTAATCCATTCCGGCGCGTCTTTGCCCGCATCCTTTTGAAAAAAGGCCTGGCCTTCGATTCCGTTCGGATAACGCCGCAAGACCAACGGGCGGTCTTTCAAGAAAGGTAAAAGGAAGGGTGAAATAAAAAAGTAATATGCCAACAAGTTTCGCTTGGTGTAGCCGTCAGCAGGGAAATAGACCTTGTTAAGGTTGGTGAGACGAAGGGACACTCCGTCGATTTCAACGAAAACTTCGGTATGCGAGCCTCGATCGAGTTCTTCCGCGAGGTCTTTGTCTGTTTTCAGGGTGGCGCCTTCCGCGGGAAAGGCGGTTGAAACTACTTTTTCCGGCGTGGGACTTTTCCCGGTTTTTATCGGTTCACTGGAATTCGCGACTTTCTTTGCACGGGTGGTCTGGACCTCTTTCGTTTCGTTCTCGAAAGTGCAGTCCTTTGGGTCGCGATCTTCCTGGAATCCGAGAAAAGTGGGTTGGCGAAGGTGCCGCGCTTCGGTCCAACCGCCATACTTCACTCGTGCGACGAGTTCTGGACGTACCCAACGAGCTTTTTCGCGAGTCACCGGCTTGGTTGCAAAGGGACATTTCTCGATCTGAAGAGCTTCCAACTGGGCTGCGACCCGTCGCTGAAGAGCGCCGGAAAATCCGCTTCCGGCACCGCAAATAAATTCAAATTTTTTGCCGTCGTAAAGTCCCAACAGAAGCGCGCCGAAATGCTCGCGTGCGCCTCGCGGTTCGGTCCACCCGCCGACGACCGCGTCCAGTTCGCGAATTACTTTGAATTTCAGCCATGAAGTAGTGCGCCCTTGGGGATAAATACTGTCGATTCTCTTCCCTAGGATTCCTTCGAGTTGCTTCTCGAGAGCCAAATCGTAGAGTTCTCTGCCCTTCCCCATTTCATGGTCTGAGAAGCGGATGAGAGAGTCTTGCTGGAGAATTTGTTTGAGCAGTGTTTTGCGTTCCAGAAGAGGGACCCGACGCAGATCGTAGCCATCACAATAGAGGAGGTCGAAACAATAATAGACGACTGGGATTTGCCGCGTGAGTTCAGCGCCAGGCTTGAGAATGGAAAACCGTTGTTGAAGAGTTTGGAAATCGCTGCGACCTTCTTTATCCAGCGTCACGATTTCGCCGTCGAGCCAAACGTCATGTCCGCCCGCGGCACTTGGCACTGCAGCGGAGATTTCCGGATATTCGTCGGTAATTTCGCGCTGAGAGCGGGACCAAAGGCGCACTTTGCCGTTTTGGACGCGAGCCAAAGTTCGCGCACCATCCCATTTGATTTCGAAGAGCCACGCAGGGTCGGAAAATGGCCGATCAGCGAAGGATGCGAGGGCGGGTTGTATCCAGTCCGGCATCGGCGCGCGCTGCGCGGCCGGTGGAAAATCCAAATCCGTTTTCTTCACGACAAGTTTAGTTTTTTGGCTGCTTGCCGGGCGATTAGAAATCCATTTCCTCTTGGGGCCTTCCGTTTCCGGCAGGACCGACCCGGCGTACTCTTCAATTTTCCAGTCGTCGCTGGAGGATGAATCGCGATGCTTGATCAGCAGCCATTCCTGTTTTGCGGTTTCCCGGCTGCGGATTTTGACCAGCACAAAACTTCCGGTCAATTTTTTACCGTGCAAAATGAACTTCAGCTCACCGCGATCAAGCTGCTGTTGGGCCGGAAGATTTCCTTCCACTTCGAACTTGCCGTTGTCCCATATGATCACATCACCGGCGCCATAATTGCCCTGCGGTATTTCGCCCTGAAACTTGGCGTATTCGAGCGGATGATCTTCGGTCTGAATCGCGAGGCGCTTATCACCCGGATTCATCGACGGACCTTTTGGCACGGCCCAGGATTTCATCACGCCATTTACTTCCAGGCGGAAATCGTAGTGAAGGCGGCGCGCGTGATGTTCTTGAACGACGAAGTCAGATCCACGATGGGACGGACGCTTACCGGCGGGTTCGGGCGTGGAATCAAAGCGCCGTTTGCGTTTGTATTCCTTGAGCGACATCGGGGCGATTATAGGCTGGGAGTCAGCAGCAAAAACTTGAATTCTTAAGTACAACGTATTCTACTGACGGCTACAGGCTTCGCCCGATGGCCTTCCTGCCGCGGAGTCCTGTATACAGACAAATTACACTGGAGGGCTGAAAGCCCATGGCATCGTCCGCTTGGAAAGGATTCATCACCTTCGGATTGATTTCGATTCCCGTCAAATTGTACCCCGCGGCGCGCAGCTCCCGGGTGGGACTCCACCAGTTGCATAAAGTTTGCAAGACCAGGCTGCGCCAACCTCTTTTTTGCCCGACCTGCAACCGAATCGTGGAACGCTCGGAAGTGGTGAAGGGATACGAATACGAAGATGGGAAATATGTGGTGATCGATCCGGAAGAAATCAAGAAGATCACTCCGGAGTCCGCGCGTTCGATGGAAATTCTGGCGTTTGTAAACGAGTCGGAGATCGATCCGCTGTTTTTCGATTCCTCCTACTTTGTGGTGGCCGAAGGCGAAGGCAAAAAAGCGTACGCGTTGCTGTTGAAGACCATGGAAGACAAGGATCGTGTGGCCATCGCCAAGATCACCATACACCAGCGCGAGTACACCGTGTTCCTTCGTCCATACGATCATGGAATTGCGCTGCACACAATGTACTTCGAGAACGAAATACGGGAAGCGCCGGGATACGGCAAAATCGAGAACGTGAAACTCTCGCCGCAGGAAATTAAACTGGCGGATCAACTGGTGGACAATTTGTCCGAACCTTTTAATCTAAAGAAATATCACGACGAATTTGAAACCAGGCTCAAAGCTCTTATCGAGGCGAAGCAGAAGGGTCGTGAGATTGCGGGCACTCCTCGTCCGGAGCGTGCGCCGGTAATCGACATGATGGCCGCGCTGAAGAAAAGCCTGGAAAAAACCGCGGAGGGCCGGAAAGCTCCGTTGCATGCGACTCGAGAAACTTCGGCTCACGAAAGGCGGACTCGGCGCAAAGCAAGTTGAGCTTTGGATGCTTTTCGCGGCCGATGTGCGTTGCCGCGGTCCCATCAGGATTCTGGAAAGTCCATAGAAACGCTCTTTCCAATGAATATTTTCAAAGCTACCGCGAGTTTCGAAAGCTGGCTTCGAGCCAGAATTCCCGTAGTGGAAGCAGATTTACAGCAAAAGCACGGATTAATGGCTGAGGATGAATTCCGGTTCTTTCGCGGAACGTTCTATCGCTGGGCCCAGTTGTGGCCGCGGCAGTGCGAAGAGCTGTCCTGGGCGCCGTCTGTGTTGGCTGTGGGAGATTTGCATGTAAATAGCTTTGGAACTTGGCGAGACAAGTTCGGCCGGCTGGTTTGGGGAATTGACGACTTCGATGAAGCGTATCATCTGCCCTATACGAACGATCTGGTACGGTTAGCAACCAGTGCGCGCGTAGCTTATTCACTCGATCATCTTCAAACCAATACCAAGAATGCATGTGACGCAATCCTGGAAGGATATAGGGACTCTTTGAAGGAAGGCGGTTCTCCGATAGTATTGGAGGATCAAAACGCATGGTTCGCGCCGATTGCGCTGAAGCGGTTGGATAATCCCCCTTCTTTCTGGAAGAAGTTGATGAGCAATCCTGCTCTGCGCCATCCGGTGCCGTCAACGCCCAGAAAAATGTGGAAGGAAATGTTCCCTGCTCGGAATCTTCCCTATCGCGTACTGAAGCGGACCGCGGGGACAGGGAGCCTGGGGCATCCGCGCATGGTTGCGGTCGCCGATTGGGAGGGCGGGAAAATTGCGTTGGAGGCCAAGATTTTGGTCGCCTCGGCTTGTGTGTGGGCGAATCAGGGAAAAAATCAAAATACGATTTACTACCCGCGGATCATGGAGAATTCCGTTCGTTGCCAAGATCCATACCTGAGGGCGCAAAAGAACTGGCGCGTGGGCAGACTATCGCCCGACTCTTCTCCCGTAGAAATTGAAACGCTCCCCAAGAAACGAGATGAAGACCGCATGCTGAATAAAATGGGCTGGGAAGCGGCGAACGTACACCTAGGGTCAAGTCGCTCAGTGAAGTTGATTCAAAGCGATCTGCGGAAGCGGCGCGCGAATTGGCTGAGAGTAGCCGCTAAGGAAATGGCGCGAGTGGTATCGAAAGAATGGAAGGGCTGGCAAGCCGAGAAAATGTAATTTCGATTTCTAGTTTCAGTTCAATTTATGGCCAGCAGGACAACCCGGGATCCGTCAAGCTTTCCTCCGTTCGTTACGGCGGTGATATGCGTGGCCGCCCTTTATTTCGCAAGGTCAGTATTGATTCCCATTGCGCTGGCTGTTCTGCTCGCTTTCCTTTTGGCACCATTGGTAAATCTTCTGGAAAAAGCTCGTCTCGGAAGAACCGGACCGGTAATAGTAGTTGTGCTGTTGGTCGCCGGACTTTTGGGCGGTTTGGGCTATTTGGTCTTCAACCAAGCAATTAGTTTGGCCAGTCAAATCCCGAATTACAAAACTACCATTTCGCGAAAAATTGAAAGTTTCCGTGGGGTGAAAGAGACGGGAATCGGTAAGGCAGAAGCCACGGTGAAGGAACTAGGGCAAGAATTATCGTCAACTATTGAAACACCGACACCGGACGATGATTCCAATCAAAATCCGCGGGGTAGGCGTTCATTGCTTCCGGGCGGAAGTATCGCCCATCCGGTAGCGGTGGAAGTTGTTCAGCAGAACAGTCCGATTGCTTCGGCTCGGGAGTTGCTGGGACCTTTCCTGGGCCCAGTGGCGACGCTTGGAATTGTAATGGTGTTCACGGCGTTTATTCTCCTCCGTAGGGATGATCTTCGAAACAGGCTGTTCACACTGGCTGGCCTTAGTAGATTTCACGTAACTACGCAGGCGTTTGACGAGGCAACCAGACGGGTGGGACGATATTTATTCCTTCAATTCCTCATGAATCTCGGTTATGGCGCGCTCTTCGGGACCGCGCTTTATTTCATTGGAGTTCCAAACGCGTTCCTATGGGGGGTGCTTGCGGGGCTTTTGAGATTCGTCCCGTACTTGGGAACTTTGGCAGGCGCGGCGATGCCAGTTTTGTTATCGCTTGCAGTTTTTGACGGATGGTTAAAACCCCTGCTGGCGTTTGGCTCATTTGTGGTTATTGAAATACTCAGCTCCTATGTCATTGAGCCATTGCTGTATGCCGCACAGACGGGTGTGTCGTCCCTTGCGATATTGGTGGCGGCGATTTTCTGGGCTGCTTTGTGGGGCCCGGTCGGATTGTTGCTTTCCACGCCCTTGACCGTGTGCATCGTGGTGATTGGCCGTTACATACCGCAGTGGGAATTCCTAAGCGTGCTACTGGGGGACCAGCGCGTTCTCGGAACGGAAGTACGGCTTTATCAAAGGCTGCGCCGCGTGGACGCCGAAGGAGCTCGCCAGGTTGTTGACGCGTTCTTGAGGGAAGGCTCGATCGAAAAATTGTATGAAGCGGTTATCACGCCTGTATTGATTTTTATAGAGAAGGATCGAGCAGAGGTGGGGTTAGGCGACGCACGCGAACAATTCGTATTTCAAACATTGAAGGAAATCATCGAGGAGCTCGCGGTTAGACCTGTAGTTGAAACAGATGGCCCGGAAATCGAGGAAGCGCCGACAAAGGATTCCAAGCTCGCTGTGCCGCATGCGAAGAAGACGAACGGTGGTTGCGCGATCACTTGTATTCCGGCCCGCGACGAGGGAGATGAAATCATGGGTATGATGCTCGGCCACTTGTCGAATCGGGCGGGATACAACGCGCAAGTGATCGTTCCGGCGTCAGTGGAAGACATGATGGACCAAGCCTCTGAACAGCAATGCGAAGTGATTTATGTTTCTGCGCTGCCGCCTTACGGTGTTTACAATACGCGTCGGCTGTATAAAAAGCTCCGCGTGCGGTTTCCGAAATCGAGAATCGGAATTGGATTGTGGGGGTTTGGAGGGAATTTAGAGGTCATGCGAACACGTTTGGGCATCGTGGAGGCGGATATAATCGTTAGTGGCCTTTCGGAAGCCATTGACCAAGTACCTTCACTGGCCGAAGCAGTGCCGCAATAACGCCGTCCGGCTACCCTACGGAGCTTGATTTTCGCAAGTACAGCGATTGCCGGATAGACCGCAGCTTTAATTTCTTCAATACTGAACGCTCAAGTCGGTTCTCGAGTTTCTACCGCTAAAAGGAGCAACTCCAATGAGCATACGCCGTCCAGAAGATTCCAGCAGCGGTCCAGGTCTGACGCCTATCGATAGTTCAAGTCCGTCTTCGCCGACCGACCGGCGAATCGAGCCAGACCGCGCCACAGGGCGTATCCCAGCGCAGGATGACGAAGACGACGCAGCGCGCAAGTCGAAAAAGACGGACAAAAGCAAGAAGGCTAGCGCGTAATCGCGAAAGTGGAATTGAGTGGACATAAATGGCGGCAGCAGCCGGTGAGCGGAGACGAAAATGAACATTCTCAGTGCGTATGACTCGGCTTTACAAGTCGCTGCCGCCTTTCTGATTTTCGTCGTTGGATATCTAGTTCTGTTATTTGCTATCGTGGCTTGCTTGTTGATTGCGGAAGGGCTTCATCAAGCTTTCGCCTACGCGCGGGTTTCCCTTTTGAAACCTAGCGCAAGCGTCGTGGAACTGCAAATGGCGCGGGCACCAGCAGTTGTCAGTGTTTCAGCGTTTTTTGGGTGGCCACATCGGTTGACGGTGAGCCTTGCGGGCCTGAAGAACCGATACTTCCATTCATTGTCATAAGTCTGAACCTCTCAATTTTTTGCAGGGCGCATTGACCTAAAGACAGCTGGTAGGTTGTTTTACTTTGCATTCCACGCATTTCTTCTGCTACTTTGAATCCTCGTCAGTCGGAGATACTATGTGTGGAATTCCAGCACTTATTTTGGATCCCAGAACGAACGGTTCCTCTGCGCTTTTCTGTAACGGGTTGGATTCTCCGGGAGGAAGCGGCGCCTGCGTTTCCGGTCGGAAGAAACCAATGAGAATTTTGATTGCGGATGACCATGAAGCAGTACGGCGGGGTTTGCGCACGGCTCTGTCAGCAGCGGGTTGGGAAGTTTGCGCCGATGCAGTGAACGGTAGAGAGGCCGTTGCAAAAGCCACGGAATTGAAACCTGATTTGATCATCCTGGACATCAGCATGCCGGTAATGGGTGGACTGGACGCCGCCCGGCTAATTCGCGCGGCGGATCCGAGCGCAAAGATTGTTATTTTTACCATGCATGAGTCGCAGCAAATGAAGGATGAGATCGCGCGAATTGGAGTTCAGGCGCATGCGATGAAGTCGGCGCCCATGAAAAATCTGTTGGATACGATCAAATCGGTTCTAGGTACGGATGAACCGCGGGTAAACTAGCGTTTCTCCAATTTTTCGCGAGCTTAGTGAAAATCGTGCGAAGTTGTTTCGGCCCGCGTGATTCGCAGCGGTTCAATCCTTTCCGCTTTCACAGAGATTACGCCATCCTGGTTTTGCAGCTCTCCTTCAATCATTAAAAATTGCTGGTGAACGATCACCACGTGATTTCTCTCGAATAATTGCGGCGTGACGATTGCATTCGAGATTCCAGTTTCATCTTCCAGGCTAATAAACACAAAACCTTTTGCTGTTCCAGGACGCTGGCGGGTAATCACTCCTCCTGCAATTTTAACGTGCATGCCGTTCGGAAGATTTAAAAGTTCCAGGGCCGATCGCACGCCCCTTCTCTTCATTTCAGCGCGATGGTGGCCCATGGGGTGAAGTCCCACGGTCAAGCCTGTGCCGCGAAAATCTGCAACCAATCTTTCTTCACCGGTCATAGCCGCAAGAGGAGACGGTGTAACGGAAAAAGCCGGAGCCATTTCCAGTTCCACAGTATCGCCTTGTATTTTCATTTCGTTCTCTTCCACATTTTCCAGCAAAGGGCCTGGGCGTCTAGAGGCGCGTTCGATTTGCCACAAGGCGTCACGGCGATGGACTTTCTTTACGCCAATAAAATTCAATGCGCCAATTTCCGCAAAAGCAGCAAGTTCCGTTTTCTGAATCATGGGGACGCGAAGCTTTAAATCCTCGATGGAAGAAAATGGGCGAATGGCGCGCTCACTCACAATTTTAAAAGCTACATCGCTTCGCAAGCCTTTCACAAAACGCATCCCCAAGCGCACGCAAAATGTCTGGGCACTTTTTTCAAGCCTGCAGAGCCAATCGGAGCAGGTCACATCGATAGGTTTCACTTTCAGGCCGTGGCGCTGCGCGTCACGTACCAGCGTGTCGGGCTGATAGAAACCCATGGGCTGATTATTCAAAATCGCCGCTGTGAAAGCGGCTAGGTAACGGCATTTTAAAAAAGCGCTGGCGTAGGCAAGGAGCGCAAAACTTGCGGCGTGGGACTCAGGAAATCCGTACAAAGCAAAAGAAGTGATGGCCAAAATAATCTTTTCCTGAGCTTCGGATGAAATACCATTCCTATCCATTCCTGAGCGAAGCTTTTTCTCTATTTCTTTCATTCTTCGTTCGGAGCGTTTGAAACCGAATGCGCGGCGTAATTCTTCCGCTTCCCCTCCGCTGAATCCGGCGGCGATCATGGCCATGCGCAACAGTTGTTCTTGAAATAAGGGCACACCCAAAGTGCGTTCAAGAACCGGTTTAAGGGAAGGATGAAGATAATCAACGGCTTCGCGGCCCTGGCGACGTTTCAAAAAAGGATTGACCATCTTTCCAACGATTGGCCCGGGCCGGATGATGGCTACCTGCACGACAATGTCGTAAAAACATTCCGGCCGCAGGCGAGGCAAACAAGCCATCTGCGCGTGACTTTCCACCTGGAACATGCCGATGGTGTCTGCTCTTTGCAGCGTGTCGTAAACTAGGGGGTCGTTTGCAGGCAACTTTCCCAAATCTATTTCTTCGCCATAATCTTTCTGGATGATTTGCAGGCAATCTTCCAGGACGGCCATCATCCCCAGGCCCAAAAGGTCCACTTTCACAATTTTCATGTCGGCACAATCATCTTTGTCCCACTGCACGACGACGCGGCCGGGCATGGTGGCGGGCTCCAGAGGAACGATCGAATCCAATTGATCCTGACACACCACCAAGCCTCCGGAATGCTGGCCCAGATGACGCGGCAAATCTTGGAATTGCAGGCAAAGTTCGAAAAATTTACGAATCTGAGGATGCTGCATGTCGAATCCAGCCTCGCGAAATTGCCGCGCGAGGGTGTCCTTCGCGTCCTTGTATTCCCACGCGCTTACCAAACTGGTTAAACGGCTCAAGGTTTCAGGATTAAAAGATAGCGCCTTGCCAATTTCACGCGCGGCGGAGCGGCCGCGATAGGTGATCACGTTGGCGGTCATGGCGGCGCCCAATTTTCCGTAGCGTTCATATACATATTGAATCGCTCGTTCGCGCTGATCTCCACTGGGGAGATCGAGATCGATGTCGGGCCATTCTCCGCGCTCTTCTGAAAGAAACCGTTCGAAGAGAAGGTCCATTCTTACGGGATCGACGGCGGTGATGCCCAGTGCGTAACAGACCGCGCTATTTGCCGCGGAACCACGCCCCTGCACCAGAATATTTTGTTTGCGGCAGAAGCGGATGATGTCCCAAACGATCAGGAAATAGCCTGCCAGATCTAGTTTTTCGATCAAGTCAAGCTCGCGCTCAATTTGGGCCTGTGCTTGTTCATTATTTAATCCATAGCGCCAGATCATTCCTTCGTGAGTTCGTTGCCGCAAAAAATGGATTTCCGGTTTACCGTCAGGAACCGGATATTTCGGAAACCGATAACCTAGATCCTTCAAGGTGAATTGCAGGCGCGAGGAAAGAGCCTGTGTATTCGCGATTGCTTCGGGAACATCCGCGAAAAGTTGTGCCATTTCCGCAGGCGTTTTCAGATGCAATTCGGAATTGCGGGCCAGCAGACGGCCGGCCGTAGCCAGCGTGCGGTGATGGCGAATGCAAGTGAAGACGTCCAACACTTCGCGCCGCTCTGGTATGGCATGGCGCACGCCATTCGTGGCCAGCACTGGAAGGCTTAGTTTTTCGGCAATTTCGATGGCGGCGTGATTTCGCGCTTCTTCTTCCCGCAGAAAATGCCGCTGTAGTTCAACATAAATATTCTGTTTGCCGAATAGTTGGCACAGCTGCTGAACGCATTCCGTTGCGCTTTCAATTCCGCCGTTTGCCAAAGCATGCGCCAAGGGGCCTTCCTCGCCTCCAGTGAGGCATACAAGCCCACGCGCATATTGGGCTACTTCCACGCCTGAAACATCTCCTTTGCCTTTCGGCGCGCGCAATTTCATTTTGGTGATCAAGCGGCAAAGATTCTGGTAGCCTTCGCGCGATTTCACGAGCAAGGGGTAACGCCAGCCGGCGGCGGAAGTAACTTCGGCGCCAATGTGCGCGCGTATTTGACTTTTATCCGCCGCCAGATAAAAACGAGGAGCGCCGTACACTCCGTCTCGATCAAGCAAAGCCATCGACTGCATTCCATATTCCGCGCACACTGCCGCCAGTTCTTCAGGCAAAGAGGCTCCTTCGAGAAAACTGAAAGCGGAGCGAGCGTGAAGTTCCGTGTACATCAGTCGTAGCGGCCACGGGCGAACCAGGCGGCGCGGAGCGAATCGTAGTAGATGCGATAAATTCCATTCTGCGTGCGCGGGCTGGAGATTTTCTGGCTTTGCCCGCTCACGGAATCGAAGCGGACTTCGACATCCCATTCATCCTGCTGCCAGGTTTCTTCCCGCCACCAATCTCCGGAAGTCCGCCAGGGCCCGGAAGCTGCAATGATATTTCCGCGCATACCGCGAAAATAAATACGCGTGGGATAGTTTTGTTGCAGTTCAACATTTACTTGTATTTCCGGCCTGAAAACGCGGAATGCAGTTAGAGGAGTTTCGCCAGGGTTGCGGGTAGCAGCAGTCGCATTTTTTTGCGGAATAGTCGATGCGTCACTCGCCGGCGCGAATCGGGACATTCGAAAATCGCCGGGACGATGTGTATCGATCAATTCGGGCGAACCAATGTTCGTGTGGCCCAGCAGTTTCGCCAACCGACCAATGGTTAGCTCTAATTTTTCCGGATCCGGGGAGCTGGGAAGAAATAGTCCCCCTTGAGACGCGCGTGGACGAGCCGGCTCGGCAGAGAGAATAATTTTTAGAATGGCTGCATGGGGAGGGTTCGCCTGCAACTGCAGACGCAGCAGTTTCAGAAGCATTTTCGAATTTCGTGTTGGCACGGGCAAACTCAGAACCTTTTCATAAATTCTTGGAGCAAGCTTGGGAGGAGAATTATCGCTAATGGTTTGGAAATCCTTTAGGAAGGAATCCTCTAAATCAAAATGCGTGCGAATGGCACAAGCTGCAAATGCACGCGCTTCCAGCCGAGCGCACAATTGATCGAGCAATCGTCCCAGCAGAAACGAAAGCGGCTCGAGCTCGGCAACGGCGAAATCGAGCACTATTTCTTCTTCGAAGCGCACTCCGGGCTGTGCCGGCACAAGCGAACGTAGGCAGGCACCGCGCGCCAACTCGTGAAGGCGAACTCCTTCCTGCCCCAGCCGCTCCGACAATTGCAGCACCGGAAGTGCCGCCAGAGCGGCGCAGTCGCGCACACCCCAACGCTCCAGAGTTTCCAGAATCTCAGCAGAGGGCAAAAGCGCGCGTACGGACAGTTTACCCAGACATTTCGCTTCTTCGCCTGTAGGAATCACAGTAATGCCGGAAAAACCTCGCGCGGCGTGAAGGGAAACTTCCAGATTGGAAGAAACGGCAACACTTACGAGCAAACCTAGAGCGGATGCACGTTGGACTAATTGCGTGGAAATATTTTCACTACTCCCAAATAAGGAAGCGAGGCCGGATATATCCAGAATAATTGTGTCCGGCGCAGTGTCTTCCAGGCGCGGAGAAAAAGAAGCTCCGAGATCAAGCAGAGCTGCATGAGCTGATTTTTCCTGCACGCGAGAGCGATTGCGAATTTCCAAGGCATGAAATTGCGCGGCTTGCGATTTCGACATGCCTAATTCGATGCCAGCCAGCAGAGCTGCTTCGTTGGCAGCGACTACGTTCCAGATGGGAGGAGTTCCATCCACAAGCGCGACGGCTCGATTGCGTAGGCTGGGTTCTGCACGCACCACCGCCTGCACGGGGAAATTGGGGACGTGAATGGAAGCGAATGCCATACAATTTTAGTTTCAGCAGCAGTAATAAGTTCCTCTGCAATCCTTGGTTTCACTTTGGCGCTGGTTTCATTCGTGCGACACTTCGCGTAACACTGAGATAACTTCTCAGGACGTTTGTTTCGAAGAATTCTGAGCGGCCCGCTGAAGCGAATGGTTTGTGAAAACTATCTGTCGCAACCGGCTGCAGGCGGGAACGAAGCAATTCCGCGCGAATGCCGAAGCCTTCCAATAACCAGGAAGGCGGATACCTGAAAAAACCCGGAACGTGAGTTTCCAGCGCGAGCGTGGTGGACCATCGCGCCGGTTCCGCTTCCATGCGCAGGACCAGAGAGGCGCACGTTTTTGCATTGGATTCCGGCTCCAGAACTATCAGCACGGTGGGCGTATCCTCCACTGCACGCCGAAAACGAAACCAAGACTCCAGCGGAACGTGACGTAGCACGTCCGCACGCATGTCACCCAGGTCGAGCGCGATGAAACCAAAGCCGCCGCCTTGCAAAAGCAAATCTGTAGCGCGCAGAGTTTGTTCAATATTCCTGCAGCGCACCCACAGCAATTGTTTTAGTTCTACGCCGGCGGCTTCCGCGGAGTGGGGATCGAAAGCGTCGCACCCATCGATCAATGCACAGGCTTCTGCATGAGCGGTCCTTGCAGCCAAAGCGGAAAGCAACAAAGTTGTTCGACCGGAACAGGCTGGGCCAAAAATTTCGGTTAGCGCTCCGCGGGGCAAGCCTCCCGCCAATGAATCGATTTCCGCAACGCCGGTGGAAACAGTTTCAACGGCATGGCGGTCGCGATACGAAAATGGAGCGGCGACACGCCCAGCCAGGGCGAGTTCGACGTTGGAGCGCAAAGTAGTGAGACTTACAGCCATAACAGACCCGGGGAGGAGAAAGAGAAGGAAGTCTTCGCTTTTTCTTCGCCTAATCCGAAATTCTCCACGAATTCTCTTCCGTTGTCAACGACTGACATGCAGTGAAGTTCGCAATGTGCCGGCGAGAATTCATCTCGCATCTAAGAGAGATGGCAAAAGGGAAAATGACAAAACGCATTCGAAGTGATTCCAAAAAAACTTGGTTTCCCTTGCACGCATCTTTGGAGGCATTGCGCGAGGCTTCCAAAACCTGCAAAGCCTGCGATCTGTGGAAGCTCGGCACGCAGACTGTATTTGGCGAAGGAATGCCAAATGCAAAAATCATGTTGGTGGGCGAACAGCCCGGCAATCGAGAAGACCTCGAAGGCAAACCATTTGTCGGGCCAGCGGGGAAATTATTAGACGCGGCCTTGGAAGAAGCGGGGATCGATCGAAAACAAGTTTACGTGACAAACGCGGTGAAACATTTTAAATGGGAGCCGCGCGGAAAACGGCGCATTCACAAAAAACCGAATGCCGCGGAAATTGCGGCGTGCCGGCCCTGGCTTGACGCTGAAATCGCAGCGCTGCGTCCAAAGATAATTGTTTGTCTAGGAGCTACGGCGGCGCAAGGTCTGCTGGGACGCGATTTTCGCGTCACGCGGCATCGCGGCGAGTTCGTAAAGTCCAATCTTGCTCCGCACGTGATGGCTACCGTGCATCCTTCATCGATATTGCGGGCGCCCGATGGAGTCACGCGTGAGGACGAAATGAAAAAATTCATCGCGGACTTGAAGAAGATCACGCAAGTTCACTGATTTTGCATACAGTAGGGTTTTCGGGCACAATATAAATGTATTCAGTTTGACGGACCCTTCTCTTTCCCAGGTATATCGTGAGTCAGACCGCTTGCACTGTAACACCTCCGACCGGCCTCGCATGGGCGCATCCATTGGTTCGGGAGTGGTTTGTCAACAAGTTCGGCACTCCCACTGAGCCGCAGGAACAGGGTTGGCCGCATATTCTTGGCGATAAAACGACGCTGATTTGCGCTCCCACCGGCTCTGGAAAAACGCTGGCGGCGTTTCTGGCTTGCATCGACCGGCTGGTGCGCAAAGCGCTGGCGGGCGAATTGGAAGATAAGACGGAAGTTTTGTACGTCTCGCCGCTGAAAGCGCTGGGCAACGACATTCAGAAAAATCTGGATAGCCCGCTCGGCGAAATCCTGCAACTTGCGCAACAACGGGGTTTGTTGATGCCGGAAATTCGCACGGCGGTGAGAACCGGCGACACGCTGATGCACGAGCGTCGCGCCATGCAAAAGCGTCCACCGCATATTCTGGTGACGACTCCTGAATCTCTTTACATTCTGCTCACTGCCGCGAAGAGCCGGGAAATTCTGCGCACGGTAAAAACCGTTATCGTGGACGAAATCCATGCGATTGCGGACGACAAGCGCGGTTCGCATCTTTCGCTTTCGCTCGAGCGCCTCGATGCTCTCACTGGAAATCGTTCTACGCGCATCGGCCTTTCTGCTACGCAGAAACCGATCGAACTGATCGCGCATTTCCTGGCTGGGAATAACGGAAATGATCCTGCAATTGTTCAAATCTCGCAACGCCGCCATCTGGATTTGGCTATCGAAGTACCGGCCAGCGAGCTTGGGCCGGTTGCCTCGAACGAAATGTGGGAAGAAATCTACAAACGCATCACTGATTTGGTGCTGGCGAATCGTTCCACGCTGATTTTTGTGAACACCCGCCGGCTAGCGGAACGCGTGGGACATCATCTCGCAGCAATACTGGGACATGATGCGGTCGCCTCGCATCACGGCAGCCTTTCGCGCGCTCGGCGGCTATCCGTGGAAGGAAAATTAAAATCCGGAGAAATACGCGCATTAGTCGCCACTGCTTCGCTTGAGCTAGGTATCGATATTGGAACAGTCGATTTGGTCTGCCAGATTGGCTCGCCGCGCTCGATCGCTGTCGCGTTGCAACGCATCGGACGCGCAGGCCATTGGCGCGGCGCGGTGCCCAAGGGCCGATTGTTCGCCACCACGCGCGACGAACTGATTGAATGCGCAGCACTGGTTCGCGCGATCAATCGCCTGGAGCTGGATCGCATCATGATTCCGGAATGTCCGCTGGACATTCTCGCCCAGCAAATCGTGGCTGCTTGTGCAGCGGAAGATTGGTTGGAGGACGATTTATTCGTGCTCGTTCGACGAGCCTACCCATACCGCAATCTAGCGCGAAAGGATTTCGATGAGATCATCGAGATGCTCTCGAACGGAATCGCGGCGCAGCGCGGCCGTTACGGCGCGTATCTGCACCGCGATCAAGTGAACAATCGGCTTCGCGGACGCCGCGGCGCCAGGCTCGCGGCCATCACCAGCGGCGGCGCGATCCCCGATAATTCGCTCTACACCGTTATCGCGGAGCCGGAACACATCGTCGTAGGCACGGTGGATGAAGACTTCGCGGTGGAAAGTTTGCGCGGGGATATTATTTTGCTTGGAAACACTTCATGGCGTATTCGCCGTGTGCAATCCGGCTCGGTTTCCGTGGAAGACGCCAAGGGAGCGGCCCCCAGCATTCCTTTCTGGCTCGGTGAAGCTCCTTCGCGCACGATGGAACTATCAGAAGAGATTGCCGCAGTGCGCGAGAAAATTAGCTCGCTTAGCGAGGGCGTTGGACCGGGCTACGTTCGCGGGACTCTTCCCGAGGCAACCGCTGCGGTGGATTGGCTAAAGCAGGAGTGCGGTCTAGATCAGTCCGCCGCCGAGCAAGCCGTGGAATATATCGTGACCGGACGCGCGGTATTGCGAGCTGTCCCCACCCAGGACACTGTAATCGCGGAGAGGTTTTTTGATGAAGGTGGCGGAATGCAACTGGTCATTCACGCGCCCTTCGGCGGTCGCATTAATAAGGCCTGGGGACTGGCGCTGCGAAAACGATTCTGCCGGTCGTTCAATTTCGAATTGCAAGCCGCCGCCACCGACAACGGCTTGAATATTTCGCTAAGCGATCAACACAGCTTTCCGCTCGCCGATGTTTTTAACTTTCTGCAGTCTGCCACTGTGGAACATCTGCTGGAACAAGCCGTGCTGGCATCGCCGATTTTCAATACGCGCTGGCGCTGGGTGGCAGGCCGGGCGCTCGCGCTTCTACGATTTATGGGCGGTAAAAAAGTTCCACCGCAGATTCAGCGTATGCGTTCTGAAGATTTGCTGGCGGCGGTGTTTCCGGAGGCGCTGGCATGCCAGGAAAACATTGAAGGCGAAATCAAGATTCCCGATCACCCGTTGGCTCGCGAGACCATGAAGGACGCGCTGACCGAGGCCATGGATATCGAAGGCCTGAAGAATGTTTTGGAGCGCATCGCTTCAGGCAGTATTCGTTGCATTGCGGTGGAGACGCCGGTTCCATCGCAGTTTTCGCATGAAATTTTAAATGCAAATCCGTACGCATACCTTGACGATGCGCCACTCGAAGAGCGCCGCGCTCGCGCTGTGGAGATGCGACGCATGTTGCCGGAAGCAGTACTTTCTGAAATTGGCCGCCTGGATCCTGCTGCGATTTCGCAGGTTCGTGAAGAAGCGTGGCCGGATGTGCGTGATGCCGACGAACTACATGATGTGCTGCAGACATTGATCGCGCTTCCGCTGCCTCAAAATTCAAATCTCAGCTCGCTGGAACTAAATGTAGTGAGCGTCGCGCCGGAACTGCGGCAGCGTGCGGCCAATTCGGTTGAACAGTGGGCGGAATATTTTGCGCAGTTGAGGCAAGCGCGACGAACGGCCAGAGCGACTGTTGGTGAACAAGCTTATTGGGTTGCCGCAGAAAAAGCGGCAACTTTTTCTGCTGCGTTTCGCGAAGCGCGTTTTGATTCAGCGCTGCCTGAGATCGAAGCTCCGGTTGCATCGCGAGAAGATGCACTGTTGGTATGCATCACTGGATGGATAGGGCACCTCGGGCCAGTTTCGGCTGCGATGCTAAGCGACTTCCTGGGACTTGCCGTCAACGACGTGGACAAAACATTCCTGCGTTTGGAAGCAAGTGGGGCCATTTTGCGCGGCCGCTTCACCGACGGCTCAAGTCGAGAAACAGAATGGTGCGAACGCCGCCTGCTTGCGCGCATCCATCGTATGACGTTAGGGACTTTGCGCAGCCAAATTCAGCCCGCTACCGCGGCTCAATTCATGCGTTGGTTACTGCGCTGGCAACATGTGGCGCCCAGCAGCCAAGTGCTGGGTGAGCGCGGTACCTTGGAAGTATTGCAACAATTGCAGGGTTACGAAGCGCCTGCGAATGCGTGGGAGCGTCAAATTCTGAGACGGCGAGTTGCGGATTACGATCCGCAGGTTCTAGATCGCCTCTGCCTCACTGGCGCAGTGGGCTGGGGCCGACTTTCACCGCATCCGGCAACTTACGAAGACCAAAATAGCATGGGGCGTCGCGTGATCCCCACCAGCGTGGCGCCCATTGCGTTTTTCGTGCGCGAAGATTCGGACTGGATGATTTCGCAACATGCGGATGGAGATACGCAGGATCCGCGTGGCCTCAGCCAGAATGCTCGCGATGCTCTGAACTATCTGCGCCAGCGAGGGGCTTCCTTCTTCGCAGATCTCGTGCGCGGCACGGGCAAGCTGAAATCGGAAATGGAAACCGCTCTGTGGGAACTTGTCACTGCGGGAATGATTACCGCCGACGGCTTCGATAATATTCGCGCGTTGATCGACCCTAAGCGGCGCTCCGGTCAAGGACGTGGCCACAACTCTCGTCCACGCCATAGTGTTGGACGATGGTCGTTGCTTTACGCGCACGAAACTCCGGATCGGGCCCGGATGGCTGATGCCACGTGCTGGATGCTGCTGAAACGCTACGGCATCGTCTTCCGAGAAGTGATTGCGCGCGAGACGATTGTCCCGCGCTGGCGAGAACTACTCATCGCGTTTCGTCGTCTAGAAGACCGCGGAGAAGTGCGTGGCGGCCGTTTCGTCAGTGGTTTCATGGGAGAGCAATTCGCGTTGCCGATGGCGGTCGAGTCCCTGCGCGCCATGCGCAAGATTGATCCTACCGGCGAAACTGTAACAATTTCTGCCGCTGATCCTCTGAATCTGGTTGGAATTCTGTTGCCAGGCGATCGTGTTTCTGCGGTCTCTGGGAAAACCGTTACATTCCGGGACGGAGTGCCGCTGGAAACGGATGATTCAGCCGCGCAATTTGGCGACTCGATTGCCGTGTAAGACCGGAGCGGCGACTTTCAGCGCAAAAGCGATTAAATGAGCAAGAATCCGGTAAACGCCGCTCCCGCGGGCAAAGTTCGCATCGGTATTTCAGGTTGGAGATACATTCCGTGGCGCGGCGTTTTCTATCCCGAGAAATTATCCCAGAAAAAAGAACTCGCCTATGCGTCCGGTATTTTCCGATCGATTGAAATTAATGGCACGTTCTACTCCCTGCAGCGCCCGGAGTATTTCGAGGCCTGGGCCGGCGAGACGCCGGACGATTTCGTTTTTTCCGTTAAGGCACCGCGATTCATAACCCACATACGCCGCTTGCGAGACGCCAAAACACCGCTGGCAAATTTCCTGGCGTCTGGGCTTTTTTGTCTGGGACCGAAGCTCGGCCCAATTCTGTGGCAACTGCCGCCCAATTTTAAGTACGACGCAGAAAGACTCGAAGAATTTCTGAAACTCCTGCCTCACGATACCGAATCCGCCGCGGCGCTTGCGAAGAAACACGACAAATGGTTGAAGGGCCGAGCGGCGATGAAGCCCGATGCGGCTCGCCCCTTACGGCACGCGATTGAGATCCGGCATACAAGTTTTGCCACGCCGGAATTTATCAAAATGTTGCGTAAATATGATGTCGCCATTGTTTGTGCGGATACAGTGGAGTGGCCCAGGTTGATGGACGTGACTTCGGATTTCATGTATTGCCGCCTGCACGGCCCAGAAATTCTTTATGCCAGCGGCTACACCGCTGAAGCGCTGGATCAATGGACCACTCGCGTTTGCGCCTGGGCGCGAGGGGACGAACCAGAGGATGCCGAGCGCGTGATTGAGAATTGCGGTGCGGCGCTTCCGGCCCGCGACGTCTTCGTTTATTTCGATAATGATGTGAAAGTCCGTGCCCCGTTCGATGCAAAAAGTCTCACCGAACGCGTGGACAAAATGCTACAGCGCTGAGGAGTTTCTCGAATAAGGGGATTCCTCACCTTTGGTACGGTTTTCCCTGTAATTTGAGGTAGATGCCACCGACAATATTGGTGCCCAAGAGAGGACTCGAACCTCCACTCCCTTGCGGGAACTAGCTCCTGAAGCTAGCGCGTCTGCCAATTCCGCCACTTGGGCATTTCTTGCAGCAAAACAACGAGGCCCAACCATATTGCCGCGTGGCCTATGGTTTGTCAACGAAGCACACTGGATTCGCGGTAACCTTGACCCCGGAAGCTCGGGGCGCTTAAAGTTAATGCTCCGGCCTGCGACCGATCTGAGGAGCAAATTATGGCATCCGCCCGCGCGATGATTGAGCGTCGCCGCTCAAGCCGCATCTTAATCCGTATCCCGGTACAGGTATTCAGCGATGGAAGCTTTGGGCAGCTTCTCGACACTCCTGCTGAAGCAATCGCCGTTAGCCGCTTTGGAGCCCTTCTTCGCGCTCCGTTCTCGCCAGCACTGGGCTCTCGTATCGAAGTGCTAAATCAAGTTTCTCAAGAAACCCAGGAGTTTCGCGTGGTGCGCGTCCAGGGCGCTGATGACGGTAATTTCGAGCTGGGCATTGAGATTCTTTATCCCACGAAGAATTTCTGGCACGTCCATTTCCCCGACGAGAGCTTCGCTTAACTCCTCTTGAAGCCACCCGTTGTGGGTGGTGCTATAATCCGGCCAATTACGCTTCAGATATGGGCCCGCTCGGCTGGCTCATTCTTCCAATGACGTCGACCTCAGCGGGCAGGGGAGAAAACCATGGAGGAGCTCGGAAGCACCCTTTTCACACTGCTGGTCGGCTGGGCAGTAGTTACCACCGTGCTCATCTGTATGTTGATTTATCGCGCCATGCTGGGAGCCCATGAGGAAGACCAGATCTTCCTGGACAAGGCAGGAGATTCCATGGCTCAGGAGCAGCGCCTTCTCGTCGCGCGTATCGAGAAGCTTAGTGCTCCCATCAACATCCTAATAACGATCTCGGTTTTGTTGCTGCTGGTGATCGCCGGAATATGGCTCTGGCGGGGATACAAGAACTTCTGAAGTCCGCGGGCGAAGCCACCGTTCGTGTGCTTGCGCTACTATTGGTTAGGGCGTTGCTGGGGAGAAGCAGCAGCCGGTGTTTGAGCAGGGGGTTGTTGCTGGCCTCCTGCCGGTTGTTCACAAAGCTGCGATGTGTGATTGTGGACGATCAGCCAGTTATCTCCCACTTTGTTGAACACTAGCGTCGTTTGGCCGCGTATTCCGTATGGCTTGCCATTCAACACGGAGCTGAATTCCCACTGGTACGACGCCCAAGCCACATCTCCGTGGACAAAAATGTTCGTGTTGCGCCGGACCACCTGGCTTCCCTGGAACGAGGCGCGTTGCTGCTGATATCCAGCGATGTAGTTCTGCCAGCCTATAATAGGCGGCGCAAAAGTTCCGCTCACGAACGTGGCGCTGTCGGAATAATATTTATGCATAGCCTCGACATTCCCCACTTGAAAGGCGCCCAGCATTTCTCCGATGTTGCGATCGATTTCATCGGAAGCGGGAAGCGGAATCGAAGGCATGGGCGAATTGTCTGACTTTTTATTCTTGTTTTTCTGTCCCCAGGCTGCCGATGAGGCCACCAGGATTATGCTTAATCCTGCAAGAAGGCGCAGTACGCGCAATTTAGAGTTCCATTGAAAAGTCATGCACTTCCCCAAAAATTAGATTTTTGTCTCGCCTCTTTCATTCATATCCTCCGGATTTGACTGGGAGAATATCACGAAGAAAAATTATTCGGCGGCTGGCCTTTCGTGTTGTGTTCATAAAGGACCGCGTGACTACCACAGCTGCGCTGTGACATTTTCCGGGCCGCGGAGTATTGGCTAGGGCGGGAAGTTCTTAGGTTAATCGCGGACATCGCAGGCGACACGAAATCCGTAATCTGCATACTGAAATTCTGGAGGAATGCTTGAGCGTGCGGCGCAACGCGACACTTTCGTGAAATGACGCCAGGATCCGCCTCGAGATGCACGGCGAGCCGGCGCGACGCGTTTTGCCCCACTGGACGCGCTGTCGGATGGACCCGTCGGTCCTTTAGGATTTCGCTCCGGCGATACTCGATAGTAATCTGCGTCAAACCAATCGGCGCACCATTCGTGGACATTTGCGCTGATGTCGCAAAGTCCGTAGCCATTTGTTTCCGCGCGCCCTACTGATTCTGGTCCTGTCTTCCAGCGCATCGCATAGTTCGCCAGCGACTCAGGGGGTTCGTCTCCCCAGGGGAATAATTTCTGCTCTAGGCCGCCACGCGCCGCATATTCCCACTCTGCTTCCGTAGGTAAACGAAATTTCCTCTGAGTCATGCGGCTAAGCCATGCGCAATACTCGAGGGCATCAAACCACGAAGTCGCTACCACAGGTTGTAAAGGATCAGAGAAATTTGGGTCGTCCCAATGTAGCGTCTTGCGGTGTCTGGTGGCGGAAAGGAATTGGCCGTACTCGGCGTTTGTCACTTGGCAGGCGCCCAGTTCGAAGGTATCCACCCAAACACGATGCACGGGCCGTTCGTTATCCTGACCCGCATCGTTGCCCATCAGAAACGAGCCGGCCGGAATTCGAATCGTACGCGGGGTTGTAAATTCCTCGCGCCGGCTCTTGGAAAGCTGTTCAGTTTTTTGCTGCGGCATGTTGTGTCTGGCTCAGCAAATTAACAAACAGGCGGTAGGCACCCGGCACCCCTGCGGGAAGCTCGCGGAAAAATGACAACCCCGTGTAGATGTATAAACCCTTCCCGACTCGCGCAGTCACTAGCGCGCCAGTTACCTCTGCTTCGTTGAAATCCTTCAATCCCAAAAGCGGCTGATAACGTGGATCGAATGTGCCCCAGAAATATAAGCCGCGCTCCTGTTCCCAGCCCTGGAAATCCGCCAGCGTGATTTTGTTGGGAAAGTTTAGCAACGGGCTATCGGGCGCAAGAAACCGCACTGGAGAATTCGGATCGGTCACGCGCGCAACCTTATCTCCCATTTTTGCCGGGTATGGCGCGGGCAGTTCCTTGTCCCACGCGAAATCCTTCTGATACTGAACTAGAAGCGTTCCGCCGCGATCCACATACTCCAATAGCCGCTGATTTGCGCGGAGCAGATCCGGACGCAATTCGTAAGCGCGTATGCCCACCGTGATTGCGTCGTACTGGCTTAAATCACCGAAGGCCAACGTTACTTCGTCAAGCAAGTCCACCTGAACACCCAACTGTCGCAGAATTTCGGGAATCGGATCATTCTCCGCCGCAATGTAACCCACCCGCAGGTTGGCCGGAACATTCAGATCCAGCACATGAACGGTTGCGTCAGAAGGCTCGCTCCAATTGAGCGTCGGGAGAGTTGGAATAGGTTCGAGCGAACGTCTAAACGTCTCTTCTCCAATTCGCGCGTAGGGACGCAGAGCGTAAGCTCCTGGCGATAAGCGCTCCGGCGGGTTCACAACGAAACGGATCAATTGATCACCGCCGGTGGGAAAATCCAATGGCGCAACAGCTTGTGCTTCCCATCCTTCTGGCGCATCGACTCCGACATCCACCTTCGCTTGCTTCGTTCCGTGATAGCGAATACGCGCGAGTAGCTTCACCGGTTCTGACGCTCGCTGTACCGGAACCATCACTTGCTCCGGCTCGACCGTCAGCGTCACCGCCGGAACCAGCTCGAGTGGGTACGTTGCGATGCCCGTGGTCGTTGCCTGCATGCTCTCCACGGGCTTCTCAATCGTAAATCGGTAGCTACTCCAAACAACCGTCAAAGCAACACGCACGAGCGGCGCCGGAAACGGCAGGATTGCATCTTGAGGGGAAATAGGCGCCTTAGCATCCGCTGGAATCGAAACTTTAAAATTTTCGCTTTCAACATCTTGTTTCGCTGGTTCTTTGGCCGCACTCCAGCCCGGTGGAACCTGAATGTCGCTCGCATCCAGCGTCCATTTCACCGGTACGATTGGTTTTCCGTCAAATGTCACTTCCACGGAAAAATCCTCACCCGCTACTAGCTCGTGACGGTCTGCCTGCGCTTCGAATGAAATCGCCACGTCTTCAGCCAGAGCGCGATCGATTCGTTCGCTTACGCGTTGCAGCTCAAATAACGCGGATGAAGTTTCGGGGTTGGCTCGATCCGCCAGGGCGGTTTTCGAAATTTCGTTTCTTAAAACTCCAATTTGCAGTCCGGCCTGCGCCAGCGAAGTAGCTGCATCCGTTCGTTGCATGGAACGCACCGCAATCAGCGCCGCTTTCAAGTCCGCGTCCGCGGCGGTCAGCCGTGTGGCCATCGACGCTTGCAGCGAGGCAAAGCGCGAGCCGAGCGATGTGATGGGCTCTGCCAGGACTTTGGCGTCAAACTTGCCGGCCGTGCCTTTCTCGTTTTCTGCAACCAGATAAATCGGACGCCGGAAAAATATGTTGCCGAAGAATGCGGGTGTACCCTGCGAACGATGCAGCGCGTGCCCTTCCATGCCCATCTCGGTATAGCTCTTTCCCCATAGCGGAGAAACATCGTTGACCGGCAACTCGATAGCATCGGGCGATTTCTCCCGGGCCAGCCGAACCTCCAGCGTCACCTTCCAAGGGGCTAATCCTTCTGAAATTTGGTCCGGGAACATTCGTGGATCGGCAGCCGCAACTATCGCCTGCGGCGTCAATATGCCGCTCGCTTGATGCTGCCCATGTCCGGAATGCACGCCGCCCCAGCCATTGATCACTACTTGCGGGCGATACGTGCGAATGGCTCGCACCATATCTTCCAGCGCAATGTTGTCCCAAATCTTCATCGTCTGGTCGGCGCTCTTTGAAAAACCAAAGTCAGGCGAGCGGGTGAAAAATTGATGCACGCCATAATGCTCGCCGGCTGCGAGCAATTCTTCTGTACGAATCACTCCCAACGCCCCGCCTTGTTCCGGCCCAATCGCGTTCTGTCCGCCCTGGCCGCGCGTCAGAGTCAGAAGTCCGACGTCCGCATCCAGGCCGCGCGAAAGGTAAGTCAACAAGCTGGACCATTCGTCGTCGGGATGCGCGGTCACAAAAAGAATTCGAGTGGTCACTCGCGACTTATTGATGGCCTCAATGGTGTCGGCCAGCGACTGCCCCATCACTTGCGGACTAGCGGCGAGCACCGTCACACCCGCCAAGATTGTTGCGATCCAAACCGTTCGGAACCGCTTCATCCAACAACCTCCTGAAATGGCCATTGCCGCAAAAGTCGCGCCCGTACGATGTACACAAGAATACCCGCTGACATTGCGGCGAGCGAAGCGAGCATGGGTGTTCGTCCCGTCGAAATAAAAATTGCAATCCAGCCCGCGATCGCGAGGAAGACCGGAACCGGATAGAGCCACATTCGAAAGGGCCAGCGCTCCGCCTTCCATCGCCGATGAAGCAATAGAAGTCCGACAGCTTGGCCAACAAATTGGATGAGGCAGCGCATCGCCAGGATGGCGCGGATCACCGAGAAAAGACTGAAAAACAGGCAGATGAATATCGACGCGGCGCCCAACGCCAACAGAGAAATGTGCGGAAAGTGCTTGGTCGGATGCACCCGCGCGAACGCGGAAAAGAAATTACCGTCCAGCGCCGCCGCATATGGCACGCGCGAATATCCCAGCGTGGCCGAAAAAATCGAGCCAAAAGCCAGTACTAGAATCAGCGCGGTTGCAAAAGTCGCCCAGTGCATTCCAAACGTCCGCTCCACAAACAGACTTACCACAAAGCCCGAGTTCTGCGCCTCTTGCCATGGAACCACGCTCAAAATGCTCGTTTGCATCAAAAAATAGAGAATGGCAATCCCGAAAATCGAGAGGAATATCGCGCGCGGAATATTTTTCCCAGGATCCTTCATTTCTCCGCCCAAATTGCAGACGTTGTAATAACCCAGATAGCTGTACACGGTTTGCACCGAGGCATGCCCCAGCCCGGCGAAAAAAATCCAAGAGAAGCTCCAGGCTCCGGCGGGGTAGGTGAACACGCGGCTGGCATTGAAATGCGTCGCGCCTCCATAGATCAACCACAGAATTGTCCCCAGCACGATTACCCAAAGCACCGTCGAGATTTTGCCGATCGTCGTAATACGACGGTAAAGCAGCAGCACGGCGAGAACGATCAGCAATAGCGCCACGGTACGGTTGTAATTCGCTAGCGCATGGCCGGCACGTCCTGTATTCGAATCAAGCCAGGACGCTACGCCCGGAACTTTGGCAGTCAGATATTTTGAGTAGTCCGCGAAACCCAGAGCGCCCGAAGAAATACTAAGCGGTGCTTGAAAAAGCGTCTGCCATATAAATAAGAACGATAGAAGCCGTCCCCAACTATCCGCGCCATACGCTTCTCGCAGAAAAACGTAGCTTCCGCCAGCTTGCGGCATGGCCGCACCCAACTCCGCCCACACGCATCCATCCACAGCGGCGAGCCCGGCCCCCACCACCCATGCGAAGATGCATTGCGGCCCTCCCATCGCGCGGATGATGAATGGGATTACGATGAACGGGCCGATCCCCACCATAAACGTCATGTTCAGCGCGGTGGCTTCGACCAATCCGAGACCGCGATCAAGTTTTGCCGGCTCGTTCATGATTTGTGATTTGTCGGCGTGTGGTCCGCTCGCGTTTTAAGACGGCAAAGCATAGCAAGTTTCTTACGTTTGCGTCCGCATCCTTCGTGATGTACGTTATTTCTGAGAGCGTGAGGTGGAAGACGTGCGCGTCGAACCATTTCTTCGCACGCCAGTGATCATATTGTTTGCTGCGCTGGTGGTGGCGCTACCCGTCCGTGCGGGGGGGCTTAGGTTACCTCCCGAAGCCACGCAAGCTATGGCCCGCATGTACGATGGCGACCCCGACGCCGCCATAGTCATGGCGAAAAAACTTCAGCAATCCCAGCCGGATCATCCGCTGGGCTTTTTGCTCGAAGCTGAAGCAGAGTGGTGGAAGACTTACTGCGCCGCGTCCGAAATCAAATACGGTATGGTAGACGCGTGGAAGCGCGAGAAGAATCCAGAGGACGAAGCCTACCTGGAGTTGAGCGACAAAGTAATCGACCTAGCTCGGGCGCAACTTTCCCAATCCGAATCCGCTGAAATGCATTTCTATGCTGGTACCGGCTACGCACTGAAAGCTCGCCTGTTCGGACTGCGCGGCGAGCATCGTGCGGTAGCTCATGCCGGTGTGTCGGCACGAACGGAATTTCTCCGCGCGCTGCAGCTTGATCCGGATATGGCAGACGCTACTGCCGGCATCGGTCTTTACAACTATTACGTGGACTCGTTTTCTTCCATCGTAAAGATGCTCGGTTTTTTTATGGGTATTCCGGGAGGCAACAAGGAGGAAGGCATCCGGCAGATGCAAATCGGCATAGAGCGCGGCGTGCTGATGTCCGTGGACACGCGTTTCTATCTGGCCAATAACCTCCGCAGGTACGACCACAAGTACGAAGAAGCGCTCGCTGTGGCGGGGCCGCTTGTTGAGCAATATGCGAATAATCCTGTATATCTCTTGTTATTGGGAAACCTCAATGCGGAATTATCGCGGATCGATAAAGCAGGCGAATATTTCCATGCCGTATTAAAACTGCCGGCAATTCAAACTTCTTGCCCATCTTCCACCGGCGCGTCTGACCCTGGTGCTGCAAACTGCGCTCCATGTTTCGCCCGTGCCCGCGATTTAGCGAATTCACTTCTTGCATCACCCCAGTAGCTCCGGATTTGCTCATGAGTAACCCTTCTTTGGTCCAACACGACTCATCAGCAGTGTGGAAATACATCCGGATACGAATGCCGCGCCCCAAAGGACCTGCGGCCCGTGTCTTTCAAGGAGTATCGCGCCTAACCAGGGCCCCAGCGAAAATGCAAAGCTAAACGACATGGTGTACAGGCCCATATACTCGCCACGTCTTCCCGCCGGTGCGATTTCTGCCGCATACGCCGCGCTGCCCGGCATCAGTATCATTTCACCGAAGGTCCACACCGCCACCGCCGCAAAGATTCCTGCCGGCCCCTTGGCTAGCGCGAAGGACCCAAAACCGATGGCATAGAGAAGCGCGCCGAGCGTTAGAGTCCGCCGATGTGACCAGCGGGCCATTGCGTTATTCAGCGGAAGTTCCAGCGCAACGATCATGAGCGTATTTAGGGTGAACACAGTGCCGTAGATCGACTCCGGCAAACGGAGATAGTGCACCAGAAAAAGCGGTACGGTCGAAGTCAATTGAAAGAACACAAGTTGTGTGGGAATCAGCGCCCCTAGAAAATAGAGCATTCGCCGGTTTCGGAATGCGCGAAGGTCCGCAGCCGGATGCGACGCGGCCAGCAGCACAGGTCCTTCCGCTTCAATTTCGCGTCCAAGGTCTTCGGGATCATCCCACTGCGGCTCGCTTTTCTTCGTGCGGCGCGTTCCGGGCCAAGCGAACATGAGCACCAATGCGGCCAGAACAGATGTCGCACCGTCAACAAAAAACAGAATTCTAAATGAATAAAGCGCCAAAATTCCGCCAATCGCCGGACCTATGCTCATCCCCAGATTCACGGCCAGACGGCTCAACGCGAACGCCTGTTTGCGCTGCTGGGGCTTCACCAGATCGGACACCAACGCGAGGCTCGGTGGCCGCACGGATTCGTTTAGGATAGCGAATGCAAACGTAATAAAAAGGATCGCTACAAAATGATGCGCCAGCGGAAATAAGAACAGCGCGAGTCCCGAAAGCAGAAGCGAAGCTCGCATTACGATTAGCGAACCCAGACGGTCGGTGAGCCAGCCCGAGACGGGCATGGTCAGAAGCGCAGCGATCCCGTAGATTGTCAGCGCAAGCGCCGCGTGCGACGCGGAAATTTTCAGTTCTCGTGTCAGGTACAGCACCAAGAACGGCAGGACCATCGTTCCGCAGCGATTCACCAACGTCGCTGCGAACAAGATCCAAATTTGACGGGGGAGTTCTCGCAGGCCGCGCCAGGGATTCATGAAGATTTCTTCGAAGACGAAGTTCGTTGGGGCTTTATCGGTTCAGACGCGCGCAGCCTCTTCTTGTTCGAAGGCGTGATATGAAGATCGGACCAGCGGCCCAGCTTCCACGTGTTTTAACCCCATCGTTTCGCCGAGGCGCTTATATTCCGCAAATTCATCAGGATGGACGTAGCGTTCGATGGGCAAATGTTCCGGAGTAGGCTGCAAATATTGTCCCAGCGTAAGGATGTGCGTTCCCTGCGCCGCGATTTCCTGTATCGCCTGCAACACTTCGTCGCGGGTTTCGCCCAGACCTAACATCATTCCGGTTTTAGTCGCGATTCCAGGCAGCATTTCACCCGCCCGGCGCAACAATTCGAGCGATCTCTCGTACACCGCGCCTTTGCGCACTGCTCGATATAGCCGCGGAACTGTTTCCATGTTGTGGTTCAAAACGTCCGGGCGCGCTGCCAACACTGTTTCCAGGGCCTGCCAATCCCCTCGAAAATCCGGAATCAACACTTCGACCCTGCATCCGGGGACGCGCTGGCGAATTTTTGTGATCGTGCGCGCGAAGATCGCAGCCCCGCCATCCGCCTGGTCGTCGCGGTTTACCGAAGTTACCACCGCGTAGCGCAGCCCCATTTGCGCCACAGCCTCGGCTACTCGCTCTGGTTCGTCCTCTTCGGGTGGACCTAGCGGTTTTCCGCTTGGCACGGCGCAAAATCCACAGGCTCGCGTGCAAACGTTGCCCAGGATCATGAAGGTGGCCGTGCGATGTTCCCAACATTCACCCATGTTTGGGCAGCGCGCGCTTTCGCACACGGTGTGCAAGTCCAGCGTGCGCATGATGCGCTTCAGTTCCTGGTAATTCGGCCCCCCGAAATACTTCACACGCAGCCAAGAGGGGCGTGGATGGGCCGAGGGCGGCGGGGTCGGGTTGTTCGACAATATGGTGAAAGGAGTTGCCATGGGGCCAGGTCCAAGCAATTCTACGCTCGGCTACCTCACGAAACAACCTCGTGCCACGGTGTTTACGCCACTATCGGCGCTGGAGTCTCTACTTCACCTCATTGGGGTTTTTGTTATGCAATCTGGCATCGCGAGCGGAGGCAAAGCGACACATCCCGATTGTGAGATTTGTTCCTTTAAAGCACATGGGATTGAGGCTATTTGTTGTATATCTACAACACAGGAAAATACTTTCCGACCGAAGACTCTGTAACGCATTGATTACAAGGATGTAAAATCGCTATCAGACGGTTACCGAAATGAAGGTATAATGACAACCGTCGTATGTCTTATCAACTCACTATCCAGCGGCCGGTAGAGATTGACGGCCTCGGTCTCCACACCGCTGTTCGCAGCCACGTCCGATTAGTCCCCGCTCCCGCAGACGCTGGCATCGTATTTCGCCGCGTGGATCTCGATGGTTTTGAGATCGAAGCTCATGTTCGCAACGTAGCGCGCGTCAGCTACGCCACCAGCTTGATGAAGCAGGGCGTGCTGCTTTCCACCGTCGAGCATGTCTTGGCGGCTTTGTATTCCTGCGGCATTGATAATGTGTACGTCGAGCTCGACGCGTTGGAGCTGCCGATTCTGGACGGTTCTTCGCAGCCTTACATCGATCTGCTGGCTCGTGCCGGGACACGCACTCTACGCCGGCGCCGGCGCTACATACGAGTCACCAAGCCTCTGGAATTCTCTGACGGCGACCGGCGCATCGGAATTTATCCTGCGGAAGAATTCGAGGTTCACTGCTTTGTGGATTATCATCACCCGGTAGTAGGCCGGCAGGAAGTGAAAATCATCGTGGATCGCGAATCTTTCAGCCGCGAACTGGCTCCGGCACGCACATTTGGCTTCATGAAAGACTTTCCGGGAATGCAGGCAATGGGTTTGATCCGCGGCGGCTCGGTCGAAAATGCCATCGTCCTCGATAACGACAGCGTATTGAATGGCCCGTTGCGTTTTCCGGATGAATTCGGCCGCCATAAAGCCTTGGACCTTATTGGAGATTTGGCCCTGGTCGGACGTCCGCTCAAAGCGCGAGTAGTGGCGCATAAAGCCGGCCACGCATCACACACTCAATTGGTTACCCGCCTTCTAGCTGACCGCACTTTGTGGACCGAGAGTACTGAGGCGCATGCCCCAGTTTCTCAGCCCGAAAGCGTAGTTCTTTCTAGTTCAGTCTCCACCATGAGATGAAAGCGAAAGACACTGCAATCGTATTATTGGCCGCTGGCAAAGGAACGCGCATGCGTTCCGAACTCGCGAAAGTGTTGCATCGAGCCGGAGGACTTGCTCTTGTTGAGCACGTTGTACGGGCGTGCCAGCCGTTGAAACCAGTGCAGTTACTGGTCGTTGTGGGGCACCAGGCCGAAGAAGTTAGCGCGGTCGTAACTACCTTCGGCGCGCAGACCGTTTTACAAAAGCCACAGCGCGGGACGGGACACGCCATGCAGGTTGCCCGGCGCGCGCTTCGCAAAAGCGCGAAATATGCCCTGGTTGTTCCAGGGGATGCTCCGCTCCTACGTACGCAAACTCTTGCGGCGCTTCTAGATACGCACTGCCGCGGCGAAGCTGCCGCCACCATTCTTACGGCCGAGCTCAACGATCCCACGGATTATGGCCGCGTCCTTCGCGATTCAGAGGGTCGCGTGGAAGCGATCGTTGAAGAAAAAAGCGCGACACCCGAGCAACGCGCAATTCGCGAAGTGAATTCCAGCATTTATTGTTTCACTCTGGCAAAGTTGTGGCCCTCTTTGAATGCTCTGCGTCCGGAAAATACCCATCGCGAACTGTATTTAACCGACGTGATCGGCCTTCTCCGGCAAGAAAATGAACGAGTCCTGGCTTACGTTGCACCCGATTCGCAGGAAATTCTCGGTTGCAATACTCGTGCAGCCTTGGCCGACGTGGATCGCATTTTCCGCGCTCGCAAAGCGGCGGAACTGATGGAATCCGGCGTTACGATTTACCTGCCAGAAACTGTCGTGGTCGATCCTGAAGTCAGCGTGGGCCCCGACTCGCTCGTCGAACCGGGCGTTCAGCTTTTAGGCATGACGCGGATTGGCGCGCGCTGCAAAATCCAGACGGGCAGCATTCTGCTCGATTCTCGTGTGGATGACGACGTTGTGATCGCGGCGCACTCCGTACTGGAGTCTTGCCGTGTATGGCCGGAGGCGAAGATCGGACCGTTTTCCCGTTTGCGCCCGGGCTCGGATATTCGCAAAGGCGCGCACGTCGGAGGGTTCGTGGAGATTAAGAAGTCGATCGTACATGAAGGAGCGAAGGTGCCGCATCTCAGCTACATCGGCGATGCGACCATCGGACGCGATTCGAATATCGGTGCTGGCACAATCACCTGCAACTTCGATGGCTTCGCGAAGCACTCCACCACAATCGGTGACGGGGTGTTCATCGGCAGCGATACCGCCCTGGTAGCTCCTGTCCGCGTAGGACGTGGGGCCTATGTCGCGGCCGGCTCGACCATTACTGAAAATGTTCCGGTCGACGCGCTGGCCATCGCTCGCGGGCGCCAAGCCAATAAGCCCGGCTGGGCCACCGCACGCCGCAAAGAATTAGCTCGCGCGAACAAGCCCAAATCCCCCAAGCGTCGCGCCTCTCGACCCCACTCTAAACGCACAAAATCGAAGCGGCGCCGGTAAGTTTTGCATCGGGAACGCCTATTCTAAATGTGTTAAAATCTATGCATGAAGTTCGGCGTAGTCCAATTCCCGGGCTCGAATTGCGACGACGACGCGTATCACGCCATTGGCTCCGTCATTGGCCAGCCCGTTGAATTTGTCTGGCACCAATCCGAAAATATCTCTGGCCTCGACGCCATCATTCTTCCAGGCGGGTTTGCCTTTGGCGACTATCTGCGCACCGGCGCTATTGCACGCTTTTCTCCGGTGATGAAAGCTGTGGATCGGTTCGCGCGTTCCGGCGGCCTGGTCCTGGGAATCTGCAACGGCTTTCAAATTCTGTTAGAAGCGGGACTTTTGCCGGGCGCAATGGTTCGCAATAAGGGTCTGCGGTACCTTTGCCGACAAGTTCATATCCGCGTCGAATCTACTGACACGCCTTTCACTTGTGCTGGGCATCCCGGACAAGTTCTGAAAATGCCGATTGCGCACAACG
Source organism: Candidatus Acidiferrales bacterium (assembly GCA_050012395.1). Taxonomy (GTDB): domain Bacteria; phylum Acidobacteriota; class Terriglobia; order Acidiferrales; family UBA7541; genus Palsa-295. The sequence continues at coordinate 142,847 of JBEKHG010000001.1, forward strand.
AGGGAAATTATTTTTGCGAGCCGGCCGCGCTTGCGGAACTGGAAGGCAATAACCAGATTATCTTCCATTACGTCAGAGCTGACGGGCACGATGCCGCTGAAGACGACCGCGAAGCGAATCCAAACGGTTCGCTTCACGCCATCGCCGGGATTTGCAACCGCGAGCGCAATGTGATCGGCCTGATGCCGCATCCGGAACGTGCGGTGGAGTCAGCACTCGGTTCCGCGGACGGTTTAGTTATTTTCCGCTCAATGGTCGCGAGTCTAGCCAGACGCGAATCGGTTTCCGCATAATTGCTCACCTATGCCAACAGCCTTCCAGTTCAATCTCTTGCTCGAATTTTAATTTACTGGGACACTTTCCTAGTCAAAAATAGGCGTTTCCGCAGTCTTATTCAGCCAACGGACCACGAATGATCGATACCGAAATAAAGGTCACGCCACAAATCGCCGCCGAGCATGGTCTAACACCTGACGAATACGCGCGCATTCAGAAAATTCTGGGCCGCGATCCGAATTTCACCGAGCTGGGTATTTTCAGCGTGATGTGGAGCGAGCATTGCTCGTATAAATCCAGCCGCGTCCATTTGAAAAGGCTTCCGACGCAAGGCACATACGTAGTGCAAGGGCCGGGAGAGAACGCGGGAGTCGTGGACATCGGTGACGGACTCTGCGCCGTCTTTAAAATCGAATCGCACAACCATCCCAGCTTTGTGGAACCGTTTCAGGGCGCCGCGACGGGTGTGGGTGGAATTCTGCGCGATATTTTCACCATGGGTGCGCGGCCGATTGCCGTGCTGGATTCGTTGCGGTTTGGACCCATCACGCCGGGGCCCGGCGCGGGAAACGCAACCCCTGAAGAAGTCGCGCGTAACCGGCGCATCCTGGATGGGGTGATTCGCGGCATCGGATTCTACGGAAATTGTTTCGGAGTTCCCACCGTCGGCGGCGAAGTAGCCTTCGAGCCATGCTACTCCAACAACCCGCTGGTAAACGCCTTGGCGCTCGGTATCGCGAGGCGTGAAGACTTATTTTTCGCGCGAGCGCGCGGCGAAGGAAATCCCGTAATTTACGTGGGGGCGAAAACCGGACGCGACGGGATTCACGGCGCTTCGCTCCTGGCTTCCGCGGAGTTCAGCGAGGAATCGCAGCAGAAGAGACCCAACGTGCAAGTCGGCGATCCTTTCCTGGAAAAGCTGTTGCTCGAAGCGTGTCTGGAAGCCATGCGTACGGGAGCAGTGGTCGCAATCCAGGACATGGGGGCAGCGGGTCTCACCAGTTCCAGCTCGGAGATGGCTTCGCGCGGCGGCACTGGAATCGAAATCGATCTAGCACGAGTACCACAGCGCGAGACGGGGATGACTCCGTATGAAATCATGCTGAGTGAATCGCAGGAACGCATGCTGTTGGTGGCTGAGCGCGGACGCGAACGCGAGGTCTTCGAAGTTTTTCACAAATGGGGACTTGATGCGGTTGAAGTCGGCAGAGTAACCGCGGATGGCAACCTTCGCATTCTGGATCAGGGACGCCTCACAGCGGAAATTCCTGCGCATGCGATCGCGGAGGAAGGCCCGCGTTACAACCGCCCGATTGCGGCGCCGCCCGCTGCTGGGGTTAAGACTGAAGCGCCGCTCATCAAATTTGCGCCCGAAGGTACCGACCTAAACGAAAATTTCAAGCAGTTGCTGGCTTCTCCGACAATCGCTTCGAAATATTGGATTACCGAACAGTACGACTCCATGGTGCGCACGAATACGCGCATAGGCCCGGGCTCGGGCGACGCTGCTGTCCTGCGTCTGAAGGAAACCAAGCGAGCGATTGCGCTGTCAACTGACGGTAACGGTCGCTGGTGTTTTCTCAAACCGCGGCTAGGGGCCATGCACGCAGTCGTGGAAGCAGCTCGCAACGTCGCCTGCACAGGCGCGCGACCCATCGCCGCGACGAACTGCCTAAACTTCGGCAATCCCGAAAAGCCGGAAGTCATGTGGCAATTCTCGGAGGCTATCGACGGCATTTCCGAAGCATGCCGTTCTCTTAATGTTCCCATCACCGGCGGCAACGTAAGTTTCTACAACGAAACACTCGGCAAGCCGATTTATCCAACGCCAATCTTAGGAGTCCTCGGCCTGCTCGAAGACGCGGAATACGCGCTGGGGTCGGGTTTTCATAATGAGGGCGACGTAATTTTATTACTGGAATGGCGCGGCAAAGAAAAGAACAGTCCAGACGCTGCTAAAACGGCGTCGGAATTTGCCTCAAGCGAATATGCTAAAACGATTCACGGAGTCGTCGCCGGATCGCCACCGGAATTGGATCTTGAAGCTGAGAAACAACTCATTGAATGCCTGGTGAAACTCGCCAGCGAGAAAGCAATTCTCTCTGCCCACGATGTAAGCGATGGAGGGCTGGCGGTCACCCTCGCGGAATCCTGCTTCAACAGTGAAAACCGTGCAGCAGACGTGAACATTGCTTCCGGGCCCGCCAACGAGCCTGCCGAATCCGCGGTGTTTGGCGAACGAGGCGCCCGCGCCGTGGTATCTCTGGCTCCTGGTTCCCTTGCTAGCGTCCGTGCGATTGCGGCACAATATAATGTTGAAGCTGAGCCAATCGGTACAGTCTCACACGGCCAATTTCGCATCCAATATAACGGCACGCCAGTAATCCACGGGGATATCGATTCGTTCCGAAAAATCTGGGCAAGTCGCATTGAGACAATTGAGGCTCGCTGACATAGGTATGAACGGCTTGATACAACTCGAAGACGATCATTTCCACGACCATTGCGGGGTCTTCGGTGTTTTTGGCCATTCCGAAGCCGCAAAGATGGCTTACCTGGGACTCTACGCGCTGCAGCATCGCGGCCAGGAGTCTGCGGGCATCGCCTCGACGGATGGTGCGGAAGTTCACGTGCACAAAAGTCTTGGACATGTGCAGGATATTTTCACGCCGGCTGTAATTGCAAAGCTTCCCGGCGACGCGGCTATCGGGCACACACGATATTCCACGGCCGGCGATACATCGCTGATGAACGCGCAGCCGGTGGTGATCGATTGCAACAAAGGTAAGCTTGCGCTGGGCCACAACGGCAACTTGACCAATGCGCTCGAAGTGCGGCGCAAGTTAGAACATCGCGGCTCGATCTTTCAGACTACCAGCGACACGGAAGTGATCGTTCATTTAATCGCTCGCAGCTCCGCGCGAAATCTTTCCGGCGCAATCGCGGATGCGCTCAATCAAGTGGAGGGCGCTTACTCGCTGCTGCTCCTCACGCGCGATGAAATTTACGCGATTCGCGACCCACGCGGCTTTCGTCCGCTTTGTCTTGGACGGCTTAACGGAGCCTGGGTAGCTGCTTCAGAAACCTGCGCTTTTGATTTGATCGACGCGGAATACGTGCGCGAAGTGGAGCCCGGAGAAATGGTGCGCATTTCGCGCAGCGGTCTGGAATCCATTCGTTTCGCTCCGGAAAAACAACATCAATACTGCATCTTCGAGCACGTTTATTTCTCCCGACCGGACAGCGTGGTCTTTGGACGCCCGGTCAACGAAAGCCGCGAGCGCCTCGGGCGGCTTTTAGCCCAGGAACATCCGGTGCAGGCTGATATCGTCACGCCTGTCCCGGATTCCGGCGTTCCGGCTGCAATCGGTTTCGCCGCGGAATCAGGAATCCCCTTCCGCATGGGACTGATTCGAAATCATTACGTTGGCCGCACGTTCATTGAGCCGCAACAGGCCATCCGCGATTTCGGCGTGAAGCTAAAACTGAATCCCATCCGTCGAATGTTGGAGGGAAAACGCGTGGTTTTGGTAGACGATTCGATCGTGCGCGGTACTACCAGCCGGAAAATTGTGCGGCTGGTGCGCGAAGCCGGCGCCACCGAAGTGCACGTGCGCATCAGTTGCCCACCCACGATTTCACCGTGTTATTACGGCGTGGATACTCCGCGCCGCGAAGAACTGATTGGCGCAAATAATTCCGTGGAAGAAATACGGCAATTTCTTGCCGCGGATTCGCTTGGTTATCTTTCGCTCAAATCACTGCGCGCGGCTCTGGGAGATACGGAAGGGAAATTTTGCACGTCGTGCTACACCGGCAGCTATCCGACTGAGCTGGTGCAACTCGAAGTGGAGGCTCATCGTGAAAGCTGACGTGGATACGGAAGCAGTGTTTCCGGAAAAAGTCCGGCAGGAAAAAATAGAGCGCGTAACCACCGGCGACCGCATATGGCACGAAGTGATGTCGTGGTTTTGGGTGATCCTGGCTTTTCTTTTCATCGAAGGCACGCTGGTACAAGCGCGCGTGATTCCGAGCGGCTCGATGGAAAATACCGTGTTGATCGGAGATCACCTGATCGTTTCGCGCATCGGCTACGACGCCGGGATTCCTTTCACAAATGTTCATGTTCCTTTGTGGCGCAATCCAAAGCGCCAGCAAATTATTGTTTTTCGCGCGCCTTTGCCTGAACAGGGGTTTCCCGATTTCATCAAACGCACCATCGGATTGCCCGGCGACACTATCGAAATTAAGAAGGGCGTTGTTTACATCAACGGGAACGCGCTGTCTGAGCCTTATCGGCCGGACCCGCCCAATCCGCAAGAGAATCGCGGGCCTTACAAAGTTCCTGCCGGCGATTACTTCATGATGGGCGACAATCGGGAAAATTCGTACGACAGCCGTTATTGGGGCTTCGTGCCGCGCGAAAATATCATCGGTACGCCGCTGATGATTTACATGTCCATCGACGCGCCCGAAGACGTCTGGGAGCCCGGGCATGTTGGCGAGCGCTTCGAAACTTATCTCAACGCCATCATCCATCCGGGTGAGGTGCGTTGGAGACGCTTGTTTCACATTTTCTAGATCGACCTCACCGCCCTCAGAAAGCAAACTTTTCTAATGCGCTATTACGATGCTGGAGTGAATATTTCGGCCGCCGACGCGGTGAAGCGGCGTATCGCGGCTATGGCGGGAAAAACATTTCGCCGCGGAGTTCTGGCGCCCGTGGGCGGCTTCGGTGGACTGTTTCAGCTTGATCGCAAGCGCTGGCGCGATCCGGTTTTGGTGGCTAGCGCCGATGGCGTTGGCACCAAGCTCAAAATTGCTTTCGCCACTGGAGTTCATTCGACAGTTGGTGCGGATATCCTAAACCATTGCGTCAACGATATTCTGACACAAGGCGCTGAGCCATTATTTTTCCTCGATTACCTGGCTATGGGGAAGATGGACGCGCGCGTGGTGGAGCAGGTCATCGAAGGCATGAGCCGGGCTGCCCGAAAAGCCGGCTGCGCTTTGATCGGCGGCGAAACTGCGGAGATGCCGGGCTTTTATCCCGAAGGCGAATACGACCTTGCGGGATTTATAGTTGGAGCAGTAGAACGTCGAAAGCAGCTTGACGTGCGCCGAGTGCGGCCCGGTGACCTGTTGCTGGCGCTTCCTTCCAGCGGGCTTCACACGAATGGATATTCGCTGGCGCGAAAGCTGGTATTCGGGTCTGCAAAGCTGGATCCAAACACATATGTCGCAGAGGTCGGCAATAAAATCGGGGCGGAGCTTCTAAAGCCTCACCGCGCTTATTGGCCGCTTCTGAAAAAAATCCTCGAGCGAGGATGGGTTGCATCCATGGCTCACATAACCGGGGGGGGAATTACGGGAAATTTGCCGCGCGCCCTTCCGGCAAATGTTCAGGCGGTGGTCGAGCTCGGCCAATGGCCCGTACTTCCCGTATTTCGCTACCTCGCGCGCTTGGGGAAAATCGACCGCGACGAACTGCTGCGAACTTTTAATCTGGGCGTGGGCATGATCCTGGTAGTGCCGCCAAAACATATTTCGCGGGTCGAGGCGGAACTGCGGCGGCGCCGCGAGAAATTCCACATGATCGGCCGCATCGAGCGCGCCAATCGCAGCAAACCGAAAGTAACCTACACCGGAACTCTAGCGCTGTAGCGCGGCCAGTTTTTCATCTTCTTGGTTCCGCTTTCCTTTTCGGGAGCTAGCGAATTGCATGACCAACGCGGGGGCTGGTTTCATCTTTTGGTGAGCCAGCGTAACTGTGCTAATTTCGGCCTGCATGAAAAAACGCATAGGAGTTCTACTTTCAGGACGCGGATCGAATTTCGAAGCGTTGGCGTCCAGTGTTGCCTCCGGGCGTATCCCAAACGCCGAAATTGCCATCGCCCTCAGTAATCGCGAAGACGCACGAGGAATTGAGAAGGCTCGCGCGTTGGGAATCGACGCCCGCGTGATTTCTTCAAAAGGACTTGAACGCGAGGCTTACGATAAGCTTGTCATTGCGGCCTTGCAGGAAAAGCGCGTGGACTTGGTTTGCCTGGCGGGCTACATGCGGCTTCTTTCGCCGCAATTTGTGGCCGCCTTCCACAATCGCATTCTCAACATTCATCCGTCGCTGTTGCCTGCGTTTCCGGGATTGGAAGCGCAGCGCCAGGCGTTGGAACACGGGGTCAAGTTTTCGGGGTGCACCGTGCATTTCGTGGATGAAAATCTGGATGCGGGCCCCATCGTACTGCAAGCTTGCGTGCCGGTCGAAGACAGCGATACACCGGAGACCCTGTCTGAGCGCATCCTGCGCGAAGAACACCGCATTTACGCGGAAGCCGTGCGAATCGTCCTAAAAGGAACATTTCGCGTCGAAGGCCGTCGCGTGCTAAATACTGCCCAGAGTTCGCCGGAGAAAAAATAGTGGTTCCACAATTCAAGCCGGTCGAAGAGCAATTCTCCTATCTTCAAAAAGGTGCGGCCGAAATCATCCGCACGGATGAGCTGAAAGCCAAGCTTGAGAAGTCCGCAAAGGAGTCGAAACCGCTGCGCGTGTACCTCGGCGTGGATCCAACGGCGCCGGACATACACTTGGGCCACACCGTTGTGCTGCGCAAGCTGAAGCAATTTCAGGATATGGGACATACCGCGGTTTTCCTGATCGGCGATTTTTCGGCCATGATCGGCGACCCCACGGGCCAATCAGAGACGCGGCCTCCGCTGGCTCGTGACCAAGTGGAAGCAAACGCAAAGACCTACCTCGAGCAGGTGTTTAAGATCCTCGATCGGAAGAAGACCGAGGTTCGCTACAACAGCGAGTGGCTGGGCCAACTGTCCAGTTCCGAGGTGGTTCAGCTATGTGGGAAGTATCGCCTCGCCCGCATGCTGGAGAGGGAAGATTTTCGCTCGCGCCTGGAAAGAAACATGCCGATTTCAGTACACGAGCTGCTCTATCCATTGCTTACGGCCTACGATGCGGTGGCGCTCCAAGCCGACGTGGAACTCGGCGCCACCGAGCAGAAATTCAACCTGCTTGTGCACCGGGACATCCAACGCGAATACGGCCAGCCCGGAGAGGTCGTCCTAACCATGCCAATCCTGGTGGGGCTCGACGGCGAGCGCAAGATGTCCAAGAGCCTGGGAAATTATATCGGTATTACCGAACCGCCGGATCAGATGTTCGGAAAGCTGATGTCAATCTCTGACAAACTCATGTGGTCTTATTACGAGCTGCTCACTGATTTCGCGCCGCCCGTGATTGTGCGGTTGCAAGAAGAAGTCAACATGGGTGTGCTGCATCCCATGGACGCAAAGATGCAGCTTGCCCATACCGTGGTGGCCGGTTTTCACAGCGAAGAAGCCGCCAAAGAAGCTGCCGATGAATTTCGTCTGGTCTATCGCGACAAAAAGGCGCCCACAGATTTGCCGGAAATGAAGCTGGCGTGGGGCACACGTCCACTGTTTGGCGTTCTCACGGAGACGCAGATGGCAAGTTCCAGAAGCGAAGCCGAGCGCTTGATCAAGCAGGGAGCAGTGGAAGTGAACGGTGAAGTTGAAAAAGACGTGAAACGTACCATTGTGTTGAATCCTGGCGATTTACTGGCGCTGCGGGTCGGTAAGAAGCGATTCCTGCGTGTTGTAGGAGTTTAAGCAATTAACGATGGTCGGCTAGGCGCTGCAATCGATCAAGCCACGAACGATCCCGCGCGGTGACCCCATACTGAGTGTAGATTCGATCGACTAGTTTGCCGATGCGTCCCGGCATTTCGTACCGATCCCACATCGTTAACCTCGTGCCGCTACCGGTTTGTTCGAGCTCCCAACGCTGCTTTCCCCGCACCCCGTAAGAATCCTGGAATTGCCACTCGAATAAACGCTCCCATTGGTAAGCCGTGACTACCGTGGTCAATGTGACTTCACGTTCGGCTAGCCTGCCGGCGATACGTACCTTCTGGCCCACTGCAAAGTCAGGCGCTCCGCCCTGGACTTCAAAGCAGCTATTCATTTCCGCGCCATACCACAGCGGCATCCGTTGCGGAACAAAGAAAACAAAAATTTCTTTTGGGAGAACGGCGAGACTACGTGCGAACTCAAGATTGGCCATGGAGCGAGAGGTTATCTCGGAGTCAAACTCTATTGGACCTCGACAAGAACCAGCGAAACGTCGTCGGTAGCGGGCCCTTCCCGCCACGCGGACACGCGATCCAGAATGCCGCGTTTCATGTCTTTGAACGGAAGCGACGAAGTTTCCCGTACAATTTTTTGCACGCCCTCGACGCCCAGCATTTCGCCTTGGGAATCGAAAACGTCTGTGATGCCATCCGTGTAAAGCACGATGCGATCGCCTACGTCGAGATCCACGTCGAGCGTAGCCTCCTGGCCCACGGCATCCGGCAGCGCGCCCAACACCATGCTGCGGGATTCCAGCAGGCGCGGCTCTTCGCCATCGCGAACAATCATGCCCGGCGGATGGCCCGCCCCGGCAAAAAGCAACCGCCGCCCGCCGCGATCCAGTTGAGCCGCAGCGATCGTAAAAAAGAAAACAGAACTGCCTATGTTATGCATCACAAAATAATTCAACTGGCGAAGCATGGTGGCGAGCGGCGCTCCATTGCGAAGCTGGGTCATGGTCTCGGCGTAGATGCGGTTCGCTACCAGAGCGGAGCCTATGCCGTGGCCGGAGACGTCGCAAACGAGCAAATTCAAGCGATCGTTGTCAAGGGCATTCACTAAACCAAAATCTCCACCGATGGTTCGCACGGGATGGTAATAAGTTTCCACGTGCACGTTTCCCCAGACGATCGACTTAGGCGCAAGACTCTGTTGCACACGCGCCGCAAGCGTTAAATCTTCTTCGATTTCTTTTTGGCGTTCCTCGAGCAACTTATTTGCTGTGCGAAGTTTATCTTCGGCGAACTTCTGATCGGAAATATCGGTAAAGGTGATGATCGCAAACCGGCGGCCGTCCGGATCTTCAATGGCCCGCGCGCTGACGATCACGGGAAGGCGGCTACCGTCGTGTCGTGGCAAAACAAACTCAAACCGGTTATGGCCGGCTCGCAAACCTCTGTCTCTATGCTGGGTAAGTTCTGCGGCTTCTTCTTCGGTGAAATATTTATCAAAGTTAGACCCGAGAAATTCGGAGCGCGGGATTCCCGTCATTTCTTCGAAATTTCCGTTGACGAAGATGATTTGGGGACAATCGTCGGCAATAATCACACCTTCATTCAATGTTTCAAGAATACCTTCGATTTGTTCCAGCCATTCCGGCTGCTCGATGTCCACGGAACTCCCCTTTTACAGGTGTATGTTACCTAAACGCGACCAAACCACCAACGCGCACTTCGTTAGACCGAATAAGTCGCCTGTATCATCTGATTCTCAAGGGTGCGTCAACGCTCCAATGATTCTCAAGGGTGCGTCAACGCTCCAAGGTTTATGGAGTAAAGTAAGTTAGATCTATGGCAAAAGAGGGAAGCGGTTCGCGGATAGACGAATGATCCGCATGCCAGAGGATAATGTCTGCTAAGGGAAATCGGGTTCCGCCAGGCCCACGCGGAGTGCCGCTGCTGGGGATGGCGTTACAGGTACTTCGCGATCCGCTCGGTACCTTGCAGCGTATCGCGCGTGAATACGGCGATATCGTCAGCATTCCCATCGTATCCGACACCCGCATCCTGCTGAATCATCCGGACTACATCGAGCAAGTGACGGTCATTCAGCAAAGCAAATTCCATAAAAGCAAGCTCACCAAAGATGTGACCGGACGATTACTGGGAGAAGGACTGCTGATCAGCGAAGGAGATTTCTGGCGCCGCCAGCGTAGGCTGGCTCAGCCTGCATTCCAGCGCAATCGAATCAACGAATACGCCACGACGATGGTGGAAAGCGCCGAGGCTCACTCGCAGAGATGGCGAGACAGCGAGGAGCGCGACATAGCGCAGGAAATGATGGCGCTCACGCTGGAGATTGCCGTGCGGACGCTGTTCGGCACGACCCTGCCCGGAGAAGCGCGGCAAGTTGGGCAATCGTTGGAGTTTCTAATGCGCTATTCATTGCGTAGGGCGCGCTCGCCTTTCAAACTACCCGAAAAATGGCCTACGCCTTCGAATCGCCGGGCAGAGCGCGAGATCCAATTTTTGGATTCGCTGGTGTACCGGATCATCGACGAACGCAAAAAACTCGGAAACGCAACCGAGCACCACGATTTGCTCTCAATGCTAATGGCGGCCATGGATGAAGACGGAAGCCAAATGACGCCGGAACAGCTTCGCGATGAAATCATGACTTTATTTATGGCCGGCCACGAAACTACCGCGCTTACACTTTCGTGGGCCTGGTATTTGCTCAGCAAAAATCCCGCCGCCGAAACGCGCCTGCATGAAGAACTTCGCGACGTTCTCGCAGGGCACCTACCTGCTATCACGGACTTGGGCCGCCTGCCCTATTTGCGTGGCGTGGTGAACGAAGTTCTGCGTCTTTATCCGCCTGCGTATGTTCTAGCGCGCACTTCGATTGCACCGTGCACGATCGGCGGATATGATCTGCCTGCTGGATCGACCATCGTTCTTTCTCAATGGGTGACGCATCATGACGCGCGTTTTTTTCCCGATCCGGATGCTTTCCTACCGGAGCGCTGGCTAGACGGGCTTGAGGATCGCTTGCCTGCGGGCGCGTATTTCCCATTTGGCGACGGGCCGCGCCGCTGCATCGGCCAGAATTTTGCGTTGATGGAAGTCGTGCTGGTGATCGCGACGATCGCACAGAAATTTCAATTTCGTTTGGCGACCGCACGAAAGATTGTTCCAGACCCTCTGGTGACGCTTCGACCTCGTGACGGAATTCCTATGAGAATTGGCGCTCGACGATAACGCTTTCGCTAAGAAAACGCGATCATCTGCATTATTTTACAAATTCCCCGGACCGGCCCTCGGCCCAAGGATTGTAGGTGAGCGCGAATTGAATGCGGTCGGGAATGGGCGGATGAGAATAAAACAGAAATACGTCAATCGGATTTGGTTCCGGATCGGAAAGGTCCACTTCTCCCAGGATCTGAAACGATTGCGCTGCGACCTGTCCCGAGTCCGGGATCAGTCCGTGAGTGACTTCCAAACCGTACTGATCCGCTTGATGCTCGATGTGTCGGCTGAACGCGCTATTGATGGGGTTCGTTATGAAAGCAAGAATCGATAACAGAAGCAAAAGTACGGGCAGCGAGGCCCAATCATCCAACCCGCGGATCCTCCAGCGACCACCCCAGCGCGCCAGAACCCATCCCACGGTCCGGTATCCGAGGTAGAAAAGAACAAATAGTATTAGATCGGCGAACGCTAAGCCCTTCCAGATATGTTGCAGGACGTAGTGACCCATCTCGTGTCCGGTTACGAATACGATCTGCGGCGTAGTCATCTTGGCGATAGTGTTATCCCAGACCACGATGCGTTTGGAAGCTCCGAGCCCGGTTACGTATGCGTTTAGCTCCGTAGTTTTTTCGCCAGCTCCCATCCAGAACATACGGTCCGGCGGAATTGTTCGTCCGGCGCGCTGAACCATCTGTTCCAGGCTCGCCGTAAGAGCGGGATCTTTTTCCGAAAGCGGTTCGAATTTGTGAAACATCGGGTCCACCACAAGCGGCTGGAGGAAAACCAGCAGGACGACAATAGGGAGGGAAACCATCCAGAAATAGAACCACCAGCGGCGTGGACTGCTTCGAATCACGGCGTACAGAATTGCAATCAGCACTGTGCCTAAAACGATTCCGAGGAACTGACCCTTGGCCCAATCCCAGGTCCAGGAACTCCAGCTCTGAACTGAAATTCCAAATTTTCTGGAGACTTGATGCTCGTAAATATCGACGGGCAAGGTTAAGACTCCGAGCGTTATAAAGAATAGCGGCCCAAATATCATGGCCTGGACGAACCGCTTTGACGAGGAACTTTCCGCCCAATCGCGATACTTAGGCGCCAGCTTGATTTGCAGAACCAGCCATAAAATGAAAAGCCCATAGATGAAACCGATCAGCGCCATACGGAAATGAATTTGGCTTAGCTCGCGCGCCTTCTTATAAGTTTCGGGAGGAAGAGTGTACGCAGTTACTTTTCGTTCGTCCGGCAGCGGTCTAGCGAACGGAGCGGAAGGTTGCGTAGTACCGGATGTCTGCGGGGCTTGTGCTTTTGCAGAAGCCGGCGGTTGGAGACCGCGGGCACCTAAATTCGCTCTTAACAACAACGAAGCAATCAGAATCGCGAGAAAGACACCCAGCATTTCCGCAATCAAATATCTCACATTGCAAAATGTGATTTTTTGGCGATTTGAGCAGTTCGCGAGTGATTGTTTTCTACAAGTAACGGGGTAGTTCAATTCACGAATATATTCCAAATTAATCACCACCGACCCTAGCATGTGGTTCTGCGAAATTCAAGGATCTGTGTACTGTGGATCTTGCGTACGAAGCCTCAAATCGCTCCAAGGCAATTGAAACTAATTTCGTTTCAGTGAGGTTAGTCCTGATAGATTCGCAGTCGCATGCCATTGGCAAGTTTCAAGGAGACGCCGGTTCATGAAGCTCGTAATCGATGGGGTGGGCAAGCAATATTCAGGAAAACTGTGGGGCTTGCGCGGTCTTCGGTTGGAGTTAGGCCCGGGAGTGGTGGGGTTGCTGGGCCCTAACGGCGCCGGAAAATCCACGCTGATGCGCATCCTTGCCACGGTCACGCGCGCCAGTGAAGGCCGTGTACTCTGGAACGACAACGACATTGCGCGATCGCCCGACACATTGCGCGAAGTGCTTGGATACTTACCGCAGGATTTCGGTGTCTATCCGCATCTTACCGCTCTCGAGTTTTTGCAGTACATGGCCGCAGTGAAAGGGTTGGATGCGAGCGCGGCACGGCAGCGAATAGATGAACTCCTCGCGGTGGTGAATCTGGCAGAAGCGCGCGACCGGGCGCTGGGCGGATTTTCAGGCGGAATGAAACAGCGTGTGGGGATCGCTCAGGCGCTCCTGAATGATCCGCAAATGCTGATCGTGGACGAGCCGACTGCCGGGCTCGATCCGGAGGAGCGCGCGCGCTTTCGCAATTTGCTCTCTGAATTGTCCGGTGAACGCATTGTGATTTTCTCGACTCACATCGTTTCGGACATCGAAGCAATTGCGACTGACATTGCGATATTGGGCGGTGGGCGGTTGCTGGCCCATGCCGCGCCGGAAGATTTGTTACGCGCTGTGGAAGGCAAAGTATGGGAGTGGGTGATTCCCAGCCCGGAAATACCCGCGGCGAAGCAGAAATTCCTGATTTCTGCGAGCGTACGGCGGGCGGACGGGGTCCATATTCGGATCGTCGCCACAGAACGGCCCGCATCTGCCGCCGTGCCCGCGGCACCCACGCTGGAGGACGCCTATCTATACTGCATTTCCAGCCAGCGAACGAGCGCTGCAGCATGAGCGACACTACAAATAGGGGAAGGATTTTGTATCACCTGGCGCTTGCGGATTTCCTGGAGCGCGTCCGTCGCTACAGTTTTCTTCTCACCATGGGTATTTCCATATACCTGGGATATGCGTCGGTTACGGGGCAGCTGGCCATGCGTTTCAACGACGAGCGCGGCATTTTTAATTCCGCGTGGATTGGCGGCCAGATGGCGATCATTGCGTCGACGTTTCTTTCGCTGGCGGGATTCTACGTTGTGAAGAACACCATTGAACGCGACCGCCTAACGCGTGTCGGCGAGATTCTAGCGTCCACACCGATGACGAAAACCCTTTATGTGATGGGCAAGGCAATCAGCAATTTTGTGGTGTTGGCGGCTATGGCCGGAATTCTCGCGGTTTCCGGGATCATCATGCAGTTGTGGCACGCAGAAGATCCGCATGTGGACCTCTGGAAGTTGCTGGCCCCATTTCTCCTGATCGCGCTGCCGGCCATGGCCGTTGTCGCCGGCGTCGCCGTGTTGTTTGAAACTATCCCCGGATTGCGGGGTGGGTTCGGCAACGTGCTGTATTTCTTTGTCTGGTCTTTGGCGCTGGCCCTGCCGGTGTCCACTGCTGAGAAGAACGGGGGCTATTCATTTGATTGGTCAGGATTATCTGTAGTTTGGGACAGCCTCCGCAACGCAGCAAACGGGCCGCGGACGCATTCCAGTTTTTCCCTCTCTATTGAATCCGTTTCTCAAACACATTCTGGTATTACGTTTCTGTGGAACGGAGTTCAATGGACCACTGGTCTCGTATGGGCCAGACTTTTCTGGTTTCTGGTTGCGCTAGTCTTCACTTTTTTGGCAGCGCTATTATTCGATCGATTCGATCCGGCGAGAGGGCGCTTTCTGCGTGCAGCTCCCGTTCCAACCTTTATTGATGATGACCCGGCCGAGAATAGACCGCCGGCTGAGCCGACGTACGCGGCACTCTCTCTTACGCCCTTAGCTACAAGAGAGAGCCATTTCAGATTCGGCGCTATCCTCCTGGCAGAGCTGCGACTGATGTTGAAAGGGCAAAAATGGTGGTGGTATGCAGTGGCGGCAGGTTTGATTATTGCTTGTGCCGCGGCGCCGGACGCATCCGCGCGTGGAATGCTCTTGGCCTGCGCCTGGTTCTGGCCGATCTTGATATGGTCCAAGATGGGCGTGCGCGAAATTCGCGATCAAACCAGCCAACTCATCTTTTCAGCGCCCCATCCTCTCGCGCGACAGCTTCCAGCAGTCTGGCTGGCAGGCGTGCTGCTCGCGCTAATTACCGGTAGTGGTTTCGGCGGCCGACTCCTGCTAGCCGGAGACTGGCGTGGACTACTCGCGTGGCTGATTGGCGCGCTGTTTATTCCGGCTCTAGCTCTGGCTCTGGGAGTGTGGAGCGGCTCAAGTAAACTCTTCGAAATCATCTACACATTGTTGTGGTATGTCGGACCCATGCATGCGACGTTGCAGCTCGATTTTATGGGCTCGGCACCGGGGACGTCGCACACTCTTATACCCGCGTTTTATTCTGTGTTAGCGGCCGCGATGACGGCGGTTGCCTTTCTTGGCCGCAAACGCCAATTGCAAACTTGAGGTCCTATCTGCGCGGGAAGAGACGGCCGGCAAAAAGGACAGGTTGCCTCTTTGGGTGCGCCGGCCAATGCAAGCAAGCAGCAAAGGCCCAGAGCGATTAGGATAAATTCATACCAATTTGCCCCTGGGGAGACGGACTATGAAAATCGCACGCTGGTCAATCGGGTTACTTTTAATTCTGCCTTTCGGACTTCCTGCCGGGCAACAGGGGGACCAGCCAGCAACGCAGCAACCCTCAAGCAGCTCTCTGGTGGATGCAGCTCGGCGCTCGCGCGAATTGAAGAAAGAGCAGCCCAAGGCAGTCCGCGTGTGGAACGACGACAACGTCCCAAAGACAGAGGGAGTGAGTGTGGTTGGGCAAACACCGGCACCCGCAGGTGCAAGCGCCTCCGCGGGCGGAAACAATCCCGGAGCCGCCCCTGCTCCAGTTCCCGAAAACCTTACAGGCGTGGCAGCCGAGCTGGACGCGGCGAAAGAGCACCTGAAAAGCCTTCAGACTGATCTCGACATTCTTCAACGGAAGTCCGCCCTGGACGAACAGATGTACCTGAGCAAGCCGGAATACGAAAATGACAAAGAGGCAGCCGCGGGACTGAAAAACGAGCAAGACAAGGTCGCGGCGTTACAAGCGGAAATAGTTGAGGAGCAGAAGAAAGTTGATCAGCTTCAGGCGAAGCTCTCGGCCTCCGCTCCGGCCTCCACTTCCAATTGATAACGATTCTTCGACAAGCAGAACTGCGGGCCTGGGTTTTCCAGATCTTCCGCTCTGGAATTTTTCTGCTTCCCTCCGCGAAAGACAGCCACAACTAATTGCGTACATTTATTCTTGACACACCGGAACGATCGGCGCACAATCCGCGCAAGTTTGCGGAAGCGCTGATTTCTGTCGAGCGCAGTTCTGTAACTGAGCGCCGCTGAACTTAGCGCGTTGAGAGGAAATGTTGCAACTTCCAGGCTGGACTGTTCAATGTTTGAATCCGGAATGCGGAGCGCGCGGACGCTGGCTCCGCGTTGAGGATGTGCCGCAGGATAGTTGCGCCAACTGTGGAGCGCCGTTACAGAAGGTCTCGCCGCCGTTGACACCGCGTTTCAGAGCGCGCTCGCGTCCGATGATGAAGTACCGCCCCATGGGCCGTCGCTAATCTCCGCCCAAATCGACAGCCAAAAGCCAAGACAATCGAATTCGCCTGAAGAATACTGCTAGGACAAGCGACTCTCACGCTAGAAATAAAACTTCAACGCTAACTGAATGATACGGGGACCTCGGTCAGACAAGACTTGCCCGAACGTGCTACTGAGTCCCGAGTTATCCACTCTGAAAAATTGCGTGTGGTTAAAAGCATTGAAGAATTCCGCGCGAAATTCGAGCGATTTGGATTCTTTGATGGGAGTTTTCTTAACTAGTGAAATATCAAAGTTGTTGATGCCCGGTCCGCGGATAGCATTGCGGGAAAGGTTGCCATAGGTGAACAGTGGGATACCCGGTTGATCCGCCGGAAGCGCACAAGTCGGATCCGCGAACGGACAAGGGTTACAAACCATGTTGGTTGGATTGAGCCAAAAATTTCCGGTAGACGTATTGTCGCCGTTACACTGGCTCGGGAATGAATTGCTTGTGTTCTTGGGATTCGTATGCTGAATCGGGCCGATTACATCCACACGAGTCAGATCCGGAGCTTGATCCTGTTCACTCGCATTGCTATTGGAATAGAACGTGATTGGATTTCCTTTCTGGAAGGAGGCAATCATGTTCGCTTGCCAACCTTGGGCGACCTTCTTCAGAATTCCGTCGCTGTGAACGGCCTGCGCAAAAGGTAACTCATAGATTCCGCTGAGCACGAGCCGCTGTGGCACGTCGAAATCCGCGAGCGCTCGATCGAAGCGAGGATCGAGAGGATCGGTGTACTCGGATGAGCGAGACCGGAAACCGGAGGTCAAATCGATCGTTTTCGCAACGGTGTATGCGGCTCGGAACATAAGGCCGTGGCTAAAACGCTTGTCCACGGTCAATTGAAACTGATCGCTATCGGAAAGCCCGTTGCTAAAATTTGTCAACAATTGCTGGGGACCAGTCGGAGTACCGGTTGGATCGTAAGGATCAGATGGAAAGGAACCACCTTGGCAGGCGGAAAGCAACCGAGCACATTCCGGATTTACCGGCGAACCGATCAAACCTGCTTCATATGCGGGCAGATAAGTGTTTAGCTGATTTTGCAGAATCGAAGGTTGCGGGAAATTCAGTTCTCCTGAACTAATCAGCTTCCTGCCAAGGCTGCCTACGTAAACAGCCTCCACCATGGTGTCCTTGGTGGCCTGCCACTGAAAGCCATAATTGAAGTTTTCCGAATAAGGCGTGCGGAAATGAGGATACGCGAGGTACGCAAATGGAATTGGGCTGGGTTGCCGGAAGCCGGGAACGAACGGATTGTATGGATTCGTGTTCGGTGCCCAGGGATCCGCTATAGCGCCGCAGGGAATCGGTCCAGGGCAATCTGAGGGTGAGCCTGGGAAATAAGAGGGGAATATATTCGCGATGTACCCAAAGGGCGGTTGGCCTCCGAATTGGAGGTTCAGCGCACCATCTTCTATATCGTAAAAGATTCCAAAACCTCCGCGCATGACCAGCTTTGCATTGCCAAACATATCCCAGGCGAAACCGAACCTCGGCGCAAAGTTGTTGTAGTCCGGATAAACCAAGGCATCATTCGGTGTGCCGGGATCTCCGGGATAAAGGATATTGGGAGGCGCGTCAGGAAAGACGGTGGATTGCTTACCGGGGAACCAACCCAGGATATTGTCGTGAATGTCGTGCTGCGGAACGTAATACTCGTAGCGCAAGCCATAGTTTAGAGTAAGACGCGGCAAAATCTTCCAGGTGTCCTGAATATATCCCGCGGCTGAGCCGGTCCGAATTCCATAGGTAGCCGGCGAAGACTGGTAGTATTCATCGGAAAACCCGGCCACGAAATCGGCGTATTCATCTCCCGTGAAGTTTCCAAAGGTGAAATCTTCGCTGCCATTGTTGTAATAGTCGTAATAGAAATTATTTCGAACGCGAGTGAAATCCACTCCAAATTTTATCTCGTGTTTGCCGAGCGTCCAGGTGAAATTGTCAGACCATTCAAATGTAGCGCGGTGCAGCGTGGTGGGTCCCTGTGTGGAAGGCCCGAGGGTAAACGACGGACCGAAAATCGTGGGCGGCGCCGGAGCCTTGGTATCGGCTGGTGTAACGTTCGTGAACCCCAAAGCGCTGGGCGACGTATGATCGAGCGGCACCGCTTGGCTCGACGCGAACCGGCTGGCAGCGAAACGGAATTCGTTAATCTTGCTGCTAGAAAATGTGTGCGTCCAAGTGAACGTTCCAATCTGATTGCGCTGGCTTTCCAGTCCCGCGGACCCGACCGGTACGTCGCCGCCTGATCCAGAAGGCTGAAGGCCCGTAAGGGACGAAATCGTGCCACCCTCTTCCGGAAACAGTGCGCGTGTATCATCGATCAGATATGCAAACGAGATGGTGTCCTTGGGCGTGACGTTATAGTCCCAGTGCACGATTCCTTGATCGTCATTGATTCCAGCTAGCGGCGACGCCGTAAAGGTGTTGGTTGATCCATTGTTAGGCAATGGCATGTACTTGGCGATGTAATTCGCGATGATCGGGTTCACGGTAACTTGATTATTGGGATAGGGAGCGCCGGTGATTGGATTGATGAGTGGAAAATTATCGGCGCTGAAGTCTCCTGTGCGTTCGGGAACGGTTAGCACCCCGATCGGACTCGGGGTCATTCCTTCACCACGCCGAGTCCCTTGGTAGGCCACAAAGAAAAATGATTTGTCTTTCTTGACCGGTCCTCCCAGCGTTCCGCCGAAGACATTCCGTCTGTAGGCAGACTTGATTCCATCGGCCAGGTAATCGGTAGCGTTCAAAACATCGTTGCGCATGAACTCGAAAAGGTCGCCATGGAAATCGTTTGTTCCGGACTTCGTAATCTGGTTGACGATGCCTCCGGAAGTGCGCCCGTATTCGGCGTCATAGTTATTCGTCATAATCTTGAATTCTTCCACGGCGTCGGGGTTGGGGCTTACGACGATATTGTTGCCGAGAAAATCAGTGTTATTCGCGCCATCCAGTAGGAACGTTAGCGATTCCGAGCGTTGTCCGCTTACCGAAAATGGGTTGCCGGAGGAATCATCCTGGTCCGGTGGAAAAACGCCGGCCTGGAGCAGGCCGAGCTGCAAGGTGTCGCGGTCGAGCAAAGGCAAGTCTCGGATCGCACGCTCGGTTTCAACCTTTCCGAGAACGGCGCTGGTGGTATCCACTTGCGCGACGTTCGCGGTTACTTCCACGGTCTGAGCTGCTTGCCCAACTTTCAGGGAAACGTCAGCGCGGCCGTTCTGGTTTAGTTCCAAAACGATTCCGTCTTGAACGAATGTGGTAAAGCCACCTTTCTCGACAGTGAGCTTATATTTGCCTACTTGCACCAGGTCGAATAAATAGGAGCCGTCGTTTCCGCTAGTTGCGGTGCGCGCGATTCCCGTACCGGTATTTGTAAGAGTGAGCTTCGCTCCGACAACCACACCACCCGACTGGTCGGTGACAGTGCCACGCAGTGAAGCGTTAGTCTGGCCCGAGGCTATCCTGCTAAGAATTGAAGTGCTGGCGAGTGTAATGACGAAAATAAAAATAGCTCGAAGTAATCTCACGCCCACCCCCGTAGTGAGAACTCGCGCTGAGGACATGCAGGCCGTGAAGAACCACGTCGGAGGAACAAAACCCTAGGCTGAACATCATTCAGATCGCAGCCGGTTGCCTCTAGCCTACAACCCCGTGATGCCCGCACTCTATAGAAGCGTGCGCGTTGGAGTCAAGAAACATTCCGTGTTTATGTCTCGCGAAGTGGTTGGCTTAGATGACTTGAAGTCAGCAGAAAAGGGGAGCGGCCGGTGGGGGTGCCGGCCGCTCGTGGGCATGGGGTGATGGAGGTGTAGACATTCGAGGCGCTTTGCGCGGCCTCGAACTCGTCACCATTCTGGTTGTAACGACAGCCAGCGTCGATAGTGCAAAGGGTTCAATTAGTCCCAGTACGAAGGTACTTGAATAGCGCTTCGCGCAATGTTCGCTTCGCCGGGAGTGGCATTGCCCTGCGTAGTGAGCGGTGGTACGCTCGGCCAAAGCAACGGGTTGTGAACCTTCCTATGGGCGCAACTGGCACAAAAATTGATCGCGCAGCAACGGTCACCTCGCAGACGCTTGATGTGTTGCGTCAACTCCTGGCAGAGTTAGGGGGGCAACGTGGCTTGGCGGAACTTACGGCGCACGGCACTGGGGCTCACCTCGAACGAGAACTTGGACTCGGGAGTCTCGAGCGAGTAGAGCTTATGCTGCGCTTGGGCGATGCTTGCGGCGCGCGTCTGCCTGACCGGGTGGTCGCGGAGGCTGACACGGTACAAGATCTGGTTGATGCGGTGCTGCGCGAGGTATCCGTTCCAGGATCCGCAGCGCGCGGCGCGATTTCAGCGAGCGGTGCCGGGGCGGCGATAGAAGCAACGGCGGCACGTTCGCTTGCTCTGCAAGCTGACATTGAAAAGCAAATATGCAACGCCGAAACTTTAACTGAGCTTTTTCGCTTGCGAGGGCGCGGTGAACCGGCGCGAGCGCATATTTATCTGTATGAAGGGAACGAAGAGCCGCGAACGATAACATTCGGCGAACTTTTCGAAAGCGCCTCAAGGGTAGCCGCGCAATTAATACGGCACGGTTTGGAGCCTGGCCAGACCGTTTCAATCATGCTTCCCACCTGCGCGGAATTCTTTTGGAGCTTCGCGGGCATCCAGCTCGCCGGCGGAATTCCGGTGCCGATTTATCCACCGTTCCGCGCCGACCGCATCGCTGAATATGCCACGCGGCAATCGGCCATCTTGCGCAATGCGGAAGCGCAATTTCTGATTACCTGGCGGCAAGCTGAAGGTTTGGCCCGGTTGCTCAAGCCCGGGGTACCCACTCTACGAGAAGTGCTCGACGCCGGAGAGCTAGCCAAGCCGGCAACAAAAGCGGCTGCGAAACCGAATTCTTCCCCAGGGCATTGGCGACCGGTCGAAAATCTTTCGCACCACGCTCGCGCCGATGAAATTGCTTTTCTGCAATACACCTCCGGGTCCACGGGCGATCCCAAGGGTGTCATCCTTACGCATGCCAATCTGCTCGCGAATATAAAATCGATTATTTCCGGCATCGACATAAAGCCAGACGACGTGGCGGTGAGCTGGCTGCCCCTGTATCACGATATGGGACTGATCGGCGCTTGGTTTGTCCCGCTCTTCACCGGAATTCCTCTAGTCGTAATGTCGCCGCTAGCTTTTTTGAGCCGACCGGAACGCTGGCTGCGAGCTATTCACAAACATCGCGGCACGATCAGTCCGGCTCCTAATTTTGCGTACGAGCTTTGCGTGCGAAAGATTCCAGACAAGGACTTGCAAGGTTTGGATCTGAGTTGTTGGCGCGCCGCAACCAATGGAGCAGAGCCGGTCCGCGCCGAGACGCTCGAAAGATTTGCAACCCGCTTTGCACCTTATGGCTTTCGCCGCGACGCGCTTCTCCCGGTTTACGGACTCGCCGAAGCGACGCTAGCCGTTTCGGTGCCAAAACTCGGCACGGGTTACAAAGTGGACCGCATCGGACGCGCCGCCTTTGAGACCGGCGGGCAGGCTCAGCCCGCCACGACCGACGACACCGCCGCACTCGAGTTTGTGAATGCTGGAAAGCCTGTGCCGGGAGTGCAGGTACGCATCGTGGACGCCGACGGCCAAAACCTCAGTGAACGAAAAGAGGGGCGTCTCTGGTTTCGCGGTGAATCGGCAACCAGCGGCTACTTTCACAATCCCACAGCGACCAAAGAATTGATGCGCGATGGCGACTGGCTCGATTCCGGCGATTTGGCCTACTGGGCCGACGGCGAAATTTACGTAACCGGCCGCGCGAAAGACATCATCATCAAGGCCGGACGGAATTTATATCCGCACGAAGTGGAAGAAATCGCGGGACGCGTTCAAGGTGTGCGAACAGGTTGCGTCGTGGCGTTCGGCGCGAACGACGCGCGAACGGGAAGCGAGCGGCTGATTGTAACCGCGGAAGTTCGCGACATGGCAGGTGCGAAGCGCATCGAAGAGGAAATTTCACATGGGATCGCCGACGCGCTGGGGATGCCGCCGGATTTGGTCGTGCTGCTGCCGCCTCAATCCATTCCGAAAACCTCCAGCGGTAAATTGCGTCGCCGAGAGACGCAGCGGCTTTTTACCGAGGGAGAGCTAGGCAGGCGCCAGCAACCCACATGGCTGCAGGTCGCCGGCCTGGCGGCACGCGGTTCTGCGCCGCGCGTATGGACCTGGACAAAGCAAGCCGGAACCGGCGCATTCGAACTTCTATATGGCTTGTATGCGATGTCGATTTTTACGATTCTTTTATTTCCCTTATGGACGCTGGTTGCAATTACTAGGAATCGAACGCACGCGGCTTGGCTTATACACAAAGGCACTCGACTGATGCTCAGAATGGCATTCGTTCCAGTGCGAGTGGAGGGCCAGGAAATTCTCGATCAGCGCAAAACATCCGGCCCCTGGATTTTTGCTCCAAACCACGCGAGCTATCTCGATATTTTAATCAATCTGGCTTTTCTCCCGCCGGACGTCCGCTTCGTGGCTAAGGGTGAAATCCGCGACATGCCATTTTTCAGCACCATGGCGCTCCGCAGCGGCCAATTTTCCTTTAATCGCAGCGATCCACAGGCGCGCATCCGCCAAGCCGAACAAGTGAACGCCGCGCTTCAGAACGGAGAGTCAGTCGCGATTTATCCGGAGGGAACCTTCACAGCCGTTACCGGGATTCGTCCTTTTCAACTGGGCGCTTTCAAGGCGGCTGTCGATACCCAACGCCCTATCTGTCCTGTGTCGGTCAGTGGCGCCCGACGAATTCTGCGTGACAAAACGAAGTTGCCGCGACCCGGTCGCATTACGGTTACGTTCGGCCCTCTGGTGATTCCGGATCGGGCCGGCGGAAACGATTGGCAGGAAATTGTTCGCTTGCGAGATACCGCTCGCGAATTAATCGCGAAGAATTCCGGCGAACCACTCCTGTAGCAGGAAGTCTCTACCGTAAATACCTGATACGAAGATAATTAAAATTTCGAAGTGCAGGGGTAACCTCTTCCGATTAGGCTGCATCCTATTCGTTCCAGCCCATCGCTGCTACCGCACTCATAAAGGTGCCAGCAGTTGAAGTTGGATGGTACGCAGCGAATCGTGGCGAGATTTACTGCCCACGATAATCCTAAATTTAGTAACCCTGAGGAGGGATTCGTATGTTCAGAAAGCTCTCATTGATGTTCGGTTTGATTTTTCTAATTTCACTTACTGCGCACGCGCAAGATTCTGACAAAGTGGAACTGTACGGTGGGTATTCATATATGCGTTTCGATAGTTCGCCAATTACGAACATGAACGGTTGGCTCTTGTCCGGCGAATATAAACCGACCAGTTGGCTAGGCGCTGTTGCAGAGTTTGGCGGCGAGTATGGCGCAGGCGCTTCCGTCCATACGTTTCTATTCGGACCGCAGGTATCGTTAAACTCCCGAGTCTCGCCGTTCGCGCACGTTCTTGTGGGTGCCGCGCACTTCAGCGCCAACAACGGAAATCTTACTGACACCTCGTTCTCTCTTGCGGCCGGCGGGGGCATCGACGCCCGAATTTTCCATGGAGTTCACTGGAGAATTTTTCAGGTCGATTACGTTCCCACGTTTTTCTTTAACGGTCGGCAGGATAATGGTCGCGCTTCCACCGGTATCGTAATCAAGTTTTAATCTCTGAAGTAATGTAGATCTGCGAGGCGTCTCGGAAAATCGAGACGCTTTTCAGACCTCCGCGATCTTACTCAAGAACAAAATTCACGGTGATCTCCGTTTCGACTTCCACGATTTCGTGATTCAGTTCCGTGGGCCGATAGCGCCATTCGCGTACCGCCGCCAAAGCCGCCTGCACCAGTAGCGGGTGGCCGCTGAGAACTTGAACGTCCCGGACCCGCCCGTCTTTTCCTATGATTGCCTGTAGACGAACAGTACCCGCTATGTGCATGAAGCGCGCCGCCGGAGGATATCGGGGCTGAACTTTATTGAGTAGGGCCGCTTCCATCACACCTTCGCTCATCGGTCGCGGCTTTTCTATAGCGGGTTTGGGCGGCTCCGAAATGGCTCGGCCTCCGAGTTCCATTCCGCCAGTAATGTTATCCCCGCCGCCAGGACCTGAACCAAGCGAGCCACCAGGTCCAAAACCCGAACCAATCGAAGGAGCGTCTTCGGGTGAAACCGACGGAGCGTGGTTCTGAATATTAGCGTTGTGAAGCGACATCACGTTATATGTAGCGGCGGAAGTTTCGATTGGTTGATGGTGTGAACCGGCACGCGGACCTGCTGGTGCCGAGCTTGAGCCACCGTGATAAGGCGGCGCTGGCGTGATAATAAACTGTTGTGGCGGCAGTCCCTGCGTTATCAGAGGCAGCAGGAAC
Organism: Candidatus Acidiferrales bacterium; assembly: GCA_050012395.1. Taxonomy (GTDB): domain Bacteria; phylum Acidobacteriota; class Terriglobia; order Acidiferrales; family UBA7541; genus Palsa-295. Next base: position 167,709 of record JBEKHG010000001.1, read on the forward strand.
ATCGCGGCCACCAGCGCAGCTTCAAAAATAACCGAGATCAGCAATGCTTCTCGTCGCATCCATCTCGATTTCGAAAACGATTGCTTGTCACCGTCCACCAGGCATTGCGAGAAATCTTCGCGCTCTCTCATGACACACTCCTCTGCAAGGTTCTTACAATTGAGCCTTCGGGAGTCTCGCGCGAATCTCTTATATAGATAGACACCGGTGCAGAGCTTTAGTTCCAACGTGGGTTAGCCCATCTTTTGAAGTCCCTAAAAACAATAGTTTTAGAGAGTTACAAAAATTGGTACGCGCTTGAATCGGTTTTGGCGCGAGCTGCGTCTAAAGGTTTGTACGGTTTTTATAGGGGAGGGTCATCATGGAGAAAGATCAGAAGGAAACAATTGGAGTTCGATATACAGGTTGGGCGGCTTTGAATCGCGATCCTTTGGAAGACCGCGTGGAGTTTACTTGTCCGCAGTGCGGGACGCAGGGCACCAAAGCAGCAAGGCGGCCTCGTGCGGCGTACCATTTCTCTGACGGGTTCATTCAGGATCTTCAGGGAGAAGCTACGACCTGCCGGAGCTGCAAGCATTCCTTGCGTGTAGTGCCGGTCGTAATGCTGCATGATCAGGACGAGAAGCGGCGCTTCCAGGCGGTTTTTGCGACCGAGCCGTACTCGAATAACTAACCGTCTATCGAATTGCCAAGTTCTTGCGCACGGAAAATGGGGAGGAAGTCCCTGGGGGCTTCTTCCCCGTTTCTCTTTTCTGTCGCAATTATTCGGGAAGTACCGGCACGCGTTTACATCCGGTGCGTTGGTTCGGTGTATGAATCCGATTCCAACTGAAGGTGATGCGCTTCCAGGTCTTTGCGGATGTGATCGAAAGCTTCGTCCACGTTATCGGCGAACTGCAGCAGCTTGAATTCGCGCTCGTTAATCGTGCCGGTGCGAACCATGTGCCGCCAGTTGATTACTTTGTCCCAATACTTCCTTCCGTAGATCAGGATCAGATGATGGGACGAGAGTTTGTTGGTTTGTAAAAGGGTGAGCATTTCTCCCAGTTCATCCATGGTTCCAAACCCACCAGGAAAAATAATCAGCGCCTTGGCCATTTGTGCAAACCAAAGCTTGCGCATAAAAAAATAGTGAAACAGGAAATTCAGCTCCGGAGTGATGTAGCGGTTTGATTCCTGTTCGTGGGGAAGCTGTATGCTGAGGCCGATCGAAGGACCGCCTGCCTCGTATGCGCCGCGATTGGCCGCTTCCATGATTCCAGGTCCACCGCCAGAGCAAATTACAAACCTTCGCGGCTTGTCGCCCAGCGTCATGGACCACTGCGTCAGTCGTCGAGAAAGCTCGCGGGCCTCTTCGTAATACCGGGACATGGAAAGCAAAGACCGTGCGGCGCTGACTTTCTGGCGCCATTCAGGAGTGCGCCGGCCACGAGCATTGCGCTGTACTTGTTTCAGATGCACGAGAGCGCGGTCGCGGGCCTGAATGCGCGCCGAACCGAACATCACGATGGTATCGCTTACATTTGCGCGACGCAGTCGATCCAATGGGTCGATGTATTCGGCCATAATCCGAAGCGGCCGGGCCGCCAAACTGTCCATGAACCTCGGATCGTCGTAAGCTAACTTTTCCCGGGGCCGGGTACTGCGGCGGCTCATGTTTTCTCCTCGATAAAAAGCGCGAATGTTCATTTTAGGAGAACTGAGGCGAAAAGCCAGCCACCGTGCGCAAGCGCTATTACACTGCAAGCAACGCCGCCCAGCCCCCGCGAATCAGATAGACTGAAATCGATGCAACGCCGTCAAAATACGCCTGCGCGAACGGCACGGTTTTCCGGGCTAGTGGCGATTTCCGTGGCGCTGGCTTGCCTGACGGCTCCCGGGCCAGCGCGGTGTCAGGCTCCGCCGGGTCCGCTCCAGCAGAAGCCGGGTGTAACCCCGGAAAAGACGCCCACTGCCGAACAGCTAAAGAACGCGATCCGCGTTCGCGTAAATGAAGTGGTTGCGCCGGTCACGGTGACCAATCACTCCGGAGAAATGCTGCTCGATCTATCCAAGGAAAATTTCCGCGTTTTTGACAATGGGGTGCAACAAAAAATCGACCACTTCGACCTGGGTGGCGATCCGCTTTCGATTGTACTGGCGATTGAAACCAGCTCGCATATCGAGCCTATGCTTCCCGCCATTCGCCAAACAGGAATCATTTTCAGCCAAACCGTAATGGGACAAACGGCCGAAGCAGCCGTAATCACCTTTGACAGTGATATCGAGCTCCTCAATAAATTCACCACCGATATCGACGGCGTGCAAAACACGATCAATCACTTGCGCATTGGCGTCGAGCAATCGCGGCTCTACGATGCGATGTCACGCGGCATTTCGTTGCTGGAAGAGCGGCCAGCGGTCCGGAGGCGAATTCTGGTGGTGATTGCCGAGGCGCAGGATTCCGGCAGCGAAAGCAGACTGGGCGAGGTGTTGCGCCAGGCGCAGCTCGCTAACGTGACGATTTACACGATCGGTCTGAGTACGAGCATGGCCGATTTGCGCGCGAAGCCGAATCCATATCAAGGGCCGCAGTTGGGGGCGCCCGGAACGTTTCCCGTTCCCGTGCCGCCCGGAATGGCGCAAACGCCGGACAACGAAACCCTAGCTCAAGGGCAAGGAAATATAGATCTGCTGGCGCTGGCCGTCTGGCTGGTGAAAACCGGGAAGAATGCCATCGGGCCGAACGCACTGGAGATTGCCAGCAAAGCTACAGGCGGGTTACACGTGAACACCATGAAAGACCGCTCGATTCAGAAGGCGATGGATGAAATCGGCGGCGAGCTGCACGCGCAATATACGCTAGGCTATCGTCCGCCCGGCGATGAACCTACCGGCTACCACGAAATCAGAATCACGGTCGATCGCCCTGGCGTCGACGTGCGCACGCGCCCGGGCTACTACATCGCCCCACCGTCTTAAGAAACGGATCGCTTCGCGCTACTTTTTCTCGGGTTCCGGCGCAGGGGCTTCTTCCTCTTCCAGAATCGAAGCGGCAGCGGCGATGCGGTCGCCTTCTTCCAAGCGCAGCAAGCGTACGCCTTGTGTCGAACGTCCCGCTTCGCGTATCTCGCCGGAATGAACGCGAATCACTTTTCCCTGTCCGGTGATAATCATCACGTCCGAGTCTTCGCGCACTTGCAGAGCTGCCACTACGGGGCCATTGCGGTCCGTGGATTTCAAATTGATAACGCCTTTGCCGCCGCGCGATGTAACGCGATATTCCGCGAGGGGAGTGCGCTTGCCGTAACCCTTTTCAGAAACGGTGAGCATCAGCGAGGTAAGCGATTCGCGAATCTGATCGCTTTCCAGCTCATCCAGGTCCTGTGTGTCTTTCTTGTATTCCTTCTGAATGATGACGAAATCCGGCTGCGCGGCATCCATGCTGACCACGAAATCACCTTTAGCCAGATCCATGCCGTTTACGCCGCCGGCCGCTCGTCCCATCGAACGGACTTCCGTTTCGCGGAACAGAATTGCCTGCCCATCGTGGCTGGCCAGGAAAATCATCTGCTTGCCGTCGGTAAGTTTCGCGCCGATCAATTCGTCGCCGGCGTCCAGGTTGATGGCGATAATTCCGGATGGGCGCGGGTTCGAAAATTCGGCGATGGCCGTCTTCTTCACCGTGCCGTTGCGCGTTGCCAGGAAAACGTAGCGGTCCGCTTCTTCCAAGTTTCGCGCGGGAACCACAGCCGTAAGCTTTTCATTTTCCTGCAGGCGGACGAGAGTGCCAATTGCTTTTCCGCGCGTAGCGGCCGCAGCTTCCGGAATCTCGTAAACCTTGAGCCAGTAAATCCGGCCTTTCGAGGTGAACAGCAGAATGTAACTGTGCGCCGAGGCCACAAAAAAGTGCTCGACGAAGTCATCTTCGCGGGTTTTCGCGCCAATGCGACCTTTGCCGCCGCGTGACTGGTGGCGATAGACATCAACTGACGTGCGCTTGATGTAACCCGCATGACTCACGGTGATGGCCATCTCTTCGTCTTTGATCAGGTCTTCGAGTTTGATTTCCTCAACCCGATCAACGATCTGCGTGCGCCGTTCGTCACCGTAGGATTTCGCAATTTCGCGCAGCTCGGCAACGATCACTGCTTTCAGTTTCTTCTCACTGGCTAGAATTTCGCGTAACTCGGCGATCTGCTCGCGAATCTGTTTCAGCTCGTTCAGAATGTCGTCGATCGAAAGTCTGGTGAGGCGATGCAACTGCAACTCGAGGATGGCGTCAATCTGCGGGTAGCTAAGGCCGACAGCTTCGGTGGCCAAGCCGTATTTTTTGTTGCTGAGCTTCACGCCCGCGATACTCTTGGCTTTTCCACCTTCCGAGATGGAAATCGATTTGTTCGCAAAGAAATTAAATAGATTTTCGCGGGCATTCGCGCGGCTGGAAGAACCACGGATGACCCGTATCACGTCGTCCAGATAATCCAGCGCGATCTGGTAACCCAGTAAAATATGCTCGCGCTCTTCGGCTTTGCGGAGTTCGTATTGCGTGCGGCGGCGAACCACATCGACGCGGTGAGCAATGAATAGTTGCAACAGCTCGACCAAGCCGAGCTCGCGCGGCTGTCCGCCAACAATGGCCAGCAGAATCATGCCGAACGATTCCTGCATCTGCGTTTGCTTGAACAAGTGGGCCAGAATAATTTGCGGCTCTTCGTCGCGTTTGATTTCTACGACGATGCGCATGCCGTCGCGGTCGCTCTCGTCGCGAATGTCGGCAATGCCTTCCAGTTTTTTGTTCTGTATCAGTTCGGCAATGTGCCCAATCAGTCGGGCTTTGTTGACCTGATAAGGGAGCTCGGTTATGACGATGTCCTGGCGATCCTTGCCGCGCTGCTCGATGGCTACCTTGGCGCGTACCTGGAACGAACCGCGGCCGGTTTTGTAAGCTTGTTCGATTCCTTCGCGCCCGTAAATGTAGCCACCGGTCGGAAAATCGGGGCCGGGAATCAGCTTCATCACTTTTTTCAGGTTTGTTTCGGGCTCTTCGATCAGCAGGATGGCAGCTTCGATGGTTTCTTTCAGGTTGTGCGGAGGAATATTCGTCGCCATGCCCACAGCGATACCGGTGGAACCGTTGACCAGCAAGTTGGGAATTCGAGTCGGAAGAACGACCGGCTCATGTTCGCTTTCATCGAAGTTGGGAACGAAATCAACGGTTTCCTTTTCGATGTCCGCGAGCATTTCCTCGGCAACTTTCGAAAGACGCGCTTCGGTGTATCGCATCGCCGCAGGCGGATCGCCATCTACGGAACCGAAGTTTCCCTGGCCATCTACAAGCGGGTAGCGCATGTTGAAATCCTGCGCGAGCCGCACGAGGGCGTCATACACGGGCGTGTCACCGTGCGGATGGAATTTGCCGAGCACCTCGCCGACGATTTTTGCGCACTTGCGGTAGGCCTTTGTGGACGTTAGCCCGAGCTCGTACATTCCGAACAGAATTCGCCGGTGAACCGGCTTCAGCCCGTCGCGCACATCCGGAAGCGCGCGCCCGATGATCACGCTCATGGCGTAATCGAGGTACGACTTCTTCATCTCCGATTCGATATCAACCGGCGTGGTTATTGACTTATCGATTTCGTCGGCCACTCGTCTCTCCGTATCTGGAATTGCTCAGTTTAAGATTGTGTTTTTCTCGCCGCACGTTCGATTACGTAGGTCTTCACGGTTTCGAACGCTGTAGCGTTGTTCGAAAAACGCTGCGGCGCGAAGTGCGCCTCTAATTCGCGCAATAATGAGTCGCGTTCGGCTTCGGTCGAACATTCAAACGCCACACCTTGCTCGTTGTTCGGCGAAGACGTCTCCGTCGCACTAAACTCAGAACAGCTCATGCCCCGCAGCCCCGGCAAAATCTTCCAGCTCAATTGATACATCATCCTAAATATCGAGGTTCACGACGTCGAGGGCGTTGTCCTCGATGAATTTCCGGCGCTGCTCGACGTTTTCACCCATCAGCGTGGAGAAAATGTCTTCGGCCGCGACGGCGTCTTCGAGGCGCACTTTGAGCAGAGTGCGCGTCTCGGCGTTCATGGTGGTTTCCCAAAGTTGCTCGGGATTCATTTCGCCCAGGCCCTTGAAACGCGTGATAGTGAATTGCTTTTTCGCGTCTTCAAGCACGTAATTCAGCAGGCCGGTCGCATCTTCCTTAACGACTTTGTCGCCGTTGTGGCCCACGGTGAATGGCGGACGATCGTGCACTGCAATCTGCTGGTGCAACGAGCGCATGCGTTTGTATTCGGCCGTAGCCGCCAGAGCCCAATTCACTCGCCGCTCTCCACCATTTTTCAGAACGAGTTCGTGCAAGCTGTGCTCTTCGTCGAAAACAAATTTCGCCTCCAGTTCCAGCTTGGCTTTCTCGATAGCTTTCACCAGCTCCTGAAGTTTTTTCTTGTCCGCAAAATCAGTTTTCTTTTCGAGTTCGCTGTTGGCGAGCAGTTCAACGAGTTTCGGTTCGCGCAAACGCCGGCCCAGCTTTGCGGCCACTTGATCGTATTCCTGAATATTCAGCAGGAATTGGGTGAGGTCGCCGCCTTCCAGCGATTTCCCGCCTTTCGACTTCACTTCGTGCTCTTCGGTGGCACGCTTCATCAGTTCGTGAGCGAATTCTCGTTCGTCCCGAATGTAACGGTCCATCTTTCCGCGCTTCACACGATAAAGCGGCGGCTGCGCAATGTAGATGTGGCCACGATCGATGAGCTCGCGCATGTGGCGGAAGAAAAACGTGAGCAACAGCGTGCGGATATGGCTGCCATCCACGTCCGCGTCGGTCATCAGGATCACTTTGTGGTAGCGCAGCTTGTTGGCGTCGAAATCGTCCTTGCCAATGCCGGTGCCAAGAGCCGTGATAATGCAGCGAATTTCTTCGTGCCCCAGCATCTTGTCGTAACGGGCCTTTTCCACGTTTAGGATTTTGCCCTTCAGCGGCAGGATGGCCTGATAACGCCGATCACGCCCGCCTTTGGCCGAGCCGCCGGCCGATTCGCCCTCCACGAGGAAAAGTTCGCAGCGCGCGGGATCACGTTCCTGGCAATCGGAAAGCTTCCCAGGAAGACCACTAGAGTCGAGCGCTGATTTGCGACGCGTAAGTTCACGAGCTTTGCGCGCAGCTTCGCGAGCGCGAGCTGCGTCAATACACTTGCCGATAATTTTTCGCGCGATGGAGGAATGCTTGTCGAAATATTCGCCGAGGCGCTCGTTCACCAGCGATTCCACGAGCCCTTTGATATCGCTGTTGAGTTTGCCCTTGGTTTGTCCTTCGAATTGCGGCTGTGGAAGTTTCACGGAAACTACGGCAACGAGGCCCTCGCGTACATCGTCTCCGTTGATGGAGACCTCGTCTTTCTGCTCTTTCAACATGCCCGCGGAATTTGCGTAATAGTTGATCGTGCGCGTCAGCGCGGACCGAAAGCCCGAAAGGTGCGAACCGCCGTCAACGGTGTTGATCGTGTTCGCGAAGGAAAAAATGTTTTCGGCGTAGCTATCGTTATATTGCAGCGCGATTTCGATATCCACCTGCTCGCGCTTGCCTTCCATATAAATCGGTGAATCGTGAAGAGTTTGCTTGCCGCGATTCAGATGCTTCACAAATTCGGCAATGCCGCCGGTGAACCGAAATTCAGCTTTCTTACTGGTGCGCTCATCTTCCAGCGTAATTTTTAGACCTTTGTTCAGGAAGGCGAGTTCGCGAAGGCGCTGCGAGAGCGTGTCGTAGCTATACACGGTTGTCGCGAAAATCTCGGGGTCGGCGTGAAATGTGATCTTCGTGCCAGTCTTTCGAGTCTTGCCGGAAGCCTTGAGCTTGGACGTAGGGACGCCTTTTTCGTAGGACTGTTCCCACACTTCGCCGTCGCGCCAGATTTCCAGATCGAGCCAGTCCGAAAGGGCATTCACAACTGACACGCCTACGCCGTGCAATCCGCCGGAGACTTTATAGGTGTCGCTATCAAATTTGCCGCCGGCATGCAGCACGGTCATAACAACTTCCGCCGCCGGTTTCTTCTCCGTCGCGTGCATGTCCACGGGAATGCCGCGGCCGTTGTCGATCACGGTTACGCTGTTGTCATCATGTACCGACACATTAATCTCATCGCAAAAGCCGGCCATAGCTTCATCCACCGAATTGTCCGCAACTTCCCAAACAAGGTGATGCAGACCGAGCTCGCCGGTGGAACCGATATACATTGCAGGGCGCTTGCGCACCGCTTCGATTCCGCCCAAAACTTTGATGGATGTAGCGTCGTACTTATGACCTTTGGCGCCCGAACTTTCTTTTTCAGCCATGGATCGTGCGTCTCCTCAGACCGTTAGCTCGCATGCATGCAAATTTTAGAAATCTCTTTTAGAAATCTTGCTGATACACGGGAAGGCGGTCGCGCGGAGGCTCGACACTTGCCCACTTTGGCGGGCTTGCCTTGCCCATTGGCCTGAGCATCCGAAAAATCCGGCCTGGATATTCCCAGGGCGCTTCTGCGCTTGCCAGACTCGAAGGGTTGCAACTTCATCCCGTCCCGTTCCGAAATTTTCCGGGGAGACGCGGCGAAGCTCTATTTCGTCTAACCCGATTGCTCCCTTGCCCTGGCGCGAGCAAGAAAACCGAAGCATTTTCGGGTCAGACAGTGCCGTTCAGGAGGAATCCAGAACAACAAAATTGTACCGGAAAAGCGTGATTTTCACAAGGTGATTGTGGACCAAAATGTAACAATAAGTCCAAACGGATCAATTAGTTATGAGCTTGCAGAGGTGTGATTATAAGAGCAAATCGGTTTGCCGGGTAATGCGGAAATAGCGTAATTGATCAGTTATTACAAGGGTTCTCTAGAGAAAAACGGAAGCCTAAAAACGAGGCACTTAGATGCGCAACGACGTCAAATACGCATGGGCATTACGACGTAGCGATAACGAGTAGCCTCATCGGCGAGGGGGCGCAACTGGCCCGCGGACTGTTCATCCTTCAGTTCGAAGCTGATCGGGCCATCGGCCGCGGCGTTCAGAAAATCGAGAAGATACTGCGCGTTGAAGCCGATCGCAATGGTGTCGCCTTTGAATTCTTTCTCGATCACTTCTTTCGCTTCGCCGTATTCCGGGCTTGAGGCAGAAATCTCCAGACCTTCTTTCGATAGCATGAATTTCACGGCGTGCGAACGCTGATCAGCGAGCTGCGAGACTCGACGCAGAGCGTCTTGCAATTCACCGCGATCCAGAGCCACAGTCTTATTCGCATCCCGCGGAAGCACAGCCTCGTAATTCGGAAATTGCCCGGTGAGTTTGCGCGACGTCAGCAAACGCCCGCCAAACTGGAAGAAAAGATGACTTTCGTCCTGCGCGAATTCAACACTCGCTTCATCGCCCGATTCCGCGGCCAGGCGTTGCAACTCCGTCATGGCCTTCTTGGGAACAAGAACACGCGTTTCAGTCGAGAAGCCTTCGAACTTGTGATCTTTCTCGACCATCGCAAGCCGATGTCCGTCCGTCGCCACCATGGTGATTGAATTTGGCTTCAGAACCAGCAAGGCGCCATTCAGGGTGTAACGGGATTCTTCCAGGGAAATTGCGAAGGTGGTCTTGGCTATCACTTCGGCAAGCAGCGCCGCGGGAATCTTCACGAGCGCGTGTGGAAAAGACGGCAGCGCCGGGAAGTTGTCTTTCGACATGCCTACGAGTTTGTAGTTCTTCCTATCGGCGGTTACTTGCACCCAATGATTTTCGAGGAGCTTAAACTTCACTTCGCCTTCCGGAAGCAAGCGCATCAACTCGAAAAGTTTCTTTGCCGGAATCGTGCCGGCGCCTTCTTTTTTTACTTTCGCTTCGCAGGAAGTACGGATACTGAGTTCCAGGTCGGTCGCCGTGATGGTCAGGCGGCTGCCTTTTGCTTCCACCAGGAGATTCGACAGAATTGGAATTGTCGACTTGCGCTCGACCACGCCCTGCGTCAGGTTGAGTTCATCGAGCAGGTCCGATCTTTTTACGCTGAATTCCATTTCGGGCGATCCTCGCGTTGTTCGCTGTTCTTTTGCACTGCTGCGGCTACTACTTTACTGCTTTTATTTATGAAGTAAGTATATAAGAAAACCGTCGTCGTCGCCGCATGTGTGGATTCTGCGGAAAACGTTTTAACTCGTATCATCCGCGCGCTTTATCCAAGAGAGTATCCGGTGGAAATCCACGCGGTACTGGTGAAAACGGCCGCCGAAACTTTGCGTCGGGCTATTTCCACAGCGCGTGCACAGGCCACATCACAGGGCGAACTTCAGTTCGCAGCTAACTCTAACCGAAAGCGTCCAGTAGCCTGTTGATCGTCTTGTTCAAATCCTTGTCGGACTGCCGCAGCATCTCAATTTTGTTGATCGAGTGCAGAACGGTCGTGTGATGCTTCCCGCCAAACTGCCTGCCGATTTCCGGAAGCGATGCCGAGGTGAGCTGCTTCACCAGGAACATCGCTACCTGACGAGGAAATGCGATCTGTTTGGAGTTGCTACGTACTTTCAAATCTTGCGCGCGCAGCCCGAAGTGCTCGCCAACACGCTTCTGAATCTGCTCAATGGTGACTTTCTTGTCCTGCGTCTCAATAATGTTTTTCAGCACTTGCTGCGCAGTGGGCAAATTAATAATCGCGCCGGTGAGCGAAGCATAAGCCATCAAGCGGATTAGTGCGCCTTCCAGCTCGCGAATGTTCGATTTGATCGCGCGCGCGATATATTCGGCCACGTCATCGGGCACCTGCACGCGTTCGCTTTCAGCCTTCTTCTGCAGAATGGCAATTTTGGTTTCCAGGTCGGGCGGCTGGATGTCCGCAATGAGTCCCCATTCAAAGCGCGAACGCAAGCGTTCCTCAATCGAAGAAATCTCTTTGGGCGGACAATCGGACGAAATAACGATCTGCTTTTGCTGATCGTAGAGCGCATTGAACGTGTGAAAAAATTCTTCCTGCGTACGTTCGCGAGTGGCGATGAATTGAATATCGTCCACCATCAGAACATCCATATTGCGAAAACGGTCGCGAAATGCCGGCATGCGCTCAAGCCGTATCGAAGCAATCACTTCGTTCGTAAACTTTTCGGCGCTGATATAGGTAAGCCGAAGCGAAGGGTTACGCCGTTTGAGCGTGTGCCCAATGGCTTGCATCAAATGTGTCTTGCCCAGTCCCACACCGCCGTACAGGAATAGCGGGTTGTAGGATTTGGAAGGCTGGTCCGCCACCGCCATGGCTGCGGCGTGCGCAAATTGGTTCGAAGCCCCCACGATGAACGATTCAAACGTATAGCGCGGATTCAGTTGATGGGCCACAGCGTCGAAATCAAGCTTCGCCTGCGGAGGCGGAGCGAGGTTTGCAGCCACCGGTTGCGTTTCCGCGCAAAGATATTCAAGCTGCAGCTGAGGACGCCCCAACTCGGTAAGCACTGCTTGGATTAGCTGGCCGTAAGTTTCCGTCAGGCGCTTTTTAAACAGGCGTGTGGGAACGCGGATGACCAGACGGTCTTCCTCCGCGCGTTCCAGACGCGTGGGCCGAAACCACGTGGCGAAGCTGTGAGGATTTACGCGGCGTTCGGAGTGCAGCAGAATCTTATCCCAGAGGTTCATCGAGCAAATTTACCCTTTGACACAATTTCCACCGACGTGGAAATGTTGTGGAAATCTCCCGCGCCGCCGGCGGGATGTTCTCTTATGTTGGATAGGTCTGATGTCACGCGACGCACCCCGCGTCACGGCATCTCATGAGTGCACGTGTGAATTGCACGGGAGAAGCGAGCGGGGATTTTGCCTAATCGCGACGCAGGTAGCAAGAGAAAATTGAACGAACCATTTACACAGATTTCACAAATCATTCACAGCTTTTCCACAGGCGATTTTTTAGTTGCTTCCAGGAAAAATCCCAAAGCGGTTTTCCCCGTCCAACTCAGCGCGGCTGCCACGCGCGAACTTCTCAGCGCCGCCCGGTTGAATCAGAGGTTTGTTTGTCTGGCCGCGAGAACTCATAGACGCCAAGAGGGTCTGCGGCAAGAAGAATTCGATTAGGCTCGACAAGAATCGCGCTGGGCTCAAGCCGCGTGCCATTCGCAGTGGCGGTGCGGTACGATGCGGCGAGAGCGCCGATTTTATCGAAGTGCGACAAGAGATCTCCGGTCGCCATCCACACATCCTGTGAGACAGGATCCACGCCAAAAGCGTTGATCACAGCTTTTGCCGCGACACCTTGATTGCGCCTGGCGAGCGCTAAAATATCGACTCCTGAAGTTTGTGAAGCAGAGGCCGACTGTTCGTCCGGATGAGGAAGAGAAATTTCGTATGCCGAGTAACCAAAGCGATCGTACTTTCTGATCGTGGCCTCCGGAACAAACGTAAACGCAAAGTAAATAAAGCCCAAAGGATCTCCGGCTAGCCGGCCCCGGTTGGCATAGCGCGTCGAGTCCGCACTCGAAGGAAGATCACGAGGATCACCGAAACTCCGAATCAGTTTTCCTTGTTCGCTGAAGATAGTCACCAGACGATCGGAGCGAAGCGAAGTAACCGCAAATTCATTCCCCGGCAACGCCGCCACCGAAGTGGGAGCGAGGACCGCAACGGAATTATCCAGCGAACCGTCAGCCTTGAAGATTTTAACTGCGTTTGCGCCGCGGTCTGCGACGAAAAGGCGGCTGTTGGTGTCGACGTCTATCTCTTCCGCGAAAACAATTTTAACGACCTGGGAATTTGCCGCAGGGATTCCGCCGATACGTTTGCCGTCGGGGCCATACACTAAAACCGCGCTGGAAGACGCCGCCAAAATGTAATATCGACCAATGGAATCCCGCTTAATAGCGCGCAGCCCCGGTCCCAGTTCGGGAAACAAGCGGCCGCGAGCGGAAATGTCTGGAACCTCAGTTTGAGTCCGAGCTGCAGCGAGCAATGGCAAGAGATTCCATATAGTAGCGATTGCCAGCGGTACGGCTAGACACACGGACCATGGGGTGCGTCGCGAGATTGGCGAATCCTTAGTAATGAGTATTTAGTGGACAGACGCCGCGTGTCGCTATTAGGTTTCCCAGACTCAGCAAAGCAGTTTCGCATTGGCTAGCATCATTGCCGGTGGAACGCTCATATATTTTGAAATGATTTCGTGCGTGTTCAAGACGCCTTCCGTTTGGTCGCTTTAGTCGATGCGGAAAGCGGCGCGTTCAATGGAAACCGCCCGACCGGTGCTTTCGTCCACTTCGATCTGAACCGTGTTCATCTGTATATCGCCTTCAGCCACCGCGAACTTCGCCGGCATTTGGTCCAGAAACCGCTGCAAGACACCTTGTTTGTCCATGCCGATTACAGAATCATGAGGACCGGTCATGCCAACATCGGTGATATAAGCCGTGCCGCCGGGCAGAACGCGCTGATCGGCGGTAGCCACATGCGTATGAGTTCCGAGAACGGCGGAAACTTTTCCGGCCAGATACCAGCCCATGGCCTGTTTTTCGGAAGTGGCCTCTGCGTGCATGTCTACGATAATCACCTTAATGTCTGAAGGAATTTTCGCGAGTTCACGCTCAGCGACTCGAAAGGGGTCGTCCAAGGCGATCATAAAAGTGCGCCCTTGTAGATTCATCACCGCGTAGCCCACGTCAGCTTTCGTGTGTCCGACGTAAAATCCTTTACCGGGCGAGCCTTCCGGAAAATTTGCCGGGCGCAGCAGGCGCGGCTCGTGCGGGAAGAAATCCAGAATCTCCCTGCGATCCCACACATGATTGCCGCCGGTTATAACCTCGACTCCCGACGAGAATAATTCCTCGGCCAGTCGCGGTGTGATGCCGAAGCCGGACGCCGAGTTTTCTCCGTTGGCGATGCACAAATCGATTTTCCGCTGCACTAGAATGTCCGCCAGCCGGTCGTGAACGATCTTGCGGCCGGGCGAGCCTACGATGTCGCCGATGAAAAGTATTTTCAATTTTCCTCGCGATTCTTAGGCGTCCAGATTCTTCACTGCAAGCGGAAGAATAAAATCGGCGCTTAGAGAACGAATTTAGAAGGAGCGGTCCACTCCGCCGTGCGAGCTAGGCCCTGAACCCCACGAATAGGTGGGTGCCCTGCGCCTGCTTTCAGGCTATCCAGCGGGCCGAGGCCAACGGACGGCACAAGGGCAGGACGACGCGGGCTCCCTGGGATCCAGTGTTGGTTCAAATAGGCTTTCGCGCGACACGTGCGTCGCAGGCCTACTCCAAATTCGATTGTATCAGGAAACGAGAAACCAACGATTCCAGGAGCGTGCCATAATTGTCTTTCCTTATCAGAAGAAAAACTTGGCGCCTAGTTGCATCAGTCTTGGCGGCGCCGCATTAATCACCTGGCCGAAAGTTGAACTGGAAATATTTCCATCGACCGCTTGAGGCCCGAAGAATTGCGCGTGGTTGAACGCGTTGAAGGCCTCCAGCCTGAACTGAAACGATTTCGATTCTGTAAGCCGCACGTTTTTCAGCAGCGCTAAGTCATAATTATTCGCCCCGGGACCATAGAAAAATCGCCGTTTCGCCGTCCCAGGTGTTCCTAATGCATTCTCGCTAAAAAGCGCTGTATTGAAATACTTCACGCCACTCCTCGGATTCTTATTCAGGTTCAAAGGTCCGGGCGTGAAATCCGGTTCGTCAACGCCGAAATTATTCACGCCATTCGGCTCCGACCCCAGCAGCGAATTGTCGCCAAAGTTCACCAAAGTCACGGGCAAGCCGCTGCTGAAACGTGTAATGCCGGAGATCTCCCATCCTTCCGTCCATCGATTCGTCACCTGGAACAAATGTTCGAATGGAATCTTGTAGCTGTAACTCACCACAAAATTGTGCTTCACATCGAAGGCGGAGAGCGCCTTGCTGAGCGCGGGATCGATCGGATTCACTTCTTCGCCCAAATTGGAAGACTGATCCTCGGATTTGCTAAAAGTGTATCCAGCCAGAATGTTCAATCGTCTGCTGGTATGGTTCAGGATTACCTGCAGGGCGTTGTAATTGGAATTGCCAATTGTGGCTTGATTCGCGTTGCTGCCGAAATTTGATCCCAAAGGCCCTCTGGTTCCTTGATATACCTTGCCGCTGGAGGTCACGTACGTGGTGTCTTCGCCGAAAGGGCCGCATGGAGTTTGCGCGGGATTAGTAGGCAGCAGGTTGGCCGGATTGCTTAGAAGCAAGCATAGTGCCGGGTCGCCAGGATTGGCTTCTTCCAGCACCAGAAGGCGATGTGCCTGTGTGCCCACGTAGTTCACACTAAGCACGGTATTCGCTCCCAACCCGCGCTGTAGAGAAAGCATGTATTCCTCAGTGTAAGGAATGCGATTGGTGGCGAGATAGTTTGGAAGCCCAGTGACCGGCTCGAATTGCGACCAATCGACGTTGGGGTCAGGATGCTTGGCGGATGTGTACAGAGGCGCGAGTGTCACCGGGAAAATCTGTCTCCGATTTTGGCCGTTGGACGCCGTAATAAATGGCGTGGCAAAAAGGGGCGGCGCCGGACTTGTGTAGGTGATCCCATAAGGCGCGTTGGCACTCATCACACTCAACGTCAACGCTTCAATCGCTGTGTAAAACATGCCAAAGCTGGCCCGCACGCTGGTCTTGCCTGGACCACCCAAAATTTTCGCGAGCACGCCGTCTCCGGAAGCGTCCGGCGAATAGGCGAGTCCGATGCGCGGAGCAAAATCGAGATTCCCTGGGGGCCCCAAAGTGCGCGGAACTCCCGGGTCAGTGGGGTACAAAATGCCGGCTGGAGCGCCGGGAAAAACAATGGACTGCTTGCCCGGTTCAAACGTCGCGATCTGATTGTACTTTTCATACCACGGTTCGATGCGGTCCCAACGCAGACCGTAATTGAGCGTCAGGTTCGGCCTCAGGCGCCAGCTATCCTGTGCGTAGAGGCCTAGATATTTGTTGCGACCGTAAAAAGGTTGGAGCTGGCTTTGATTGTATTGGCTCGGATATCCCAACAGAAAATCCGCAAAATCCAAGCCCGTCTCGGTCCCAAAGAAAAGAAAGCTCCCGTTGAATTGGGCATTTGGACTAACGTTCACCTGATCTATGTGGAACTCTCCGCCTACTTTCATAGTGTGCGTCCCCACAACTTTCGAAAAGTTATCGAGCCACTGATAGGTGTTGTTGAATTGTTTCAACTCATTTGTATTCGTTCCAAGCGTAAAGCTATTGAAGCCGACGCTCTCCACTCCTTCCGTCTCGGGCGAGAGCGGTACGATGCCCGGAGTTCCCGGTCCCACTACGAAACCCTGCGACGCCAAACTCACCCCCACTCCTCCCTGTGGCTTCCCTAGATCGTTTGTATCGCGCAGGTAGCTGAAACGAAATTCATTGACCGCAGTAGAGCTCATCGTCTTCGTATCGCCCAGGCTGAGTAGCTGCGCGCATCCCGAGTACAACGCGTTAAATCCGGGGACGTTCGCACCACCTTGTGCCACAGGATAAGGATTGTTTTGCTGCCAGTCGTCCAAGAAGTAGTACGCAGATAGCAATCCCCATTCGGTATTGGCATCCATCCGGTAAGAGCCCTTGTCGTCGCGCAAGGTCTGATCGAAAGCCGAGGTAGAAAAGACGTTGGTACCTATGTTTGGTTTTGGAATGTAACTCAGCAAGTTCGTGCCAGGCGCTAGCCAAGTCTTCGTAGGAACTGTGGCGTTCGGAAAGACGCAGCCTCCCACCGGGTCGTTGCTGACACAGGGACCGCCCGCAGGATTCTGTTGTGTAGGCCCGCTGAAATAATATGGTTCTCCGATTTGCACGGAGTAGCCCAATTTGTCAGAAAGAGTTGTCGCGACATTCGGCCCGCTGACCGTGCATGGGATCTCGAGATTTTGCGTTACACCGCAAAAACCTAGCGGGTTGAAGCCGCTGGAATTAACCGGCAAATCCGAAAAGTTGCCTGTCGAGCGATCCTGTAACGACGGAACGGAAATCTGCCCCGTACTAACTCCCTGAGTCGAACGAGTGCCTTGGTAATCCCCGAAGAAAAATATCTTGCTCTTTCGGATGGGTCCGCCAAACGTTCCACCGAACTGGTTCTGATCAAATTTCCCCCGTGTCGGTGAAAAATAGTTTCGAGCATCCAAATTGGTATTACGCAGGAACTCGAACACATCTCCGTGAAATCCGTTCGTACCGGATTTTGTCACTACATTAATCTGGCCCCCGCTGAATTCCCCGTATTCAGCGTCGAAATTGCCGGTCAAGATCCGAAACTCCGCAATGGAGTCCAGGTTCGGAACGATGGCCGCGCCCATGTTGACGTCTTCCTCCACGTCGCTCCCATTCACGATAAACGCGTTGGCGAATTCGCGTTGGCCATTGATGGAGACAGTCCCGGGATTCAAATCGCCGGAGGGATTCAGCGCGCTGGCGCCCACGTCTTGCACCGTCTCGGATGTGATGGAAGTCACCGGCGCCACACCGGGCTGCAGAGCCAGCAGATCGGTATAACTCCGGCCATTCAATGGCACTGCAGTCATCTGCGTACCGGTGATTACTTCTCCCAGCTGGCTACTCACCGTCTCTACCTGCGCAGAGGTATCGTTGATCTCCACGCTTTCTTTTTTCTCTCCCACTTCCAGCACCGGATCAATCAGCAGCGCGCTGTTTACGTCGATTACTATGTTCGCGCGCGTATAAAGTCGAAACCCTGGCACCGAAACCGCCAGGGTGTAATGCCCTATCGGTAGATTTAAGAATGAAAACAAGCCTTTCTCGTCGCTGGTAATCGTCTGTTGAACTCCCGTGTCCACATTCGTGACCGTAACGGAAGCCTTCGCGATCACCGCTCCCGTGGAGTCGGTCACCGTCCCCGAAATACTCCCTCCGACGCTAGCGCGGGCCACAAACGTGGCGCACAACAGAAATATAAACAGCAATAGACAACCAAGGATCCTGCTAGGAGCTCCTCGAACAGAAACTTTGGTGTCGGAAACAAACGGGGCGGAAATTTTTTTCACGGAAATATCACTCTGTCCTATTCGCTGCAGCCTTACTTGGAGAATGCCAGCTCTGAAGCCACGAGAATGATTTCTCAGCCGAGAGAAGCAACCGTCGTGCGCGCATTCCAGTTGTAACTGACTTACAACTGGGCTAGGCTATTTCAGTTGAAACTGATTGTCAACTACAGATTTGTTAAGATTCTGTAAGCACGCCAGACCGGGCGCACACTTTCAAATCCGGCTGTTTTTTCCCGCTAGTCCGCGGATTGCTAGAACTTTCTCCCAGCCCCTTGATTGCAGGACATAATTCAGATAGCTTTGCAAAGCGCAGCGAGGCACATGTGAACATCGGTATACGTAAGGCCGGCCAAGCCACCATTCTCGATCTGGACGGGCCGTTAAAACTCGGCGAGGCCGAAGAATCCTTTCGTAATCAGATCCAGCAGCTCATAGACGCAGGCTCCACTCACGTAGCTGTGAATCTTGCAGGTGTTACAGAATTGGACAGCTCTGGAATCGGAGCGCTGGTCCGCGCGTTCACCACACTCAAGCGCGCCGGCGGCAAGTGCACGTACTTTTCTCCCAACAAGCGCGTTGTCATGCTTTTGAAAATGGTCAGGCTCGACACCGTTTTGGATATCTCCCCAGACGAAGCTACAGCGCTCACCCGTATATAGATTCCGCTACTTTCTTGAAAGAATTCCGGAGGCAACTTCAATGGAGCGTGGTGCGCCCAATTCCAGGCGACCGCAGTGGTAGGCTTAGCGGCGATCGAGCGCGGGGTGCCGGACGTCCCGGCCCGCGACGAAATAAATAACGTCTTCCGCGATGTTGGTGGCGTGATCTCCGATACGTTCGATGTTTTTCGCTACTAGAACTAACTCGAATGCAGTAAAGACTACCGCCGAATTTTCCATCATATAGGTAAGCAGTTCGCGGAAGAGCTGGTCGCGCAACCGATCCACTTGATCATCACGCTGCAAAACGCTATGCGCAAGTTCGATATCTCCGCGCACCAGCGCATTCAAGCTGTCGCGAACCATGCCTTCGGCCAGTTCGCTCATCCGCGGCAGATCCACGTACGGTTTCACTTGTGGATGGCGCAGAATGCGCATCGCCGATTGCGCAATGTTCACAGCTTGATCTCCGATGCGCTCGAGATCTCCATTGATCCGGGATACTGCCAGCAAAAAACGAAGATCCGCGGCCATGGGCTGCTGTAGAGCTAACAGCCGCTGAACGCGCTCATCGATCTCAATCTGGATCTCGTTGATAGCGTCTTCCTCGGTCAGAACCGTCTCGGCGAGATTTTCTTCGGCGTCCAGCACGGCATGAATGGCCTGGTGGACGGCTCGCTCGGCGAGGCTTCCCATCCACAGCAGCCGCTGTTTCAGTTCTTCGAGATCCCGTTCAAAATGTCTTTCCATTTTCTTCAGTCCCTTCCAGGTGCTGCTGCCCAAACCCTCAACCAGCAACTCTCGACAGACTGAGCTTATCCAAAGCGGCCGGTGATGTAGGCCTCCGTACGAGGATCCTTCGGCGTGGTGAACAATTTTGATGTTTCACTGTGCTCGATCAGTTTGCCGTCGAGCATAAACGCCGTGAAATCGCTGGCGCGCGCCGCTTGCTGCATGTTGTGGGTCACGATTGCCATGGTGCAGCTATCTTTCAGGTGGAACATCAGTTCTTCAATCTTCGCGGTGGTTACGGGGTCAAGCGCCGAGCATGGCTCATCGAGCAAAAGCACCTCAGGATTCACGGCCAAAGCGCGCGCAATACACAATCGCTGCTGCTGCCCGCCCGAGAGCGCGAAAGCCGACTTATGCAGATAGTCCTTTACTTCGTCCCAGAGCGCCGCGCGATGCAAGCTGCTTTCCACCAATTCGTCCAACCTTCCTTTGTAGCCATTAATTCGCAGACCGTACGCCACATTTTCGTAAATGGATTTCGGAAATGGATTGGGCCGCTGAAAAACCATGCCTACGCGTCGCCGCAAATTAACCACATCCATGCCCTGAATATCCTGCCCGTCGAGCAATATATTTCCTTCCACGCGCGTGTTGCGGATGATTTCGTTCATGCGATTCAACGTACGCAGAAACGTCGATTTTCCGCATCCCGAAGGCCCGATTAACGCGGTCACCTTGTTTACCGGGATATTCAGGTTTAGCCCGAAAATGGCCTGTTTCGGACCGTAAAAGAAATTCAGGTCGGAGATCTGAAAGCGCACCGGCGTCTCCTTTTCCGAAGCCATCGAGCGGGTCTCGTTTATGGGCACTTTTGGCGCCAGTCGCGCGGCTGTTCCATGGCTGCCTTCCGAAACAGACGGCATATCAGACACTCCTGACCGCGCCACCACGGTTCAACAAAAGACGCGCACCTAAATTAGCTACCAGCACTAATCCTAGCAGAACCAACCCCGCGGCCCACGCTTGACGGTGCCAATCATCGTACGGCGCAATCGCGTACGTATATATCATTACTGGAAGCGAAGCCGTGGGCTGTTCAAAACCGGGGCTCCAGAAGCGATTGCCAAATGCCGTAAAGAGCAGGGGAGCAGTTTCGCCGGCCACGCGCGCAAGAGCTAGCAGCATCCCGGTCAGTATGCCTGCTTTTGCAGCAGGGAGCACCACGGTCACGATTGTCTTCCACTTACTTGCTCCTAGCGCCATCGCACCTTCGCGTAGGCTTCCAGGCACCGCCTTCAGAAACTCCTCGGTGCTTCGAACAGTAACCGGGATGACCATCATTCCCAACGCCACGCCGCCCGCCAGCGCTGAAAAGTGTTTCACCGGAAGCACCACCAGCGAGTAAGCAAAAATTCCGATCACGATGGACGGCACGCCATTCAGCAAATCCGTAGTGTATCGAACGACAAAGGAAAATGTCTTGCCGCCAAATTCCGCCAGATAAACGCCTGCGAGC
The DNA here is from genome assembly GCA_050012395.1 of Candidatus Acidiferrales bacterium. Taxonomy (GTDB): domain Bacteria; phylum Acidobacteriota; class Terriglobia; order Acidiferrales; family UBA7541; genus Palsa-295. Next base: position 188,593 of record JBEKHG010000001.1, read on the forward strand.
AATCCCACTGGCAAGCCCATTAACGCCGCGAGCATCAGCAACTTCAAGCTACCCAGAATTGCGTTGGCCATTCCGCCGCCTGTTTCACCCACAGGCTTGGGAAGCTGCGTAAAAAAACTCCAACTTAACGATTTGCCGCCATTCCAGATCAGATATCCCAGAATAAAGAATAAAACGGATACCACACCAAGCGCAGCCACGCCCGTCAAAGTCAGCATCACGTAATTCAGTCCCTTGCGCCAAATAACACGCAGCCGACTCATGCGGGGCGTCCTCCTCCGCGTTCAGTGGCCACAATCAAAATCCGCGCCAGGCCGTTCAGAATAAATGTAATCAAGAAAAGCACGAGTCCCAGCTCGATCAGCGAACTCAGATACAAGTCGCCGGTCGCTTCCGTGAATTGGCTGGCGATGGTGGAAGCAATGGTGTCTCCGGGTGAAAGCAGCGACGCAGCAATCGTTGGAGCATTGCCGATGACCATGGTCACCGCCATGGTCTCGCCTAACGCGCGCGCCAGGGCAAGAAACACCGAGCCCATGATGCCCGTGCGAGCCCAGGGCACCACAACCTTCCATGTGGATTCCCAGCGTGTCGCCCCTAACGCCATGGCTGCTTCGCGCTGTTCGCGCGGCACCGTCAGCAGAACTTCCCGCGAAACGGAAATAATAAACGGCACCACCATAATCGCCAGAACAATTCCGGCGGTAAGAAAGCCGACTCCGTAATTGGGCCCGCGAAATAGCGCGCCGAGGTAAGGAACGTTGCCGACCGTGTTAATCAGCGCCGGGCCAATCGTGGTGCGCATCACCGGCACAACGATGAAAATGCCGAGCAGCCCATAAATCACGCTGGGCACGGCTGCCAGCAGATCGATCAAAAATGAAATGACGTCGCTCACTTTTCGCGGCGCGAGTTCGGACAGAAAAATCGCGCTGGCCAAGCCCAGCGGCACGGCTATTAGCAGTGCTACGGCCGATGTGACTAGCGTGCCGTATATAAAGGGCGCGGCTCCGAAATTGTCGAAGTTCGGGTCCCATACCTTCGTAAAGAAAAACATCCAGCCGAATTTCGCTCGCGAAAGGTGCGAGTTCACCCACAGCTCGTAGACCAGCACGGAGGTGAGCAGGATGATTCCTGCGGCGAAAATAAGAGTAATCAGGTGAGCGATTTCGTCCCCGCCGCGTAACCGACGAAGAAATGCGCGAGGCCCCGCTTGTGGCGGAATCTCATTCACGATGGTAGTGGCGGTAGCAGACATTTTTACTGAATCAGCGAAATCGCCTGGGTCTCCCTCGCGATCAGTTCTTTGGGAAGTTGCGCGTAGGTCAAACCCTCATTGTATTTTTGACCTTCCGTCAGCATCCATTTCAGAAAATCCTTAATCGCTCCACGCTTCGTGGCATCCTGAATTTGGGCGGGGATCAGCAGCCAGGTGAAACTCGAAATAGAATAAACCTTCGGACCCGCAGGATTGGTGATCGAAACGCGAAAGTCCGCCGGAATGTTTTTCGCATCTGCCGCGGCGGCGGCGGTCACACTCGCCAGGTCGGCCTTCACGAAATTGCCGGCAGCGTTCTGAACTTTTCCGTAAGGAATGTTGTTCTGCACCGCGTAAATCAACTCTATGTATCCAATCGCGTTCGGAGTTTGCTTCACCAAACCGGTCACGCCTTCGTTGCCCTTCCCGCCCAAACCCACGGGCCAATTGACCGACGTGGATGCATTTCCAACTTTCTTCTTCCACTCCTCGCTTACTTTTCCCAGGAAATCCGTCCAGATATAGGTGGTTCCGCTGCCATCCGATCGGTGAACTACAACGATGTCCGCATTCGGAAGGTTCACTCCCGAATTTGCTTTGGCGATTTCCGCATCGTTCCACTTCGTAATCGTCCCGAGATAAATTCCCGCCAATGCCTTCTGCGTGAAATTCAGTTCCCCGGATACGCCGGCGATATTGTAGGTAGGTACCACCGCGCCGAGTACCGTCGGGAAATGCAGTATTTTGAACTTTGCCTGGCTAAGCTGGTCGTCGGACATGGGACCATCAGACGCCCCGAAATCTACAGTCCCCGCTAACAATTGACGAATCCCACCGCCTGAGCCGATGGATTGGTAGTTGATTTGTACGTTGGGATGCGCGTTATGATAAACGTCAAACCACTTGGAATAAATTGGATATGGAAAGGTAGCCCCCGCAGCATTCAGCAGTATGGTTCCACCTTGCGCTAAAGCGAGTGCGGACAAGCCCAGCGCGAACGACACGATTAAAAGGCTCTTTCTCATAGTCTAAGGTTCTCCCTCCTATATTTTTGGCTTGGTTTGTTACAGATGTGTTACATCGAAAAGAATGAGCTGTGAAATGCTCCAAAATGGGTTGGCTGGTTATTGGAAAAAAAGGACTTAATCGTTCTGCAGCCAGTATCCAAAGACGGAATCAGGAACAACGACACTGTGCAAAGTACTAGTCACGTCCGCGCTTCCAAGAGATTATTCTAAGCTCGTCGTCTGCTCAGCCGAAGTCTCCATCTGTTTTGCGCGTCCGTGGCGGACTTCCAGCCCTCGAATCCAGAACAGGATATCTTCCGCAATATTCGTGGCGTGATCTGCGATCCGTTCCAGATGACGTGACGCCAGTACGTAATGCAAGTTCGGAGCGGCGAGAGAAGGATCTTGCGTCATTCCGGCCAGCAACGATTCAAACAAATGATCGCGATACTGATCTACTACATCGTCACTTTCCAGAACCTGCGTGGCCAGTTCGGCATTTTGATAAATCAAGCCTCCTAGGCATTTCGACACCATCGCGCGTACAGCCGTCGCCATTGGTTCCAGTTCCGTGGGCATCTGAACTTGGCCCATCGCAGCCAATGAAATGGCCCGTTCGCTCAGGTTCACCGCCAAGTCGCCCATACGCTCCAGATCGTTATTGATCTTCAGGGTCGCAACAATCAGGCGCACGTCGGTATCCAGCAAGCTTCCCTGGCGCAACATGCGAATGGCGTGTTCATCGATGGTGATTTCCATTTCGTTGATGCGCGGCTCATTCAGAAATACTTCACTCGCCAGTTTCTCGTCGCGTTCCAACAGGGCCCACAGCGCTCGATTCACTGATGCTTCCACCGTCCGCGCTTGCGATACCAGGTAATTCACCAAAACGCTCTGATAAATTCCTTCCGTGCTTGTTTTTGTAGCCGCCATCCCGGTTCCTCCCGGCTAAATCGTCTGCATCTGATTAGATGTCTGCGCGTACACGATGGCGGGGAAAAGCTGCAGCAGAATTAACAGAAGGTGAATGATTTGAGACAACGCCGGCGTTAGGACGCCAGAGGAATGGAGAACGAAAACTTCGATCCGCGGCCTACGGCGCTTTCGACCCACAGACGCCCGCCGTGCGCTTCTACAATGTGTTTCGCAATGGAAAGACCTAGCCCGGTGCCTCCCGCTTCCCGCGAGCGTGCCGCGTCAACCCTGTAAAACCGCTCGAAAATTCTCTCCTGGTCCGCCAGCGGTATTCCAATGCCTGAATCCGCAATCGTTACAGTCGCGTCGTTCACCCCGAGGGACGCCTCTAGTTTTATGCGCCCTCCAGCAGGCGTGTATTGAATCGCGTTATCAAGCAAGTTTTGCAACACGTCATGTAACAGACTGGCGTCTCCACGTACGCGCGGAAGTCCGTCGGGCACCTCCACCTGGAATGAGATTTTCTTCCGGCTCGCCTTCAACAACGTGGTCTCCGTGCAGCTTTCAATGAGTTCGTGCAACCCGACGGGAAAGAATTCCAACTCGAGTTTCCCAGCTTCGATGCGCGCCAGTTTCAACAAATCATCGGTCACACGGGCTAATCGAGCGGCATGCTCGCGAATAATTTCCAAAAAGCGGCGATTGTTCTTGGGGTCATCCAGCGCGCCGGCCAGTAAAGTTTCAGCAAAGCCTTGAATCGCCGTCAGCGGAGTCTTGAATTCATGCGATACATTCGCGACGAAATCCTGGCGCACGCGCTCCAGTCTTCGCAATTCCGTCACATCGTGCAGCACGACCACCGCCCCAGACGGCTTATCTGCGGGCCCTGAGCGATCGGATTCCAAAGCTTTCACCGGAGCTGCCGTCACCGAAAAGTTTTGAGGTGCCACGATTCCCATTGCTATGTCGCTCTGCAGTCCTTCTTCGCCTTGTAACGCCCTGCGAATCAGACCCAACAAATCCGAATTTCGCACCACTTCGATCAACGGGATGCCTTCGCTCGTGGCCGACTGCAAATTTAGGACTTCCGAAAACGCGCGATTGCAAAACACGAGGCGCTCCCGCGCGTCCACCACTGCCACTCCCTCCACCATGCTTCGAAGAATTGCGCTGGCCCGATTGCGCTCGCTGCTCAGCAAGCGGATCTCGCTTTCCAAATGCGCCGCTGTTTGATTCAGAGAATCCGCCAGGTCGGAAAGTTCGTCGCGGGGTCCCTCGGCTGGTTCGGGGCGAAAATCGCCATGCGCGATTCTCTCCGAGAAAGTTTTTAGACGTTCGGCGCGCGCGCGAAAAGAACTTGCGGCAATCAGCGATAACGCGATTCCCACCAACAATGTAATAAAAGCAGCCACCAGCAATCGTTCGCGCAGCTCTCTCAACGACAAATCAATTTGGCTTAATGGTAATTCCAGGCGAATAACAAAGGGCGAACCGGACGCGGGCTGTAAACGCTGGGCGCGACTCACAACTTCGCGTTCTCTATCCACCGACTGCCCGGCGCCTTTCGCCAAGGCTTCCCGCACCTCTGATTCGTTCGCCGGTTTTTCGGACGCGTCCGCAGCGCTCGATGAATCCGCAAGCACCCCGCCACCCGCATTAAAAATGGTGACACGCGCTCCGCTTTTCGCCATCCACGCGGTCCACTGCTGCAGCTCTTTTGCGCGAAATAAATCCGGAGGATTAGCAACTGCCAGATTCATCAGCGAAGTAAGCTGATCATTCGCAGATCGAATAGCGTGGCTGCGAACAACTCGAGCAGAATAGAGGTCAACGGTGAGTAGGACGCCGGCCAGGAGCACCAGGTAGGCGAGTCCCAGCCTCCAAAAAAACTTAGCTCGCACGGCCTGTTTCGAAGAGGTAACCTGCTCCGCGAATCGTCTTCATGAACCCCGGATGTTGAGGATCGGTCTCGATTTTTTCCCGCAATCGCCGCACGTACACATCCACGCTGCGTGGAGTCACGAATCTTTCCGTTCCCCAAACCGCGTCGAGCAACTGATCGCGTGTGAACACACGGTTGGGTCGCGCCGCCAGAAAGTATAGCAGTCGGAACTCCAGCGTGCTCATCTGCACCGGTTTTCCCGCGCGTGTCACGCGGTAGGCCGCCGGATCAATCTTCAACGCACCAATCTCCAGCGGTTTTTCCGACGGTGCACCCGGCTCTGCGCGCCGTAACAGCGCCTTCACGCGCGCAGCAAGTTCTCGCGGGCTGAACGGTTTTGTCACGTAGTCGTCCGCGCCGAGTTCCAGTCCCACCACGCGATCCGCTTCTTCACCCTTGGCCGTAAGGATCAGAATCGGCAGACGATTCAGCGTGACATCTTTGCGAATCTCTTTGCAAATTTCCAAGCCGGAAAGTTTCGGCAACATCAGGTCCAGTATCAGCAAATCTGGCGCCGCCTTCCGGATCTGCGCTAATCCCGTCGAGCCATCCGCGCTCGCAGTCACCTGATAGCCGTCTTTTTCTAGGTTGTAACGCACCAGTTCAACTATGTCCTTATCATCTTCAATCACTAGTACGCGTTTCATCGGCTCTCTTTAACGAGGAATGTGCACACAATAGGGGAATCATACCTCGGAAACAAGCCGCACCGGATCGTCAGCCGTTTTTTTAACACAGCGTTAACATCGTGTCGCACTGGTACAGCGCGTCCTCTTTGAAACATCTTCTTCGGCGCGTGTTCGGCGCTGTTTAGTCCAGACCTCCACGTAGTCGATTGATTCTATGCGCCTTGCTTCGTTCTTCCGCCAGTCACTTTGGCCTCCCGTCTGCTCCTTTCCCATTCGCTCGTCACTAGCAAGACCATGGATGGATAAGTGCGTATTTGCAGCTGTCAGACAACCAGGAATCGATTTCTTGCATGGTTCACTGGCTATGCATTTGCGCTGATAGGTATGCTCGTTCTTCCTGCGGTGCCGGTCTGGTCGCAGCAGGACTCCAGAGACCTAACCACTGAAAGCCTGGAGGACCTGATGAACGTTCAGGTCACCTCCGTTTCCAAGACGGAGGAAAAACTTTCGCGGACTGCCGCGGCCGTATTCGTGATCAGCGCTCAAGACATTCAGAATTCAGGAGCAATGAATATTCCTGACCTCCTGCGTATGGTTCCCGGAATGAACGTAGCGCAGATCAACGCCAATACCTGGGCCATCAGCGCTCGCGGTTTTAACGCAGAATTCAGCAACGAATTGTTGGTGATGGTAGACGGCCGCACTGTTTACGTTCCCACCTTTGGGGGTGTCATCTGGGACGTGTTGGATATTCCGCTGATCGACATCGAGCGGATTGAAGTGATTCGCGGCCCAGGGGGAGCCATCTGGGGCGCAAACGCGGTAAACGGAGTGATTAACATCATTACAAAGAAAGCGGCGAACACGCTCGGTACAACGGTTGTTGCCGGCGGCGGAAATATCGACCAGGGATTCGCCACCGCGCAGTACGGAGGCACGCTCGGTAAAAACACGGATTACCGTTTTTATTCTAAATATTTGAACCAAACTGATTTTCCAGGGCCCGCCGGTGGCAGTGGAGGGGATGGTTGGCACGATCTAAGCGCAGGCTTTCGCGTGGATAGCAATCTTTCCCCCCAGGACACGCTTACTCTACAAGGGAACTTGTATCGCGGGAACGAGGGAAACCCTTCCTTGGCTCTGCTTTCAGTTACATCTCCAGGTCCTCAGCAAGTCGATCCTATAGTGAATCTATCCGGCGGTTTCTTCCAGCTTATCTGGGACCACACGTTTTCTGCCAGATCCGATACCAGCCTGCAAATGTCCTACGACGAGTATGGACGCAACGACGTTCTCAACGAGACCCGCAACACGATAAATCTCGATTTCCAGCATCACTTCTTGTGGGGCCAGCGACAGAACATCATTTGGGGACTGAATTACCGTTTCTCTTCCTCCCAAACCGTAGGAAGTCTCAGCATCTCCCTTCATCCCGCCGACCTCAACACGCAAATTGTAAGCTCGTTCATTCAGGATGAGCTTGCCCTCGTGCCGGACAGGCTTTACCTCACCGTGGGCACCAAGCTCGAGCACGATTCCTACGTCGGCTTTGTTTTGCTGCCAAGTGTCCGTGTGACTTGGCAGCCGAATGCTCACCAGATGTTCTGGACCGCGGTTTCTCGCGCGGCTCGTACTCCCGCGAGTGTGGATATTTCTGAACGGTTGAATTTTGGCGGAGTACCAGGCCCTGGTGGTGTTCCCCTTCTGTTCGGACTTATAGGTAATCCCCACTTCAAGAGCGAAGATGTGCTGGCGTACGAGGCCGGCACGCGAACCATGCTATTGAAGCGCCTCTCCATCGACCTGGCAGCTTTTTACGATGATTACGACCATCAGGGGACGGTCGAACCCGCCCCCCCTTTTTTTGAAGCAACGCCCGCTCCCCCGCATTTGTTCGTCCCCTCCATCAACGAAAATCTGATGCATGGAGAAACACACGGACTTGAAATCGCTGCAAACTGGAAAGTATCTGATCGTTGGACGCTCAGTCCCGGATACGCCTTCGAGCAAATCCACATGCATTTGGACCCTTCCAGCCGCGACACCGTATCGGTGGCCGCTGCTCAAGGGAGCAGTCCGGTAAATTCAGCCCAGCTTCGTTCCCATGTGAATTTCCCTCATAGGCTCGCGTGGGACACTTCGGCATATTTCGTGGGACGCCTTACCGACCCGCAGATTTCTTCTTACACGCGGGTTGACTCGTTGCTCTCCTGGTATTACCGGGAGGGAATGTCCGTGAGTGTCGTGGGGCAAAATCTTGTAAGAGACCACCATATCGAATTCATCGAGTCCACCGGCGCCTCTACATCCACTTTGATTAAGCGCAGTGCATTCATCAGATTCACCTGGCAATTCCGCTAGCGGAGCTGAAAAAGTGAATCTTCGATTCAAGACATGGGCTTTTGCTCGCACTCCGCGAACCACGCGGCACCGAACTTCTGCGCCCTACATCCTTTTTCTATGCTTGCAATTTCCCCTATTTTTCCCCGTCGTCTTTTTCCCGGCGCGTTTGCTCGCCCAATCAAAAGCCCCCAGCGAATATGAGTTAAAGGCCGCCTTTCTTTTCAATTTCGCGAAATTCGTTGAGTGGCCTTCCAGTGCCTTCATCAACCCTCAGTCCCCGTTCTTAATTTGCGTGTTGGGAACTGATCCGTTTGGTAGCGCGCTGGACGACGCGTTGCTCCACCGTTCAATTCAAGGGCGTCCAGCAGCTCTGCTTCGCATCAAGCATGTCTCCGACATCATCGGCTGCCAAATCCTCTTCGTTCCCTCCTCCGAGAGCCATCGACTGCCCGAAATTACCGTTAAGCTTCGCGGCCAGTGTGTTTTGGTAATAGGCGAAAGCGAGAATTTCGCCTCCTCCGGGGGAGTGATTCAGTTCAGTCTGGAGGAGAACCGCATTAGATTCCTCATTAATACCGACGCTGCCGACCGTTCCGGCCTGAAGTTCAGTTCCAAGCTCTTGGCATTAGCCAAAATTGTGCGCGATTCGCCCACCGGCGGGAGTAGCTGATATGCGCTCGCTAAGCAGCTTTTCTATTCGCGCGAAGCTTACCGCCATCGTGATGGTTAGTTGTTCCACCGCGATCCTTATCGCCTGCACCATATTCGCTGTTTATGACATAACCACCTTCAAAAAATCGATCGCCGACAATTTGGCCACCACTGCCGACATCACAGGCTCGAATATCACCGCTCCGCTGGCTTTCAACGATCTTAAAGCTGCCAACGAGACACTCGCTTCACTTGCCGTCCAGAAACACATCATCGAAGCTTGCGTTTTCAACAAAAGCGGCGTCACGCTCGCTGAATACAGCCGCGGCTCGAAAGAATTTTTCACGCCTCTCGCCCCGCGTACGGACCAGACTCTGATTACCTCTGACTCTATGGCAGTCTTTCGTCAGGTTCGCTTGGACGGAGAAGTCATCGGAGCCCTCTATGTAAAATCCGATCTCGGCGCGTTACACGCGCGCACGGTGCGCTTCTCAGGAATCGTATTCACCGTGGTTCTGCTCTCCCTCGCCATTTCCTTTATCCTCGCATCCCGTTTGCAACGCTTGATCTCCGAGCCAATCCGAGAATTGGCGCGCACCGCTCACGAAGTCTCGCTCAAGAAAGACTATTCCGTACGAGTCCCCAAAGGAAATGACGACGAGCTGGGTTTCCTCGTCGATAAATTTAACGAAATGCTCGAACAGATTGAGCATCGCGAAGAGGCTCTGCAATCTGCCCACGATGGATTGGAACGTCGCGTCGAAACGCGCACGCGCCAGTTACAAGGGGAGATTGATGAACGCAGGCGAACGGAACAGATACTTGAAGATCGTGAAGGCTTCCTCAACTCCTTGATTGAAAACATTCCAATTGCTGTAGTTGTGATCGGAAACGATGGAACCGTCGAAATGTGTAACCCGGCCTTTGAATACCTCTTTGACTATTCGCAGATCGCGGTCCTCGGGCGTCCCCTTATCTCCTTACTGACCACCCCGGAAATTCGTGCGGAAGTCGAACCAGCCATAAAAACCGTCCGCGGAGGTGACCGCGTGCACGAAATCACGCGGCGCAGTCGCAGCGACGGAAGCTTGGTTGACGTTGAGTTTTTTGGCGTTCCCCTCGGGATTGAGGGGCAGCGAAAGGGCGCCCTGTTGCTCTTTCAGGACATCACCGAACGCATGCTCGCGGAGCAAGCCATGCGCCACGCTAAAGAAGCCGCCGAAGCTGCCAGTAAGGCCAAAAGTGAATTCCTCGCCAACATGAGCCACGAAATCCGCACTCCCATGAACGGCATTTTAGGAATGACCGAGCTGACGCTCGACACTCACCTGGACCCCGAACAGCGCGAGTACCTGGCCATGGTGAAGACCTCCGCGGACTCCCTCCTGTTGCTGCTCAACGACATCCTGGATTTTTCAAAAATCGAGGCGGGTAAACTCGACCTTGATCTCGCCGCCTTCCCTCTGCGCAAAAGTCTCGGCGAGAGCATGAAAACCCTCGGCCTCCGAGCCCATCAGAAATTCCTCGAGCTGGCCTGGCGTGTGGATGCGGCTGTTCCGGAAAATCTGTTGGGCGATCTCGGGCGTTTGCGCCAAGTGATCGTAAACCTGGTTGGAAATTCCGTGAAATTTACCGAGCGCGGAGAAGTGCTTTTGGAGGTCAGGCAAATCGCGCAGCCGGCTCCGGGAGTCGAATTGCATTTTTCTGTGACGGATACCGGAATTGGAATCGCTAAGGAAAAACAAGCCGCCATTTTCGAAGCCTTTACGCAAGCGGACAGCTCCACTACCCGCCTTTACGGAGGTACCGGCCTCGGTCTCGGCATCACCGCCCGTTTAGTTGAAATGATGGGAGGGAAAATATGGGTGGAAAGTGAGCTGGGCCATGGCAGCACGTTTCACTTCACTTGCCACTTCAAAATGAACGAGCAACAACCGAGAGAGGTGGAATCCTGGGATCCGGAAATACTGCAGGGCCGTTCGGTTCTCGTCGTTGATGACAACAAAACCAATCGCATAATCCTGATGGAAATGCTTACACAATGGGGGATCCGTTCGCAGGCCGTTGAAAGTGCGGAATCCGCTCTCACCGCTCTGCACACCCTAGGCGGGGGGGCAGATCAGTTTGATCTCATTATCACGGACTTGCACATGCCGGAAATGGACGGGCTCGGGCTAGTAAAGCAGATCAGAGAAACTGCCGAACTGCGCCCTATCCCCATCTTCATGCTCAGTTCCGGTGGAAGTCCGCGAGACCGCGAGCGCTGCCGGGAATTGAATATCGCCGCCTATTTCTCTAAGCCGGTCGATCCCTCCGAGCTTTTCGACGCGCTCTTGCGGGAATTGGCAAAAATAAAGTTGGAAAGCCCCGACAAAATTCTTGTGCAGCGACCCAATAGAAGGGCTGCGTTAAGAGTCCTCGTGGCGGAAGATAACGCCGTCAACCGCCTTCTCGCCAGGAAGCTTTTGGAAAAACATGGCAATTCCGTAACCGTCGTTGAAAACGGCCGCCAAGCAATTGAGGCTATAGCCCGCGAAAGGCCCGACTTGGTCCTCATGGATGTGCAGATGCCCGTAATGGACGGCCTCGAAGCGATTCGTATCGTCCGGGTTAGCGAACAATCGTCAGGACTGCGCTTACCCATAATCGCTTTGACTGCCCACGCGATGAAAGGCGATCGCGAACGTTGCTTGGATGCCGGCGCGGACGAGTATTTAACCAAACCAATCCGAGCCGCAGAAATGTTCGCGGCCATCGATCGAATAAACAATCTCGCGAGCCACACCCGATCTTCTGCTCCCGTTGATCACACGGCGGACATCTCCGCGTTGTCCTTGCCCGCGGTGCTTGACTTGACCGAGGCGCTCAACCGAATCGGCGACAAAGAAACCCTGGAAGAACTTGCCAGACTTTTTACTTCCGAATGTCCACGATTGATGCGGGAAATTCGACAATCTCTCGCGGGAGCTGACGCTCCAGCCCTCGAGCGCTTGGCGCATTCATTGCAAGGGTCTTCATCAAGTCTGGGCGCTCCAGGAATTGCCCGCGCTGCCGAAGAGTTGCAAAAACTTGCCCGCTCTGGACATTGGATCGCCGCCCAGGCCGTGTACGCGGACCTGGAGACGCAAGTAGATCGGCTCTACTCTGAAATTTCGATCTTACTTCAAACAGTGCCATGCTAAATCTCTTCGCGAAAAAGTCGCCGCCGCGAGCACGTCATCGTATCCTCAAAAATCCGAGTCCCTCTTTCTTCAGTGGGAGCTTTAACCCATGGTGCGTCGTTCTTGGCGTCGCCTTCGTAGCTCTCCACTTGCTTCTAGATCGCGAATCTGTTGTTTCTCGCGATTGGGTTGGCACGGACGCTTGGTATCCGCCGGCCGGCCTAGAATTGGCCCTCCTAATCGGACTGGACATTTCCTACGCGCCATTAATATTCGTCGCCGGTTTCGTTACCTCCCTGGTGAATTATCATCTCTCCCCTTTCAGCGCGAACATTTGGTATGTGAATGGACTGATCGCCACTTCTTACGCAGTGATGGCCACGCTGTTGCGACGCTACATCCGCGTCCATGGAATTTTGCGCTCGCTACAGAACGTGTTCCGCTACTCCTTCGTGGTGATGGGCGCCACTCTCGTTTTGGCTTTCTGCGGGTCCCTGAGTTTTGTCTGGAGTGGCAAGGTCTCGTTCGACCATTACGTTGCTACGTCTTTAAATTGGTGGATTGGCGACTCCGTGGCTTTGTTTTGCCTTACTCCTTTTCTCCTCGTTTATGTCACGCCCTGGCTCAAGACACGCCTCTCGCGCTCCGCGCCGATCAAGCCGCAAACCCTCAAAAAGGACGCTGACCCCTGGCCCAGAACTTCTCATTTTCAGAATCTTCTGGAACTCCTTGGGCAAGGCGGCGGTATCGTCGCCGTGCTTTACATCACCATAGCTTCGAGATTCGCCGGGAAATACCAATTGTTCTATCTGTTTTTTCTCCCGATTATATGGATCGCGGTACGGCGAGGCGTTCGCGGCGCGGTTTCCGGCACCTTGCTGCTCAACATCGGAACCATCTTCATCCTGCGCGTTTTTTCACAGGACAACTCGCGGCTGATTTCTCTACAAATCCTCATGCTCATCGTTTCGATTACCGGACTCTGTTTGGGGACTCTTATTACTGAGCGCAATCACGCCGATGACGAATTGCGTGACAGCGAGGGCCGTATGCAAGCCTTAATTAGCACCATTGACGAAGTAGTCTTTGAATTCGATGTGAATGGAACTTACAAAAACATATGGACCACGGATGAAACTCTGTTGATCCGGCCTAAATCTGAATTGCTGGGCAGGCGCGCCACGGAGTTCCTAGCTCCCGATGTCATCAATCCTATTTTGAAGATTTTCCATCACGTATTGAAAACCGGCGCAAAGGAAAGTATTGAGTACTCATTGCTATTACCCGACAAAAAGTGGTTTCTCGCCCGCGTGAGCGCCATTCCATCCTCAGATGGAAAACCCAATGCAATTTGCATGACCGCGCGCGACATTACTACGGCGAAACTCGCCGAAGAGGAATTGCTCAGAACTACCGCGGCCGCGGAGTCTTCCAGTCGCGCGAAAACTGAATTCCTAGCCAATATGAGCCACGAACTCCGCACGCCCATGAATGGAATTCTCGGAATGACCGACTTGGTCCTCGACACAACTCTCACCGCCGAGCAAAGAGAACATCTGGAGATGGTCAAGCTCTCCGGCGATTCCCTGATGGGATTGTTAAATGGCATCCTGGACTTCTCGAAAATTGAAGCCGATAAAATGGAACTTGAGAACATAGAATTTCTTTTGCCTCTGCGCTTGTCCGAGACTTTGCGAATCATGCAATTCCGCGCCGAACAAAAAGGGCTCGAACTTACCTGGGATTCCGCGGCCGATGTTCCGGAGCGTTTGTTGGGAGATCCCGCGCGGCTTCGCCAGGTTCTAATCAATTTGGTCGGAAATGCCATCAAATTCACCGAGCACGGAAAAATCTCTGTCCACGTTCAGACGCGCGAACTTATCCACGAAACCGCCGAGTTGCACTTCTGCGTGCAGGACAGTGGTATCGGCATTCCCGGGGACAAGCACGAAATGATTTTCGACGCATTCACCCAGGCTGATAGTTCCACCACTCGAAAATACGGCGGCACCGGTCTGGGCCTGGCTATCACCAAGCGGCTGGTTGACTTGATGGGCGGGACTATCTGGGTCGAAAGTGAGGCAGGTCACGGCAGTTCGTTTCATTTCACCGCAAAATTCGGATTATTGCTTAGCGCGCCACTTGTTGTTTCGGCGCTCTCGGTCTAGAGGAGAGTACATGGTGAACGAATCCCAAGATTTCAAAAAGAAAGTATTGATCGCGGAAGACGATCCCATTTCGCGACGTCTGCTGGAAGTTTTTTTAGCGCGTTGGGGCTATGAGGTGGCTATAGCCGCCAGCGGAACGGAGGCCCTGGAGGCGCTCGAAAGTAAAGACGCTCCTCGCCTCGCTGTCCTCGACTGGATGATGCCGGGGTTGGAAGGCGTTCAAGTCTGCCAGAAAATTCGTGAGCACAAAGATCGTCCGTACACCTACATCCTGCTGTTATCCGCGCGCACGCAGAAGGAAGATTTGCTCCGCGGCTTGGAATCCGGCGCCGATGATTACCTGACCAAGCCTTTCGACGCTCAGGAACTTCGCGCCCGTCTTCACGTAGGCCAACGCATTTTGCAATTGCAGGACGGTCTGATGGTCGCTGGCGCCGAACTTCTGTTTCGCGCCACCCACGACTCGCTTACCGGAATCTCCAATCGCGGCGTTATTTTAGATGTTTTGCGTCGCGAACGCTCGCGCCAGGTCCGCGGCAACGGCTCCTTCGGAATCGTTCTGCTCGACGTCGATCATTTCAAGCGGGTTAACGACACTTATGGCCATCTTTGTGGCGACGCCGTACTGCAGGAAGTCGTTCGCAGAATTACCTCCACCGTTCGCGCTTACGATACCGTCGGACGCTATGGCGGTGAAGAATTCCTGGTGGTGGCACCTTCTTCCGATGCTTCCAATGTTCTGGGACTCGCGGAAAGAATCCGCCGTGCAGTCGAAGCCCACCCGATCTCCACAGCCGCGGGGGAAATTTCAATTACGGTAAGCTTGGGTGCGGCAGTTAGCAGCGGCGCCGCGCCGGTTAACCCTGAGGTCATGCTCAGCACAGCGGACGAAGCTCTCTATCGCGCCAAAGAAGGGGGACGCAACCGCTCGGAAATGGGCGTCTCCGATCTCGACGCTATTCCTGAAATCGTTCCGGCCAAATCTGGCCCTCGATAGGACTTTTTCTATTTTCGCCGCCTCGACGAAGCTCTCGCATGAGAGACTGCTTTCGCGGCATGCCCCACGAGCTTCATTTCGCAAGACGATCTCGTATTGACGCGCCCGCCGAAGAAGTTTTTCGCTGGCATGCCCAGCCCGACGCGCTCGAACGCCTCTCTCCACCCTGGGAGCCTGTCGAAATCCTGCAGCGAGCGCCAGGAATTCGTGACGGCGACCAGGGTGTATTGCGCGTCCGCATAGGTCCCTTCAAAATCCGCTGGTCCTTCGAGCATCGCGACTACATTGAAGGACGCCAGTTTCGCGATGTCCAAATCTCCGGCCCGTTCCGACTTTGGGAGCACACCCATACAATGGATCCGCAAGGCCCCAGCGCCTGCTTCCTTACCGATAGCATTTGTTATGGGCTGCCTCTTGGAATGCTGGGAAATCTTCTAGGCGGCTGGTTTGTTCAACGCAAACTTGATCGCCTTTTTGAATATCGCCACCAGGTGACAGCAAATGCCTTCCGCCGCCCCGGCAAATTCTAACTTCCGCTCGTAAAGTTGTGAAACTCTTCCGCGTTCCACGCAGGTCGCGTTCTCCGTACGGTACCGTATGGAGAACCGTACTGCGCCTCTACACATTCCCGTTGAAACCAATTCTCGTGCAGCGGCCTTTGGTGTAGAGTGTTAATTAGCGATTCAGCGCCAAAATCATTTGCTGAATCCTGAGAGGGTCAAGCTATGAGCTCGACCAAGCCCGAATCCGTCGTCAGCAACGAAGCTCCCTCGGCCACGCGGCGAGACACCCTAAGCGTCACCGATAACCGCACCGGACGCCAATACGAGCTCCCGATCAAGAACGACACCATTCGCGCCCTCGATCTGCGCCCCATTAAAGTTAATACCGACGACTTCGGCATGATGGGGTATGACCCGGCGTTCACCAACACGGCTTCCTGTTCCAGCAAGATCACTTACATTGACGGCGACAAAGGCATCCTGCGCTATCGCGGCTACTCCATCGAAGAACTGGCGGAGAAAAGCACCTACATCGAAACAGCCTACCTGATTCTTTATGGCGAGCTTCCGGACAAATCGCAGTTAGCCGACTGGTCCTACAACATCACCCATCACACCTTCATTCACGAGAGCATCAAAAAATTTCTCGACGGTTTTCATTACGACGCTCACCCCATGGGCATGTTGATTTCCACCGTCGCCGCGCTCTCCACTTTTTATCCGGATGCCAAAGACATTTTTAATCTGGATTCACGCCGCAAGCAGACCTACCGGTTGATCGGCAAGATGCCCACGCTTGCAGCGTTCGCTTATCGCCACAGCCTGGGAATGCCTTACGTCTATCCTGACAATGATTTGTCCTACTGTGGAAATTTCTTGAACATGCTCTTCCGCACCACCGAATTGAAATATCGACCGAATCCCACGCTCGAACGCGCTCTCGACATTCTTTTTATTCTGCATGCCGACCATGAACAGAATTGCTCCTCCACCGCCATGCGTTGCGTGGGCAGCTCGCATGTCGATCCGTACTGTGCCACTGCCGCAGCCACCGCTGCCTTGTACGGTCCGCTTCACGGCGGTGCCAACGAAGCCGTTCTTCGCATGCTCGTTGAAATCG
Organism: Candidatus Acidiferrales bacterium; assembly: GCA_050012395.1. Classification (GTDB taxonomy): domain Bacteria; phylum Acidobacteriota; class Terriglobia; order Acidiferrales; family UBA7541; genus Palsa-295. The sequence continues at coordinate 205,287 of JBEKHG010000001.1, forward strand.
GATCGGTGAGCAACGTTCCTGCCTACATCAAGCGCGTGAAATCCGGTGAAAAGCTGCTCATGGGTTTTGGCCATCGTGTTTACAAAAACTACGACCCCCGCGCCCGTATCGTGAAGCACATTGCTTACGAAGTTTTCGATGTGATGGGAAAGAATCCCTTGATTGAAATCGCGCTGGAATGCGAGCGTATCGCCCTCGAAGACGATTATTTCGTATCGCGCAAGCTCTACCCTAACGTCGATTTCTACACCGGACTCATCTACCAATCCATGGGCTTTCCGGTCACCATGTTCCCCGTGCTTTTTGCTATTCCCCGTACTTCCGGCTGGATCTCGCAATGGGAAGAAATGTTGCTCGACCCTGAGCAGAAAATTGCACGGCCTCGACAGGTTTACCTGGGCTTCCCTTTACGTAGCTACACGCCATTAGATCGCCGCGGTTAACCGCAGTCTCTCTGGGAACCTGTTTTAGCCCCATCTGGTCCCTCCCTTAGGCGTCCCGGTGCCACGCGGAAATTGATTGCATCTGGACGCAATCTCTGGCAAAACACTCTGACGCCCCCGGGGCCTACACTCTAATATGGACATTTCAACGCGCCAATCTGGAACAGCGACTATCGTTGATGTAGTCGGTGACATTACTCTCTATAATTCCCCCGATGTTCGCAAAGTCTTGCTTAGCCTTCTAAAAGAAAAAAAGGCGCCTCGCGTCATAGTGAATATGGAGAAAGTGCGATACATTGACAGCGCGGGTGTGGCTTCCTTGGTAGAAGGTCTGAAGGTTTCGCGCGATATGAAGAGCACTTTTGCTTTGTATGGCCTAAGCAAGACTGCCCAGGAAGTATTCGAGCTCACACGGCTCGTGAAAGTTTTTGAAATCTACAACACAGAAGAGGATGCCTTGCGGGGTGGCAGCGCCAACACCAACGTTGCTCCTGTTAGGTAAATTCCGGGCTGGCTGCGCGGTCTCCTGGGGATTCTAGCCCGTCCGGATTTAACAATGTCATTCACTGAAGCGATCGGCTCAGCCACGATCAACGGGGTGGCCTATATAGGCGGCTTGGCGCGTTTAGCCGGCGGATCCCTGCGTGCGATTTTCGTTGAGCCTTTTCACGGAAAGAAATTCCACATCAGCCGGTCCGTTCACCAGGCTATGGCTGTGGGTGTGGAAGCCCTCCCCATTGTTTCGCTGATCTCCTTTTTCATCGGCACTATTCTCGCCCTCAACGCCGCCTACGAACTTCGTAAGTTTGGCGCGCTCCAGGTCGTGGCCAGCGCCGTAGCCATTTCCATGACTCGCGAGTTGGGCCCGTTGATGACCGCCGTCGTCGTCATCGGCCGTTCCGGGTCCGCATTTGCTGCCGAGATCGGCACCATGAAGGTTAACGAAGAAATCGATGCGCTGGAGACCATGGCTCTTGAGCCGGTGGATTTCCTGGTTGCGCCAAAGTTCCTGGCCATGCTGCTCATGGTTCCTTGTCTCACTGTATGGGCCGATTTTATGGGTGTGCTCGGAGGCGGTGTTTTTGGCGTTTCGGCAGCGAGTTTCACCTGGGGAAGTTATATTCGCGCTACACTCGAGGCCTTACAGTCTCGCGACATCACCAACGGTTTGATTAAAGCTGCCATGTTCGGTCTAACCATTACGGCCGTCGGTTGCATGGAGGGTTTTTCCACGGGACTGGGTTCCGAACAAGTCGGGCGCTCCACCACTTCTGCGGTGGTTAAATCCATTTTCATGGTTGTGTGCGTGGATCTGATTTTTACCGCAATCTTTTATTTCACCGCGCCGCGTTAAGAAGACGGCCGGAAGAGCTGTTGGAACCGATGGCGACCAAAAACAATTTGAAAGACGATAGCGCGCGCGTCACCGACGGGTCGGCCATCTCTGTGCGCAACCTCCGCGTGAAATACGGCGAGCGCGAAATTCTTCACGGAGTCAATTTCGAAGTTCCCGCCGGAGAAACCATAGTGATTCTCGGCGGCTCCGGCTCCGGCAAGAGCACGCTTTTGCGCACGCTGGTCGGATTAGAGCTTCCCAGCGCCGGCGAAATTTGGATGCGTGGTAAGAATTTCGCCGCTATGTCTGAAAAAGATCGCGACGAGCTGCGCAAGAAAATGGGCATGTCTTTTCAGGGCGGCGCGCTCTTCGGCTCCATGACCGTCGGCGAAAATGTTTCTCTGCCCCTTCGTGAACATACCCAGCTGGATGATTCCACTATCGAGATTATGGTTCGCCTGAAACTCGATCAGGTCGGCCTTTCGGGTTTCGAGAATTACATGCCCGCGCAATTAAGCGGCGGTATGAAAAAGCGCGCCGCCATTGCCCGCGCTCTGTCTATGGATCCTGAAATTTTGTTTTTCGACGAGCCTTCCGCCGGCTTGGACCCCATCATCGCTGCTGGAATCGACGAACTGATTCTGAAGTTGAAGAAGGCTTTTCGCATGTCCATCGTGGTTGTCACGCACGAACTGGCCAGCGCCTATTTGATCGCAGATCGGATGATCCTGCTTGATAAAGGCGTCGTTGTCGCCAACGGCACGGTGAAGGAATTGCAAGCCAGCATGCAGCCTCGCGTCAGGCAGTTTCTGGACCGTGTTCCGGAGCCGGAATTAACCGGGGAGTTTGATTATTTGCAAATGTTGACGGGAGACGTTCCGCCCATTCGGCAATGAAAAAGGTTTAAATCGCCTGCCGTGATATACTCGCGCGCTTGTAAGCGCTGAGTGTTGCCGGGCGGGAATCAATCGAGGAAACTGATGGAAGCAAAGCGCGAACAGGCTCTCGTCGGACTATTTGTTTTGGTGGCTGGAGGCCTGCTTATTGTGACGCTCGTCCTCCTCTCTGGTGCCCTGACCACCGGTGACACGACCTTCCACGCCTTTTTCAAGAATGCCGGCGGCTTGCAGCCCGGCTCGGAAGTCCGCTATGCCGGCGGTCCCCCGATAGGACGCGTTAGGAAAGTTCAGGTCGACCCGGGAAATTCCACACGGATGCAAATCGACTTCGCCATACATCCGAACATACCGGTGAAGACCGACAGCACGGTCATCATTACTAGCAACAGCCCGTTGGGCGAGAACTTTCTCGATATCCTAGCCGGAACCATTCCGGCTCAGCGTGCGCCGGCCGGTTACACCCTCAAATCGAAGGAACCTGTGAGCTTTTCTGACATCGCCGACAAAATAAACGAACTGGCTCCCACGGCCAACGAGCTTCTCGTTAATCTGAATGATCGCGTGGTCGAATTAAAGGAAACGCTTAATCGCGTCAACGATCTTCTAAACGATAGGAATCGCGAAAACATCGCCGAAAGTCTGGCTAACGTCCGCGGCATGCTCCAGGAAGATCGTCCTTTGGTTCATTCCACTTTGGATCACGTGAACACAGCTTCCGCCAAGCTCGGCCCGCTAATCGACGATTTCAAGAAAACCTCCGAGCAAGCTAACGTAACTTTGGATCACATCGATTCCATGATTAAGGAAAACCGCCCCGATGTTCGTTCTGCGGTGAAGAATTTGCGAGCGTCGCTGGCTAAGGCCAATTCAATTTTGTCGCAGCTCGATAACACGGTCGCTAACAACTCGGAGAATCTCGATGAGATCATCGACAATCTCCGTCGCATCACTGAAAACATGACCGCCTTTACCGAAACGATCCGAGAGAAGCCTTACCTATTGATTCGTTCCTCCGAGCCCAAGAGTCACGAGCCGGGTCAGGAACCGCCGAAGTAGGCGAAAAGGAGCACGGAGTGTTTAGGTCACGAACTCAACTTGCTGCAATGATCTTCTCGCTGATCTGGCTTTCGGGCTGCGCCGCGTCGCGCCCCATGAAATACTACGTTCTCGATCCCGGACCTATGCCCGCCCCGCAGGGAGCCCCTACCTACCAGGTGACCCTCTTGGTTGGCCGGATCAGCGCCTCGCATCTCTTTCGTGACGATCGTTTGGTCTATGGCTCGGGCCCCGTACAACTCGGAACCTTTTCTTATGACCGCTGGGCTCAACCCCCCGCTGATTTGCTCCAGGATCTATTGGTCTCTACCTTGCGTTCCACTGGCCAATATCGCGCAGTTTCCACACTCAGCAGCAACGTCCGCGGCGACTTTATTGTTCGCGGCCATTTGTGGGACATTTCCGAAGTCGATAAGCCCGAACTAATGGCGCGCTTCCGTTTCGAAGTCGAACTGTTCGACCCCAATACCCGCACTACCGTCTGGTCTCATCGATATGAGCATGACGAGCCGGTCGAGGGCAAAACTGTAAACGATGTCATCGTAGCCATGGACAAAAATGTCCGCGCCGGACTGCAACAAATAACCGCCGGTATGAGCGAGTATTTCGCAAACCACCCGGTTCAGCAGCCGCAAGCCCAACCATCAGAATAACCAGCGCGTATCGGATTGGCGAAGCGTCTCGTTTCGCATGCCCTTCGCCTGCAGCCAGGAAAGTTCTTCGGGTTAACTTAGTTTTCCAGTATTCCACGCGCTTAACCTGTCATTCCGAGCGCAGAGACTGGTCTGCTCTTTCTTTTTGTCCACAAAGAATTAGGGTTATAATGCGGCCAGTTTATTGCCTCAGGTAATCCTGACGCCCAGCATTCATCATGCGGCGGCGCATCTCGCGCGGCGAGGAGGCTGTCATGGGCCTGCAAATCACGTCGCGAAAATCCGGGAACGTAACCATTCTCGATCTGGTAGGTCGCATCATCATCGGCTCCAGCAACGATTCCCTCGGCGTCGAGTTGCGCAAATTTGCCGATGCCGGCCCCTCCGATGTCATCGTAAATCTCGCCGGCGTCACGCAAATCGACAGCTCGGGCATCAGCACACTGGTGCGCTCCTTCGTCAGCCTCGAGCGCCAAGGCGGTGGCCTGAAAATTCTCAATCCCACCGGCCACGTCAAGGAAGTCCTGGAGCTGACGCGCCTGATTAACTCCATCCCCGCCTTCACCGACGAAGCAAAGGCCGTAGCCGCCTTCCGCGGCGGCGTAGCCCACGCCTAGCCCGGTGAGCTTAGGTGCAAGAGCCTGCGCCTCGTTTCGAAACTAAAGTCGCTGATGGCTATCTCTGAGATGGACGAAAGTGAATCTGCTGCGTCGCCTTCCGGCAAGACCAAAGGGCCTTCAAATCCGGCGTGCGTCTTCTGTCCTAATGCGCAGTTTTCTCCGGAAGCAATCAAACACCACACACAGGGCACCGTCTTCCTAAGCATCGTAGTGGGTATCGACGGCGAGGCGCACGATATTAGGATCTTAAGACCCCTGCCGAATGGCTTGACAGAGAATGCAATCGAAGCCGTGCTTTCCTGGAGGTTCAAGCCTGCTACCGGTCCAGATGGCGCTCCGGTAGAGAGCAAGACAACCGTGGAGATTGTCTTTCACCGCTACTAATAATTGCAGGTAAGAGCTATGCGTTCTTCTTCAGCTCGGCGAGAACCAGCTTGGCAACTTCCTTCAGCGTATCAAACACGCCTTGCCCCGTGACCGCCACAGCTTCCAGCGTCGGCTCGCCCTTCACCAAAAGCTGTTTCTTTAATTCTTCCACCGGCAGAATATTCGGCAGGTCGCGTTTGTTCAGTTGCAGCACGTAGGGAATCGTGTCGAAATTGAGGTTGTGATCTTTCAGATGTTCGCGCAGGTTGTCCAGCGTTTCCAGATTCGCGTCCAATCGCTCTTCCTGCGAATCCGCCACAAACACCACGCCGTCCGCGCCCTTCAAAATTAGCCGCCGGCTGGCCTCGTAGAACACCTGCCCGGGAACCGTATAAAGATGAAATCGCGTACGGAATCCGCGCACCGTCCCCAAGTCCAATGGAAGGAAATCGAAGAAAAGTGTGCGATCCGTTTCGGTCGCCAGCGAAACCATCTTCCCTTTCTGATTCGTGCCGGTGTGGTCGTATATCCACTGCAGATTGGCGGTCTTCCCGCCAAGCCCGGGCCCGTAATACACCAGCTTGCAATTGATTTCCCTCGCGGGAAAATTAATAAATGGCACTATTTCCTCGAATTACCAGCCCGCTACTTATAGCACAGCCTCCGCAACAGTCCAACGCGCCCCCTTCGCCTCTGCTTCGCAACTGACAACTCTGGCCCCCCATCGCGGTTCCAAATGACTACCCTGCGGCTGCCCCACTTCACAAGGTTCCAAGGTGTGAATGTAGCGCCGCGGCCTTGAGCGCGGCACTCTGTGAACGGCATGCAAGCGACCCCTAGCGAAGCTTCACACACCACACCTCATAAACGAAATCGGAACTGAATAGTCCAGAGTCCTTAGCTTGTACTACGAAATCCTGATGAGAGAGCGCTGCCGGCTTTCCAAAGCGAGCAAAGCTTTTTTATTCTCAAGCCCGCCTCCATACCCCACCAAACTCCCGTTGCTCCCGATCACTCGATGGCAAGGAACAACAATGGGAATCGGATTCGACCCGTTCGCTAACCCCACTGCTCGTGACGCTTTCGGATTTCCGAGCCTCGTTGCCAATTGCCCATACGAAATGGTTTCTCCATAAGGAATGGCGCGCAAGCTTTGCCACACGCGCAGTTGGAATTCAGTCCCTTCCAGAGCCAGCGGCAAATCAAAATTCGTCAACTCGCCCGCAAAATAAGCGCGCAACTGCCGAATCGCCTCCGCAAAGCCCGCGGTATCTTCGCGCCACTCAGGCTGCAGCCGCTCAGCCCTCTTACTCGCAGGAAAATTGATCGAGCACAGCCCGCGTTCATCCGCCACCAGCAGCATTTTCCCCAACAACCCATCGCAGTACGCGTACCGTATCTCGCTCATCGCATTCCCCGTGCTTTCTGGACCCTTTTTAGCCTATCAGATTTTTAGAGCGCTGCGTCGCTCACGATGTGCCCGCCTCCGCGTCACACATATTTCACGCCGCGATGAACTTTTGCAAAAAATGAACTGCTACTATGAATTTGCGGAGAAGAGATTTTCGAGGAGGATCAAAGTGAAGACCAAAGTGAACTATCCCAAGCTGTACTCTATTTCAGCCATTACAGCAGTAGCTCTGTTTCTCGCTGTATCAACTCCAGCACAGCAGAAGGACGCAACAAAGCCGGAAACCACACCGCCCTCAACGATCGAAGGTTTGGTGCGCGACATCTCCTGCCCCATCCAGAATAAGGAAGCCACCGCGACAAAGTTCAACCTCGAGTGCGCCGTGGAATGCGCCAAAGCGGGCTCTCCGTTAATCATCCTCACCAAAGACGGCGTCATCTATACCCCGATTTCCGACACCATGCCCGACAAAGACCAGCGCCAGCGCCTAATGCCTTTTCTGGGCAAATACGTCCAGGTAACCGGACCGGTTTTCGAAAGAGAGGGAACGCACGCCATCGCTATCCAGAACATTAAGGAAATGAAGGAAGTGCACCTGATCACCAACGCCAAATGATCGAGTTTTAAAGCAACGTCCCCCGCTTTGCTGAGCGAATCGAGCTCTTATTCGTATAGCCTGCGCAGAATTATCAAACAACCTAAGAGAGCCTTGTGAACGGTGTATCCTTGCGTTCGCATATGCCTAACCAGCCGCCAGACGTTTCACCGACACCTCCTCCTTGGGGACGCCCCGAGCGCAACCGCCTACTCCTTTGGGCCGCAATCGGCATCGTTGTCCCAGGGTTGTGTATCGCTGCCTTCCATCAGGTATTTAAGCCACATGACGATACCTTCAGCGTGAAAACCGAATTGCCGGTGAAGGCTACCATGGCTTTCTTTGTCGTCCTGGCCACCTGGATCGTATCCCGCATGGAGAAACGCCCCCTCGACGACTACGGTCTTCCTCTTTCCCAAACATTCGGAAGAAGATTCTGGGAAGGTTGTATTTGGGGTTTCGCCATGCTCTCCGCGATTGTTCTTCTCCTCCGCGCGACCGGCCATTTTCAAATTGATTCCGTCGCTCTTACTGGCGGCGCACTCTTCCGATATGCTCTGGGTTGGGCTGCCGCTTTCTTGGCTGTATCTATAAGCGAAGAACTTGCCTTTCGCGGCTACTGGCTTTTCACTTTCGCCAGACGCCTGCGCTTCTGGCCCGCTGCGCTGTTTACCTCCGCCATATTCGGAGTTGCTCATCTCGGCAATCCCGGAGAAAACTTCCTCGGAATTTTGCAGGTTGTTGTGACAGGTTTGCTTTTCTGCTTGATGATCCGCCGTACCGGCACTCTATGGTTCGCTCTTGGTTTTCACGCGGCCTGGGATTGGGCCGAAACTTTTTTCTACGGCACGCCTGACAGCGGTCTAATCGGGGTAGGCCATTACCTCAACACTTCGTCTCACGGCCCCAATTGGTTGACCGGAGGTTCCGCCGGCCCCGAAGGCAGCATCTTCGCCTTCCTCGTCCTGTTCCTCTGCGCCCTACTAATCCATCTCCGCTTCCCAAACGCAATCTACCCCGATCGCCCCGCTTAAAGGTTGTCAGGTGGCTATTCCGGGCCCTTTCGTGCAGGAAGGTTCGGATTTTGACTGTCGCGATTCTCAACTTTCGTCCGGAATCTCAACTTCTTGTTCGCTCCCAAAATGATTCACGCCTCTTCGTACAGCCCGTCCAAGCGCGGAATGGGAGCCACTTCGAACCCCATCCGATTACGGACTACAACCACACCTAGCCGTTACAAGAAATTGCGCAATTCCTACACCGGAAAACCGTCCCGAATTCCCCCGCCACGTGCTAAAATGACCGAGCATTCGTTGCTTCTGTCTCCCCGCAATTTTATCGGGTTGCAAGATCGCGATTGCCGTTCTGTCCGTCTAACCGTACCGGCACAAATATGAATAAGAATATTCGTAACATCGCCATCATCGCGCATGTTGACCACGGCAAGACCACCCTGGTCGACGCCATGCTGCGCCAAAGCGGAATCTTCAGCCAGCACGCCCATCTCGTAGAGCGCGTGATGGACTCCAACGACCTCGAACGCGAACGCGGCATCACCATCCTGGCTAAAAATACTGCGGTCACTTATCACGACACAAAAATTAATATAGTGGACACGCCAGGCCACAGCGATTTCGGTGGCGAAGTCGAACGCGCTCTTCGCATGGTGGACGGCGTGCTCCTCCTGGTTGACGCTAGCGAAGGCCCGCTTCCTCAAACGCGTTACGTTCTGCAGAAAGCGCTGGCCGCCAAGCTTCCCCCGATCATCGTTCTGAATAAAATTGATCGCGCCGACGCGCGCCCTGCCGCCGTCCTCGACGAAATCTACGATCTCTTCATCGATCTGGACGCCACCGAAGACCAGCTCGATTTTCCGGTGCTTTACACTAACGCTCGTACCGGCGTGGCGCACCGTGTGGTCGGCGACGCGTCCACAAATCTTCAGCCGTTGTTCGAGACTATCGTCGCCTCCATCCCCCCGCCTTCGGGCGATCCGGAGGCCGTGCTACAGATTCAGGTTACCAATCTTGATTACAGCGAATATCTCGGACGCCTCGCCATCGCCCGCGTTTTCCAGGGCACCCTGAAACGCGGCACCGAAGTAGGCATCGCAAAACTTTCCGGCGTGATCCAGGCCACCAAGATCACCAAACTATTTACATTTCGCGGCCTCGAACGCGACGAAGCGGAAGAAGTTAGCGCAGGAGACATCGTAGCCATTGCCGGCGTGGAAGGAATTCAAATCGGCGAAAGCATCACCGATCTCTTAAATCCCGCGCCGCTGGAACCGCTGCTCATCGACGAGCCCACGTTGACCATGGTTTTCACCGTGAACACCTCTCCCTTCGCCGGCCGCGAAGGACAATACGTCACCTCGCGCGATCTGCGCGCGCGCCTCGACCGCGAACTGCTCACCAATGTTTCTCTTCGCATTGAAGACATGGGCGCCACCGATTCTTTCCGCGTCCTCGCTCGCGGTGAACTACAGCTCGCTATCCTGATCGAAACCATGCGCCGCGAAGGCTACGAGCTAATGGTCGGCAAGCCTGAAATCGTGGTGAAAACTGAAAATGGAAAACGCCTCGAGCCTCTCGAAATCTTAATCGTGGATTGCCCCGAATCTTTCATCGGCATCGTGATGGAAACTCTAGGGCACCGTCGCGGTGAACTGGCCAAAATGGTCAACCACCATTCCGGCCGCGTCCGAATGGAGTTCCGCATTCCTTCCCGCGGACTGATCGGCCTTCGCGGGCAGCTGCTTACCGACACTCGCGGTACCTCGCTGATTCACTCCATGCTGGAAGGCTGGACCGAGTACGCCGGTGACATGGCTTCGCGCCTGACCGGCGCTTTAGTGAGCGACCGCGCCGGAGTTTCCACCGCCTATGCCGTCTGGGGCATTCAGGAGCGCGGTGAAATGTTCGTTGGGCCGGGCCTGGAAGTGTACGAAGGCATGATCGTCGGCGAAAATGCGCGCGAAGACGACATGAACGTCAACATCACCAAAGAAAAGAAGCAGACCAACATGCGCTCGTCCAGCGCCGATGAAGCCATACGCCTGGTGCCGCCCCGCGAACTGACCTTGGAAAAGGCCATCGAATTCATCTCTGATGACGAATTCGTCGAAGTCACGCCGAAATCCATACGCCTGCGCAAGAAAGTTCTGGACGCCAAGAAGCGTCCCAAACGCTGGCAGGAAATCCGTGCCAGTGTCGAGTCTGCCTCGAGCTAGCGGAAGCGGGAGTGAGTACCCGAAGGATTTGGCAGTTTAAGCTCTGTTCGAGTGTTCGCTAACGGGATGGAGGATTCCCATGAGCGGGCAAAATGGCTCCTTTCAGGCTTTGAATATCCCCGTAACAAAAAGACTATACGGCACTTACGATTGCCATCGCACCGGAATTCAATTTGCGATGTATATAGTTGAGGTTGGTATCTGTGGACATCGCTCGCCCTGAAGCCAAAAGGAAGAAAAAGATACGCCGGACGATTTATATCGCCGCGGCGGTGGTTCTAATTCCGCTCGTAACCTACGCGCTCTCCAAGCTCAAGCCCGCAGCGCCCACAGTGGATAGCGCCACAGTCTGGACTGACACAGTGAAGCGCGGCCCGATGCTGCGCGAGGTGCGCGGCCTGGGAACCCTGGTTCCTGAAACTATCCGCCTGATCCCCGCCGCCACCGACGGTCAAGTGGTGCAGCGCAATTTGCTGCCCGGCACTCCGCTCAAAGCCGACACCGTGATTTTGGAAATGAGCAATCCTGAACTGCAGCAGGCGGCGCTCGACGCCGAATATCAAATGAAGGGCGCCGAAGCGAATCTGGAGCAGACCAAAGCGCTGCTACAGAACCAGTTGATGGACAAGCGCACGCAAGCTGCGTCTCTGAGTTCTGCGTACCACACGGCGGTGCTCGACAGAGATACGAACAAACAGCTGGCTGACAACGGCCTGGTGTCGGATCTGATTTACAAGAAATCGCAAGTGGTGGCCGAGGAGCTTGCCAAACAGGATGAGCTGGCTCAAAAGGAAGTCGAGACTTTCTCTAACTCGATTGCGTCGCAGGTTGCCGTACAACAGGCCAGCCTTGATGAAAAGCGCGCGATGTACAATTTGAAAAAATCACAGCTGGATCAACTGAAGATCCGTCCGGGGATTGATGGCGTGCTGCAAGAGCTGGATGTGGAAGTCGGACAAAAAGTGACGCAGGGAACCGTGCTGGCGCGAGTTGCCCAACCCACACATTTAAAAGCGCAGTTAAAGATCGCCGAGACCCAAGCGAAAGACATTACCATCGGGCAAAAAGCTTCGGTAGATACGCACAACGGCATAATCGCTGGTCACGTGATGCGCATCGACCCAGCCGTCGTAAACGGAACGGTCACAGTCGATGTAGCGCTGGATGGCGAGTTGCCGCAGGGCGCGCGGCCGGACCTGAGCGTCGAGGGCACCATCGAACTCGAACGTTTAGCGGATGTGCTGTACGTAGGACGTCCGGTACATGGCGAAGCAAACAGCACGGTAGGATTGTTCAAAGTGGTCGATGACGGTGGAGCAGCCGTCCGCGTCCAGGTGCAACTCGGCCGCACTTCGGTCAACACCGTGGAAATCATTAAGGGCCTGCAAATCGGCGACAAAGTGATTTTGTCCGACATGTCGGCCTGGGACAATTACGACCGCGTGCAATTGAAATAATGAGCGGAACATTTTCAGGTCCTGGAAACGTAACTAACTTGGGTAAGAGATAGGTTAGCAAAAGCTGAGGAGCCAACATGGATACTGCGCCGAAATCGATGATTCGTTTGGAAGGCGTGACGAAAGTTTTTTACACCGATGAAGTGGAGACGCACGCGCTCGGCGGCGTGCATCTGGATATCAAGAACGGCGAATTCCTTTCCATCGCCGGACCTTCGGGTTGCGGCAAGTCTACGCTGCTTTCCATTCTCGGCTTGCTCGATTCGCCGACGGACGGCAACTACTGGATCAATACGCAGCCGGTGGCGAATCTTTCGCTTTCCGATCGCACGCGCATTCGCAATCGCGAAATCGGATTCATCTTCCAGGCGTTCAACCTGATCGGCGACCTGACGGTTTTTGAAAACGTCGAGTTACCGTTGACTTATCGCAGCATGGCTTCGGCGGAGCGCAAGAAGCGCGTCCAGGAAGTTCTGGAGCGCGTGGGCATGGCTCATCGCATGAAGCACTATCCTTCCCAGCTTTCCGGCGGCCAACAGCAGCGCGTGGCCGTGGCCCGAGCGCTGGTCGGTTCACCTTCCATTCTGCTGGCGGACGAGCCGACTGGAAACTTGGACTCGAAGAACAGCGAAGCGGTGGTCGATTTGCTGCGGCAGCTCCATCGCGAAGGTGCGACGATCTGCATGGTCACGCATGATCCGCGTTATGCCAGCGTGGCGGACCGCACCATCCATCTTTTCGACGGTCGCATCGTAGAGGAAACTGTCGGTACGCACACCGCGTCCGTTTAATCGAGTTCGCCAAAACCGAAAACCTTTTTGAATGCCGCAGGCGAGAAAAGCATTCGGCTGTTGCAGTATGGGTGTGCTTAAAAAATTCTGAACCTCGGACAAGAAATGGGAACGCTGATGCAAGACATGCGCTACGGAATCCGGATGCTGTCGAAAAATCCCGGCTTTGCGTTTATTGCGGTGCTAACGCTGGCTCTCGGGATTGGCGCAAATACAGCGATTTTTTCGGTAGTTAACGCGGAACTGCTTCGTCCGCTGCCGTTCCGCGATTCGGAACGCCTCGTAAGCGTTGCCACTGCCAATTCGCGCATGCACTCGTCGAATGGCGCTGTGTCATATCCCGACTTTATGGATTGGCGCTCGCAAAATCAGGTCTTTGAGAAAATCGCTGCTTATACGGAAGCCACTTTTACGCTAACCGGCCAGGTAAATCCGGCGCATTTGGAAGGCGCCAGTGTTTCGGCGGACACGTTTGATTTGCTGGGAGTTTCGCCTGAACTGGGACGAACTTTCCAGCCGGGCGAGGACGAACCGAATCATCACGTCGTGGTCATTAGCGGCCGTCTGTGGAGGCAACAATTTGGCGGCGATCCTGGAATTATCGGCCGCACCATTACGCTCGATAACGAAGGATACACTGTGGTCGGAGTGATGCCGGCGAATTTCCGCTATCCGCTGCAGCGCGAGCCGGAAGCAATTTGGTCAACGCTTTCGCCCCTGAATGAGACCACTGACAACTCGCCTCCGATGGTGCAGCATCGCGGCGCGCATTTTCTTACCTGCATCGCGAGATTGAAGCCCGGCGTCACACTGGCGCAAGCGCAAGCCGCCATCGACGTGATTGCAAGTTCGCTGAGCAAGCAATATCCCGACACCAACAAGTACATGAGCGTGCACCTGAGCTCTCTACGGGACCGCTTGATTGGTTCCATTCGCGCAGCTCTGCTGGTGATGATGATCGCAGTGGGATTGGTCTTACTGATTGCGTGTGTGAACGTGGCGAATCTTTTGCTGGCACGCGCTACCACGCGTGGACGCGAGATTGCCATTCGTACGGCCATGGGCGCCGGTCGGATTCGCGTGGTACGGCAGCTGCTGACGGAAAGTTTGTTGCTCGCAATTGTTGGGGGCATTTTCGGAGCAGCATTGGCGTTTTGGGGCAGCGACGTTCTGGTGCGCTTGAGCCCGGAAAATCTTCCACGCGTCGGCGAAATTCATATTGATGGCTGGGCTCTAGCGTTCACAGCGGGCCTGTCGTTGCTGACCGGAATTTTGTTCGGTTTGGCGCCGGCGCTGCAGTCCACGCACTCCAACATCGTGGAAGCGCTCAAGGAAGGCTCGCTGAGCACGACGGCGGGACGCAGCCGCCACGGTTTACGCAGCTCGCTGGTAATTGTGGAGATGGCGCTAGCTCTGATTTTACTGGTAAGCGCGGGACTGCTGATTCGCAGCCTGATTCGGCTGCAAGATGTGAATCCAGGTTTCGACCCGCACAACGTGATGACCGCGAGCCTAGATCTTCCGGATGCAAAATATTCCGATCCGAAGAAAGCGGAATTTTTCCGCGAGTTGATTCCCCAATTACAAGCGATACCAGGCGTGCAGTCAGCCGCCGCGGTGTTTCCGTTGCCTATGAGCGGAGACGAAATCCGCACGAGCTTTCAGATTGAAGGACGGCCGGTGGCGAAAAGTGACGAGCCGCACACTTCCGTTCGTTGCGTCACCCCCAATTATTTCACTACGATGCGGATCGCCTTGCTTCAAGGGAGAGAATTCACAGAGCGCGACGAAGCCAGCAAGACTCCCGTCATTATTGTGAACCAAGCGTTCGCGCAACAATTCTTTCCGGGCGAAGACCCAGTTGGAAAACACATACAGGCCGGCATTTCCAACTCCGGCCCGGGCACGGCGCCGATGCGGGAAATCGTCGGAGTGGTGGGGAATGTAAAGTTCGAAGATTTGACGACGGAATTTAGTCCTGAATCCTACATTCCCTATGGACAACTTCAATTCGGCTCAATAACGATCGTGGCGCGCTCGTCGAAAGATCCTGAGGGTTTGGCTAAGCCGATTGCTTCCGCGGTGCAATCGCTCGATAAAGATTTGCCGACGTATGCGCCGAAAACGGTCGAGCAGTATTTGAATGGCACCATCGCTGTACCGCGCTTCAACACTTTTCTTCTCGCAATTTTTGCAGGGCTCGCGATGGTTCTAACAGCCGTTGGCCTGTACGGTGTAATTTCCTACACCGTGGCGCAACGCACGCATGAGATCGGCATACGGATGGCATTGGGCGCGCAACCCGGCGACATGATGCGTTTAGTTGTAAGCCAGGGAATGAGGCTCGCGCTATTTGGAGTAGGAGTCGGTTTGGTCGCCGCGCTTGGATTGACGCGATTTCTTTCGAGCCTTCTTTTCGGCGTAAGTTCCACGGATCCCGTGTCGTTTGCCGCGGTGGTAGCCATGCTTTTCGCCGTGGTGTTGCTGGCTTGCTATATTCCTGCGCGAAGAGCGATGCGTGTGGATCCCATGGTCGCGCTGCGTTACGAATAGAAGGAGAAACAATGGGAGCTTTGCTGCAAGACGTTCGCTACGGGATTCGCAGCGTAGGGCTGGCGGCCTGTTACATCCCGGCCCGGAGAGCGATGCGCGTAGACCCGATCATTGCGCTGCGCTACGAGTGATCGTCAGTCGTGGAAGTATTTTCTGCGACTAGAAACTTCGAGTTGGCTTAGCCCCGCGGATTGCGCGACACGCTAAGAAAGAGAGAAAAGATGGGAGCCTTGCTACAAGACCTGCGCTACGCGTTGCGAATGTTAGCGAAGAGTCCGGGGTTCACGGCAGTGGCGATACTGACGTTGGCTCTGGGCATCGGTGCGAACGCCGCGATATTTTCGATCACCGATCAGGTTCTACTACGGCTTCTGCCGGTGCAGAAGCCGAAAGATCTTGTCGTTTTGCACTCACCCGGGCCGCAGCACGGAAGGAATTGGAGCGATGGCGACAGGGGCGCAGCGTGGTCCTATCCCATGTACAAAGATTTACGCGACCGCAACGAGGTTTTCTCGGGCCTGCTAGCAAGATTTGCCACGCAAGCGAGCGTTTCCGGCCAAGGTCAAACCGAACTCGCCAACGCAGAACTCGTAACCGGAAATTATTTTGAAGTGCTTGGTGTACGTCCTGCGATCGGACGCGTTTTCAATTCGCAAGATGAAACGGCGCCGGGTGCAAATCCGGTAGTGGTGCTGAGCTATGGATACTGGCAACGCCGTTTCGGGCACGATCCCGGAATTCTGAACAAGCAACTGGTTGTGAACGGAATTTCCATGACCGTGGTGGGAGTGGTGCAGCCCGGTTTCTTTGGAGTGCAAGTGGGACAGACCCCCGATGTTTTCGTCCCCATGACGATGAAAGCCCAGATGACGCCAAACTGGGATGGGTTGGCAGACCGTAATGATCATTGGCTTGCGATTCTGGGGAGATTAAAACCAGGAATCAGCCAAGCGAAGGCTGAATCCGGGCTTCAGCCCGAATATAGCGCGATCCTACAGTCTGAATCTACGGCAATGAGGTTATCGCCGCAGTCAAAGAAGGAATTTCTGGAGAAGAAAATTTTGCTGGACCCAGGGTCGCATGGGCGGCCAATCCTCCAGCACGATGCCGGACAACCGCTGGTCATTTTGTTATCCATGGTGGGATTAGTTTTGTTGATCGCCTGCGCAAACCTCGCCAGTCTTTTAGTGGCGCGCGGCGAGGCCCGACAAAGAGAAATCGCAGTAAGGATGGCCATGGGTGCGGGCCGTTGGCGGTTGATCAGGCAACTTCTGACCGAGAGTTTGCTGATTTCGTTGGCAGGCGGAACGGCCGGATTGATCGTCGGGTCCTGGACGCTAGGCGCACTGGTTAGCTCGGTGCCCGACAATATCGGTGCGTCAGGGCTGCAAGGAAAGTTCGACTATCGTGTACTGGCTTTCGCTCTGGGACTTTCCGTCCTGACCGGAATTCTGTTTGGGTTTTTGCCGGCACTGCGCTCCACCCGCGCGGATTTGCAGACAACCCTAAGAGAGCAGGGAGCGAATGTTTTTGGCGGCAAATCGAACGTGCGATTGCGCAAAGTGCTGATGGTTTCGCAAGTCGCGTTGACCGTGGTCTTGCTGGCCTCCGCCGGGTTTTTCGTGCGTAGCCTAATGAATTTGAAGGGTCAGGACCTGGGAGTGCGCACCGACCACATCATCCAATTTTCCGTTTCGCCCGGGTTGAATCGTTATACCCCGGTGCAAACTGTCGCGTTTGTTGAGCGGCTACGAGAAAACATAGCAGCTTTGCCCGGCGTTCGGTCCGTGAGCGCCTCCGAATTAGCATTACTCGCCAACAGTGACGCTTACTCGAATATTACTCCAGAAGGATTTGCGATGACGGAAGACACCAACACGGATGTGCAACAAAACTGGGTTGGTCCGAGCTTCTTTTCAACCCTGGGAATTCCGCTCGTTGCTGGGCGCGAGTTCGACAATCGCGATGTTTCCGCTGCGCCCAAAGTAGGAATCGTGAGCGAAAAAACGGCGCAAGTGTATTTTCACGGCCAGAATCCCGTCGGCCGGCATTTCGCACTTGGGTCCGGCAATAATGTGCACCCCGACATCGAAATCGTCGGCTTGGTAAAAGACAGCAAAAATACCGACCTGCGACAAGAAATCCGGCCGCTTGTCTATATTCCTTACGCGCAAGACACCCATCAGGGGAACGCCACCTTTTATGTCCGCACGAATATTGAACCGATGGCAATGGCGTCCACGCTGCGCAAAACCGTGCAGAGCGCGGATGCAAACCTGCCAGTATTCGATTTGAAAACCTTGGACCAGGAATTGGATGAAATCGCTTTCTCCGAGCGGCTACTCACCTTTTTCTCGCTTTGCCTGGGTGTGATCGCCGCGTTGCTGGCCGCCATCGGGCTCTACGGCGTAATGGCGTACATGGTGTCGCGCCGAACTCGAGAGATCGGAATACGCATGGCGCTGGGCGCGACGCAGCAGAATGTTTCGTGGTTGGTGCTGCGCGAAAACGTGCGCATATCCGCTGCAGGCCTCGGTATAGGGCTGGTGGCGGCCTTTGCAATCGGCAAATTAATCGAGTCCCAACTATTTGGAGTAAAAGCGAGTAACCCGCTGGTGTTTTTAGCCGCGGCGGCGATGCTTTCAACCGTCGCATTTCTAGCTGGATGGCTGCCCGCGCGGAGGGCTGCTGCGGTGGATCCCATGGTCGCACTGCGACATGAGTAAGGATACTCCAGCACATTTCAGGAATGCTGAAACATCCGTTGGGCCCAGTAACGTATTAAAGAGTACGCCGCCGAGAAGACGGTGCGGCCACGAGCGCGCAGTCGCGAGCAAGAAGGAGTGAAAACATGGAAACACTGATGCAGGACATTCGTTATGGCGCCCGGATGCTGATGAAAAATCCCGGTTTTCTGATCATCGCCGTCATCACGCTGGGCCTGGGGATC
>JBEKHG010000002.1:0-177207 GCA_050012395.1 Candidatus Acidiferrales bacterium
AACGTCAAACTCACCGCCTGAATCGCGATGCCCGGAAAACGCAGCTCGAACATAGCGGAAATTCCGCCGAGCGCCAGGCCTTCGAGCAACGCATAAATCGGAGCCGTCACCGGCGCCCAGGTCTTCTTGAAAATTGTGACCAGCGCGACAATAAATCCGCCGATGCCGCCGACCATCGCCAGGCTCATCGCAGATTCCTGTGAATGAGAATGCATGAAAATATTCCAGGTCCACGCAGCGGTAGCAATCACGCAGAGAAGCAGCACGCCCGTCTTGTTCACCGTGCCCTGCAGCGTCATCGGTTCGCCGATGGCGACGTCCGCTCCTCGAAATGCCTGATCGTTCAGAGCTGGGTTTGAAGTCCTCATTAGTTGCGGCAATCCATTTCTCCTTTAGTCGTTCGCAGCGTAAAACTTCCTAGTACGATTCTCGCAGCACACAGTGACGTCCGAGCTTTCATGGCCATTATGGAGAGTTAGGCTATCACGGTTGTCGCCGCTTTGGAATTCACCGCATGCAGCCCGCCGTGGCGGACTGATTTTCCGCGCAATCGGTTTGTTCAAGTTCGCGATTCGAGTGGGGCGCGGAGTCCTACGTGGAAGCTAAGAAGGATTGAGCTTCGACTGGACTTCTTTTAAATTTTCCTTCGTGACATGACGCTGCGCCCGAGTTTCCGAGCGTCGTTCTGCAAGAGGAGTCCTGATCTTGCCAATCTTTTTCACGGCGTGAGAATCGTCGCGCATCTTACGAGCCTTGTCGCGTGACATTGAAGTTTTCGACTGCGTCCGTTTGGACTTCTTGCCCGTCGATTTCATAGCTCCCTCTGGCAGAATCATAGCATGGCAACCGCAAGGCTGATTAGAGTTGCGATTCCCTTTCTCGCTGCTTGGTCCGTCGTTCGAAGCTAATGCGGAAGTTGCGCGGGTGGAGCGGAGCAAAAAGTAAGGAGCTCGGATCGAATTTGACAGGGCAGGATGAATGCCTGCCCTTCGCACCACGCCGGATCCCAAAATAGCCGCTGATTAGCCGACGGGTGGCGGTTCCCTTCTGTGTCCGAAGGATCCGGGCTTGGGCCTTGCGGCTTCATGCCTTAATCGGGCATCCAATTAATATGGACCAAACAGAGAGTTCGGCGCACGTAAAGTTAGGTTTGGGCAGATAATCGATGGAGGGTTGTCCGCGAAATGCGCCGAATCCTCGTAAGCATAAGGAGAATGCAATGAGAACCCTCAATCAAACACTGGGCGTCGCCGGCGCGATATTGGCTCTCGGCACATTTTTCCCCGCAAGAGCCTGGTCGAAAGATTCGCCGCTTCGCATTAAGGTGCTAAGTTCGGAAAGCTACCATTTCCAAGGCCCTCCGCTGGAGCAGCTCTACTGCGATTGGCGCGACATCTCTGCTTATTGCTTCGACTCACGCCCGAACACCTACGTCGAAAATACTATGGTCGTCCGGGAGCTTGACGGCAAGTCCCTGGAAATCGCGTGCACCGTCTATAACCAGTGGTCGCGTTGCACCACTTTGCCCGTTAACCAAACTTTTGAAGCCTGGACGACAAAACACGGTCTGAAGATCCGCTTCTTAGATCCGCAAGGTAAAATGCGCGAGCAACTCTATGAAATCAGGGAGGCGGATGTCACCGCTCGAACACCGGCGGCAAATCGCGCCGTCCCTTCCGCAGATGGCTCAGCCTCGGCCGAGGGCTCCGCCTCCTTTGTCACCACCTCCGCTACTTCCGATACGATAACTGTGCTGGGCGTAACGCCGTCATCTCACTGCCAGCTAACGGCGACCAACCAGTCCGCCGCGACAAACTATACGACTGCTTATGTATCGGCGAAGTCGGCGAACAACGTTACAGTTACCCATGCGCCGATGTCGGGCATGACTTACGACGTGACCTGCAGCGTGAATTAGATTGCAATCGAACTTGAATAATACGGCCACTGGATAAATGTAGGGAACGAATCGTGAGTTCATTCCCAAAACGGAACTCGCAAAAATAGTTCGCGCACACAGCACATCGCCCCTTGTAATCGCTCCAAGACCGTGCTGCAAAATGTTCACAGCAAAATAATCTAATAATATATTTGTGCCCGACGAAAGGGGCCAGCGCCGAAGTTGCGCCTGAATCCCTGACGGGATTCACCCTGAGCGCCTTCGCGAAGGGCGACGGGAGGTGGCATGCAGACAATTCAACTAGACGCCGGACCGGAGGCTGCCGCTAAAACGATGGAACTAGTGGCAGGCGGAGTTATCGGTGTAGGCGCCGCTTACCAACATGGAGTCTAAGAATTGGCCGCAGGACCGGATTTTGGCCAGCATAGGGTCGTTCTTCAAGGCGTCGGGGTCGATGGTGGATGCGCCGTTGAGATCCTGGCGCTGGCCCAGGACTGTATTCCACCAACTCTCCAGATTGGACTCTTCGTTGCGGAGGAGTTGGAGGGCGTTGCGGTCGTCATCAGTCGTGACGGCCAGTTCCGCTTGGGAAAGATCGGCTTGGACCTGATCGCGATAGCCGGCGGCCCATGCATCACTGACAGCCAATCCATGACCGATCATGGCGGAGATAGCGCCGCGCCACTCGCGCATGTCGGCTAACGTGGCAACGGAGACGCTGGCGAATTGGCGCGAAATTCCCTTTGGAGGCGAAGTGGGCGCAGGAGCGGCTGCCTCAGAAGCTGCTTCAGCCGCTTCGTTCGCTCTTTGGCTCGCTGCCGCGGCAGCGCTGGCGGACAGAGGGTTTCCGCCGTTGGGTGCGGTGACTTCCGCGGTGGCTTTGTCGGCGGCGGTTTGGGCTGCCGGCGCAGCGTTTGCCGGCACGGAGGCGGTAGTGTCGGGCGCGGCGGCGACTGCGGCAGCGGGTGGCTTGGTGGCCGCGCCGGCAGTAGAAGCGATGTTGGCAGCGACGGTTGAAGTCGAAGCGTTTCCGGCGGGAATGGTCAGCACGACGCGATGCGGATCGACGACGAAGCTACCGTTGGTGGCTTCGGCGATCGTTTCAACGTCCACATAGGAGCGTCCGCCGATCTGGATCAGGCCAGAGTCAACAGTCTTGCCGTTGACCACGAGAATTCTATCGGAGGTGCTTTGCGCGAAGACGATCCACGGTAACGCCAGAACGAATCCGAGCCAAATTAAGAATCGAAAATTGCGAAGTTTTTTCATGATGACCCGCCTGGAGCTCCGACTTAAGCTTCCGGCCATAAATCCGGAACCAACTTGGATTGTACACCGCTGACGTTACACCGGTGACGACAGTATCGCCTCTACAGTAAAAGATGAGCAAGCCAGGGGAAGCGACGCATACATTATTTAACAATATGCGCGCGACGAAGCGGGCGTTCCGCGTATTCAACCGATTGCTCGGTTGGCGATTATTGTGACGGCGTATTCCTGCCGGATTGCTGACGCGGATTATCGTGGGGCTTATTTGTCGCGAACGATGGTTCGCGGCGGATTATTCGTGGCGTAAGGCGATCATGGGATCGACTTGCATGGCGCGGCGCGCAGGAACAAATCCTGCGAGCGTGGCTACGGTAGTGAGAGTGATTGCGACGGCGGCAAGGGTGATGGGGTCATTTACGGAGATGCCGAAAAGCATGTGGCCGATCAGGTGAGAGGCGATGAGGGCGCAGGGGACTCCGACGAGGAGGCCTGCGAATGTGAGGAGGAGAGTTTCGCGCAAGATCATGCGAAGAATTGTGGCGCGCGAGGCGCCCAGAGCGACGCGGATGCCGATCTCGTTGGTGCGGCAAGAGACGGAATAGGAGATGACGCCAAAAATCCCGGTGGCCGCGAGGATCAGGGCCATGGCGGCGAAAAGTCCGAGCAAGAAGGTGCGGAAGCGCTGCTGCGAGACGGAAGCGTCGAGGAAATCGGGCAACTTTCCGACGTCGGTGACGGGCAAGTCTTTATCGATTTTCCAGACTTCCTGGCGGATAGCGGCGGTTACCGCGGATGTGCTCAAGTTGCTTTTCACCACCAGATTCGCGCCCCAAAAGGGCGCCTGAGCGAAAGGCACGTACATCATAGGGCCGGGAGCGTCACCGAGCGACATGTCGCGCACATCGCCGACGATTCCGACGATTTCCCGCGGGTTGTCGGGATTCGGAGGAAAAGCGAAGCTGAGGCGCTTGCCGATGGGATCTTGGTTTGGAAAATAACGTTGCGCAAATGTTTTGCTGATCAGCGTGACGGAAGGCGCGGAGGCGATGTCTTGCTGGTTGAAGAGGCGGCCGGACAAAAGTGGAATTCCCATCACACGAAAATAATCGGGACTGACGGAAACGTAGTTCGCGAGGCGCGAATCGGATTGGGACGCCGGCGGAACGCCAACGATCTCGAAGCCGAGGTTAATGAAGCCGTTGGTGATAGGCACAGGGATGCCGATGGCGGAATCCTGCAATCCGGGCTGTGCCTTGAGGTGCGCGAGCAATTCGTCGGAAAAGGCGGTCCACTGTTGCGGCTTGGAATATTGAAATTGAGGAAGCGAGACTTCGGCTTTCACGATGTGCCGAGGATCGAAGCCGGGGCTGACCGAGGTGAGCTTGGAAAAGCTGCGTAACAGCAAACCGGCAGCTACCAACAAAACCATGGCGAGCGCGATTTCCGCGGCAGCGAGAAAGTTTCGCGCGTGGCGGCGATTGCCGCTTTCGCCGGAGCGGCCGCTGCCTTGGCGAAGGCTTGATTGGATGTCCGACTTGGATGCGAAAAGCGCAGGCACTATACCAAAAGCAACGCTAGCCATAGCAGAAAGTACGAGCGCGAAAATGAGAACAAAATTGTCCACGCGGATCGCGTTCAGTTGCGGCAGGTTGTCGGGCAGGAGCGAACTGAGAGCTCGAACGCCCCCATAGGCGAGAGCGACTCCAATTACTCCACCGAGAAGACCGAGCACCGCCGTTTCACTGAGCAATTGGCGGATGATGCGACTGCGGCCGGCACCAAGCGCGGTGCGGACAGCGATCTCTTTTGAGCGAGAAGTGGCGCGGGTAAGAAGTAGGTTGGCAATATTGGCGCAGGCGATCAGGAGCACGAGGCCGACTGCGCCGAGAAGAACCAGCAGCGCGGTTCTAACGTCTCCCACAATTTCTTTCTGCATCGGCACGAGACGAACGGTCCAGCCCTTGTTCTCCGCCGGAAATTCGCTCGCTAGCCTTTCACTGATCGCGTCCATTTCAGCTTGCGCCTGCGCGATGGAAACTCCGGGCTTCAGCCTCCCAAAGACTGCCAGCCAATGCCCTCCACGCCGAGCCATCCAGCTTCCAAAGAGAGGATCCTGGACGAGCGGGATCCACACCTCCGGCTTACCGTTGATAAAAGGAGAGCGAAAGGCGGCCGGCATAATTCCAACGACGGTAAAAGGACGCTTGTCAAGGATAAGCGACCTTCCGAGGATGTCAGGGGCGGCTTCCAGGGTGCCGCGCCACAGATTCTCGCTCACGATTACGACGGGAGGAGCGCCGCGCTTGCCGTCCTCAGGCAAAAAAACGCGGCCATAGAGTGGCTTCACATCGAGAACTGCAAAGTGCTCGGGCGTAACGACACAGGTGTTCACCTCGGCAGGCTCGCCAAGTCCCGTGAGTGTGAGCTGGTGAAAATCAATTGCCGCAAGTTCGCGAAAAACATGATTCTGAGCGCGCCACTCTTCAAAATTCGGATATGAAGTGCCGGTTTCCGGAACTCCTTCTTGGGCGTTGGCCTGAAACGCGGAGACCAATTCATTGGGATTCGCGTAAGGCAATGGCTTTAGGAGCACTGCGTAAACGACGCTGAAGATGGCTGTGTTCGCACCGATGCCGAGAGCGAGAGTGAGCACAGCGACAGCGGTGAAGCCGGGACTTTTGCGCAGCATGCGGAAGGCGTAGCGCGCGTCTTGAAGAAAAGTTTCGATGAAGGGCAGACCGCGGAGTTCGTGGTTGGTCTCTTTGAGTTGCGTGACGCCGCCGAGTTTGATGCGAGAAGCACGGCGGGCTTCTTCCAGCGACATGCCTCGGCGGATATTTTCGTCGGTGAGCATATCGAGATGGGAATCGAGCTCGTTGGCAAAATCCTGATCGACTCCGCGTGGAGAGAGCCACGTGCGAGTGCGGGAAGCGAACGTTCTAATCCACGTAAGCATTTTGTTACCCGTGGTCGGCGAGGCGCAGGACGCGGCCAATTACGGCGGAGATGCGCTGCCAGTTTTCGGCTTCGGCGTTTAGCTGTTTGCGGCCCGCTTTGGTGATGGAATAAAATTTGGCTTTTCTATTGTTGTCCGAGACGCCCCAGGCGCCGGAAATCCAGCGCTTCTGCAGTAAGCGCACCAGAGAGGCGTAAATTGTGCCCTGGTTGATTTGCAAAGCTTCTTCGCTGATCTGTTCGATGCGGCGGGCAATGCCATAGCCGTGCAAAGGGCCCATGGCGTCGAGAGTTTTCAGGACCATCAGGTCGAGAGTGCCCTGGAGAATATCGGACTTGTCAGCGGACATCTGCCCTCCTGTGGCGTGGAAACAGGAGTATCGCAGAAGACATGTGGGATGTCAACAGGAGATAGGACTAGGCACCGAAGGTGGAAAGGCCAATTTAGAGCGCAAAAAAGAAAAAGCAAGAGAAGCAGATCCCTCGAACTGCGTCCTGCGCCCCTGTAAACCAGGGAAAAATAAAGGCGCGCGGGACTTCGCTTGGGGTAACAGGTCAGTGGGGTGTGAGCGACTCTCGCAGTGTCCAGGAACACGAGACGTGGCGCAAAATCCGGAACCAGGCTTTGTCACACTTAAGCTGGTGACCCAGGTTGCACAAAAAAAAAGGCGGCCCGGAAGGACCGCCTGTTATGAATGGAATGAATCGCGATCGTGTAATAAATCTATCTGGATTTTCCCTGGCAATTTCTCTGGTGCTCTCTGGCTTCGCTGGATGAGCCGAAGCTTCGTCCGCACTTGCGGCAAGTAGTTTGATCTGCCATTTTTGGTTGCTCCTTTTGCGGGAGTGCGCATCGAAAACGGCGATCCCGAATTGGGCTGAGCAATAAAACCTGCTCGGCAGCTTATCGTGCTCTGGTGATCCCGCCGAATCGGATGGAATTTTGCACCTGTGACGGGGTTGCGGCTATACGGGGAATGCCTTAAATGTTTCAGGGAATAATTTGTACGATTGTGCGTACTGAATGCAAATGGGAAGGCTAGAACTGCCAGCTAGGACATTCGCCGACTGCGTTGGTCTGATTGGGCGAGCGTGCAGTAGGGCTTATGCAAAACGGACTTCTTTGCTGCCATCGGAAGAGACGGCTTCGCTCCATCGTTGCGCCACGGCATGGGGCGTGGCGGCTTTCGCCGAAGCATTGGTAAAACAGGACGACTACGTTAAACTCAGAAAAGCGAATTACCCCCGGCGCTATGGTGCAACGGTTAGCACGCGGCCCTTTCAAGGCTGAAATACGGGTTCGATTCCCGTTAGCGCTACCAATGTTTCTTCATTGACGTTCTCTTTAAAACCTTGGCGTCAGGTTTGCGTTCTTTGTTTTGATCTCCGCGGCCGCAGCGGTTTCCGAGGTGGAATTTGAGTTCGGGCTCGGGATTTTGGCCAGCCCATGGCCGAGGGCCGCGACATCGAGGATATAGGCGGTTTGATTTGAGGTCAGAACAAAAAGACGCTTGCCGTCCGCGCTGAAGCGCTGCAAGGAAATTCGCGAGGGAAAGACCAATTGCGTGCGTTTCTCGAGTGAAGGCAGAGAGTAAACATCAAGCTGTCCTGCTTCATTTTGGATTGCGAGAGTAGCCGCTGCGAGCGAAAGCTGCGACTGAGTTCCAAAAAAAGTCCCTTTTTCCTCACCGTTAGAAAGGGAATAAAGACGTGTGCGATTGTCACTGTCGGCCGCCACAACCCAATCACCGGCCGCGTAGGCTCGCGTAATTCGAAACGATCCCTTTCCAGTGTCCACCAGGATTTGCCCGAGAACTTCGCCCGAATCGGCTTTAAAGGCCTGTAGCAGGTAGGCCCCTTGATGATTTTGCATAGCCGCGAAACGTCGCTGTAAAGCAGGGCTCGATTTGATTTCGTCTTTTGCGGCTTTGTCATCTACCGGCCACTCGGCCAACAAGGTGGTCACGTCCGGATCCAAAGTGAGGACGGGAGTTTCCTCTGGGAAATTTCTGGACCAAAGCGAATGGCCGTCGCGCACATCGCAAAGTTCGATCGTGATGTTACGGAACAGACTATTTTCTTTTCCCGCGGACTTACGACGGATCAGGTAGGGACCATCTTGTTGAGCAGCAGAGTCTTCGCCCACGGAAAAACCGGGCACAGCATTATTGCTAGCGAGATCGAAACGCGCAATATTTCGATCCACTGGTTCCTCTTTAGGAAAGTCCGCATAGAGGGTCCGGTCACCTTCAAAATAAGCGCCGCGGAAACCGCGCGCGTAGAACGTGCGTTTGGCGGTAGAAAGATCCCAAACGGCACCACGAGTAGTGCCGGACAAGGCTAGCCATTTCAGATCCGGAGATAGCGCAGATGCGCGCAAGCCGCCCAGGGGGCTAAGCGGAATTGAAACGCGGCCTTCCTGTTTGTGAGTGGAGTTTTCGAAGAGTCCAATCTCACCAGAGGCTGTCTCAGCCAGTAGGTGCTGGTCATAAATGTCCAATGCGGATGTTTTCTTGAGTCCAATCAGGATATTTTGTGATTGCAAGTCCATGAGACCGACACGAGCATCCTTGACCGGCCTTAGAATCACGTAATCTCCGTGAGCAGGCGCTTCCATCGATTGCCGCCCGATAGGAAGCCTTTCGATAACTTTGCCGGAAGGAAACTCCATTAGTGCCGAATTTTTCGGGTCAAAACCGTTCCTGGCAATAATGCGGTCGGAGCCGAGAAAAACAAATCCCGCTCCGAGCATATCGGCTAAAGTGCCGTGCATGGCGACCGGGGCATGGCTATTGAGATCAATTGCGAGCGCGGTAGTGCCGTGAGCAGCAACGAAATAACGCGCGTCCGGTGAAAAACCCATGTTAATGAACGCGAGAGTGCCCGCTTCGATATAGCGGGTCAAATAAATCTCGAGATAGCCACGGAACGAACGTGCTATGAAAAACTCTTTTTTTGTAAAAGCCACCGAATCGGAATCAACATTCACGAGCTTTAGATCCAGATGGTTCGTCAGACAGGCCAGAGTTTTTCCGTCAGGCGCGAGCAAGGTCTGAATACAACCCTCGGGTACGAGGACCTCGTGGACGAGGGTTCGTTGTTCGTCGTTAACATTCCATTCTTCCACGCGCATGCCGCGCGTATCGAAAACGATGTGCTGCGAATCTGGAGTAAATTGTGCGGAGTGCGCGTCAGGAGCGTCAAAGCGGAAAAGAAGTTTGAACGGATCGTGCGAAAGCACGAAAACACTGGAATCATCTTGTGCCAAAACGTATTGGCCATTGGGACTGAATTTCAAGCGAGCAATGTCCGACCGTAGGGGAGGATCGAGCTTTTTCTTGTCCAGAACGCCGGTTAACACTTCATCGTGCCCGAGTCCGTTATAGGCAATAACCTCGGTGCGCCATTTCTGGAAGTCCGGAGAGGGGGGCAAAGAAGCGCCGCCACGACAGGCAGCGGGGATATCCTCGAGAAATTTTCGCATGAGGCGCAGGCGCTTTTCGTCTCGGCTGGTCGTTTGAAACAGATCGGTCAGGACGTTGCCGGTTTTCCCACTCGTTTGAGCCAGGCGGTCAAAAAAATCAACAAAGGATTCCGGTGAATAGCCAGCACTAACCGCGGCGTAGAATGCCGCTTGGTCCGCCTGATATTGGCGCGGCTCTTCCTCTCTCGCGTCTTGCCGCAGGATTTTGGTGTTCTTCGCTAAATTGTCGAGAAGACGATTGTATTTGTCGAATATGTCCTTACGGTCGCCGACCGAAGTCACGCCGAGAATCTCCTGAAACCGGCGGGTCATTTCGATTGCATATTGGTGGGTCAGCACGTGGCCCATTTCGTGGCCGAGTAGCCCGGCAAGCTCGTCTTCGTTGCGGAGAAAGGCAACCATCTTGCGGGTGACATAAATGCGCCCGCCGGCGATGCTGAAGGAATTCACAACGGGCATGTCGATGAGGACAACACGGAAATTGAGCTGGGTGGGAGGCATGTGCGCCAACAGACGGGTTACGACGCCATTCATGTAAGAGGTCAGTTCATCATCGTGAATAACCCGGAAAGATTTTTCGAGCTGCTCCGCCTCAATATCGCCGAGGTCAACCTCTTGTTGCGGAGTAAAAATGTTTTTCCCGGCGGCCAGCGCAAAGGCGGGAGGCGCGGGACAACTCTGCTGAGCGCGAAGCGGGAACGAGAAAAAACAGTAAAGCCAAACGGCCACAACCAAGAGAAACAAGCCCCAAGAAGCTTCTCATGTTTATAATTCATAACGTATACCATACGTTACTAAATTTAACTACGGCTCATGCGTCGCGGTGTTATTTCCAGGAGTTGCGTTCGCGGAGGGCGGTGATGTGCGCGACGTGATGTTTACCGTGCCAGGCGTAGAGGGCCAGGGCGTCGTCAAGCGACATGGGTTTAGACCACTCGGGGTGGCCGTATTTTCGCGACCAGTCGGAGGTGGTAAGCGACTTCAGGAGAAGCACCCAGCGCTTGTGCAAATTTTCGAGAATGGCGAGGGATGGCTCGATGGGGGTCTTGCTGTCAGACAGCTCGGCCCAGCGCGCTTCATCGTAAGGCTTGATGGTGGGCACGTCTTCGGTTAGCGCCAGTTTCATGCGCACGTAGGCGTTCATGTGGCTGTCTGGAACGTGGTGCACAAGCTGGCGAACGGTCCATCCGCCGGGACGATAGGGCGTATCGAGCTGTTCGAGCTTTAAATTTTTCACGGCGGAGGCCAAGCGCGCGGGCGTTTGTTCGATTGCGTCGATGAATTCGCGACGCTGGTCGTCGGTCAACGCTGCTTCGGGACGATGAAATTTTCCGATGGGGTAACGCAGGTCTTTTTCCATTTTCAGTTCCCTCCTAGATTGAGCTCAAAACTATTTGAAAATGAATTGCCACCCCCTATTTTGAGTATGGGATGTCGGCGGCGAAAACCGGATTCAAGGAAAATGGAAACTGAAGAGTACAGTAAAATCAAACAGGCGCTTCTGTGGGCGAGGACTAGCCCTGGCTGTCTTGGAATTCTTCGTGCCAGGCCATTTGTATGGCTTCGAGTTTGCCTTCGTTGGATAGCTTTGGGTCGCCGGTGAAACCCGGAAGCTCGGTGACCCATTTATGCAGGTCGGTGAAGCGGACGGTGAGAGGATCGACGTTTGGATGTTTTTCGGCGAGCTGGATGCCGATTTCTTCCGGGCTGTCCCAATCGAATGTTTGCGGCACGGTTTCTCCTGAGAAATAGAATGCCGATTTCGTGCTGGCACTACAAAAGCGCTTCGACCTGACCCTTCGCTAAGACTCTCAAGGGGTCGCCGCTACAAGCGAGAACCTAGTGCTCGGCTTCTTTCGCGTAATTTTTATTCCACTCGGGTATTTCCACGACGATATCCTTTGTACCGTCTGGAACGCACTGGCAGCCGAGGCGGGATTTCGGCGTTACGCCAGGGGCCTCGTCGAGCTGATCGAGCTCGGCATCGGTGGCTTCGTTGCACGTTTCCAGACCTTCGTGAACGATTACGTGGCATGTGGAGCAGGCGCAGACGCCCCCACAGGCGTGATCGAGTCCCTTGTGATAGCCCTGCGAAATATCAAGGATGCTGCCGGGCAAGCCGTCGTGGCCGTAAGGGATTTTTTCTGGATCGACTTCGACGGGCTGGCCGTCCTTGACAAAGGTGATCTTATATTTCTTCGTCGCCGGCGTGAATTTTGTTTCTTCGATGTAAGGATTCTTACCGCCCATTCTTAAACGCTCCTTGCGCTACGGCTAAACATCTTCGAGGCGCTTGCCTTCCAGCGCGGTTTGCAGCGCGCCATTCATCAGGATTTCGGCCAGATGCATGGTGGCTTGATTTAAGGCGTCGATGCGTGCGCGCATCAATTTGTAATCGGAACCGGCCATGGCAGCGCGCAATTGCGCGGCGGAATCATTGATAGCGCGGAGTTCGCCCGCGCCCAGCTCGCCGGCGCGCGGATTGGCCAGAGTTTTTTCCGTAGCGGCGAGGATCGTTTCGGCTTCGGTGCGCGCTTCGATGACCTGGCGCTCGGAGAAATCCTGCTCGGCGAACTCGATGGACTCTTCGAGCATGCGCTCGACTTCCTCGTCGGATAGGCCGTAGCTTGGTTGAACTTCGATGGTGTGCTCGGCATTCGTTCGCAAATCGCGCGCGGATACCTGGAGAATTCCGTTGGCGTCGATCAAGAATTTCACTTCAATGCGCGCGAGGCCAGCGGGGCCCGCGGGGACCTTCAACTGAAATTTTGCGAGCGAGCGGCAATCTTTAGCGAGTTCGCGTTCGCCTTGAAGGACGTGCACGTCGATGCCGGTCTGATTTTCGACTCCGGTGGTGAAAAGTTCCTGGGCACTGGCGGGAATGGTCGAATTGCGCGGAATAATTTTTGCGACTACGCCGCCCATGGTTTCGATGCCGAGCGATAGCGGAGTGACGTCGAGGAGCAGCATGGTCTTTACGCCGGATTCGAGGATGTCGGCCTGCACGGCGGCGCCGAGAGCGACAACTTCATCGGGGTTGAGCTCGCAATGCGGAGCGCGACCGAAATAATCGCCGACGGTCTCGCGCACGAGCGGAATGCGCGTAGAGCCACCGACCAAAACGACTTCTTCAATCTGGCCGGGCGTTAGTTTTGCGTCAGCCAGAGCCATCTTCACTGGCACCATGGTGCGCGCGACGATGGGCTCTATCCATTTTTCGAATTCAGTGCGCGTGAGGAGCTCTTCGAAGACTTTGCCGCCGGAAAGGTTGAAACGGAGCATCACGCTGTCTTGCGATGAGAGAGCGTGTTTCGCCGCGATTAGAATTTGGCGGAGCTCCTGGATGTGTTCCTGGCGATTGGCGAGATCGATTCCGAACGACTGAAGGATTTTTTCTCGTACACGGCGCTGCATCTCGTTGTCGATGTCATCGCCGCCGAGATGTGTGTCACCGTTGGTGGAAAGGACTTGGTAGATGTCGCCGTCGGTGGTGGAGACGAGCTTCAGAATCGAGATGTCGAACGTGCCGCCGCCAAAATCGTACACGGCAACGTAGCCACGTTTTTGTTTGTGCAAACCGTAAGCGAGGGCTGCGGCGGTGGGCTCGTTCACCAGACGCAAAACTTCCAGGCCTGCGATGCGGCCGGCGTCTTTGGTGGCCTGGCGCTGCGCGTCGTTGAAATACGCAGGGACGGTGATGACCGCGCGGCTAACTGGTTCCTTAAAATAATTCTCGGCCCAGGATTTTAGTTCACGCAGGATGAACGCTGAAATTTCGGGTGGAGTGAACCATTTGTCGCCCAGGCTGACGCGGATAACGTTGCGGCCAGCGGGATCGATGCGAAAAGGAAAGATTTTCAGTTCTTCCTGGACGTCTGCGACGCCGCGTCCCATTAGGCGCTTCACGGAATAAATTGTGCGGTCGGGCCTGGTGAGTAGAAGGGCGCGGGCAGGTTCGCCGACAATTATCTTGCTATCTTCGTCAACGCTGACTACGGATGGGCAGAGCGTGGAACCGTGCGGACCGGGAATACACTTCGGCGCGCCCGTTTGCGGGTCGAGGTATGCAATCAGGCTGAATGTTGTACCGAGATCAATGCCTACTACGCGTCCCATTTTCCCTCTTAGTGACAATTTGATGGCGAATGTTTCGTTGACGCCTGCCGCTCAAGAAGCAGGTCCCTCGTCGGCCAAGGGCGGGCCTCTGTCGGGATGACACCTTAAAAAAACTAAGCTTCGACCAGCTCTTTTTGCACGCTGGCGACCAGGTTGCGAATATAGCTTCGACGATTTAGGGCAACGTTCATGCGGGCCAGCAAAGCTTGTTGTTTTTCTAGATCTGCGCCTGCGTCGAGAGCGGCGTCCCACTCCTGACCGATTTGCGCGAGTTCCGCGTCCACTTCTTCCAGCTTTTCCTGAAAATTTCTTTGAGCTGCGTCGAGCGGCTCGCGCAACGCCGCCAGATCGCCGCCTTCAGCACGAGCTTCCCGCAACTCATCGAGCGATTCGTTCAGCTCAAAGACTTCTTCGAGCAGCTCGGGCGGGGCCTGTTGCTTTGTGGTGCCTTCTTTTCTAAGCCCGCGACGCAACAGCAGGTATTCAATGCGCGAAATCGGCTCGCGCAACGTGCGATAGGCGTCGTTCAATTCGGACGAGCGATGGAGCGAAAGATCGCGTTCGAAATCGCTGGCGCGCACGAAATTATCGGGATGCAGCTTCCAGCTCAGCTTGTGAAACTCGGATTCGAGCTGCCCAGCATCGAGCGACAATTTTTCCCGCAAGCCGAAGAATGCAAAATAATCTGTGCCGGCAGGCAACGGCTGAATTTTGCCGCACGCGGGGCAGAAGTGCGTTGCGGTCGTGGCCTGACAATTCCAGCACTTTGTGCCGGAGGCGTGCCCCGTTTCGTCGCGTTGTGTTTGCGTAACACTCATATCGTTTTAGATTTTCGACGCGGCTACGCTCAAAGGCGCTGCGAATAAGAGGGCTGAGCGGATACCACGCATCAGGATCTCAGGCGGTGAACGAGCTACCGCAACCGCAACTACGCGTGGCCTGCGGATTCTGAAATACGAAACCCTGCTTCATCAGGTCTTCGAGGTAATCGAGCGTGGTGTTGTGAAGGTATAGATAGCTTTTCGGGTCCACAAAAATGCGAGCGCCATTCTCTTCGAAGACCTTGTCGCGGTTGCGCGCTTCGGTGTCGAGGCGCATCGCGTAAGTAAGTCCGGAGCAGCCGCCTCCTTGCACACCAACACGCAACCCGCCGGAGTCAGCGGGCACACCCTCTTTTGCCAGCAATTCGCGGATTTTCGCCGCTGCTTTTTCGCTTACGTGAATCATGATCTTCTGAATCCTTTTATGCTAATCGCCACTCGACGGAACTTCAGCGGCTAAAACCGCCGAATTCCTCGGGCCTGATGTCGTGGCTGAAGCCACGACCCACAAAGGTTCCGACTTCTAAAGCGAGCCTAGCTGCGCTGCCGATTTAACTAGTGGCTTGCTGCGGCCGCTGGTTCGGCCGGCTTCGCTTCAGCGTCGCCCTGCTTCTTCTTCCAATCGGAGAGAGCGGCCTTGATGGCGTCTTCGGCTAGAACCGAACAGTGAATTTTCACCGGAGGAAGGGAGAGCTCGCGGACGATGTCCGTATTCTTGATCGCGAGAGCTTCTTCCACGGTCTTGCCCTTCACCCATTCGGTAGCGAGCGAGGAGCTGGCGATTGCCGAGCCGCAGCCGAAAGTCTTGAACTTGGCTTCTTCGATGATGCGAGTGTCCGGGTTCACTTTCATTTGCAGCTTCATAACGTCGCCGCATTCGGGAGCGCCCACGAGGCCGGTGCCGACGTTGGGATCTTTCTTGTCGAGCGAGCCAACATTGCGCGGATTGTTGTAATGCTCGATTACTTTATCGCTGTAAGCCATTAGTTAATTCTCCTGTCCAAAGTAATAGTGCTATCCAAACCTTCGTCAAAAATCACTTCGTCCGATAGAACAATATTCTCGATAGAAGCCGAACGCCCTTTGCGAACTTCGTCGAGAGTGCGTGTGACGAGTTCATGTTTCACCGCAAGCGATTCGAGGAACTCGCCAAGCTCTTGCAGCTCGCGAAACCTACGCGAGTTACAGGCGCTTTTGTTCATGTTGGGCGCGAAGAAGACGTCAAAGACTGGCGTGTCTTCGCTCACCGTGGCATGAACTCCGATTGTTCCCTGATATTTCATTTTAGTGTTCTGCGCTTACCTGCCAGGTCATTTTGCTGACGTCAACGCCCTCTTTAGCCATTTCATATAGAGGAGAAAGTTCACGCAAGCGTTGCACGGTTTCCACGACGCGATCGGCGACATAGTCAACTTCTTCGGGGGTGTTAAACCGGCCGATGCCGAAGCGAATGGAAGTGTGAGCCAGATCTTCACCAACGCCGAGCGCCTTCAGCACGTAGCTTGGTTCGAGCGTGGCAGAGGTGCAAGCCGAGCCGCTGGAAACGGCGATGTCGTTGATGCCCATCAGAAGCGATTCGCCTTCAACGAAAGCAAAACTAATGTTGATGTTATGCGGCAAGCGATGCTCCATCGAGCCGTTGATAAATGTTTCGTCCAGGCGCGACATGATGCTCTGGGTGAGACGATCGCGAAGCTTGCTGAGTTTTTCGCTCTCCGCGGCCATTTCGTTCTGGCAAATTTCGCAGGCTTTACCGAGACCGATTATACCCGTAACGTTGAGCGTGCCGGAGCGCATGCCGCGCTCGTGTCCGCCGCCATCAATTTGGGCTGCGAGCTGCACACGAGGATTCTTACGGCGAACGTACAACGCGCCAACACCCTTAGGTCCGTAAATCTTGTGGCCGGAAATCGACATTAGGTCGATGCCGTCTTTTTGGACGTCCACGGGAATTTTTCCGACGGCCTGAACAGCGTCCACATGGAAGAAGACGCCCTTTTCTTTTGCAATCTTGCCAATCTCGGCGATGGGCTGCACGACGCCGATTTCATTGTTGGCGTACATGATGGAGATCAGGATGGTCTTGGGCGTAATGGCTTTGCGCAAGTCGTCCAGATTGATGCGACCGTCTTTCTGCACCGGGAGATAGGTAACTTCGTAGCCGTTCTTTTCGAGGCGCTTACAGGTATCGAGGGTGGCCTTGTGCTCGGTAACCTGGGTAATAATATGATTGCCCTTTTCGCGGTACATTTCCGCAGCACCTTTGATGGCCAGGTTGGTGGATTCCGTGGCGCCGCTCGTGAAAATAATTTCCTTGGGCGTAGCGTTGATCAGCCTGGCGATCTGGCCGCGGGCGTTTTCAACGGCTTCTTCCGCCACCCAGCCAAATTCATGGTTGCGGCTGGCAGCGTTGCCAAACTTTTCAGTGAAATAGGGCTGCATTGCTTCGACAACGCGCGGGTCCACAGGAGTGGTCGCGTGATTGTCCATATAAATCGGAAGCTTAATTGCCATTCTATTCTCCTAAACTCTTAACTCGACGACCTCCGACATGGGAGCTTCGTCGGTCATCTGTGAAATTGTTACTTTCCCAAGAACTTCCAGAATACTGTCGTTCACTCGCCGCAACGGTTCGCGAATCGAACACGTGGTGGTGACGCCGCACGCGCCGCGCGATGTGATGCAAGACGTAATGAACAAAGGTCCGTCAATCGCGCGAATAACATCAAGGGCTGAAATTGTGGAGGCGTCGCGCGCCAGCGTATAACCCCCGCTTGAACCATGCCGCGCGTCAACTAGCCCAGCCTTGGCCAACTTTTGGAGCACCTTGGCCATCAGTGGCGTGGACATCTTATAAACCTCAGCAATATCAGATGCACTGCAAGAGCCGTGGCCATTGTGAATCGCCAAATGCTTCAGGGCAATCAGGCCGTAGTCCGCCTTTTTTGATAGCTTCATCATGTAGAGTCAAATACGACTAAATAAGTCGCACTTGAATTGTAAGGCTGTGCCGCACAACTTGTCAAGCTAAGCTGCGACTGCAAACCCTGATTACGCAATGGCTTAATACACGACCATTCTAGTCGTGTTGGTCAAACCTGAATCAGGGAATGGGGGAAAATCGGGGCTAAACGGTTGAATTCGCTCGGGGAACGGTTTTCGAGTGGCGGCGGGGACGAGGGCGAGCGGGAATCTCTGGGAGCGAATTACAGCCTATAATTTTCGAATACAATGCTTTAGAATTACGCGCCAAATGGCTTCTGAGGGCAACCAACCAGTGATAGCGATCTATCCGGGTTCGTTCGATCCAGTGACGAACGGACACCTGGATCTGATTGCGCGCGGAGCGATGATTTTCGACAAGCTGATTGTCGCGGTAGCCCACAACATGGAGAAGGATCCCCTTTTCGCAGTGAAGGAACGTGTGGAGCTGCTGGAGACGGTGACCTTCGATTGGAAAAATGTGGAGGTAGATGTGTTCGACGGCTTGCTGATGGATTATGCGCGCTCGAAAAATGCGCGAGTGGTGGTTCGCGGCATCCGGGCGGTATCGGATTACGAATATGAACTGCAAATGGCGATGATGAATCGTCACCTGGAGCCGTCGGTTGAAACTGTCTTTATGTTGCCTGCGCAACAGTACAGCTATCTGAGTTCGCGTTTGGTGAAGGAACTTGCGCGGCTGGGTGGGACGATTAAGGATTTGGTGCCGCCGATCGTGGAAGAACGACTGCGCGCGAAAGTGAGCTAAGGACAAACAATGGAACTTGCCACGGGGAGAAAAATGGAAGAGACCATCCGACTTGCGGACCGCGTTAATCGCATCAGCGTCTCGCAAACGATGGTGGTGCTGCAAGAGGCGGAGAAACTGAAGGCGCAGGGAGTGGACGTGGCGGACTTCGGTCCCGGGGAGCCGGATTTCCCGACGCCGGAGCACATCAAGCGCGCCGCAATCAAGGCGCTCGAGGACAATCGCACAAAATATACTCCGGTGGCGGGTATCGCGTCGCTGCGGCAGGCGATCTGCGATTGGCACGGGGCGCAATTGGGATCGTCTTATCAGCCGGCAGAGTGCGTGGTGGATTGCGGAGGCAAGCATGCCATTTTCAACGCGGTCTGCTCGCTGATTAATTCGGGCGATGAAGTAATCATCGGCGCTCCTTACTGGGTAAGTTATCCCGACATCATCAAGTATGCAGGCGGGAAACCGGTGCCAGTTCCGACGCGGGCGGAAGATGAATTCGTTTTGCGAGCGG
The DNA here is from genome assembly GCA_050012395.1 of Candidatus Acidiferrales bacterium. GTDB lineage: Bacteria > Acidobacteriota > Terriglobia > Acidiferrales > UBA7541 > Palsa-295. Next base: position 18,802 of record JBEKHG010000002.1, read on the forward strand.
CGGAAGTGGAAAAGGCGATTACTCCGCGAACGCGCATCGTGATCGTGAATTCTCCGAGCAATCCTACGGGAGCGGTGATTCCGCCGGATGAATTCTCGAAGATTCTGGATGTTTGCAAGCGACGGCGCGTCTGGCTGCTGTCTGACGAGTGCTATTCGCATTTTACTTATGGCGAAGCGAAGCCGTTTTCTATTGCGAGCGTAGCGGGCGCAAAAGAAAACACGATCATCGCGGGATCGTTTTCGAAGACTTTTGCGATGACGGGCTGGCGCATGGGCTACGTGCTGGCGCCTAAGCCGTTGGTGGATGCGGTGGCGAAACTTCAGAGCCAGTCCACTTCGAATCCTAATTCAATCGCACAATATGCCGCTTTAGAGGCAATGCGCGGAGGCATGGATACGGTAGTGACAATGCTGGCGGAATACGCGCGGCGCCGCGAAAGTATTCTGGCAGGCTTGCGCGCGATCCCGGGGATCACCTGTGCCACACCGCATGGGGCGTTCTACGCGTTTCCTAATATCAGCGCGCACTTCCACAAGGAAATGCCGGACGATGTGGCCGCCGCTAAGCTGCTTCTGGAGCGCGAGCATCTCGCTGTTGTTCCGGGCGAACCTTTTGGCGCGCCGGGTTACATTCGCATTTCGTACGCGACATCTATGGAGCGAATCCAAGAAGGCCTGCGACGGCTCGGGCGCTTCTTCGGCCGGGCGGCGTGAAACTTTGTCCGGCGCGCCTGGAGCCGATTTTCAGCCCGCGTCTCTGGGGCGCGCGGAACGTGGCGCCATTCTTCCCTGAAAAATCCAATTTGGCGGAGCCACTTGGCGAAGCCTGGCTGACTGGGAACGACTGCGCTTTTGCGAATGGCCCGTACGAGGGCAAAAGACTCGCGGACGCGTGGCGAGAAATGCCGGTGGAATGGACTGGAAGTTCTGCGCGCGGTGCTGCGTTTCCCCTTCTCATAAAATTTCTTTTTGTGGAAGACAAGCTTTCCGTACAGGTGCATCCGGACGATGATTATGCTGCCCGGCACGAGCAAGCTGCGGGTGGTCGCGGTAAAACAGAAATGTGGTATGTCGTCCGGGCACGGGCGGGTTCGGAGGTCATGGTCGGGCTGAAACCAGGAGTGGATCGCGAGAAATTCGGGCGGGCGATCCAAGATGGAACGGTGGAAGAGTGCCTTCGTCACATACAGCTTCGTGCGGGGGATGCGATTTTTGTTCCGGCTGGCACGGCGCATACGATTGGACCAGGCTTCGTCCTGTGCGAGATTCAGGAACACTCTGACTTGACGTATCGCGTCTACGATTACAATCGGCGGGATGCGAACGGACAGGCGCGCGAGCTACACATCGAAAAAGCGTTGGAGACGATTCGGTTTGGGGAGCAAAGGGGCGGAAAGATTCAGCCGGTTCGGATCGAGCGCGAGTCGTTGGCGACCACCTACTTTGCCGCTTGCCGATATTTTGTTACCGAGAAATGGGAATTTGATAAGGGTCTTAGCCAGAGAGTGAGGCCTGAGCGGTTCGAGCTACTGATTTTTTTGGAAGGCAGCGGTGAGATTCACTGGGGCACCGAGCAAGTTAAATGCGGGCCGGCGCAGGTCTGGTTACTTCCAGCGGCGTTGGGAACATATGAGTTGAGGCTGGACTCGCATTCGGAAGTATTGCGTACGTACGTGCCGATGGATATGGATGAATTTGGGCGGGAACTGGAAAGCCAGGGCGTCGGTAAGAAAGATTGGTCGCGACTGGTGCATCGGTGAGCGGCATTAAGAAAAATTCTTTGGCGATCAAAACAATTCCGACATGTGCGGTGCTTCTTGCAGGAGGGCGCGGAACGCGTTTCTGGCCGCGTAGCCGAATGCGCACGCCGAAACAACTGCTAAACATCATCGGGGATAAGACGATGTTGCGCGAGACTGTTGCGCGGCTCGCGCCTATTGTTCCGCCGAGGAATTTCTGGGTGGTGACGAACGCGGAACAATCGGCTGCGGTGCGACGCGAACTTCGCGGCGTTCCGGGAAAACAAATACTGGCGGAGCCTGTTGGCCGTAATACCGCGGCGGCAATCGGTTTGGCTGCGATTCATCTGCAGGGCAAATATGGCGACGCGGTGATGGCTGTGCTTCCGGCTGACAGCTATATTGCGGACGCAGCGCGGTACCGAGGTTTGGTACGAGCGGCCGTGGAATTGGCGCGGACTTTCGGGAATTTGGTGGTGCTTGGGCTGAGGCCGACGCATCCTGAAACGGGGTATGGTTATATTGAGCGAGGCGAAGTTTTTGCGCGGGCACGCGGGGTGGTGGCGTATGACGTGCGCCGATTCACAGAAAAACCGTCACTGCCTGTGGCGCGCAAGTACATCGCGTCTGGAAAGCATCTTTGGAATGCGGGGATGTTCGTGTGGCGCGCCTCGACTTTTTTGGATGTTTTGGAGCGTTTTCTTCCGGCGACACATGCGGCGTTGATGGAACTGGCGAAAACCATCGGGACGCGTCGGTATGTTCCTGCGCTACGGAAAATGTATCCACGGCTCGCGAATATTTCCGTGGACTATGCGGTGATGGAACCGGCTACGCGGTCGGAATCTCGTGCAGCCGGGAAGGGCAAGAGCGCGGACAAGCCATCCGGTCATGTTTCCGTAATTCCTGCGGAGGTGGGCTGGAGTGATATCGGATCGTGGGCCGCAGTGCACAAATTGCGGGCGTTGAAGCCGGGCGCAAATGTTTCAGCGGGACCCATGTTTGCGGCGGACGCGAGCGGGAATTATTTCTGGAGCCCGAGGAAATTTGTAGCGGCAATCGGCGTGCATGATTTGGTGTTGGTGGAGACGGATGACGCGATCCTTCTTTGCCCGCGCGAGAGATCGCAGGATGTCGGGAAAATCGTGAAATGGCTGGAAAAACAGAAACACAGGCACTTGTTGTGAGCCGCACGACAAAGGGAATCCTCCCATTTTGGCCGGTAATTTCGGGTCTGCCTCAGTAACACTTCCTTCCCCGTGGAAAATGCATCGCTTATACTCTGAAGCGTGACACAGATTAAATTTGGCACCGATGGGTGGCGCGGCGTCATCGCCGACGATTTCACGTACGAAAACGTTCGTAGGGTGGCGCGCGCGATTTCGCGTTATGTAGTGCGCGCGGAAAAACCCGGAGCGGAAGTATTGGTGGGGTTTGATACGCGCTTCGGGTCGGAAAGCTTCGCGCGCGTTGCAGCTGAAACACTTTCGGCTGCCGGCATTCCAGTATCGCTTTCTACTGAAGCTTGTCCGACGCCGGCGCTTTCACTTTTAGTGCGCATGCGCGGGGCGGCCGGAGGGATTCAAATCACCGCGAGCCACAATCCCTTCCGCTGGAATGGAATGAAATTCAAGGCTAGCTATGGGAGCTCCGCGTCTCCGGCGATTGTTGCTCAGATTGAAGCGGAACTGGCAACGGTGATGCACGGAGACGTCCCTCCGCTTCCGCCGAAAAAAGGTTTGATCAACTCGCTGGATGTGCGCACGCCGTATCTGGAAACTCTGGCAGGATTGGTTGACTGGGCGCGTTTGCGCGCGGCGAAGTTTCGTTTTCTCGTCGACCCGATGCATGGAGCTGGACGCGGTCTTTTGCGCGATCTATTTCGCCGAAATGGAATTGAGTGCGATGAAATTCGCGGCACGCGCGAACCTCTTTTTGGGGGCGTGAATCCGGAACCGATCGAACCGCACGTGGAAGCTCTGCGGCGAGCGTTGCGGGGCGGCAAATACGATGCCGGATTCGCGTTTGACGGAGACGCCGACCGTATTGGCGCCATGGACAGCGACGGTACATTCATTACGCCGCACCAGATTTTTTCGATTTTGTTGTGGCACCTTGCCGGCACTCGCAAAGTGAGCGGAGACGTGGCGAAAACGTTTTCCACCACGAAGATGATCGACAAGATCGCCACCAGCTTCGGACGCAAAGTGTGGGAAACGCCGATTGGGTTCAAATACATTTGCGACCGCATGCTGGAGGGCGACATTCTCCTGGGGGGCGAGGAGAGCGGCGGAATCGGGACGAAGTTGTATCTTCCGGAGCGGGATGCGACGGTGAACGCGTTGTTGCTCGCTGAAGTAATGGCTTGGCACGGCAAGCGGCTGGGCGAATTGGTGGCGATGCTTCATCGTGAATTTGGCGAGCATCATTACGGACGCGTGGACCTTGAAGTTACCGACGGGCAGAAGAAAAATGCGCTGAGCTACTTCGGGAATGGGAAATTGACGAAAGTTCTGGATTGGCCTGTTACTAACCGCGAAAATCTGGATGGCCTGAAAATATATCTCGGCGATATTGGCTGGGTGATGTTGCGGGCTTCCGGCACTGAAAATATGCTGCGGATTTATTCAGAGACAACCCGAGCGGACACCACGCGTCGCCTTCTCGACAGAGTTACGGCGCTAGTGAGAAATCCCAATTGAAATAAATTTGAAGGTACAAGCTTGGCAATGGAGGGGAACCATGGAAGTCGTGAACTTGAACGATAAGCTGGCTAAGGTAAAAGAGTACTGGAGCCCGAAAATTGTCGGCGAGTTGAACGATACTTACGTGAAGATCGTAAAATTCACGGGAGAATTTGTCTGGCACCATCATGATAACGAGGACGAATTGTTTTTGGTGGTGAAAGGGCGGCTGCGAATGAAATTTCGCGATCGCGAAGAAATAGTAAAACCCGGCGAGTTCATTATTGTGCCGAAGGGCGTGGAGCATATGCCGGTGGCAGACGACGAAGTTGAAGTGGTCTTGATTGAGCCTAAAACCACCCTGAATACGGGTAATGTTCGGAACGAACGCACGCTTGTGGAGTTGGAACACTTTTAAATTGTAAATGCGGTGCGTTCGATATGAACGCGAGGGTGAACAATGAAGCGGCGACTTTATACAGTGGACGTTTTTACTGACAAGCGGTTTGCCGGGAATCCGCTCGCGGTGGTTACGGACGGCGACGGGCTTTCCACCGCGAAGATGCAGGCCATCGCACGAGAGATGAACCTCTCGGAGACGGTGTTCATACAGAAGCCGACGAACAACCGCGCCCTTGCCCGACTAAGAATTTTTACCACTACCAAAGAGCTGCCGTTGGCCGGGCATCCCGTGATTGGGACCTGGTTCCTGCTGGCGGAGCTGGGCGTGGTGCCGGCGTCCGAAGGAAGCGTTCATATACTGCAGCAGACCGGCGCGGGAATCCTACCCGTGGAATTTACGTTTCATGACGGGCGGCCGGTTTTGGTGACCATGACGCAGAAGCCTGCGGTTTTTAAACGCGCCAGCTTTACACGCGCGGCGCTTGCTGGAACGTTGGGATTGAAGCCGAGTGATCTGGCTGCTTCCTTGCCGATCGAATTTGTGTCCACGGGAATTCCGAACCTGATGGTTCCGTTGAGCCGACGAAGCGTGCTGCCTAAAATTCATATGAACATGCGCGCGCTTGCGCAACTGATTTCTCCGGGCGGGACGATGGCTTATTGTTTCGCTTTGGGCGGACGCGGGAAAGTATTTGCGCGGGGCATGCTTCCATGGGGAATGCTAGAGGACCCGGCTACGGGTTCGGCCGGAGGGTCGCTGGGGGCTTATCTAGTTCAGCATGGACAATTGCGGCCGTTGGAAGAGCTGACAATCTTGCAGGGAGTGGAGATGGGACGCCCTAGCGAGATACGCGTGGTCGTTGCGTCAGAGCGCGGCAAGCTGACGCCCAGGGTGAGCGGGTCTGCGGTGCGCGTTTTCGAGGGCGAGATCGAAGCCTGAGAGCCTGAAGAAATTTTGAGTCTGGAGCCGCGCAAGTTGTTTGCTAACCAAGCAGCCGGCGAAGCTTTCAGGAATATCCGCTTAAACCTCGAGAGATTTGTAGGCCGCGTCTAAAACTCCGTTTAAGAACGAAGCAGAGTCATCTGATGAAAATTTCTTGGCGAGCTCGAGAGCTTCGTTGATGACGACTTTGGGCGGCGCGGTACCAAAACGCAGCTCATAAATCGCCAGACGCAGAATGCTGCGATCTACGGCTGCTAAACGCTCTAACTTCCAGTTTTCCGAAAGTGTTTGAACAAGCTTGTCGCTGGGATCGGCCTGAGCGATGGCTCCTTCAAAAAGTTGATTCGCAAATTTTCTGGTGGAGTCCGCAGCTCTGGCGGATTTCCAGAAATGTTGTTCAACGCGCGAAGCCTTCTGGCGGGTCACGTCCCACTCAAAGAGCATCTGAAGGGCGAACTCACGGGATTTGCGGCGAAGTGTCATTTACGAGAGGGCCGGCGGGGACGATTCGAACCGGGCGCGGAATTTTTCGAGAGCTTGCGCGACAAATAGGCCATCTCGATTGCAGCGAGACCGGATTCATAACCTTTATTTCCACTTTTCAGGCCAGCGCGATTGATGGCTTGTTCGAGTGTGTCGCAGGTGAGCACGCAGAAAATCATAGGCACGCCAGAATCGAGTTGCGCGAGTTGAATACCGCGGGCAGTCTCCGAAACGACGACGTCATAATGTGAAGTCTCTCCGCGCAGAACACATCCCACGCAGATAATCGAATCGAAACGGCTTGCGGCCGCCAGCATTTTTGCCGCGATTGGAATCTCGAAGGAACCGGGGACGCGGACGATTTCGATTTGTTTTTCAGCGGCGCCGGCGCTCTGCAAGGCGTCCACGGCGCCGGCAAGCAAGCGGTCGGTAATGAAGCTGTTGAATCGGCTGACGACGATTCCAAACTGAAGGCCTGTGGTGTTCAGCTCGCCGCGGATAGTGGATGGCTTGAATTCTCCGGCCATTTATCGTCCCTGAAATTTCGCAGGCCGTTTTTCGATGAACGCTCGGGTGCCTTCGCGCATATCTTCGGTCGCACAACACAAACCAAAAAGAGTCGCTTCCAGAAATAAACCTTCTTCCTGCGGCGTTTCCATGCCGCGTTCGATCGCTTCCATCGCATATTTCACCGCGAGAGGCGCGTTAGCGATAATTTTTTTGGCTATTGTTTCCGCCGCGGAAAGCAGTTCCGCGGAATCGACGACGCGATTTACGAGCCCTATGCGCAGAGCTTCGTCAGCCGTGATCATGTCACCGGTGAGAATCAATTCATGCGCTACACCTTTTCCACAAAGACGCGGCAGGCGCTGCGAGCCTCCATAACCCGGGAGAATTCCGAGCTTAACTTCGGGTTGGCCGAGTTTTGCATTGCGGCTGGCAATCCGCATGGTGCAGGCGAGTGCGAGTTCGCATCCGCCGCCAAGGGCGAAGCCATTGATGGCAGCAATCGAAGGCTTACCCATTGTCTCCAAGCGATGAATAATTTCCTGGCCGAACAAGGAAAAATCTTTTCCATCGATGGGCGTGCGCTGAGCGAGTTCGTTGATGTCCGCTCCGGCGATGAAGGCTTTTTCGCCTGAGCCGGTGAGAATCAGGACGCGGACGGAAGCGTCTTGGCGCGCTGCGCTCAGGCAATGGCCCAATTCTTCAATGGTCTTGCGATTCAGAGCGTTCAATACATTCGGCCGATTGAATGTGATGCGCGCGATTTGATCCTTTACTTCATACAGCAGATTTTCGTAAGCCATGGTTTCCCCGTCAAAAAATGATGGATTGCGGCCCCGCCATAGTACCCGAATTGGTGCGGATTGTGCAGGACTGCGCGAGTTCGTTTCAGGCGAGGGATTCAACAATGACGGCGATTCCCTGGCCTCCGCCGATGCACGCGCTGGCTACGCCGTAACGAGCGCCGCGTCGGCGAAGTTCGAGAAGCAGGGTTAACACGAGCCGTGTTCCGCTGGCGGCCAATGGATGGCCGAGCGCAATCGCGCCGCCGTTGACGTTCGTTTTATCACGCTTAAGGCCGAGGACTTTTTCCACGGCGAGATATTGCGCAGCGAAGGCCTCGTTCACCTCGATTAAATCCATTTGGTCGATTTTAAGTCCGGCGAGGGCGAGAGCTTTTTGAATCGCAGGAACGGGGCCGATGCCCATAATCTGTGGAGGAACTCCGGCAGTTGCCCAGCCAACAATGCGGCCGAGCGGTTTCCATCCGCGCTCCTTCGCAACTTTAGAATGCGTGACAACGACGGCCGCGGCGCCGTCAACAATACCGCTGGCATTTCCCGCGGTTACGATGCCTTCTTTGCGAAAAGCGGGCGGCAGCGCTTGCAGAATTTCCATGGTGGTTTCAGGCCGCCGGTGGTCATCTTCAGAGACAACTACTGTCTTCTTGCCCTTTTTCACTTCCACGGGAACGATTTCATCTTTCATGCGGCCATCGCGTACCGCTGCTTCGGCCGCTTGCTGGCTGCGAAGGGCGTACTCGTCACAAGCGACGCGCGTGATCCCATGTTCGGCTGCGAGATTTTCCGCAGTCTCGGACATGCTAAAGCCACAGTAGGTGTCGTATAGCCCTGACATCAGCGAGTCTTCGAGCTTGCCTTCGCCCAATCGGAATCCAGAGCGCGCACCCCGGATCACGTGCGGGCACTGGGACATATTCTCCATGCCGCCGGCCAGAACTAGTTTTGCCTCACCCAGCAAAATTCTCTGGGCGGCCTGCGTGATGGATTCCATTCCCGAGCCGCACAATCTATTGACCGTAACGGCGGGCGCCTCGATCGGCAGACCGGCTTTTAATCCAACGTGGCGGGCGCCGTACAGAGCGTCTGCGCTGGTTTGCATCACGTTACCGAAGATGACGTGATCAAATTCAGATGGATCAGTGCCTGCTCGACGAACCGCTTCCTTGCCGGCGGCTGCGCCCAGTTCAATTGCGCTGGTGTTGTCGAACGAACCCATATAGCGCGCCATGGGCGTGCGCGCTCCCTGCAGAATAACGGCGTCGGTTATAAACATGTGTCCTCGATTTTATGATTTTATATTGTAACAATTTGCGGGGCGTATCGCTTTATGGAGTCGCAAGGGCGACGAGAGTATTGCCGCCGAGCTGTCGGGCCTCATCCAAACCGGCTTCGGCGCGATTGATCCATTCTGTCACACGATCTTCGGATTCGTCTCCTGGCCGCGATGAAGATTCGGCGACGATAGCGCTGATGGCCAAATCGGAGGCGCCCCAGGATGGCCCAGCGGCGGAAGCGACTTGACGAAGTTTTTCGGCGAGAGTCTGCGCGCTTTCAAGTGAAGTATCCGGCAAAATAAATACGAGCGACCATGCAGAATATTTTACAGCGATATCAGTTTGGCGAACGGCGGAAGACAGAGTGCGCGCCAATTGCTCGATATAATTCTCGACAGCGGCGTCACCATGTTGACGCACCAACTCCCCGCCCCGGTCTATGTGGATAATTACCAGCGAAAGCGGGCTCTTCTGCGCACGGGCGCGATTCGATTCAGCCAGCAAGCAATCGATGTAAGCACCGCGGTTCAGCAATCCGGTTTTTTCGTCGGCGACAGCCAAAGAGCGCACCAGAGACCTTAACCGAGTGTGGTTTACTGAAAGAACGAGTTGATCGCCTACGGCTTGAAGAAAAAAGCTTTCGTTCGGCTTCCATTTTCGAGCAAATGGCTCGCCCACCAATAAAGCGCCCGAAGGCGCTTGCGTCTCTTTATCGGTGAGCAAGACACCCAGCGCGGATTCCAGTCCCAATTGACGCAATGCCGGAGTTGTAGAAGCTTGCAAATCGACTCCGCCGAGAGAATCCGGGGACACTTGTGACAATAGTCCGACGATGGTGGAGATGCCGGAGGCGCCTAGTTGCGGAAGACCGATGGCAGAATATTCGGCGGTGGTCTGGGGACCTTCTCCGGGCGTGCCAACAGCCACCAGACAGCGCGAGGCGCGCAGATGTTTGCCGATTCCGGCAGAGGTGGTAGATAAAACTTCCTGCGGCGTGGGTTGGCGATACATCAGGCGATTGATTTCGGCGATGGCGGCCAAGTCGCGATGGGTTTCCGCGGCGGTGGGTGCGGCTACCAAAGGAGCGCCCAAAAATTCCGCGGGCAGCGCCGTAACCGGAACGGATTTCGGAGCAGCCTTCACTGGCGCGCCTTTGGGCCACCAATTGGCGCGCTCGTACAAAGTGCGCAAGCGTTCGTTTTTTTCTTCTTCGCCTGGAAAAAGTTCGGCGATGCGTTCGAGGCGTTCTACCGCTTTCATTTGCAAGGAGTATTGCAGGAAGATTTCCACCTGCACTACCAGGTCTTCAAGGGCCTGTTGCGCGCGGGCTTCCTCGGGAAGGGGTCCCACACCTTCAGAAGTGTCCCGTCCAGCGCCCGTGAAACCATCCGTACGGGTAGAAACGGTGGCGGCTTTTGCGGCGCGCGCGAGAATATTCTGTAAGAATGCGGGATCGGCTCTGCCTTCGAGTTTTGCAATGCGTTCCTGGTTGCGGTAATCATAGGGATCGATGTCCACCAAGCGGTCAAGGGCCTCACAGGCTTCTTTCACCTGACCGGCTGCCAAGTACAAGTCGAATAGCCGCATCAACGCGTCAAAGTATTTAGCCTCGCGATTCAGTTCTTCATAGAGACGTGCGACAACCTCGGCGAGCGTGACCGAAGCTGGATGAAGCGCGGCAAGCCGGTCCATTTGTTCGGACAGATCGGCTTCCTTGCGGCTGGCGCGCATCCATTCTTTGGTCTGCATCAGTAGAACAGCCGCTTTCGCGTCCTGCCCGACGCCGATATAAGCTCCGGCCACTTCGAAGAGCTTTGCGAAGCTATCGGGCTTCTGCTTGTAATAGGACTCGAAAGTTTCCTTGGCGCGATCGAGCTTGCCCGTGCGCAAAAGCGCTTCGCCGTAAAGAGCCAGGAAAGTGGTGTCGTCGGTGCTGGACGAAAGGGGGCCAAGAAGAACTACGGCGCCTTCCGCGTCTCCCCTACGGAGTTTAGATTCGGCAAAAAGCAACGCGGCGGTTCGGTCTTCGGGTGAAAGCTGGTGGGCGCGGCCAAAATATTCAAGAGCCGCATCCGAAGCGCCCGCAGCTTGTATGAGTTGGCCTGCTCGAAGATAACTTCGCGAGGCCATGTCGGAATGTTTCAAGCGTTCAGCTTGATCACCCAGAACGGCGTGGCGCGCCGGATTATCCGGATCGAGCATGGCCATGCTTTCGTAGCAAGCTAATGCTTCGATGCCTTGGCCTTGCTGCTGGAAAAGCTCGGCGGCGATTCCAAACTGTTCAATCGCTTCCGAGGGACGGTTCTGCTTTTGGAGCAGCGTGCCGTAGCGCATTAGGCGGTCGGCAGGCTGCGGATGCGGCCGAAGAAAACGTACAAAGACTGCGGAAGCTTTGGCGCCATCGCCAGCCTCGAGCAGCCTGTCAAATTGAATGCCATAGTATTGCGCGGCAACGGAGGGCTCGTTGAGCCTGGTATAGATGTCGGCAAGAGCCTGCAGTGATTCCTGGTTTGCGGGAGCTTCTTCCAGAACTGCCTGATACTCGGCCACAGCCTCGCGGAGCTTATTTTTTTCGAGGTTGCGTCGAGCGCGGTCGAGATGTTTGTTTAGGTCCTGAGCCATGGGAAGTGGCGCACGCTTGATAATTCACGGGCTTGCTGGGGAAGTCCGCTTGCTTGCGTCTGCCGCAAAATTTGCTGCGCGCGAAAACCTGCGCGAACTTAGACCACAACTATATAACGGACGGATAGCCTGTCCAAAAATCAATGCGAAGAAGTTGCGAAGAATAACAAATAAATACCGATTAAATTGAAGAAACGGGCCGTTCTAGGTGGAGCAGGTGGCGGATCCGCGCGCCTGAGAGGGCAAATGGGTAACAGTCTCCCGCATGGATTTAAGCGACAGGCCGCTCCGTAGAAGTGCTGCAAAGCCCAAGAAAACAAAGGGAATGGTCAGCGCCAAGAACGCGAAAAATGAAAAGCCAGTGGCCGTGTTTTTATCCACTTGAAAAACGCTTAGGCCTAACACGCAAAAGAACTGGTAGGAGCCAACGTTTGCCGGAGCGTTAGGAAGGGAAACGCCCAGGTTGATAATCAGCAGAACGACTATGGCCGCTAGAAACGGCAGGGTCAAGTGATACGACTTCATCATGGCCCACAATCCCATCACCTGACAGAAGGGCATGAAGAGAGACGCCAGCACGGCCAGGTAGAAGCTGGGTGCCGTGCCCATGGCATGCAGGCCGAGAAGAGCGCGCATCATCTTTCCGGGTAACTTTCGCGGACCGGTCTCGAGAGAAGGATCTTTGCCCAGCTTTACTTCAAGATAGAAAATCATCACTACAATAATCGCAAGCAGGGCGAGAGTTACGACGCCGAGGGTATCGGCCACGCGCTGAAATTTACGCGGCAAATCGACCATCAGGGAAACAACGGCTAACGAGGCCGTGGCGATTACAAGGTCCACGAGCCGCTCAACCCCGACAGAACCGGCCACGCGACCGATGGTAATGTCTTCGGAATCCGAGATGAGATAACAACGAAGCAGTTCGCCTGGGCGGAGCGGAAAAACCAAGTTGGCAAAAAGTCCGGCATAGACAGCGCGAATAGCGTGCGATAGCGGGATTTTTCTGAAAGGTGTGAGCAAGAATTTCCAGCGGAGCGCCTGGACACCGTAGCTGATCACGTCGAAGGTCATACCGATCAGTACCCACTTCCAACTTACGTTGGAGAAATCCTTCATGGCCTGGACGATATGAAAATCGTGCAGCACCCATATAAGACACCCGATTGAAAGGGTGTAGCCGAAAATCAAGGGGATTTTGGACCTCTCGGGCTCGGCGGTCTGGAACAGGGTGATCAATTCGAAGAGCTCGATAGCTTTGGCGTGGTTAGCTCGGTCATGATCGTAGGTCGTGAATCGCTCTGTATAGGTTCAACGAGAAGCTTTGGGCTTCTGATTGGCGAAAGGAATCCGAAACCCGGTACAGCCTACGATAACAGGGTCTGCGAGGCAATCCGGGAGTTGGCCGGATTTCCCAGGATTCATCCTCTGCACTGCCCGGGAGTCATTTTCAAAGAGCAAAGATAATCGCGGCGGCACGACAGTTACGAAGAATATGCAGCGGCAACGCCTAGCTCGCTGGTAGTTAGCAGCCAGGGACAGGTTTTTGGCTCGCACGACAATTGAGGATTAAAGGGTTAGCGCGCGTTTCCCTGCAGGGAAGCATCTATAGCGGTTTGCCACTCTTTGCCCATATCTCGATCGCGATTTCCGATCTCGGTGACGTGGGCGTTAAACCTAGGATTTAAGGCCGTACGCTGATACACAACCTTCACACCCGTGGCGGATGGCCCTTCATCCTGGAGATGAATATCGATCAGGACGGCTTGTGCGTCGGGGATGACGTAAACATATTGGACGTGACCTTTTTCCAGATCGAACGCGCTGTTCACCCAGACACTTCGGAGATGGCCGTGGGCAGCGATGAAGACTTCGCCAAAGGTGTCGTGCTCGGGCGAAGGATATAAGAACCTCGGGTTCCACTGGCCTTCTCCCCAGGCGCGCTCGGCAGAGGCGCCGAAGAGCGGAGCGACAGTTTTGTAGGGCCCATGGACGGTGAATTCGAACTCGTTTTCGACGTGCACAACAGGACCTGCAACCTGCCACTGCGAACGGAGGTGTAAGAAAGCCAAAGTCGCGATTGCGGCCAGGAACAGAACAGAAATGACGATTAGAGTGCCTTTCACTTGCGACGCTCCTTTAATTGATGGCTGTCGGATGCTTTCAACGTTAGCCCGTAGATTTTCTTGAACTGCTCGATCTCTTTCAGCGTTTGTGGGGAAAAAGGAGCCAGACCTTCGAAAGAGTGCAGTACGACTCCTTCCAACAAGTCGCCCAGAGACATGTCTTTGAGTTCCGCAACGGCTTTCAGGACCTTTAATAAGCGCTTTTCCAAGCGTACTCCGGTTTGCACACGCTCGACTTCAATCCGGACATCGACGTTCGGTTTTTTCATGGTACATATGTACCTTGGTACATCATAAAAAAGCAAGGAGATTTGCACAAGCAGGTCTATTAGCGCTCGGGCAATGAGCGCGAATGATTTGGGTTCATGCGATCCGGCGAACGACCGGCAGGCTCAGTTCCCCATCGCGGGTTGGCGGTGGCTGGAGTTGTGAAACTATGGCACACTCGATAGTTTGAAGGAAGCAACGGGCGGCTGCAGACAATCCCGCTTTAAGCGGTTACGCACAGCGCAAAATAAATATGGATCCTCAGTTCATCCGGAATTTCTGCATCATCGCGCACATCGACCACGGTAAGTCCACGCTGGCCGATCGTTTGCTCGAGCTTACCGGCGCGCTTACGCAGCGGGAGATGACAGCGCAGGTGCTCGATTCCATGGATTTGGAGCGCGAGCGCGGAATCACCATCAAAGCGAAAAGCATCCGGCTGCATTACAAGGCGAGAGATGGCCACGAGTACCGGTTGAATCTGATCGATACACCGGGACACGTGGATTTCTCTTACGAAGTTTCCCGCGCGCTTTCGGCCTGCGAAGGGGCGCTGCTTGTGGTGGACGCGAGCCAGGGTGTGGAAGCGCAAACGGTAGCGAACGCTTTTCTGGCGTCGCGGCACAACCTGACAATTATACCGGTGATCAACAAAATTGACTTGCCCGCCGCGCGGCCGGACCATGTGAAAGAACAAATTGAAAATGTTCTGGCGATTCCTGCTGATGATGCTCTAGCAATCAGCGCCAAGAGCGGGATCGGAGTGGACGATGTGCTGGAGGCAATCGTGCGCCTCGTGCCTCCGCCAAAAGGTTCGGCGGATGCTCCATTGCGGGCGCTTATTTTCGATTCATGGTTCGATTCTTACCGCGGAGCCGTTGTTTTGGTACGCGTGATGGAAGGGCGCCTCACACGCCACATGAAAATTCGGCTGGCTGCGAGCGACGACGAGTATGAAGTGGAAGATCTTGGCGTGCTCACGCCAAAACCAATTGTGTTGGAAGAGCTCTCCGCCGGCGACGTGGGATTTATCATCGCAAATATCAAGCGCGTGGCCGATGCGCGCGTGGGCGATACGGTCACAGAAGCAAACCGTCCTGCGCCGCCTCTTCCGGGATTCGAAGCGATCAAGCCGATGGTTTTTGCCGGACTTTTTCCGGTGAATGCCAGCGATTACGAAATGTTGCGCGACGCCTTGGGGAAACTACAGCTCAACGACGCTGCGTTTTTCTACGAGCCAGAGAATTCAGTGGCACTTGGTTTCGGGTTTCGCTGCGGTTTCCTCGGCCTGCTGCACATGGAAATCGTGCAGGAACGCCTGGAACGCGAGTTCGGCATCGACCTGATCACCACAGCGCCCAGTGTGCAATATCGCATTACCACAAAGACTCATGAAACGATGGAGGTGGACAATCCGACGAAGTTTCCGCCGCCTGGTTCGATCGAAAAAATCGAAGAACCAATTTTGATGGCCATGATTATCACGTCGGAAGAATCGGTGGGCGGGGTTCTTTCACTGTGCGAAGAGAAGCGCGGCGTGCAGAAAAAATTCGAATATCTCTCGCCGACGCGAATCATGCTGACGTACGAGATGCCGCTGAACGAAATCGTGCTGGATTTTTACGATCGATTGAAAAGCGTATCGCGCGGCTATGCATCGCTGGATTATCACTTGTCCGGATATCGCGAGTCCGACCTGGTGAAGCTCGATGTGCTGGTGGGCGGTGAGCCGGTCGATGCTTTGACGATCATTTGCCATCGAGATCAATCTTACGAGCGCGGGCGCGAGCTGGTGACGCGTCTGCGGAAATTAATACCGCGGCAAATGTTTGAAATTGCCGTGCAAGCCGCCATTGGAAGCCACGTGATCGCGCGGGAAACCATCAGCGCAATTCGAAAGAATGTGATCGCGAAATGCTATGGCGGCGACATCTCACGCAAACGGAAATTGCTGGAGAAACAGAAAGAAGGCAAGAAGCGCATGAAGCGCGTGGGCCGGGTTGACATTCCTCAGGAAGCTTTCCTCGCTGTGCTAAAGGTCACTAGCTCCTCGTCGGACGATGAGTAGTATGGCTTGCGGGAAATTAAAGACTAAGCTAAAGGCAATTCGACGCTTCGGAGTGCAACGGAGGCCCGAGCTATGGCTCGGTTATTTTTTTGCTGCGGACGGTGGCGCCGAGTTCGCCGCGAGCTAACCGCACAGAAATATCTTCTCCCAGCGCGACTTGGTCGGGAGAGCGCAAAACTTTTCCTTCCGCGTCGTAGGCGATGGCATAGCCACGTTCGAGGAGCTGAAAGGGGCTGCGCTCTTCCAACTGAAGCGCGGCGGCCTCCAGGCGGCGGCGTTTTGCGACCAATGCGCGAGCTGCGCGCTTCTGCAATTCGGTATAACGCTGATCCAGTGTGCGGCGCAAACGTCCCACGCGAGCGCGCAAATCCAGCGCTGCAAACTGCAAACGTGCCGCGGTGAACTGGCGCCGTTTGCGCGTGACCACTTGATTCAGCGCGGATTGCAAAGCGTTGCGATCCCTTTCAATGTGGCGACGAATGATGTGTCCGCGGCTTCGCAGATCAAAGGAAGCGACGCGCGTGCTCGCCTGCACCAACCGTTGGCGCGAGGTCACGAACTTTGCCTGCAGGCCAATGGCAAGGATGGAAGTGAATTCGTCAACCTGCTGCCGGCGCCGGCGCAGCAACAGTTCGAGTTGGCGGAAGGCGCGGTGGGTTTGCAAATCGCGGGAGCGATGGCGCAACTCCGAAAGGTGGTAACGCATTTGATGGACCAAGCGGCGAGAGCGCTCTGACAGATGATTTTCGAACTCCTGGCGCGAACGGACAACAATTTCTGCGGCAGCCGAAGGCGTAGGAGCGCGAAGATCGGCGACAAAATCGGCAATGGTGAAATCGCTCTCGTGACCGATTCCGGTGATCACCGCAATTTCGGAGGCGACAATCGCGCGTACGAGTATTTCCTCGTTAAACGCCCACAAATCTTCGAGTGAGCCTCCGCCGCGCGCAACAATGATCACTTCCACGGATTTCACGCGATTGAAATAACGCAAGGCCGCCACGACTTCGCGCGCCGCGAAATCACCCTGCACCTGTACGGGATACAACATCACATGCGCATTAGGAAATCGCCGCTTGAGAATGCGCAAAATGTCGAGGATGGCGGCTCCCGTGGGCGAAGTCACTACGCCGATACAACGCGGGAGCAGGGGTAGCGGTTTTTTTCTGCTTTGGTCAAACAAGCCCTCGTCGGCGAGACGCTTTTTCAATTGTTCGAAGGCGACTTGCAGAGCGCCGGCACCGACCGGCTCGATGTGGCTGATGTAAATCTGGTACTCGCCGCGTGGCTCGTACACGCTGAGCGCGCCTCGCACGGTGACGCTAAGCCCGTCTTGCGGGCGAAACTTCAGGCCGCGCGCTTGATCGCGAAAGCATACGCAACGGATCTGGGATTGCGCGTCTTTGAGCGTGAAATACAGATGTCCCGATTGCGCCGGGCGATAATTGGAGACTTCGCCTTCCAGCCAAATGTCCGGAAGGGTTCCTTCGAGGAGCTCGCATATGCGCGCGTTCAACTCGCTGACTTTCCACACGCGCCGCTCGGGCATCAGGTTGAAAAGACTTGCTTGGCTCATAAATTAGCGCCGGAACAAATTTACAATCCACATCAATAAGGTGAGCGCCAGGCTCACGATAATGCACGTCACGATGGGGAAATAAAAGCTACCGCTGCGGCCTTGCACGACGACGTCACCGGGGAGGCGCCCAAGCCGGAATGGGAGTTTTGCGCCAAGCAACAGTAATGCGCCCACTCCGACGAGGACGATGCCAACGACGAGTAGGGCTTTCCCGATTTCGCGAATAGGATCCATCGCAGCTTATTCTACTCCAGCACTTAGATGGATGGTCCGCAGCGAGGAATCAATCGTCCCGCGGTTAGGCAAAATATTCTGAGGGCTCTTAAACCAGTTCCGAGCCCGAGAAGAAATAACTGATTTCGAAGGCGGCTGTGTCCTGCGCGTCGGAACCGTGCGTGCAGTTGTATTGAATGCTGGCTCCTAGTTCTTTGCGAATGGTGCCGGGAGCAGCTTTCGCCGGATCGGTGGCGCCCATGGCGTCGCGCCATTTGGCGATTGCGTTTTCGCCTTCGAGAACCATAACAACTACCTTGCTTGTGCTCATGAAGGTTGTGAGTTCATCGAAAAATGGGCGCTCGCGGTGAACGGCATAAAATCCTTCGGCTTCCTTTCTAGTCAGACGCCTAGTCTTGATGGCGATGATATGAAATTTCGCGGCATGGATACGGCTCAATATTTCGCCGATGAGACCGCGTCCTACTGCATCGGGCTTAATTATTGCGAGTGTCCGTTCTATTGCCATTCAAAGTCTCCAATCGACGACGGATTTGTTTCTAGAGGCTATTTCTTACTTTTTACTTTTTACTTTTTTCGGCTTGCTCGCCGATTTCTTCTTTTTTGAACTCTTATTTTGTTTGCCCAAAGCCGCGGCGAGCGTGTGACCAATTTCAGCGGGGCTTTGCACGGTGTGAATGCCCGCGGCGCGCATCGCTTTATATTTTGCCGCGGCAGTTCCCTCTCCTCCGCTGATAATTGCTCCAGCGTGGCCCATGCGACGCCCGGGAGGCGCAGTTTGGCCGGCGATAAACCCGACGACCGGCTTTCGCACATTTTTCTTGATGTATTCCGCGGCAACTTCTTCGGCGTTCCCACCGATTTCGCCGATCAGAACGATCGCATGCGTATCGGGATCCTCGTTGAATATCCGCACGGCGTCGAGAAAGCTGGTGCCGATAATCGGATCTCCGCCGATTCCGATGCAGGTGGATTGCCCGATGCCCAGGCGCGTGAGTTGGTCAACCGCTTCGTAGGTGAGCGTACCGCTGCGGCTAACGAGGCCAACGTGACCTTGCTTATGAATTGAGCCGGGCATGATTCCGATCTTGCATTTTCCGGGAGAAATGATGCCCGGGCAATTCGGACCGATCAGTCTCGTTTGTGAATTCTTTAGTGCGGCAGCGACGCGAACCATATCGAGAGTCGGAATTCCTTCGGTGATGCATATCACGAGCGGTAATCCAGCATCGGCAGCTTCGAGGATCGCGTCGGCGGCGAAGGGAGGAGGGACAAAGATGACCGAAGCGTTTGCTCCGGTCGCGTTCACGGCTTCTGAGACAGTGTTAAAAACTGGAGCATCCAGATGCTTGGTACCGCCTTTGCCGGGCGTGACGCCTCCGACAACTTTAGTCCCGTAGTCGAGCATCTGTTGCGCGTGAAAACTGCCTTCGCGGCCGGTAAGACCTTGCACCAGAACCCGCGTATTCTTGCCGACAAGTACGCTCATCGCGCACCTCCGGCAAGCTTCACAACTTTCTCGGCACCGTCTTTCATGCCGTTGGCGATAGTGAAATTCAGCCCGGAGTTGCGCAAAATTTCCTGACCTTGCTTCACATTGGTGCCTTCCATCCGCACGACCACTGGAATCTTGAAACGCAACTCTTTAGCGGCATTCACAACGCCGCTCGCGAGGACGTCGCAACGAAGTATGCCTCCAAAGATATTCACGAATACTGCCTTGACGTTGGGATCGCTGAGCAGAATGCGGAAAGCGTTCTTTACCTGATCTTCGGAAGCGCCGCCGCCAACATCGAGAAAATTTGCGGGGCTGCCACCACTCAGTTTGATGATGTCCATGGTGGCCATAGCCAATCCAGCGCCGTTGACCATGCAACCGACGGTGCCATCGAGCTTGATGTAGTTCAGCTTGAACTTTGAAGCTTCCACTTCAAGAGGCGTTTCTTCGTCGAGGTCGCGCAAATCTTTATATTCAGGGTGGCGATAGAGCGCGTTGTCGTCAAAAATTACCTTTGCATCGAGGGCAATCAGGCGGCCGTCACCAGTGACCACGCAGGGGTTGATTTCGATCATGGAGGCGTCTGTCTCGATGAAAGCGCGATAGAGCGACTGAAAGAATGGGACAGCGGCGTTCACCACCTCAGGCGCGAGGCCCAGCCCAAATGCGATTTTGCGAGCTTGAAACGACTGAAAGCCACTCGCCGGATCTATGACCTCGCGTAGAATGGCCTTGGGATTTTCCTTGGCAACTTCCTCGATTTCCATACCGCCAGCAGCACTGGCCATGAAAATTGGCGCGCCTGCGACGCGATCGACAAGCACGCTGACGTAAAGCTCGCGTTTTATGTCGAGGCCTTCTTCAATCAAAAGGCGGTGAACGATGCGGCCTTCTTCGCCAGTTTGCGGCGTCACCAATTTCATTCCGAGTATGTGCTCGGCGTGCGAGGCAACTTCGTCGGCTGACTTCGCCAGCTTCACGCCACCAGCTTTTCCGCGGCCGCCCGCATGAATCTGCGCCTTGACCACAACTACGGGCGCGCCGAGCCGTTGTGCTGCCGCGCGCGCTTCATCCTTTTTGGAAACCATTTCGCCGCGGGGGATGGGAACGCCAAATTTCGCGAGGATTGCCTTGGCCTGATATTCGTGGATTTTCATGTAGGTCCGATTGGCTCCCGACGGTCGCGTTGAATAGCGCGGATGTTTGAGTACAATGAATCAGAGAGTTTACCCGTAACTGTAGAGGCGAGCAAGTGAAGTGGCACAAGTCGGAGCGGCAATGCCGCCGGTTGGAACATCCCTTGATTTGGAGTGTGCTGGTCAATTCTGCTTAGGGCACCCAGCGGTAAAGCCATGATCGACGAAATTTTGAAAAAAATTGACGTGGGAGAAGACCTGTCGCGGGCGGAAGCTGATGGCGTGATGGAGCAAATCCTGTCTGGAGGTACAGCAGACACGCAGATTGTAAAGCTATTGAGCGGGTTGCAAATCAAGGGTGAAACGGTGGAAGAGCTGGTTGGGTTTGCCACCGCGATGCGCCGGCACGCGACGAAAATTTTCCCAAGTAATTACGCGCGCCACGGTGAGCCGCTGGTCGATACCTGCGGAACGGGAGGAGACGCCAGAGGCACGTTCAACGTATCGACTGCGGCTGCGTTTGTGGTGGCGGGCGCCGGCGTGCGTGTAGCGAAACACGGGAATCGGTCGATTAGCTCGAAATGCGGATCCGCGGACGTGCTCGAAGAATTGGGCGTGCGAATCGATATGGAGGCCGAACAGGTGGCCCGGTGCATCGATGAAATTGGAATCGGTTTTCTATTTGCACCGGCGATGCATGCTGCCACCCGCCATGTCATGCGGGCTCGCCGGGAAATGCGGGGACCCACGGTTTTCAACTTATTGGGACCGCTGACTAATCCGGCAGGAGCGTCGGTGCAAGTGGCCGGGGTGTATCAAGCTAGTTTCACGGAGCTACTGGCGCGAGCGCTGGGCGAGCTTGGGGTGAGACGCGCATTCGTGGTGCATAGCGCGGATGGGTTGGATGAGATTTCCATTGGCGGCGAAACCTGTGTGGCCGAACTGCGCGATGGCGAGGTGAGGAGTTACACCGTAGTGCCTGAAGATTTCGGATTACCGCGCGCTTCGTTGGAAAACATTCTGGGTGGAGACGCGAAACACAACGCACAAATCATTCATAAAGTTCTTGGGCGCGCGTCCCTTAAGCACGAGCATGGGCCTCGGCGCGACATCGTTTGTGCAAACGCGGCAGCCGCCTTGGTGGCATCGGGCCAAGCTTCGGATTGGCTTGACGGCGTGCGGATGGCGGCGGAATCAATTGATTCCGGCACGGCGCGTGGGCGACTGGAAGCCCTGGTTGCGTTTTCACAGTCAGCCTCGGGCAAAGCGCGACAATCCGCTTCGTGATCTAGCTTTAAACCGCGACTTAGTGAATGGGACGAACCACAAGCGTGGAAGGATCGGGAGACACAGAGACATCCAGATCGAGGAGGAAGTGATCGGTTCCAGCGCCGCCTGTAGGATAGCAATTGCCATCCGGATTATATGTAGCGCTGCAATGACGCGTAAGATTGCGGCGCCGTGGCGACTGGGCGAACTGCCAAACACCCGCAGCGAAGAAACCGCTCTGCGAGGGAGGCGGTGGGTTTTTCCACGTCACGCAGCCAGGTGAAGGCGGACACTCGTCGTTGTAAACGAAATAGGCTGTGATGGTGGGCAGACGCTGGTGAATGTCATCCGCAGTGGTGATGGATTGGTTTTTCCCTTCCTTTACTTTTATTCCCGAGCAGTAAACTCCGGCGACGAAACCTTTTGAAGTTACGCCTGCGCTCCAGGACTGAATGTAACTAATTTGGGTAGGCACCATACGGCCGCCTTCTTCAATGTCTAAATAGATCACGATACTTCCGTTAGCCGGAAATCTGTCGCGTTGCGCAGCGGCGACGGCAAGTTCAGCATCCTGCACACCCAAACTGCTAGGTCCGGCGGGAGGCTTAAGTTCTTTGGACAATCGACCGTTGAAGAGCACCAAAAACCCAAGATTATTCTTAATCAACGCATCCCGCTTACCCATCCACGGATTGGCCTTTGCGCCAGGCGGCACGTTGAGCCAATAGCCGGAGAACGCAAAAATTTTCCTCAAACCAGGCAATGCCGCATCGCCGGGATAATCGTTGGCATCGAAGCCGAGATACACGGGTGAAGGGTTTTGCTCAGGCTGCGCACCGTTATTTTCAGATCGCGCAAGAAATGTGAGCACCAAAACAATGGTGCAAGAGAGGACGAGCAACCTGGCTATTCTTATATGCTTCAGGTGGGCCTTGAGGCTCATAACCCTGCCACTAGATGGTCAAAAAGTTCGCAAGGAGTTGGAAACCGGCGTCCGTCAGGACAGACTCGGGGTGAAATTGCACACCTTCCACGCGCAGCTTGCGGTGGCGTAAACCCATGATGGTGCCATCGGAGACCTCCGCGGAAATTTCGAGTGTTCGCGGGAGAGATTTTCGTTCCACGATTAGCGAATGATAACGCGTTGCAACGAATGGTTGGGGCAGGCCACGAAAGATTGTTTTGCTGTCGTGCTGAATATCGCTCGTTTTTCCGTGCATTATCTTTTTCGCGCGAATTATGCTGCCTCCAAACGCAGCTCCGATGGCTTGGTGGCCGAGACAAACCCCCAAAATGGGGAGCTTTCCCGCAAAGCGCTGAATCACCGGCACGCTGATGCCGGCTTCTTTCGGTGTGCACGGACCCGGTGAAATTATGATGCGCTGGGGATTCAGTTCTTCGATTTCATCCAGGCTAATTTGGTCGTTTCGATGGATTTCAATGTTTTGGCCCATTTGCCCAAGATACTGCGCAAGATTAAATGTGAAAGAATCGTAGTTGTCGATGAGAAGAATCATTTTTGTTTCCCCGCTACTGAACTGACGCTCACAACTTTCGATTGCCCGACTTTGAGTTGTGCGCGATTTCAAGGGCTGCCTTCACCGCGCGGGCTTTATTGATTGTTTCCTGATACTCGCGCTCCGGAACTGAATCGGCTACGACCCCTCCGCCTGCTTGGATGTGGGCTCGTCTGTTTTTCGCAACAAGGGTGCGAAGGGCTATGCACGAATCCAGATTACCCGCAAAGTCGACATAAAGTATCGCGCCACCGTAGAGCCCTCGGCGCGAAGGCTCGAGTTCGTCGATAATTTGCATAGCCCGAATTTTGGGAGCTCCTGAAACCGTACCAGCCGGAAAACAGGCCATCAGAGCATCGAAACAGTCTACATCGTGGCGCAGGCGGCCTCGGAGGCTCGATACCAAATGCATCACATGCGAATAACGCTCCACGAACATGAGGCGTTCGACATTCACCGAGCCATATTCACAAACACGGCCCAAATCATTGCGGCCAAGATCCACGAGCATAATGTGTTCTGCGCGCTCTTTCGGATCAGCGAGGAGTTTCGATTCCTGTTCACGGTCTTGTGTTTCACTACTTCCACGCGGAAGTGTGCCGGCGATCGGGCGATAGTAAGCATCGCGACCTTGCACTTTGACGAGCATTTCCGGCGAGCTTCCGACCACCGAAACATCGTCGAGATGGAGAAAATAAAGATACGGAGATGGATTCACCACGCGGAGCGCGCGGTAGATTTCGAAAGGGTCGGTATCTGTCTGCGCCGAAAATCTTTGACTGGGAACTACTTGGAAAATATCGCCCGCGCGAATATAGCTTTTTGCTTTACGGACGGCAGCCAGGTACTTGCTCTTAGTGAAATTGGATTTGAATCGTAGCGGGGCGCGTTTACGACACCGAGGCTGAAGCGGCGCTGGACCCGCCAACGCCCGGTGGGTCTTCCGGATTTCGCGGACCGCTGCATCATATTTCTCGCGCAGGGTCCCGGGTCCTTCGGTAAAAACATTGTGTACAATCCACAAACGATGTTGCACGTGATCGAAGGCAACCAATCCGGAATAGAACATCATTACGCAATCATCGAGGCCCGAGTCATCATGGCCGGATGTAGGAATGCGCTCGACCAGACGCACCATGTCGTAAGCGAAGTAACCGATCGCACCGCCCGTGAGCGGGGGCAGGCCTGGAACGCGAACTGGTTTATAACGTGAAGTTAGCCTCCGCAAATTCTCGATGGGATCGCCGTCGAGAAGCGCACGGCCGTGAACTGTTTCCAGCGAACAATTGCGGCCACGCGCGTGAAATACTTCTGCTGGATTGGCCCCGGTAAATGTGTAGCGGGCTACGGTCTCTCCGCCTGCGACACTTTCCAGTAAAAATGAGTATTTCGATTTGTGGCCAAGGCGAAGATGAGCGGCTACGGGCGTTAGCAGGTCCGCCGTAAATGTTTCATAAACGGGTACAAGATTCCCCTGCTTCGCGAGTTTCGAAAAAGTGGTGAAGTTAGGCTGGATCACGGCTCGGCCTGTGAGTCTCGGGATTCAGTTCGGAGCGTTCCGAGAACGGCCTTGCGCATGGCCGCAGCTGGCGCGCGCTGGCCCGTCCATATCTCCCACTGTGCGATGCCTTGCGCCAGAAACATTTCGAGACCCGATACGGTTTCGATGCCACGCCTCGAAGCAAGTTGCAAAAGCTTAGTCGTAGCCGGGCGATAGATTAAGTCGAAGACAAGCCGGCAATTCAACTCGTGCGCCGCGAGAGACGAATTTTCGGTTTTTGGATACATGCCAACCGGAGTCGAATTGACGATGGCGTCAAAAAATTCGCTCTTCAACCCGGAACGCGGAAGCTCTTCTCCGCCCATCGCTCGCGCCAGCTTTTTTGCCTCCTTCGGCCTCCTCGCACAAATGCAGACTGAGGCGCCGGATTGTGCGAGCGCAAAGGCTACAGCTCGGGCCGCGCCTCCCGCGCCCAAAATCAATACGCGGCTTTGAGGAAGAGTAACGCGTTCCTGGAGTGTGCGAAGCACGCCGACGTAATCGGTATTGTACCCGTAGAGATTTCCGGCAGCGCTGACCACAACTGTGTTCACCGCACCGATAGCAGAAGCCAGCGGGTCGCAACTATCGAGATAACGCAGTATTTCCTGCTTATATGGCAGGGTGACGCTGAATCCTCGAATGCCCAGGGGTTTTACTGCGCCAAGAAAATCGCGGAGATCACGGACCAGAAAAGGAAAATAAACTGCATCCATCTTGCGGGCTTGGAAGCCTGCGTTTTGCAATTGCGGAGAAAGCGAGTGAGCGACAGGATTTCCGATGACGGCGTACACAGAAGTTTTCTGGCTGATTTGATCTGCCTTAAAGAGATTTTTAAGAGCATCGAGCGACACTTGGCCGGGCGCGGTGGCGTTTTCCACCGGGGCGTACGTGAGTGCACTACCTGAACGTAACGCCAGACATCGCAAAGGCAGGACCGCATCGCCCATCGGTATGACAATCGTATTTCGTTTGCCCCGCGCCAGCCGGAGTAGTTTTACACCGGCGGCGAGGGAGCAACAGTTGGCCGCGATTTTAATCGCGGCCGGGCGGGTCTTCCAGAGAGCCGCCACGGTTCGGCGCTGGTTTGCAGTATTTTTGCCGAAGAAGTGCGCCGAGGCGATCCGGCGTCCGCCGCCGAGGAGTACATCGAGCAGTTCCCGTGCGCATTGCGAGCTGCTTTCGACTTCGAGGTCATACCAGGCGCATCCCGCTCGGAGTGCTTCGGCAAGCACGAGCAGTTGACTCGCGACGGGACCGCGAAAGCGCCCTCCCGCTCCGCGACGACGACAAGTAGCTATCAGAGTAGCGCGTGGCCGCTTCCTCGTAAGTCGCTTAAGGAAAACATGGATCTCGCGTTCATTTATAAGCCAATCGAAGCGCAGCTCTACGGTTCGAGTCTGCTGTAGAGCTTGCGTGAGCTGGTTCCACATGGAACCCGAGCGCTCCGCGGCGACCACGGCGCAAATTCTGTCCATTCCAATCGCTTCCATGAGGTCGGGTCACCGTTCAGAGGCCTGAACTCAGTGGCTCCGGGCTAATCCGTGCTATCAAACGGTTCGAAGACGAGGCGAGACCGTTTGACGAGCCACGCTGCGAAACCTGCCCCTAAGTACAGGTAATTCAGGCTTCTATCACGTGGTGCACAATGTGTAAAGCGTCGTCGACCATTGTATTGACGGGGTCTAGTACGTCTATTACAGTCGATTCATCGAGATTACTTCGGGGAGCCCCGCTGCTAGGGGCCTGTAATTTAAAGGAGCCAAGCGTTATGCGTGGGAAAATTGTCCTTGCCGGTTTAATTCTTAGCCTATCTGGCGTGGTGGCGTCGGCACAAGACCAGACCGCGGTGCCCATACGAAACGATCTATATTGCGCGGGCACTGTTTCGACCGAGGCTGTGCCGCGCGATACCTTTGTAATTACAGGCGAAGGGTCAAACTACAAGGTCACCTTTCAAGAGGGCGACTACATTTACGTCAACAAAGGAGCTAACCAGGGCGTAAAGGTCGGCGACGAGTTTTCGGCGATACGCCACACGGAAGACGCAATTAAGACTGAATGGACCAAGTGGCAATTCCTAATTCTCAAGAAAATGGGAACAATGTGGGAGGATGAAGGACGAGTCAGAGTGGTTGTAGTTCACCCAGATGCATCTATTGCGCAGGTCGAGAAATCCTGCAATTATCTGCAACGCGGCGATATTCTTTTGCCTTTCGCCGAACGGCCCGCGCCACCGCTTAAGTCCGAAACCAATTTCGACCGGTTCGCGCCGCCGTCGGGCAAGGCTACGGCCATGATCATTACCGGCAAAGGATACCTGTCAGAACTTGGTTCCAATGACATCTTTTACGTGAATCTAGGTAGCGCACAAGGCGTGAGAGTCGGCGATTATTTTCGAATATTCCGTTATACAGGCACCGAGCATGAATACGCCTATCAAACAGAGCGATTTGCATTTAACGTGGATGCCTGGGCTGGCGTGTACGGGTTTGGAAGCGTGCCGGCAAAATATAAGTGGGATAACACGCCGCGCGAAGTGATTGGAGAAGGAATCGTCGTGCGGACCGCGCCCAATTCGTCCTCAGTTCTTTTGACGTTTGGTTTGCGAGAGGCCTTTGCCGGCGATTATGTAGAGATCGAGTAAGCAGCTAGATTTCATTGTGACAGGCAGCCTGGAAATCCGCTTCGCTGAAGACTTCAGCAGTAAAAGTCTGAATGAGGGTTCCTCTATCTTTCCAAGCGTCCCGGGAAATACCTGCCTTAGCACAGGTTTCTTCTAGAAATCGTTGAGCATTCCAATGGAATTGCGTGGCCACCTGCGGCAAGAGAATCCCGCGCTTCCATCCGCAACTTACAATCAGGCCATGTTTTCCGGGCTCGATTTCTCGCTGGGTCGCAATCGCAGGATGCGAAAGCACTGAAAGTTCTATCTCGATGCCGGGCAATTCGTTTATGCGAACCGCCTCAAAACGGGGATCTTTAAGTGCAGCGGATTTCGCGCAATGTGCTATGACTGAAGCAAGGGCAGCCTCAGACGGGAGCTGACCTACACAACCTCGTAAGCGGCCACGATAATGCAAAGTGACGAATGCTCCGCCCGGACGCTGCAACGCCTCATCGTTCGAAAACTTCTCGAGCGATTCTCCGCTCTGAACGGCCTTGATTACCGCTTGGCGCGCAATTGCCAGAAGCAAACGCTTTTCGGAACTACCGAGTGAGGACATCCTGGGGTTTTTCTTGAGGCTCAACGATTACTACGCCTCGACGCCGCTGCTGAACGCGGAAATTAATCTGGCTCCAGAACATCTGGAAGTAGTGCACGGCAGATAGGATCGCGCTGGCAACCACGAGCCAGAGCAATGTAATACCGAGGGGCTTAAGGGCCGGATGCTTTGCCGTTAAAATCACGGCGCAACCCGCGAGCACTTGCAGGATCATTTTTGTTTTGCCCAGGGCTGAAGCGGGAATAATTAACCCCTCCGCGGAGGCAATGTCACGCAGGCCCATCACCACGAACTCGCGGCCGATAATGATTACGACCATCCACGCGGGCACCAGGCCCATTTCTACCAGAGAAATAAAAGCTGCGGATATCAGAAGCTTATCGGCGATAGGGTCCAGCAGGATTCCAAGAGTAGTAACTTCGCGGCGTTTCCGCGCAATATACCCGTCCATCACGTCGGTAGCGGCAGCTACCAGCAGAATCAGCACGCCCCACACTTCAAAGTGGATAGGGAGACCGTCGATATCCCAGTTGGGCTGACGGGTCAGCAAAACGACAACCAATAGCGGCACGAAAAAAATTCGAAGAGTTGTGAGGCTGTTTGGCAGGTTCATAGCTATGTATGAAGAACCTCGGCTAGCTCTCGAACAGCTACCGTCACTTCACTATAGTCTCGGAAAAGTGACGAGTCAACGCCTCGGATTCATGAAAAGTGTCGTGAGTTGTTAGCGTTTGCATGCGGTCTTCCGGCTGGAATTCTGTGGAAATCCTTGTGGAAAAGGCGCCGGCCCCAGACAGCAGAAATGGCATTCAAATCGTGGGGGTCAAACGTCGCGGGCGGTTTAGGAAAACTGTAATCCAATGAAAATAAATGGCTTACTTTCTTCTGGGGCTTCCTACTAGCGCCGCCGTGGAGGGAATCGCGCTATATTAACCGCCGATAGAATTTGCACAGGTTTGAAGCAATTTGTGTGCTAAGCGCCACTAAGAATTGGAGTTGGCAGCGCTGGGCATCGTGATATCCAGACGTCAATGCATCCTAGTTTT
This sequence comes from Candidatus Acidiferrales bacterium, assembly GCA_050012395.1. Classification (GTDB taxonomy): domain Bacteria; phylum Acidobacteriota; class Terriglobia; order Acidiferrales; family UBA7541; genus Palsa-295. The sequence continues at coordinate 47,768 of JBEKHG010000002.1, forward strand.
GTCGTGGAATCGACCGAAATATTATGATTTCCAGCTAGCGAGGGTTTGCGTCTTCGGCTTTCCCAAAATTAATTTTGCGGAGAAGGCGAAACGAAATCTCCCAGCCGACGAGCGAGCGATTCGGGAAGCTCAGCTTCAATATCCATGTGTCCGTCTAAGACTTGCGATTGCAGCACGCGTCCACACGCGTGAACGAGCGAGAGATGGCGGCCATCCGAAACCGGAATTCGCAAGTGCAAATGAACCAGAGGATCAACCGGCATCATCGCGTCGATGCGAACCAGAAGTTCGTCGAGCCCTGCGCCGGTAACCGCGGACGTAAAAACGGCATTCTCGCGCCTTTGGTTTGATTTCTTCAACGCGGCAAGATCATCTTCCGAGAGCTGGTCAGTTTTATTGAATACGTTCAGCCGCAGGCGATCTCGCACGCCAAGATCGTCGAGGACTTTTAAAACGTCGGCGTCGTGTTCGGCGTGATGCGGATTAGAAATATCCGACACATGAATGATCAGCGCGGCTTCTTGAACTTCCTCGAGCGTAGCGCGAAAAGCGGCAATTAGATCTGGCGGAAGATCCCGAAGGAATCCCACCGTGTCTGAAAGTAAAACTTTGCGGCGCGAGGGCAGCCGTAGCGCGCGCACAGTCGGGTCCAGGGTCGCGAACATTTGTGGCGAGGTCAGCACCTCGGCGTGAGTGAGGGCATTGAACAAAGTCGATTTGCCGGCGTTTGTGTATCCCACGAGGGCAATCATCCCGAGCGGTTGAGCATGACGCGCTTGACGGCGGGTGGCACGCTGGCGGCGGACCGTCTCGATGGATTCCTGAATCTTGCGCACGCGGTCGCGTATGCGGCGCCGGTCGGTTTCCAGCTTTTGCTCGCCAGGTCCGCGCGTCCCGATTCCGCCGCCGAGCCTGGATAATTCTTCACCCCGCCCGGTAAGTCGCGGGAGCAAATAATTCAATTGCGCCAGTTCCACTTGCAGTTGTCCTTCTCGGGTGCGCGCATGAGTAGCAAAAATATCCAGAATTAGCTGCGTGCGATCGATTACGCGGCGCCCCACTCCTTTTTCGAAGTTGCGAAGCTGGCCAGGGGTTAAGTCATGATCGACGATCACGAGCGGAACATGACGCATCTCCGCTTCCATGCGGATTTCTTCCAGTTTGCCGCGGCCGACCAGAGTTGCCGGATCGAGGGCGTCGCGGACCTGCAACAGGGAGCCTTCGATCTTGGCGCCCGCGCTTTCAGCCAGTTCCTGAAGTTCTTCGAGTGAATCGCGGCCTGCGGCGGTTGGATCGCCCGCACGTCCGCGCGGTGCTTTCTTCAGACCAACGCCGACGAGCAAGACACGTTCGCGATTGTCGATTAATTGTGCAGTTTTCATTCGGTACGATTGTCTTGATGATTGCAGGAGCCTGAAGAACTCATTGTCATCTGCTGGCCATTATACGCTGTTTAACTTAAGTGCGCGAAAAGCGCGAAGGAACATTAACGATGCACGGCGCCGAAGCTGCCAAAATAAGTGGGGAAAGAAACTCCTCAAGTTCTCGACGGTCGAGCCGGAATTCAGGATCGCGCGTAGTCTTGTCCATCCATCCCAGGCAGACAAGCCACGCTACTTCGGACCATTTTTCGGCGGCGGACGGAGTGAAACCCACATGGCGAAAAACGCTCACGATATGTGCGCGGCGCTTCGTTTCAATCGCTGCAACGCGATTCGCAACGCGGTCATCCTGCCGCGACCAGCCGTAAAGCGCAGCTTCCAATCTGGCACGGCCCGGGTCCGCGCAACGAGCAATGAAATGCGCCCATCGCGAAGCGGCCCCGGAATGAAGGCCCGCCGCTTCTTCCAACCAACGGACCTCTTCCTCTTCCCAGCGTAGCAACGCGCGCGCGAGCACATCCTCGCGATCCTTGAAATGCCAATAAAAGCTGCCTTTCGTGGCACCCAATTTGCGCGCAAGGATTTCCACTCGAACGGTTTCAACACCGTGCGCCGAGAGCTGGGAGAAGGCTGCCTGAATCCAATCTTCAGGCTGAAGCGGTGAAGGTCGAAGTGGGGCTGCGGTCGCCATATGTATTCGCGTCTTTGCTTAGAAGATACCTGAAGCGGTTTCGAGGTCAAGTCGTATTGCGGCACTTCGGGCAACGACGATTTGTGAGCCGATTCCAACACGAAGGTGTTTCGTATAGAATTGCTCGATTGCGCGATAGGAAAATGGGCCGCCGTAACCCGCGCCAATGACACTGAAACCCTGAGGAAAAAGATGATCCTCGACATCAATGGGATCCAGAAGATTCTTCCGCATCGTTATCCGTTCTTGTTAGTTGATGCCATAGAAGAAATGGAACGATGGAAGCGAATCGTTGGAATAAAGAACGTTAGCATCAACGAGGGGTTCTTTCAGGGCCATTTCCCAGGTCAACCTATCATGCCTGGTGTGCTGATTATCGAGTCCATGGCACAAACAGGCGGTCTATTGTTGCTTCAGGAAGTGAAGGACCGGGAGAAGAAGCTGCTTTATTTCGTAGCAATCGATAACGCTCGCTTTCGACGGCCAGTTATCCCCGGGGACCAATTGCGCGTGGAAGTAAATGTGCTCGCGTGGCGCGGAACATTCTGCAAGCTGCAAGGCAAAGCTTCCGTGAATGGCGAGCTTGCGGCGGAGGCGACACTCATGTGCAAGATGGTGGATCTGGAAACTGACGTGAATCCTGCCGCAGATTCTGGTGAAGAGCCTCAATGAGCGAAATTGATGGGCGCGCAGAGGTTTCCTCCTCCGCGCGAATCGCACGTAACGTTAAAATCGGCCCCTTCGCGGTGGTGGCCGGAGAAGTAGAGCTAGGCGAAAACTGTATTGTTGAGCATCACGCCGTCGTACAAGGTCCCGCACGGCTCGGCCGGGGTAATCATGTTTATTCATTTTCTGTCATCGGCGGGGACCCGCAGGATTTAACCTACAAGGGCGAACGTGTGTCTCTGGAGATAGGAGACTCAAACGAATTTCGCGAGTTCTCCACTGTAAACCGGGGTACCGCTAAAGGCGGAGGCGTGACACGGGTTGGCAGCCACAACCTCATCATGTCTTATGCCCATATTGGACATGATTGTCTGATCGGGAATCACACGATATTCGTGAATGGGGGCACGCTCGCAGGCCATGTCACCGTTGAAGACCACGTCACCATCGGCGCATTCTGCCCAGTGCAGCAATTTTGTCGCGTGGGAAAATACGCTTACATTGGAGCGCATACGGTGATTACGCAGGACGTCCCGCCATTTTCGAAAGTTGTGTCCCCTCGGGACTCGCGATGTTACGGTGTGAATACGATTGGGCTTGAACGCCAGGGGTTTTCTGCCGAGCGCATAGAAAATATCGAGAAAGCCTATCGTTTGCTGTTACGGTCAAAGTTGAACACTTCTCAGGCGGTTGAAAAAATGCGTGAAACCCTAGCGTGCTCCGAGGACGTCTTATCGTTAATTCGATTCATCGAATCGGCCGAGAACGGCCTGATCAAGTAGGAGCCGTGGCCGCTCTTTCAGGAAATAACCCATCCGGTTGGGGCTTAATTGCGGGTAACGGAGATTTTCCTTTCTTAGTTCTCGAAGGCGCGCGAAGCCGTGGTATCGAGATGGCTGTGATCGCCATTCGCGAAGAAGCCTCGCCGGACCTAGAGCGCATTGCGAAACGGTTGCATTGGGTAAGCCTGGGCGAACTTAGCCGGACGATTGAGTTGTTGCATCAAGAGGGTGTGAAACACGCAGTAATGGCCGGGCAAGTGAAGCATAATAAAATCTTCAGCGCCATCCGGCCCGATTGGCGTCTTGCGAAATTGCTCTTTTCATTGCCGACGAAAAATACAGACTCATTAATCGGCGCCATCGCGCGTGTACTGGGTGAAGAAGACATCGAGCTTGTGGATTCCACAAAATTTCTCGGGACGCTTTTGCCGACGGCGGGGGTTTTGACGCGACGCGCGCCAGATAAATCAGAAGCTGCGGATATTGCTTACGGACGCAAAGTTGCCCAGCAAATTGCCGGACTCGATCTTGGGCAAATGGTAGTAGTGCGCGATTGTGCCTGCGTTGCGATTGAAGCGATGGAAGGGACGGACGAAACAATTGAACGCGCGGCTCGCATTACCGGCGAGCAAAAACTGGTGGTCGTAAAAGTGAGCAAGCCGGCGCAAGATATGCGATTCGACGTTCCGGTGATTGGGTTAAAGACGATTGAAGTAATGCGCCGGTCGAATGCCACGGCGCTCGCGATTGACGCCGGACGCACTCTCGTGTTCGATCGCGACGAATTGATCCGCGCCGCGGACGATGCAGGAATTGCGATTGAGGCGTTTGCGTCAGAGGAAAATTCGGAACATACGCCGGCAGAAAAGCCGCCGGTTAAAAGGAAGAAGTGAGCGACAAGCCCATACGCGTCGCCGTCGTCGGTGTCGGCGAGTTTGGCCGAAACCACGTACGAGTGTGGGGTGAACTCCCAGGTACGGAGCTCGTGGGAATTGTGGATGCAAATGCAGAGCGCGCGAAAACTGTCGCTGCCGAATTCGGCACGCGCGTAATTCCCGAAATTCAATCGCTCGCGGCGGAAGGCGTGCAGGCTGTCAGCCTGGCGGTCCCCACGAAGGAGCATGGGCGCATCGGTTGCCGGCTCTTAAACGCCGGCCTCGATGTTTTAGTGGAAAAACCCGTCGCGGCGTCTGTAAAGGAGGCGGACGAATTGATCGCAGCCGCCTCGGAAAACCGTTGCATTTTGCAAGTGGGCCACGTGGAACGCTTCAACCCGGCCGTAACTGCCGTACAGAAGGTTGTTTCGCGTCCGATGTTTTTCGAAGTGCACCGCTTGGGAATTTTCACGCCGCGCAGCCTGGATATCGATGTGGTTTACGACGTGATGATCCACGATCTCGACATAGTTCTGTCACTTGTGCATTCGGCGGTTATCGATTTAAAAGCGGTAGGCATACCCGTGATGACCGACAAAGTGGACATTGCCCAGGCTCGCATCGAATTCGAAAATGGCACGGTTGCCAATTTCACGGCCAGCAGAGTTTCCACCGAACGCGTCCGCAAGATGAGATTTTTTCAGGAGCACGAGTACGTCTCACTCGATTTCACACGGCAGGATGTACTGCGCGTACGGGTTGAATCGAGCGGGTCACAACCTGAAATTAAATTTGAGAAAGTCCCCACGACGCCCGAAGAGCCTTTGCACGGGGAGCTGCGAGGATTTCTCGAATGTGTTCGCTCACGGCGCCCACCGATAGTTGATGGCGCAGCAGGCCGGCGCGCTCTGGAACTCGCAGACCGCGTGATGGCAGCAACCATTGAGCACGCGCAGCGCGTCCAACTCGGTACATTCGCTCCACAGGAAGTTCGATGATTCCGCGGACGCTGGTGCCGACCGATGTGCGTCCTGTTACTGACAACGGGGATAAGAGGCCTCCGCGCCGGCTGTCCACTTACATGGACGACCGCACGGTTGTGCCTTCTGAGTTGTCCGATCACGCGGCCCCCCTTGATGGGAAGACCACAATTCCTGCGCACCTCCCGCTCGGCGTTCTGGTTGATCGCACGCTGGTATCGCGCTCAATGCCGGCGAAGGCATTTGAAAGCTTCGGCCCCATCACCGAATATCCTTCGCTCGATATTCTGGATTCACGCGTGGTGGTGCCTGCCTATGTAGAACCACCCGAACAGCGCGAAATAGAACGATTCAACAAGCCGCAGCAAATGACGGCGGAGCTGCGCGAGCTCGTCGAGCCGGACATTTTTAATACCGGCGAAGCAAACCTGCTTGTTGAACCGGAAGAAAAGCGCGACGCGAAGGAAGATCTTATTACCAGAGCGCTTTCTATTGCGTTTCACGTCGGCTTCGTTATCTTTTTGATTTTTCTACCGAAGATTTTCCCGCCCCACGTTCCAACGACGGAAGAAGCCATACAGGCCGGTAAGGATCTCGGTATCGTCTATCTTCCCTCCGATGTGCCGTCGCTATCTAAAGCTCCCGCTGCGGAGCCGGGGCCGAAAGTTCGCATCAGTCCTAAGACGCTGAATCGCGCTGCACCACCGCGGCCGGAATCGCACGCTATCGAAGCCCCTCCGGCGTCAAGTCCCGAAAAGCCGCCGACGGATTTGCCTTCTGCTCCTGTCCCACGGACTTCGAGCAGTGCAGCCACGAGCGCTCCGCCTCCGGAAGCGCCCGCGCCTTCGCGCTTGTTGTTGCCGAGCCAGCCACAGCCCAAGCCGGGACTGAATCTGGGCTTGCCGAGTTCTTCGCCAGGTCGGGCGATGCAAGATCAGATTCAAGACGCAGTTAGACGCCCCGGTGGTGTCACCTACGGCGACGGCGGCTCTGGCGTTTCAGGCGGGACGGGTCGAGGCGGTGGCGGCCATGGTCCAGGCGCGGGTTCCGGTATGAGTATTCTCACTGACACGCAAGGCGTGGATTTCAATAGTTACATGAGACGCCTTCACGACATTGTGATGAAAAACTGGAGCGCCGTTCTCCCTGAATCGTATTACATGGGAGACAAAGGAATCGTAGTGATTACGTTCCATATCGATCGCGACGGCAGCATTCACGTAACCGAGCCGGTTTTAGAGCGCACGTCCGGAAAAGAAGCGCTCGATCGCGCGGTACTAGCCGCGATTCGGTCATCGGTCCCTTTCGAGCCGTTGCCATCTGAGTTCAAAGGCCCATTCATCGAACTACGCGCTGCTTTTTATTACAATCTCCAGCCTGGCTCCGAGCAGTAACACTGCAGTGAAGCTCAATCGCACGCAAATTACTGGAACGCTTCTTTTGGCAGCCGTCGCGCTACTTTGGCTCCTATGGCGTTTCTGGACTGTCTCTAGATGAGCGCGCTTGCTCCCCTCGTCGTCATTCTTGGACCAACTGCTTCTGGAAAGTCGTCGCTGGCGATTTGGCTTGCGGAGAGGTTGAATGGCGAAGTCCTGGTTTGCGATTCCACGCAGGTTTACAAGTATTTCGATATCGGCACGGCCAAGGTGCCTTTGAGCGAACAGCACGGAATCGCGCATCACCTGGTGGACCTTTGCGAGCCCGAGCAAATTTTTACCGCCGGTGAATATCGCAGGCGGGCTTTGCAAGTGCTCGAAGAAGTGACTCAACACAAGAAATTGCCGGTCTTGACGGCGGGCACGGGATTGTATCTGCGCGCATTGCTGGAAGGCTTGTCGGACGCGCCGGAACGATCTGAAGAATTGCGTACGCGCTTGCGTGAAAAGGCCGAGCGTCAGGGGCCGGAACACCTTCATCGCATTCTCACGCGCTTAGATTCGGCAAGCGCTTCTCGAATCGCTCCTCGCGACACACAGAAAGTAATTCGCGCGATTGAAATGCGGATTCTTGCCAAGAAGCTGGTGGGCGAAATCCATGGTGAAGAACGGCATAGACTGGAAGGCTATTTCGTTAAAAAACTCGGATTGTCGCCTCCACGCGAGGCGCTTTACGCAAGAATTGAAGGACGAACCGAATCGATGATTCGGGACGGCTGGCTGGATGAAGTCAGCCGGCTTATGTCAAAAGGTATCGCTTCAGATGCAAAACCATTTCAATTCATCGGTTATTCCGAGCTGCGTTCTCATCTAAATGGACAAGTGACGATGGAGGCTGCCGTGCAAAAAATTCGGCAGGCCACTCGACAATTCGCCAAGCGCCAGCTTACCTGGTTTCGGAAGGAGCCGGTGGTTCACTGGCTGGCAGGATTTGGAGATGAGCCGAAGATTGCGGCAGCAGCTCTGGAATTTCTTAGAAGTTCTCACCCGTGAAGTTTCGGGAATCGACATTGCCGCATTCAATTGCGGCTGTTAGCATACCCGCGCTATGAATGACAAAAGAACTCAAATGCCGAAAAACGGGATGCGGAAGATTTTGCGCGTGTTAAAAAGTCGCGAGACGGAGATGTCGCGGATGCTGGGATCGTTCGTGGGCTGCGAATCGCCGAGCCGCGATAAAAAGGCGGTTGACCATTTCGGTGAAATGGTTGCAGGCGAGTGGCGTAAGCGCAGCGCAAAAGTGCAGATTCTCCCTGCTGCGAAGCTTGGCAATCTCGTACGCGCCGAAATCAATGTTGGGAGTGGGCCTGGAGCCAAGCAGCAAATAATGATCCTGGGACATCTGGATACCGTATATCCGCTCGGAACACTAGCGAAAACGCCATTTCGGATTTCTGGCGGGCGTGCTTGGGGCCCCGGAACTTTTGATATGAAAGGAGGACTGGTCCTTGCTCTTTTTGCTGTGGACGCGTTAAAAGCTGCCGGAGTCACCCCCAGTAAAAGACTCGTGTTTTTGTGGACCTCGGACGAAGAAATTGGCAGCGATAGTTCGCGACGAGCAATTGAGACCGAAGCGCTCAGAAGCGATGCCGTGCTTGTTCTGGAACCATCGTTCGGCCGCGATGGCCGTTTAAAGACGGCGCGCAAGGGCGTGGGAACCGCTGAAATCATCGTTACCGGGCGGTCCGCCCATGCGGGCGTGGATCCCGAGAAGGGTGTGAACGCAGTCCAAGAGCTCGCCTTACAAATCGAAAGGCTGATGAAGCTCAGCGATCGCGGGCGGGGAATTTCGGTACAAGCGACCGTTGTGTCGGGCGGCACGGTCTCTAACGTGATTCCTGAACATGCCCGCGCGGAAGTGGACATCCGTTTTTCGAGGACCGCCGATGGGCCCCGGCTCGATCGAAAACTGCGAAGTTTGCGCGCTATCACAAAAGGTGCCCGAGTGGAAACTCGAGGTGGAACGAACCGCCCACCGCTTGAAAGAACTACTGCTATCCACGGGCTATTTCGACACGCCCAGTCCTTAATGCACCAGATGGGATTGCCTCTCGGTGAGGCAGCCACGGGTGGAGGCTCCGACGGAAATCTTACCGCGGCGCTTGGCGTGCCGACGCTTGACGGACTAGGTGCCGTTGGCGACTTCCCGCATAGCCCGCGCGAGCACATTATTATTCGCGCACTACCTGAGCGCGCGGCATTGCTCGCTGGATTGTTCGCCACTGTATAACGCCAAGAATTTATTGAGCTACGCGGTCATAAGAATGATCCGCTTTAGCGCACGTCTTCGCGGCGCAGGTAGGCAATTGTCTGCTGCTGAAGATCCGAATAATCGGAATGCAATGTCTCGCGCACGGCGTCTTCGGTAGAAGGCGCGGAACCTACACGATCGAGTAACCGGCTAATATCGCTCATTCCTCCCGACTGCACGATCGATTCGACCACCGCGAGAGACCATGCATACGCCATCGCCGCGGAACCAGCGGAAAGTCCCATCCACGAACCTTCCAGCGCTCCAAGAGTTGGCACCAATCCTTGATTTGCTTCGTCCAACAACGCTCCAGCGCTGGCGCTCCGCCGCCCCTCCATGTATTGTGCGACACCTTCCTGAAGCCATGTGGGTGCGCGGCCGTGCGATTTCTGCCCCACAAAACTGTGCGTGAGCTCGTGCTTCAACACGCGCCCAAGGTCGGGCGTCACACTGGTCAATCCCTGGACTGGAATACGTATGCGGCCGTCGTTAATCGCTCCGGCCCAGCTCGGCGCCCTTGTGATGTCTGCGAATGATTGCTCGGTGTAGAGAATCACGCCAATCTGCTCGGGCGGACTGAAATCAAGCTGGGATTCCAGGTCTCGAAAATCTTCTTCCAAGGTGCGCAGTATTCCGCGTGCAAGATCGGGCGTGGCGCTACCATTATATTTGAGCGCGAAATGGACCGTTTCGCCTTCGCGATAACTTTCCTCTTCGGCTTTATCACGTTCCGCTTTTTCCAGAGCGCTCTCGACTTCCGGATCAGGCCGCAAACGTTGCGCGAGTTTCCATTCTTCCACTGCCCGATCCATCTTGTTGGCACCGTAGTAGGCCCATCCCGTTAATTTTGCGATATCGGCAGCGGAGGAGCTCGAATCGGGCGTGACGCGACGCGCGTGTTCCAGATTGTCCAAAGCGGTCGTGAACTGGTTTTCGCGCAAGTAGAGAACGGCTAAGTTGAGCAGCAGCCCGAGATTATCGGGAGCGAAAGATAGAGCCTGACGGTAATGGTCGATTGCTGCATTTGTGTCGCCCTTGCTTACTAAAAACTGAGCGGCGGCGTAATGAGCGGCTGCTACTTTTTCGATTGCAGCGGCGCCCCCCGATCGCGCGTTGTTTTCAAGCTCGGCTATATAACCAAAATCGATCGAATTGTCATGGATGGTGAGGCGCGCCACATCGTCGTATCCACGAACAGGATCAATTTGGGGGGCGGAAACAGGGGGCGCAGAAGCTTTGGACTCCGCGGAAGAGAACGAAAAATTGTCATGATCGATTCGGGCTACGATGGATTTGGGAATGGACATCTGGCCCGCAGATGTCTCATACGTAATGCGCTCACCGTCCTCGACGACGTTGGAAGCTACAATCCTGCGGCCGTTCTTCAGGACAATGGTGTCTGCGTTCGCGGAAGAGACCGCGACCACTAAGAAGAAAGCGAGGAGTGCAGTCTGGCGCACACCACTATTTTAACAAGCCATTCCGTCTAGACGCGCCACCGCTTGCCGCCCCGATGCTCTAAGTTGTACAGTCGATTGAGTGCAACAAAAGACCCCAGCTTCGCCAGGACTTCTCCTATTGGGTGCCTGCTTTGCTGTACTGACTTTTGCGTGGTTTTGCCTAGCGCAACAGCCCGATAGAGCTACAAATGCCGGTAGCTCCCTCGATTTCGCAACGGATGGTCCCCGCGGGCTCTATCAAGGGCTCGATGAGCTACGTCCCGATGCGGCTCATGTGTACACCGTTCACGATTTGCATCTAAGACGCGACGTTATCAGCTTCACTTTTACTGACGGTAAACTTGCGTTCCTTCCTTCCATCAGAGGTCACATGACCGGCGCAGTATTCACCGGCCGCGGCCACGTTTTGGGCACGCCTCGAGATCCCGGAGAGCGGCGTTCTCTGGCACAATTTGTGGGAGTTCCCCTTCTCGATCAGACTTTCTCTCGCGCGTACCTCCGTTTCACCGATGACACCGCGGCTGAAATCGAGGAGCAATTGAAATCCGGCGCAAGCGAAGAAGCTGCTGATCCGCATTTTGCGGAAAGCTGGAACTCGGCGGTTGCCGCCTTAGCGCCGTCGCAATCTCTGCGAATCATGCTTGATCTACTTTCCGCCGACCCATCGCCTTTCTTCTACGCGATGTTGGTGGGTGATTCGGTGGGAGCATTCGACGTCACGGTGGACACACGACGCGATGAAGAAGTTTTGATAGGCCAACCGCGCATCAATAAAGGCGTGCCGTTTTACGACGTTTGGGCGTCTTTCCGATCGGAAAATGCACCACCGGCGCCGGTAGAATCATTTGCACCGGTCGATTATCGAATCGACTCAACGATCGGAACCGATCTTTCACTGGAGGGTAAGACTCGAGTTCATTTGAAGACCATGCGAACTGGGGACCTCATAGTCCCGCTTGAACTTTCTCGCAAATTGGCCGTAGAGAAGATTCAGTCCGAAGACGGACGACCGCTGTTTTTTTTTCCGAACGAAGACTTGGGGCGCCGCGATATTCTCCGTCGTGAAAATGACGTGATTTTCGTTGCTCTGGCAACCCCGGCCCAGGCGGGGCAGGATTTTAGCCTGGACGTCTCGTATCATGGCAACGTAATTACCGACGCGGGAAATGGCGTGGAGTACGTCGGTGAGCGCGAAACCTGGTTTCCCCACCTGACCTCGAGCGAGATGTTCGTACCGTTCGATTTAACCTTCCGCTGGCCACGGCGGTTCACACTCGTTGCAACCGGGACCAGAATTGAATCGCATGAAGAGGGGGATACGAAAACAGGACATTGGCGATCTGGTGTCCCTTTTTGCGTTGCCGGATTCAATATGGGCGAATACAAAACCGAGATTGCAACCGAGCAGCCGAAAATCCAGCTATACGCCAACAAGCAGCTCGAAGACGCAATCGCGCAGCGATTAAACGCGAACAGGCCGCCCGACGGGATTCCTTCCCTGGATCGCGCGCCTACTGATCTGGTGCCCAATGCAACAGTTGAGCCTCTATTGCCAAGCCCCGCGGCAGCGCTGAAGCAACTCGGAAGAAAGGTATTCGACTCGATTCATTTTTACGAAAAACTGAATGGCCCGTTCCCTTTCGATCATCTCGACGTTGCACAGATTCCCGGGTCATTCGGCCAGGGCTGGCCCGGCTTGGTCTATCTTTCTACGTTCGCGTTTCTGCCGGCTGAAGAACAGGAGCGCGCTGGGTTACAGCAGTGGGAGCAAAGCGAGGCTCGCGACTTGATGCCATTTCACGAAGTAGCGCATCAGTGGTGGGGAAACGTGGTTGGCCCCGCGAGTTATCGAGATACGTGGATCGAAGAAGGCATGGCGAACTACCTCGCGCTGCTCTACTCCGAGAGCCAGAAATCGACAAGTGACTATTTGACGGAGTGGCTGGAACACTACCGAATGATTCTGCTTACGAAAGTTCCCGGCTCAACTGAAACCATCAATGATACTGGAGCGCTCAGTCTGGGGCTTCGTTTGCGCTCGTCGAAAACGCCGGAAGCCTACCGCGCGATAATTTACGGAAAGGGAACATGGGTAATGCACATGCTTCACGAGATGCTGCGCGACCCGGCAGCCAAAGACAGCGATGCGCGATTCCGTGAGCTTCTTCTTTCAATGCTCACTAAATATAAATATCGAGCTTTCACTACTCAAGATTTCCAACGTGAAGTGGAGAGGCAAATGACGCCGGACATGGATTTAGAAGAAACTCGGCGCATGGACTGGTTTTTCGACGAATGGGTTAAAGAAACTGCGATTCCTCAATACGCCGTAAAATTCGATGTCAAATCTCATGGAAGTCAGTTCGTTGTCACAGGCCAGCTTGAACAGAGGGGCGTCGATGACCTGTTCACGGCTCCGGTCCCTATTTACGCTTCGCGACCAGGGCCTGGATCAAAACCGATCCGCCTCGGGGTGGTAATCACCAAAGGATCGGAAACGCGCTTTCGGTTCACTTCGCGAATTCGACCGACCCATCTGGTGATCGATCCCCATCTGACTATTCTGTGTCAAACAAACTAGGCTGTCGTTCTCTTTGCACAACGCCTCAACTTCCTGCCTCCGCCTAAAATTTTTCGGGTTTGAACTTGCGCCAAGAGTTTTCCGGTCATATGCTATGCAGTCTAATAAATGGCATCTTGCCGAAGGTGAAAGTGCAGTTGAAATAACGAACGACTAATCGGCTATTTTCTTCGTAAATCGTAGCCCAAACCAACCCCGCTGCATCTGGCGGCTCATCTGTGCGAGGTCTTTAGACCCTTAAAGCGTCTTCGAGCGTTTACAGAAATCGCTATTAATGTTTCCGAGGCTTCTTCGTGGATCCTGAGAGTTCTCAGAATATAGGCGACGCGCGCGAGTCTCCTGTTCTCGAGCCCGGCCATACTCTTGCCACCGTCACCGATAAGATCAGTTCCATCGTCCTGGGCCGCGGGACGACCAAGGGCTGGATCATCGGCTTTGGGATTTCTTTTGCCCTTCTAATGCTGTTAAACGTCGCGGTGACGTATCTGCTGGTGAAGGGTGTAGGAATTTGGGGCATCCGAATACCCATTGCCTGGGGCTTTGCGATCGTAAATTTCGTTTGGTGGATTGGAATCGGCCACGCCGGAACTCTAATCTCCGCGATTCTGCTTCTATTGCATCAAAAATGGCGAACTTCTATTAACCGCTTCGCCGAGGCGATGACGATTTTCGCAGTGGCTTGCGCCGGAATGTTCCCGCTTCTGCATATGGGCCGGCCATGGATGTTTTACTACCTCATGCCATATCCCAACGCTATGTGGATGTGGCCGCAGTTTCGCAGTCCGCTTGTTTGGGACGTCTTCGCGGTGTCCACTTACGCGACGGTATCGCTTCTGTTTTGGTTCGTAGGAATGATTCCGGACTTAGCCACGCTTCGCGATCGGGCAAAGAATCGCGCGGCACAAGTCATCTATGGCTTTCTAGCGATGGGCTGGCGTGGATCCGCTGTGCATTGGTCGCGATATGAAACGGCCTCATTGCTTTTGGCGGGCCTGGCAACGCCGTTGGTCGTCTCCGTGCACACGGTTGTCAGCTTCGATTTTTCTGTCGCCATCGTTCCGGGCTGGCATAGCACCATCTTTCCGCCTTATTTCGTTGCAGGTGCAATTTATTCTGGTTTCGCCATGGTGATCACCCTAGCGATTCCGATTCGAAAGTTTTACCACCTGGAAGATCTCGTCACCATGCGGCATCTGGACAACATGGCCAAGGTGATGCTCGCTACCGGTGTCATCGTCGCGTACGGCTACATGATGGAGACTTTCATAGCGTTTTACAGCGGAAATCAATTCGATCGTTACATGATCATGAACCGCATGACAGGCCCGTACGCCTGGGTTTATTGGCTACTGATCACTTGCAATATCGTGATCCCGCAGGTCCTCTGGTCGCGCAAAGTGCGCAATAACATTCCCATGTTATTCGTCGTGGCGCTGGTCGTGAACGTGGGAATGTGGCTCGAACGGTTTGTCATCGTGGTAGTTAGCTTGCACCGCGATTACATTCCATCAGCTTGGGGCACTTATATCCCGACAAGATGGGATTGGGCTACCTATGTCGGAACCATCGGGCTTTTCTTGACGCTTTTCTATCTTTTCATACGTTTCCTACCGATGATTTCCATCGTCGAGATGCGCTCATTGGTGGAAGAAACGAACGAAGAAAGCCGGAATAAATAGGACTTGAAGATTTAGATGCCGCAAATATTTCATCACAGCACCAACGTTCTCTCGCGCCTAAGCATTTATGGTGGCGTGTTTATTGTTGCTTTGCTCGGCGCAGCTCTCTATGGAATTGAGCTGTCGCCTTGGTACACGGACGTACACGTGTCGCGCGAGCAACCTGTCCCGTTTAGCCATAAACATCACGCCGGTGAACTGGGAATCGATTGCCGCTATTGCCACACGTCGGTGGAGAAGTCTTCGTTCGCCGGCGTTCCGCCGACACAAACTTGCATGACATGCCATTCGCAGATTTGGACTAATTCGTCGATGCTTGAGCCTGTGCGCGCGAGCTACCGGGATGACAAGTCAATTTCCTGGACACGCGTGAACGCCCTTCCTGACTTCGTATATTTCGATCACAGTATTCATGTGAGCAAAGGCATCGGGTGTACCACCTGCCACGGGCAAATTGCCGAGATGCCGCTAACCTACCGCGCGGGCACCTTGTATATGTCCTGGTGCCTGGATTGCCACCGGCAACCTGAAAAATATGTGCGTCCGAAATCTCAAGTGTTCAACCCGAATTATGAAGTACCGGCAAATCAGGAGCAGCTGGGACGAGAACTCGTGAAAGAATACAAAATTCAAAGTCTGCAGAATTGTTCGGTGTGCCACCGATGATGGCTGGAAAAAGAACCCTATGAGCACGAACCCAAACACGCCGGAACGCAAATCGATCGATCTCGCCGCCGCGAGCGCGAATCTCGCGCAGCGTGATGGAAAGCGTTTTTGGCAGAGTCTTGAAGAGTTGTCGGATACCAAGGAATACCGGGAATTCCTTGAGCACGAGTTTCCACACGATACCGCGAAAAATCCGGAAGGGATTGATCGTCGCGACGTCTTGAAACTTGCCGCGGCTTCTGCGGCGCTGGCTGGCCTCAGCGCCTGCACGAAACTGCCCACGGAAAAGATCGTTCCGTATGTGAAGCCGCCGGAAGAAATTATCCCTGGAAAGCCGCTTTTCTACGCAACTTCGATGCAGCTCGCGGGCGTCGCCACCGGATTGTTAGTTGAGAGCAATATGGGGCGTCCCACGAAAATTGAAGGCAATCCCGAGCATCCAGGCAGCCTGGGCGGCACGGACGTTTTCGCGCAAGCTTCGGTATTAACTCTGTACGATCCGGATCGCTCGCAAACCGTGATTCACGAAGGACGAATCAGTGATTGGGATTCTTTTGCAGTGGCGATGAGTAATATGCGCGGCCAGCAATCCCCGAACGGCGCCGGGCTGCGCATTCTTACGGAGACGATCACTTCGCCGTCGCTCGCAGCTCAGATCAACGCTGCCCTGAAGCAATTTCCGCAAGCGAAGTTGCATCAGTACGAACAGTGTGGCCGCGACAGCGTGCGAGAGGGCGCGAAACTTGCTTTCGGCAAGCCCGTCAATCCGGTCTACAAATTTGATAAAGCGGATGTGATCGTTTCCTTGGACGCGGATTTTCTTACCTGCGGCGCGGGACATGTGCGCTACACGCGCGATTTTTCCTCGCGCCGTGCCCTGGATACGCCTGCGGCAAATCCAAATCGCCTCTATGTGGTCGAATCGATGACTACCAGCACCGGGGCTATGGCCGAGCATCGAAAACCCGTGCGCGCGAGCGAAATTGGCGGATTTGCTCAACGTCTCGCAGCGGAAGTGGGAGTTGCATCAGCGAACGGCGACGCGGCCAATTCACAAAGTATCTCGGCGGACTGGACTCGCGCAGTTGCAAGAGATTTGCGGCAACATCGCGGATCTTCTTTGGTGATTGCCGGCGAAGAGCAACCACCTTACGTCCATGCGTTGGCGCATGCCATGAATGCTTCTCTTGGAAACGTAGGCAAGACCGTGTATTACACCGATCCTCTCGAAACGAATCCGACCGACGGAATGGAATCGTTGCGCGACCTTGCAAACGATATGAAGGCGGGAAACGTTGATGTCCTGCTGATTCTCGGCGGCAATCCCGTTTACGACGCGCCCGTTGATTTCGACTTCGGCCCTGCGCTGTTGAATGTAAAGCTACGCATACACTCCGGGCTGTATTACGACGAGACTGGCGAACTTTGCCACTGGCATGTACCCAGCACGCACTATTTGGAATCCTGGGGTGATGCGCGAGCCTATGACGGCACCCTAGGAATTATTCAGCCGCTGATCGCGCCGCTTTATCAGGGCTGCCACTCACCGTATGAAATTCTCGGATTGCTGGGGAACGATCCGGGTAAATCAAATCACGATGTGGTGCGCGATTATTGGGCCGGCCAGCGTCCTGAAAAAGATAAAGCCTTCGAAGATTTTTGGGAGCGAACGCTGCATGACGGAGTAATGCCCAATACGGCGCTGCCGGCGATCAATGTTGTGGCGCGAACTGAGTTTGCAAAACCGCCGAACA
This sequence comes from Candidatus Acidiferrales bacterium, assembly GCA_050012395.1. GTDB lineage: Bacteria > Acidobacteriota > Terriglobia > Acidiferrales > UBA7541 > Palsa-295. Next base: position 64,971 of record JBEKHG010000002.1, read on the forward strand.
CGCAGGCTACCAGCGCCAATACTGCCACAGCTTCTGATCTCGAAATTTCGTTTCGTCCGGATCCCTCCATCTTCGACGGGCGTTTTGCCAACAACGGGTGGCTGCAGGAAACTCCCAAGCCGAACACGCGATTGACCTGGGACAACGCAGCGATGGTCAGCCCGGCCACCGCGCAGCACTTGAACATTACGACGGGCAATTATGTGAACCTGCAGCTAAACGGCCACGATACGAAAGCCGGGGTCATGGTTGTCCCGGGTCACGCTGACAATTCCGTCACCCTGCATCTTGGCTATGGACGGCGCAGAGCGGGAAAAGTAGGAACGGGACCAGGATTCAATGCCAATTTCATTCGTTCTTCAACAACGCCGTGGGCTGCAACCGGGTTGCGCGTCGAAAAAACAGGAGAAGAATATTATTTCGCGGTAACGCAACATCAATACATTATCGATCACCAGGGCCACACATCCGAAGAAGAGAGCACCGCGGCGTTTCATCGCGATTTGATCCAGGTTGCAACGCTCGAAGAATTTCGCGCGAATCCGCGTTTTGCTCAGGATCCGCAGGAAGAATCGAGTCCTGGTCTCTCGCTTTATCCCGGCTTCAAATATGACGGCTATGCCTGGGGAATGTCCATCGATCTGAACAAATGCGTGGGTTGCAACGCCTGCGTGGTTGCTTGCCAATCTGAAAATAACATCGCAGTGGTTGGCAAGGAGCAAGTGATGCTGGGACGTGCAATGCATTGGATTCGCGTGGACACTTATTTCCGGGGCGGGCTTGAAAATCCGGAAATGTATTACGAGCCCATGCCCTGCATGCAGTGTGAAAACGCGCCCTGCGAAGTGGTATGCCCAGTCGGCGCGACCACGCACAGTCCTGAAGGACTGAACGAAATGACCTACAACCGTTGCGTCGGGACTCGCTATTGTTCGAACAATTGTCCCTACAAAGTCCGCCGGTTTAATTTCTTCTTGTTTTCAGACTGGAAAACCCCGAGCCTTTACGGCGTGCGGAATCCAAACGTGACGGTGCGCAGCCGCGGTGTTATGGAAAAATGCACCTACTGCGTCCAACGAATCAATGCGGCGAAAATTCATTCCGAAGAAGCTAACCAGACGATAAAGGACGGCGAGATCGTGACCGCATGTCAGGGAGCGTGTCCGGCCGACGCGATTGTATTCGGCAATATCAACGATCCCAACAGCCGCGTTTCAAAACTGAAAGCGCAATCGCGGAATTACAGATTGCTGGCGGAGTTGAATACCAGACCGCGCACTTCTTATTTGGCGCGCGTGCGGAATCCGAATCCGGAGATTCACGAGTAGCGCATGAAGCGCAAAGCTATCTACGGACTGTTAGCCGAATTCGAGACGCCCGAACAGCTTCTCGCTGCAGCTCATCGTACCCACGATGCCGGCTACAAGAGCATCGATGCATTCACGCCGATGCCCGTGGAAGGAATGGCCGAAGCGGTTGGATTTGGACCCACAAAGCTGCCCGCAGTGGTCTTCACCGGCGGGCTTTTGGGCGGGCTTACAGGCTTTTTCATGTGCTATTACGCGAACGTAATCAGTTTTCCGTTGAATATAGGCGGCAAGCCGTACAACAGCTGGCCTGCCTTTATTCCAATCACGTTTGAGTTGACCATTCTCGGGGCTGCGCTTTGCGCGGTTTTTGGCATGTTGGCAATGAATGGGCTGCCGACTCCGTACCATCCGGTTTTTAACGTGGCGCGATTTGCGCTGGCGTCGAAAGACCGTTTTTTCCTTGTAGTGAAGGCGCGGGATAAGAAATTCGATTTGCTGAAGACGGCGGAGTTTTTGAGAACTTTGCAGCCACACGGAGTATTCGAAATTGAGGTTTGATCTACATTTCGACGGCGCGGTCGACAATGCGGGCGCGAATACATTGACCGTCCGCCTGCGAAGACTCGCTTTTCTGGCCGGGATAACCATACTGCTAGGCGGGTGCCGGCTCGACATGCACATTCAGCCGAAATATCTGCCTTATGAGCCTAGCACTTTCTTCGACGACGGACGGTCAGAGCGGCCGGTCGTCCCCGGCACCGTGGCGCGTGGCCAGCTTCACACCGACGAACTACTTTACACAGGAAGAGAGGGCGGAGTGGTGTCGGATAAGTTTCCCTTTCCCATGACGCGAGCGGATTTGGAGCGTGGGCGTGAGCGCTACAACATCTACTGCACTCCTTGCCATGACTACACGGGGAGCGGCGAAGGTATTATCGTCCAGCGCGGCTTTCCCCCTCCGCCGTCGTTTCATCTTGACAGCATGCGGCGGGCGCCAGCGGGGCACTTTTTTGAAGTGATCACCAACGGCTTCGGATCCATGTACAGCTATGCCGCACGTGTGGAACCTGAAGATCGATGGCGGATAGCGGCGTACATTCGCGCGCTTCAATTGAGTCAGCACGCCACCATGCAGGATGTGCCGGAAAGTGATAGAGCGAAATTGACGGAGAATCAGACGGCCGCGCAAGGACATGCGGCAGGGCAACCATAATGAACGATCTCGAAAAAGTTGAACCGAGACTCGATCGCATGCAACGGGGCATGATCCTTACGGGAGCGTTTATACTCTTGCTTTGCGCGCTTTTGGGCTTGCGCGGTCCCGACGCTGCACAGCGAACCTTCCAATCTTACCTGTTCTCTTATATTTTCTGGATTTCGATTCCTCTTGGCTGCATGGCAATTTTGATGATGCACCATTTGACCGGCGGCTGGTGGGGCTATCCGATCAGGCGACTGCTGGAAGCGGGTACCCGAACATTTTTGGTGATGACAATTTTGTTCATCCCAATTTTGTTCGGAATAAAATACTTATACGTCTGGGCGCAATGGGCCGTCGATAAACCGACCGATCCAGCGCTTCATTTCAAAGCAATGTATCTCACCAAGAATCTTTTCATCGTGCGTTCCGTAATTTATTTCGCTATTTGGCTTACGCTCGCTCATTTCTTGAACAAATGGTCCTACGAACAGGACCGCACCGGAAACGCACGGCTGGCGTCCGTCTTGGAAGCGTTTAGCGGCCCGGGATTGATTCTTTGGGGAATCGCGGTCACTTATTCCGCAATCGATTGGGTGATGTCCATCGAACCGCTGTGGTTTTCGACCATCTTCGGGATGCTGTTTATGGTCGTGGAAGCTTTGGCGGCGATGGCCTTTGTGATTTTTGTCCTGCGCCTGCTATCGAATACCGAGCACATCAAAAAAATCGTAACCGGATCGCAATTCAACGATCTCGGTAACCTCATGCTGGCCTTTGTAATGCTGTGGGCTTATCTCTCTTTCTCGCAATTCTTGATTATCTGGGCCGGCAATCTTAAGGACGAAATTCCGTGGTATATGACCCGAGCCTTCGGCGGCTGGGGGGCTTTGGCTGTTTTCCTAATGATCATGCACTTCGCCGTTCCATTTCTTCTGCTGCTCCAGCGCGGAGTGAAACGCCGGCTGCCTATACTTTCCGCTTTGACGGGCATGATGGTGGTCCTGACGCTCGTAGATGTTTACTGGCTCGTGGTCCCCGGTTTTCTGAACGAAAGAAACGGCCCGCACTTGCATGCATCCGACTTGTTCGCCGTAGTCGGGATCGGCGGCATCTGGCTCGGAACATATATCCGGCAGTTGAGGAAAATGCCGCTTTTGCCGCTGCATGACCCGAGGTTTGAAGGAGCGCTCCAGCATGAGCATGGAGACTAAGCGGCCGGGCGGAGTTCCGCCCGGTGCGCTAATAGATCCCTCTGAAGGCTATGAGCACAGAGATGCCGACACCCGAAGTCTGCTGAAGTATGGGATTGGGTTGGTGCTCGTTCTCGCGGTCGTGCTCTTGTCCATGAAGTGGATGTTTTCGTATTTCGCGAAATCGCAACCACTTGGGCCGCCCGCTTCCCCATTCGACAACGCGCGGGTTCTGCCGCCGGAACCGCGGTTGCAAGCGAAGCCACGAGCCGATCTGCGAAATTATTGTGGCGAGCAGATGGAAAAACTGGATACCTACGCATGGGTGGACCATGACAATGGAATCGTTCGCATCCCGATCGATCGTGCTATGGACGTGACGGTCGAGCGAGGTTTGCCAGCGCGCCAAGCAAGTGGCGATCAATCGAACACTGCTGCCACCGGCGACATCGCGAAGACGCAATCATCGCCGAATGGCCCATGCGCCTACTGGATCGGCGAAGATGAGTATGAGAAAGCGCACAACCCCGAAGTAAGGTGAACGAACCTTTTGAATTTGAGAAGGCAGGTTAAGCAGTGAAGAGATTCAGAAATTTTGCGGACCCCGGATCGTTGCGGGCTTGTCTGATCGCTGCGTCGTTCACGCTCGCGCTTCTTTCAGCGCCCGCACAGGCGCAGCTACAAGGCCCGGTCCAGGACATTGGCGTGCGTCCCGACCTGTTGAAAGATGTCGGCGTGGACCAGAAACTAAATCAATCGGTGCCGTTGAATCTGACATTTCGCGAAGAGCACGGCAAACCGGTTCAGCTCGCTCAGTATTTCGGCCAAAAGCCCGTAATCCTATCACTGGTCTATTACAACTGTCCGATGTTATGCACACAGGTTCTCAATGGCCTTGAGTCGAGCCTCAAGCTGATCCCCATGGATATCGGGAAACAATTCGATGTGGTGACCGTGAGCATCGATCCAACCGAGCGACCAGTGCTAGCCGAAGCAAAACAAGCTCTTTACACCGGACTTTACGGCCGGCCGAACGCGGCCCAAGGCTGGCATTTTCTCACCGGCGACGAACAACAAATCCGCCAACTTGCAAACGCTGTCGGTTTTCGTTACGCATACGACCCCAGCTCAAAACAATTCGCGCATGCGAGCGCCATCATGGTTTTGACACCCAAAGGAAAAATCTCGCGCTACTTTTATGGCATCCAGTTCTCATCGCGCGATCTTCGGCTAGGCTTGGTAGAAGCCTCCGAAGGAAAAATTGGCACGCCGGTCGATCAGGTGTTGCTCTTCTGCTATCACTATGACCCATCCACCGGAAAATACGGGTTGTTGATATCGCGTCTGATTCAAGCGGCAGGAGTTGTAACCGTGCTGGCGATCGGCGGCCTTATTTTAGTTCTATACAGGAAAGAACATTACGCGCTACCTGAACGTAGGGCATGAGCACTCCGTCTAGAGCATGGCATCAGAAATTGGTTTTGCCGAAGGAATCTGCACATAGAACATGATGGGACTTCTTCAATTCGGCTCGGTTTTCTTCTCCCTGGCGCTTCAGGCGCCGCAACTTCGGCCTGAAGCAGCTTCCTCCATAGCAGAGGGCGTTGACCACCTTTACTTCGCGCTAACGTTCATTACGCTGTTTTTCACCGTCGGTATCTTTTCCACAATCTTCATCTTCATGGTGAAATATCGCAGGCGAACCGACAACGAAACTCCCGGAGAAACTGAAGAAAACCTGCCGCTGGAGCTAGCCTGGACCATCATTCCCACACTTATCTGCGCGGGCCTGTTTCTCTGGGCCTCGAGCTTGTATTTCGAAAATTCTCGCCCGCCTTCCGCTTCCACGGAAATTTTTGTAATCGGCAAGCAGTGGATGTGGCACATCCAGCATCCCGAAGGCGTGCGCGAAATCAACGAGCTACACGTTCCCGTTGGCGTGCCGGTCGAGTTAACGATGACTTCCGAAGACGTCATCCATGATTTCTATATCCCTGCGTTCCGTGTGAAGAAGGACGTCATCCCAGGCCGTTACTCTACATTGTGGTTTCAGGCCACGAAAGTCGGCGCCTATCATCTGTTCTGCGCACAATATTGCGGAGCCGATCACGCGGAGATGCTCGGATGGGTTTACGTTATGTCGCCGGCGGATTACGAAACCTGGCTCTCGAGCGGTACACCCAGCCAGACGATGGTGCAAATCGGCGAGAAAACATTCAACAAGCTCGGATGCGCGTCGTGCCATGTTTCCGACGGCACGGGTCGAGGTCCGTCGCTCGTAGGTCTTTACGGCAAGGAAGAAGAACTAAAGACGGGCGAGAAGCGTGTGGCGGACGAAGCTTTTATTCGTCAAGCAATCATTAATCCCAACTCTGTAGTTTTGAAGAATTATCCGCCGATCATGCCCACCTTCCGGGGACAGGTCAACGAGGAGCAAGTGCTGCAGCTCATCGCCTATGTGAAATCGCTCGCGTCGGAAGAAAGGAATTCGAACGGCAAATGAGTACGGCCACTTTAGACGTCCACGAAGTACCGGCTGGATCGCGCGTTAATTATTTGAACGCGCAATACGGCGTGAAGTCCTGGCTTTTAACCACGGACCACAAACGCATTGCGCTACTCTATCTCGCGTCGATTACGTTGATGTTTTTTGTCGGCGGCTTTTTCGCCGTCCTGATGCGCCTGCATTTGATCGAGCCCCAAGGCGCGCTGGTACAGCCGGAAACCTACAACAAGCTGTTCACCATGCACGGCGTCATCATGGTCTTCTTTTTCCTGGTTCCGTCCATACCCGCCACGCTTGGCAACTTTCTGGTGCCCATGATGATCGGCGCCCGCGACTTGGCGTTTCCGAAGCTCAATCTTCTTAGTTGGTACATTTACGTCATTGGCGCCATTTTCACGCTTTATGCGGTGATCTCCGGTGGCGTGGACACCGGCTGGACGTTCTACACGCCCTATAGCAGTAGCTTCTCTCACACTTCTGTGGTGCCGACCGCGCTAGGCGTTTTCATTACCGGATTCTCCTCGATTCTTACCGGGCTTAATTTTGTGGTGACCATTCACAAAATGCGCGCGCCGGGTCTTACCTGGTTCCGTCTGCCACTATTCATCTGGGCCATTTACGCCACCAGCATTATTTTTATTCTTGGCACTCCGGTAATCGCCATTACTCTTTTCCTTCTGTTTCTTGAAAGAGTTCTCCACATCGGCATTTTCGACCCGGCAATCGGTGGCGATCCTATTCTCTTTCAGCATCTCTTCTGGTTTTATTCTCACCCCGCGGTTTACATCATGATTCTGCCGGGAATGGGAGTGATGAGCGAGCTCATCACGTGTTTTTCGCGCAAGCGAATCTTCGGATATAGTTTTGTGGCTTTCTCAAGCCTCGCAATCGCCGTCATCAGCTTCCTCGTGTGGGGACATCACATGTTCGTCACCGGCCAGTCGATTTACGCTGGTTTGGTATTCTCCGTACTCAGCTTCTTGGTGGCGATTCCCTCCGCTGTAAAGGTTTTCAATTGGACCGCAACGCTTCATAAAGGTTCGATTTCCTACGATGCTCCCATGTTGTACGCGCTAGGGTTTATCGGCCTCTTTACCATGGGCGGCCTCACCGGCTTGTTTCTCGCTTCTCTAGCGACCGACGTGCATTTGAACGGCACCTATTTCATCGTGGCACATTTCCATTACATTATGGTGGGCGGTGCCGTGATGGCTTACTTGGGGGGGATACATTTTTGGTGGCCGAAAATCACGGGACGTCTTTATCCCGACGGCTGGGCACGTTTTGCGGCACTGGTGATTTTTGTGGGATTCAACCTCACTTTCTTCCCGCAATTCATGCTTGGGTATCTGGGCATGCCTCGGCGTTACGCGGTTTATCCGTCGGAGTTTCAAGTGCTGAACGTCATGTCCTCTGCCGGTGCATCGATTCTGGGTATCGGATACTTGATCCCGCTCATCTATTTGACGTGGTCTATGCGTTACGGACCAACCGCAGGCCCAAATCCTTGGGGAGCCAAGGGACTGGAGTGGACAACGCCCTCGCCACCCCCCACTGAAAATTTCGAGGAGATTCCGGTGGTAACCGAAGAAGCTTACGACTACGCGCACAGCACGGTGACCCGTGGCTGATATGGCTGTTCACAACGCGCATCCACCCGGGTTTGCGCACCAGTTTGAAGACATGGAGCAACAGCGCGAGGCCGGAAGCCTCGGCATGTGGGTATTTCTGCTCACCGAGATGATGTTCTTCGGCGGCCTTTTTGCCACCTACATCGTTTACCGCGCGCTCTATCTGCCTTCTTTCGAGATTGGCAGCCATTTGCTCGAAGTGCAATTCGGGGCATTAAATACTACTGTCTTGATTGCAAGCAGCTTGACCATGGCACTGGCCATCCATTCGGCCCAAATTGGCAAGCGTGGCGCGCAGGTGGGATTTCTGATTACTACGATGATTTTGGGCGCTGCCTTCTTGGCGATCAAGTTCACTTTTGAGTGGCACCACGATTACGTCGAACACTTGGTCCCCGGCTTTGGCTTCGTAATCCGTCCGGAATGGGGAGCGCCCGGCGCGCACGTACCGATGTTCTTCTGCTTTTATTTCTTTATGACTGGATTGCACGCGTTGCACATGATTATCGGGATCGGCATATTGACCGTGCTTACGGTCATGGCACATCGTGGCCGTTTTACTCCGCAGTATTACAGTCCGCTCGAAGTAAGCGGTCTTTACTGGCACTTCGTGGATATTGTGTGGATCTTTCTGTTTCCTCTACTCTATCTGATCGGCGGGCGTTACGCGGGGGGTGGCCACTGATGTCCGAGCACATTGTCCCAGTGAAGACTTACATCGGAATCTTTGTCGCGTTACTTTGTCTCACGGCACTCACCACCGGCGTGGCGTACATTGACCTCGGCGCGTTTAACACCGTGGCCGCTCTTGCAATTGCCGTCGCCAAAATGCTGCTCGTTGTTCTGTTTTTCATGAACGTGAAGTACAGCAGCGGGCTGACCAAGATTTTTATTCTTGCGGGAGTTTTGTTCTTCGCCATCCTAGTTACGCTCACGCTTGCCGACGAACTGACGCGGCACTGGTCTCCTACGCCCACCGGATGGGGAACTCTCGCGCCACTACTTTCACGCTTCTTTTAACAAACCCTCGCTATTCTGCCGTCATGAAGTAGGAAGCGCTTTCTGTGAGAAGGCTGATTGTGGGATGCGCCGAGAGCGTGGAGTTAAGATCGAACTGCTCGGAAGGCGATTACCGCGTTCAAACCTCCGAACGCGAAGGAGTTTGAAAGGGCCGCCTCCACCTGTTGTTTGCGGGGCTGATTTGGAATGTAGTCGAGGTCGCATTCGGGATCGCGCTCGTTATAATTCGCAGTAGGCGGCAGTATCCCGTGATGCAAAGCGAGCACGGTGGCGATCGCTTCCAGAGCGCCGGCAGCTCCAAGCGCATGGCCGTGCATGGACTTTGTTGAACTAACAGCGAGTTTGTCTGCATGCGCACCGAAAACTTGGCGAATGGCGCGGCTCTCGACAGGGTCGTTTCCGGGCGTACCTGTTCCGTGCGCGTTGATGTAGCCGACTTGTTCAGGCGCCATGTCGGCAAGGCGCAACGCGTCACGCATCGCTCGTGACGGCCCCTCGACAGTCGGTTGCGTCAAGTGGTGCGCGTCCGAGGACATGCCGAAGCCGCAAATTTCCGCATAGATTCTTGCGCCGCGCGCCTGTGCCGCTCCCATCGGTTCCAGAATCATCATCGCGCCACCCTCGCCCAGTATCATTCCCCGGCGATCTTTACTGAACGGGCGGCAGGTGTCCGGAGCAATTACACGCATCGCTTCCCACGCCTTCAGATGCCCTATCGCGAAGGGCGCCTCGCTGCCACCGGTGACCGCCAAATCCACTTCACCATCGCGCACAAGACGAAACGCCTGGCCAATAGCGTGATTCGCAGACGAGCAGGCGGTCGATACCGTGTAAGTGGGACCCGTGATTCCGAGTTCCATGGAAATATGGCTCGCGCCAGCATTGGCCATCGTCTTAGGAATTGTAAGAGGATGAACGCGTCCGCGATCTGATACGTAAAGATCCGCGAACCCGGTTTCGATGGCGGACTGGCCTCCCACTGCGGAGCCGCAGACAATCGCGGCGTTATATCGAAGAGCGGGCGTTAGGGTAAGGCCGGAATCACGCATGGCTTCACGCGCTGAAACCACGGAGAACTGCGCAAAGCGATCGAGGTAAGCTTCTTTGCCGCCTTCAAAGTGTTGCGTGGGGTCGAAACCGCGCACCTCGGCCCCGTTCTCCATCTTCAGGGCCACGCGCGACCGATCGACGCCCTTCAACGCCTGAATGCCGCATCGTCCATGGCTAAGCGAATCCCAGGATTCGGCGACATTCAGTCCCAGGGGAGAAATAATCCCTAAACCCGTGACGGCAACTCGGCGGGCCGCCATTCTTAGTCCGCTGGTGTGGGCGAACCCACAGTCGAATCGGGCGGCGCAGCGGCAATAATCTTCTTGATGCCCGTCACTACATCGTTGACCGTGCGTATCGATCGGACATCATCATCGGGGATGGAAATTTTGAAGGCGTTTTCGAGCTCGAAGAGCAAGGTGAAAACATCCAGCGAATCGATGCCCAGGTCCTGCAGATTTGTTTCCAGTGTGATCTTATCGGCTGGAATCCGCTTTACCGATGCAAGAGTAGTGATCACCTTTTCTGCGACTGCATCAGACGTCAAATTCTTCCTCCCAAGGTGCCGATGGGTTTAGGTTTTGTCCTCAATTTGCGAGGCCACCAACACTTAAAACCCATCCCAATAAGAGAGCTACTAAATCAGCCAAATTTTAGCAGGACTACGCGTCCATCGCTCGGAGTATTTCTTCGAAGAATGCCCACTTTCGGAATAGCCTAGTGCTTCATTTGCATTGAAGGGCTCGGTGTCATTGCCGGCGCGGTGGCCGCAGCCGGTGCCCCTGGTAGATCGAATTCTCTTTTTGCCGCGGGCGGAAGTTTCTCTATGTTGCTCAAAAAGGTCACCAATTGCCACATTTGCGTGTTATTAAGCGTCTTGTCCCAGGCCGGCATTCCGCTCCAGCGTATACCATGCTGGATGATGTAGAAATTTTGATTCTCCGGCATGTCGGGAGCGTCTGTGAAGAAAGTGGGTACCGGGGGATAGAATGATTTCGGAAATTGGCTGCTGGGATTCGAAGGAATGCCGTGGCAGCCCGCGCAGTGGTTGATGTAAAGCTTCGAGCCGGCCACCAAAGTTTCTTCGTTGGCCGTCAAGGGGTTCTTCTGGTCCGGAGCGTGACGGTCCGCCGAAGCGTCTACCGCCTCCATCGCAAATTTCTTCTCCAACAGGGACGGTTCTGCGTCCGCCTTGAAATCCACGTAACCATTTTTAATGATCAAAAAGATAGCGATACCAATTATCAGCAATGTCAGAAAAACACCTGTGAAAAAATTCCTCATCGACCTCAACCTCCTTACAAACAATGAATCCCACAAAAGCTATTTTACTTCGGCCAGCCGGTTATATTTCTCAAGAACTTCGCGCAGCCTGTTATGCGGGAGCGCTTCTACGGTATGCCCCTCGGGACCCGTCATAGTTTTCGCCGCAACGAGAGCATTTACTACGGCTTCTTCCGTGGCCTGCACGGTCGCCTCAAAGAGCGCGTCCATCTGATTATTCGGAAGCATTTGGACATTCACTGCTTTCTTTTGTTCCAGCCCTGCAGCCGAGTTCGCCGTGGAGAACGCAATAAAGATGTCGCCCGAGCCGTCACCGGCAATGCTGCCGAGACGCCCGAGGCCTAGCGTAACGCGCTTGGCGATGCGTTTCATCTGATTTGGCAGAAGCGGGGCATCGGTAGCGACCACGACAATAATCGAACCGGTATCGTCATCCCATATCCGCTTTCCCGTAATTTCGTAACCTATGGGCGCTCCGGCAATTCGCAAAAGATGTCGCGTACCAAAATTGCATTGAACGAGCACGCCGACAGTATATCCACCGAGCTTTCCGGGTAACTGGCGTGAGGAAGTCCCTGTGCCGCCTTTAAATTCGAAACAAATCATTCCGGTGCCGCCACCGACGTTCCCTTCGGCAATCGGACCGGAGTGCGCATCATCCATCGCAGCGAACGCGTCTTCCGGCTTCACGTGAAATCCGTTGATATCGTTCAGGTATCCGTCCCAGGTCTCGGCCACCACTGGAAGCGACCACCAATCGTCCTCCGGGACTGGCCTGCCTTGTTTGACTTGCCAGGCGATGACGGCGTCGCGCACAATTCCCACGCTGTGCGTGTTTGTAATCATCACCGGACCGTAAAGAAATCCCGATTCTTCCACCCAGGTCGTTCCAGTCATTTCCCCATTGCCATTTTCCGTGAACCATCCCGCAAAGACGGGATCCACCGCCTTTTTCCCGCGCGGGAAGATAGCCGTGACGCCGGTGCGCACGGGCCCGACACCGACCTGCAATTTGCCTTCGCCGGAAATAAGCGTGCGATAGCCAACTTCCACTCCCTTCACGTCTGTAATCGAATTCAGAGGACCCGGGGTGCCTTCGAATGGCACGCCAAGATCACGCGCGCGAGCCGATTGCTGCGCTCTAACCGGTACAAAGGCAGCAAAAAGAATGGCGAGAGGAACAGCTAATATTTTCATGGGTTTTCAGCGCCCGCGAAAGAGTCCAATTCCTGCTTAACGTGCCGTAACAGCATGGTATTTTTCATCAGTTCATCTTCGAGGATCTTGGCCTGTTCCTGGGCGCGCTTCCAATCGCCGGCCTCGGCAGCTTCGGTAAGCCCGGGCAATTCGAGATGGGCATAGGTGTAGCGCGCTGCATAAAGCGAATGTTTGAACCACGGCCGCCCAGGAATGCCGTCGGGACTGCACCAATTGTGTTCCACTTTCATCAGCTCTTGATTTATGTAAATCTCTTTCGCGGTGTTCAAGCCTCCGCTCGCAACCGCACGGCTGGCACTTTGTTTCAGTTCCTGTCCAGCTTGCTCGAATCCTAGAGCGTATTTCCGAAGAGAATCAAAATCTATATGCGACGCAACATGGCTCGCATTATCAAGTTCGATTAGAAATTGCCGGATGTGCTGGCCGTACGACTCAAAATCAAACGGGAGAATCTCGGCATTCGATAGCCGCAGTGCCACGGTGCCCCAAAGCTGTGTCATCAATGAATGGTAGCGGTATCCTGGGTCCCCAAAGTGATTGATCCAAAAGAAGTCATCGTAAAGAGAATGATAGACGCCGTATGGCCCCACGAAAGTGAGCCCCACCGTCGGTATGCCAAGAAAGTTTAAGAAGACGGTGTGATCTGATCCGCTTCCAATACGCGTGTTCGCCAATTCAAAGTCCGGCACAGGTTGCGTTGCTTTTAATTCCACCTCTCTGGAAACTTTCCATTCATCGTAGAGTGTCTTGCCCGAAGGTGCCGGCAAATTTCGGCTCACATCGACCAGCAGCGGGGCTAGCGAACCCACCGCATCGCCTTCAAAGTTGGATCCTGAAGTCGCCTCGTCCACGTTCAAATACGCCACCGCTTTCTGTTTCAGTTCATCCGCGAATTCTTCTCCCCACTCCGTGGAACCAGTCAGCGCGTACTCCTCGCCGTCCCAACTGCAAATCACTAGGGTGCGCTTCGGCCTGATCCCCTGCTTTAACACTTCGCCAAGATTTCGCGTCAGCTCCAGCATGGAGGCCGTTCCACTGGAAGGATCCACAGCACCAAACACCCACGCGTCGCGATGATTTCCCAGAATCACCCATTGATCAGGAGCTTCGCTGCCGCGAATGCGCGCTTCCGTCACATAATACGGCTGCACACTGGTGTCCATGTCAACCTTCAGATGAACTCGCACACGCTTACCGCCAAGGCGATATTTCAGCGGCAACCCACCTTGCCAGGAATCCGGTGCCACCGGCCCATCCATTTTTTCGAGTAGCGGTTTCGCGTCGCGCCACGATAGTGGGACACCCATGATTTTCGGCAGGGATATCGCTTGCTCTGGAGCGATTCGTTTCGCGCCAGGAACCGATGCCCATCCCGGCGTCAATGGATCGCCGGGCTCGAGAAAATCGTACGTAATCGCGCCCCGTTGGATGTGACTCTCCGGTCCCCACGGCCCATCCGGAAAAACTTCCCCGCGTGTGTAACCATCTTCCTGTGGATCGGAATAAATTAGGATTGCCGCCGCCCCCAGCCGTTCCGCCGTGAGCGCCTTGAATCCTCGGTAGCTATAAGGATTCGAATAGCGCACCAGAACAATTTTTCCTTTCACATCGATTCCGCGCGCGCGAAGGTATTCGTAATCCTCCGGATTGCCGCTGTGCGCGTACACCACTGGTGCTGTTACTTCACCGGAAGCGGAATATCCCAGGTAGGCGCCGTCGGCTTTCGGATTTTTGGTGTCAGGATCCACATCATACGGATCTTCGCGCAAGCTCGCGCGGTAATGCCCGGGATGGACCATCTCTAGTGAAATTTCGCGCGGCCGCGAATTCAGCACATCATATTGATGTACCGTGACGTCTTCCAGACCCTGCTGCCGCCATTGCTCCGCGACCCATTGCGCCAGTTCATTGTTGCGAGCGGAGCCAGCCGGGTGCGGCTCGGAAGTAAGATAGCGATGGAATTTCGAAATCTGCTCAGTGGAAGCCATCGAACGGAACATCTGTTCGATCGACATTTCCTCCGCAGCACCGCGCGCGGAAAATCCCACCATTGGGCTGGTATCGCTGGAGGTAGCAAACGCCGCAAATCCAACGGAGATAGCCAATACAAACGTTGTAATCGCCGAACGATACCCTGTGCCATCAACCGAGTGCAGATGACCCTCCGATTCCCGCAAGCTGTGTCTTCTCTAGTGCGGCGATGGCTTTTTCGAGCCCCGCGGCCAGCATTTGTATCATGGAAGACGTGATCGTAAACGGCGGCGCCAGCAGAATGTGATCTCCGCGCAGGCCGTCAACGCATCCTTGAATCGGATATGTCATGATCCCCTCCTCCAGCAGATCGTCGTGAATCCGCGAGGCGATTCGCGCGTCATGCGGAAAAGGTTCCCGAGTCTTGGCGTCCAGCACGAACTCTATTCCCCACAGCAGCCCCATGCCGCGCACATCACCCACAACCGAGAATTGTTTAAGTGGTTCAAATGCTGCACGCATTTCGCGTCCTGCGGAATCAACCCGCGCAAATAAATTTTCACGCTCGATGTAATCCAGCACCGCATTTCCTGCCGCTGTCGCTACCGGATGCGCGTTGTACGTAAAGCCGTGCAGAAACGTCCCGGACCCTTTCGAAATTGTTTCCGCCACGCGCCCCGCGACGATGACCGCGCCCAACGGAGCATAGCCGCTGGCGATTCCCTTGCCGACCAGAATGAAATCCGGCGTCGCGCCCCAATGTTCCACGGCAAACGGCTTTCCCGTTCGCCCCATGCCCGTCATTACTTCATCCGCAATCAACAGGATTCCACGTCGTCGGCAAATCTCGGCGATTCTTTGAACGTAACCGTCCGGCGGCGGCACGGCTCCGAGCGTGGCTCCCACAACAGGCTCAAAAATAAATGCGGCTACATTGTCGGAACCGTCGCGTTCCAGAATTCGGTTAAGTTCGTCCGCACACTCTACCTTGCATTCCGGATAGCGAAGTCCGTAAGGGCAGCGGTAGCAATAGCACGGCGGAATATGTCCCCATTCCGGGAGCATGGGAGCAAATGGCTCGCGCCGCCGAACATTCCCCGAAACTGACAGCGCCCCGAGCGTGCTGCCGTGATAGCTCTGCAAACGAGAAATCACGCGAAAGCGTTTACTTTCGCCACGTTCAAGCCAGTATTGTCGCGCTAGTTTCAGCGCAGTCTCGGCCGCCTCAGATCCGCCAGACGTAAAATAAACGCGTCCTTGCGCGCGCATCCCCTCCGGCGCCATCGCGAGAATCCGTCGCGCGAGTTTCTCTGCAATCTCAGTGTGGAATTGTGAGGTGTGAACGTAGGCGAGCCGTGACGCCTGATCCGCCATCGCATCGGCAACTTCTTTAACCCCGTGGCCAATGGTGACCACCGCCGCGCCGCCCGATGCATCTAGAAATCGTCGGCCATCCCCTGTATAGACAAAGCATCCTTCTCCGCGAGTGGCCTGCGGGTATCTTTTCAGAAAATTTCGCGGAAAAACGGCCTCGTCCATTGTGGTCGCTCAGAGTCGAGCGATTCTAACAGGAAAACTTCAGGACACCATCACTTGCTCATTTCCACTTTAACTTTTTCAGATTAATCGTCGGTGGGGGAAATTTCATGCCGATTTCTCGGAAGGTCTCGTCAATGATGTGCGATACGGCCAGGTTACGGAACCATTTCTTGTTGGCAGGAATGATAAACCAAGGCGATTCCGTCGTGCTGCAGCGTTCCAGCGCCTCCTCGTAGGCGACGGTATAATCATCCCAATATTTCCGTTCCTTGAAATCGTCTTCGGAAATTTTCCACCGCTTATCCGGGTCGTCGATCCGCTCCAGAAATCGTTTCTTCTGCTCGTCTTTGCTGATGTGCAGAAAGAACTTCAAAATCTTCACCTTGTTTTCTTCCAGCATGGCCTCAAATTCGTTGATTTGGTCGTATCGTCGCGACCACACTTCTTTCGGGACAAGCTCGTGCACTCGTACGATCAATACATCCTCATAATGCGAACGGTTGAAAACTCCGATTTCGCCGTAGCCGGGAATCGCCTTGTGAACTCGCCATAAGAAGTCATGAGCTGCTTCCTCCGCCGAGGGCACCTTGAAAGATTTCACCACGCATCCCTGGGGATCTACGCCCGACATCACATGGCGAATCGTTCCGTCCTTGCCGGCTGCGTCTAACCCCTGAAAGATTAGCAGGAGGGTGCGTTTTTTCTCGGCGTACAGCCGGTACTGAAAACCCACGAGCCTCTCTATGGCCTTCTCGAGGCTATTTTTCGTCTCGTGATTTTTTTCGAATCCAAGCGTGTCGTCGGGGTCCCACTTGGACAGCTTCACTTTATGTCCTGGTTTTACAGCCAACTCTTTACTAAATTTCATGCCGTCTCCTCGATCAATCCCGTCAGTCCAGCGAACCTCATCCATGTCTTCGGCGAGTCACCATTTTGTTACTTCCCATTCATCGATCCGATATATGATACGCAATTCTGTGTAAATTATTCCTATGGCCACGATTACCCCTGACATAGCGCCCGCTGCAGATCCGGTCACGTCCAAACAGCCTACTATTAAACGCGATTATCCCGGCGCACTAGTGGTGGTGGAAGGTATCGACGGCTCGGGGAAAAGCACTCAACTCTATTTGCTGAAACGCTGGCTTGAGATCGGCGGCTACCGTATCCATTTCACCGAGTGGAATTCTTCGCCCCTGGTGAAATCCGCCACCCGGCGAGGCAAACAGCGGCGATTGTTGACGCCCACGACGTTTTCTCTCCTGCATGCGGCAGATTTTGCCGACCGCTGCGAACGCCAAATCATGCCTCTATTGCACGGCGGCTATCTGGTCCTAGCTGACCGATACATCTACACCGCGTTTGCCCGCGATGGCGCTCGCGGATGTTCTCCCCATTGGCTGCGCAATCTCTATAGCTTCGCTCCAACTCCCGATATCACCTTTTATTTCCGCGCTCCGCTGGACGTCGCAGTCAACCGCATCGTAGCCGGGCGTCCTAAGCTGAAATATTATGAAGCCGGGATGGATCTGGGAATTTCGCTGGACCGCTCCGAAAGTTTCCGTATTTTTCAGGAACGCATTCTGAATAATTACGATCAGATGGTGGAGACCGACCATTTTGTGCTTATGGACGGCACCGTGCGAGTAAACAAACTGCAGAAACTGATGCGCCAGATTGTCAGCGAGAAGATTGCTTTGCAGCAGTTTGCGCCCAAGAAAAAATGACGCGCCCTTCTACGAAAACTCATATCCGCATTCCACGAAATGGTCGCCCCGCGAAGCAAAGGCAGGCGCACGTGGCAGTAGAATCTCCTTCGCGCTTCTACGGAACTCCGTTACCCGGAGTAAGGCCGGAAGAACTCAGTGGAACTCTCATCGTTATCGAAGGCACGGACGGTTCCGGACGCTCCACTCAAATTTCTCTTCTCACCGAGTGGCTCGAATCTCAAGGGTTTGCGGTGCAGACCATGGGTCTCCGGCGATCGTATCTGGTAGGCGAAGACATTGACGCGCTCCTCGCAGAAAATGCAGTCACCCGTATGACTCTGGCGCTGATGTACAGCACCGATTTCTTCGACCAACTGGAGCGCCGCATTCTTCCTGCTTTACGCTCGGGATTAATCGTGTTGGCGGACCGCTACATCTTCACTTTAATTGCGCGCGCGGCGGTTCGTGGGATCGGCCGCGATTATCTCCACGGAATCTATGAAACTGCTCTCAGGCCTGACCTTACTTTTTGGCTGAATGTGCGCCCCGAAATTGCTTTCGACCGCGAGTTCAAGAAATCCCAGACCATTAGCTATTGGGAATCCGGACGCGACATGTCGCTCTCGAATGACTTGTTTCAATCCTTCATCCGATACCAGTCGATGATTAAGCGTGAATTCGAATATCTTTCGAAGCGGCACGGTTTTCTTGAACTAGACGGCGAAAGCAGCGTCTCTGCGGTGAACCGGGTGCTACGCAATCGCATCGCGTCGCACCTGGGTATTCGCAGCACGCAATACAGGCCTTCGCACGCGCTGTCGCATCTTTGGCGCTAAAGAGTGGCTGCTCCTGTCCAACTAGCCGCGATTGATGCGGGCTCGAATGCCATTCGGCTGGTGATCGCCCGCGCCACTTCCCCACAGCATATCCAGTTTCTAGACAGCGAGCGTGCCGCAGTTCGCCTGGGACATAACGCTTTCACCCGCCGGATGTTGGATGACGACACCATCGCAAAAGCAGCTCGCACCTTTAAACAATTCCGCGATCGCATGGATCGGTATCAGGTCAGCGCCTATCGAGCCGTCGCTACAGCGGCCGCCCGCGAATCCCGCAACTATCGCAAATTGATGGACCGCATTCGCCGCAAATCCGGCCTCGAACTGGAAGTCATCGGCAATGAGGAGGAAGCTCGTCTGGTTTGCTCTGCCGTGAAATGGGCGCTCAGTGACCGCCTACAACCGCGCTTGATTTTCGATCTTGGTGGCGGCAGCTTGGAGCTGAACTTTTTTCAGCGCGGTGTACTTGAGCATCGCATTGGGTTACCGCTTGGCACCATACGTCTGATGGAAACGTACTCCATCCACGGCGCGATCGATGAAGACGATGCCAACCGACTCCGTCATCATGTCCTATCTATTCTGCGAAGCGCGCTTCCGTCACCACCAAAACTCAGCCGTTCGATCGCTGTAGCTTGCGGAGGAAATGCGGAAGCTTTGGTTCGCATCGCGCCGGGACCCATGGTCGAACGCATTCCCTCCATCAACGTGCGCCTACTGAGAGATCAGACCTGGCGCATGATGGCTCTTGATATTCCCGGGCGCATGCGAGCTTTCCGCGTGCGTGAAGATCGTGCCGAAGTCATCGGGATTGCTTCCATCATCATAACTACACTCGCAAAATGGCTGGACCTCCGCACCATGCTGGTCCCAGGGGTTGGAGTTCGCGAAGGCATTCTGCTGGATCTTGTCGCGCAGCAATACTCCGGCGGCATCGTGTCCGAGGAAGAAAAAGGTCGCGCCGCTGAAATGCTGCAAGGCGCACTGTGGTTCGCCAGCCGGCTGAATTACAATCAACATCATGCCGAGCAGGTGGCTCGGTTAGCGCTCTCGCTGTTCGATCAGCTTCGTCCCATTCATGAAATGGGACCCGAACTTCGGCTTCTACTTGAAGTGGCGGCGCTTTTACACGACACCGGGCATTTCGTAAACCGTAAGAATCATAATCGGCACGGCGA
This sequence comes from Candidatus Acidiferrales bacterium, assembly GCA_050012395.1. Classification (GTDB taxonomy): domain Bacteria; phylum Acidobacteriota; class Terriglobia; order Acidiferrales; family UBA7541; genus Palsa-295. The sequence goes on from JBEKHG010000002.1 coordinate 84,614, forward strand.
ATATTTAATCCGTAACGGAGAAATTCCCGGGTTGCGCGGCTGGCGTTGCGAAATGGTGGCCGCGCTCGTGCGCTATCATAATTCGAAATCGGAACCTGAGCTGGGACACTCGTCCTATGCCGCACTCGACGGACAGAAGCGTCGGCAATGCCGGTTGCTCACGTCGCTGTTGCGCATCGCAGAGAAGCTTGAATCCGAGCATGAGCAGCGGGTTGCCGGGGTCGATGTACAAATCGAAGGCCACAAGGCTATCTTCATGATCCGCGCCGCGGACGGCACGCGTTTGGATTTAGCCGGGCTTCAACGCAAAGCCGAATTGTTCGAGAGAGAATTTCACTTGAATGCGGAATTTCGTCGAGTGCAAAGAAGGGAAAAAGAGGTAGCCTAGACTTATGATTCTTTATCTCGTGCGCCACGGCATAGCCGTGGACCCTAATGATCCAAAGTCGCCGGCAGAGCCGGAACGGCCACTTACCGCCAAAGGCGTACAAAAGACGCGCTCCGCTGCACTCGGTCTCAATGTGTTGGGCATCAAGCCCGACGTGATGATTACGAGCCCTTATGTCCGCGCGGCGCAAACCGCGGAGATATTCGCGGAAACCATGGGCTTTGCGCCGGCAAAGATTCGCGTGCACGACGCGCTAAAACCTGCGGGAAATCCAGCCGAGATCGTGAAGGAAATCGTCGGCCTGCGTGCCAAGGAAGTGATGTGCTTCGGCCACGCGCCGCAGTTGGATTTGATGATCTCGCACCTGCTCGGTACGCGCGGCTCTGTCACCGAGCTGAAAAAAGCCGGGGTGGCTTGCTTCGAGCACTCGGCTGCCCGCGGAAAATGGCATCTTCGTTGGCTGGTAACACCCAAAATGTTGCGTCAGCTTGCGGAGTAAACGCGCTGTAATTCCGGCGGCGAAACTGTCTTGAGATTGTGGCCCCATTCGAGCCCCTTGTGCCAGAAGGCCCAGTAGGATTCTTTATCAATAGTTTTCGTGCGGAATTCCTCCAGCCGGCTTTTACGTTCCTTCTCAAGCTTGGCCAGCCACCCCGCTTTGAGTTTTGGATCCAGCCCTGAAGCTAGTTTTCTGATCAAAGGACGCAGCACATCCAGGTCATGAACCTCGCCCAGAATGTCCTGCATGCGCTTCAGCTCCTTGCTGCTGTGGTCGTATCTCGCAGGAAGAAAATTCTCCAAGATGTACCGGAAGCCTTTTAACCCAACTCGGAGGCGATGCCAGGCGATTCCAGTTCGAACTTTTTTGGCGCGTTGGTATAGTTCAACGGCTTCGTTCAGCTTCGCAAGCGCCAGACGCTGGAAAACCACACTCTCTACCGGAAAGAACGCGGCCTTGGGTGGAAATTTCCGCGACCATTTTTTCCATTCTTTGCGGTCAAACTGGCCCAGCGTCTTCTCCGCGATTTTTTGCGCTTCTTTCTCTTTCTCGTCCAATGCTTTCAGCAGCCTCTTGCGCATCGGATCTTTGGATGGACCCAGTTTTTTCACCCACTCCTTCGCAACTTGGGTATTTCTTAGCTCGCCGAGGGCTTGGAACAGATCGCGTGTGGATTTCTTCAGTTTTTTCCAACTAGGCGAGGGGTTTACCTCGCTTAAAGCGTCTGCCATAGTCCGGCAGCGCCGGAGGGCGACGCGCAGGTCGTGAACGCTATCCGAATCCCACTTGTCGCCGACTTGATCCGCCGTCTCCAAAACGCGGTTCATCCAGACTTCCAAGCCGGTTCGCTTGACAGGGATGCTGGGGGGTAGAGTTATCGTGACTGTCACAGGATATTCAACATTTCGCAGGGAGGTATTAAGCTGCCCATTCTACACGGGGCGGGCGGCCTTTTCCAGCGCATGAGGTTTTTACCAAGCTGTCATTCAGCCGTAACAACCTGCGTACAAAATCGGCCTCGCCACTGCGAGGAAGCGATACCGCGAAATTTCCCGCAGTCCTTCACTACCTAACCCCCTGGCTCGAACCGCTCCCCGTCGGTTCGAGCCAGTTCCTTTTCTGGTCGCTTGGAAGCTTTTACACGTGCCGCTATTTTGATCTTATTACTCGTCAGGCTGTTTTGATCCGGCTATCCGTTCTTCGCCGGAGTAGATGACAAATCGCCGTCCGCGCAAGAATCCGATCAGCGTTAGACGCAACTCACGCGCGAGCTGCACGGCCAGGCCCGAGGGTGCGGATACCGACGCGACAACCGGCAAACCGGCCACGATGGCCTTTTGCACGATCTCGAAACCCCCGCGACCACTTACCAGCAGCACGGAATTTCCCAGAGGAAGCTGGCCGTGCTGCAAGGCCCAGCCAATCACCTTGTCTACGGCATTATGTCGGCCGATGTCTTCGCGCAAAACTTGCAGCACACCAGTCGAATCGAAAAGAGCAGCAGCATGCAATCCTCCGGTACGCTGGAAAACGTCTTGCGAGGAACGCAGCACGTCCGGAAGCTTTACGAGGAGTTCCGGCGCACACCTGAAGTCAGGATTGGGCGTTTTGAGCAGGCGGGAGCGAACGGAGTCTATCGAGGCTTTACCGCAAATACCACAGCTCGAAGCCGCAAAAAAATGCCGCTGCATGCTGGCGAAGTCCGGGACGACTTGGGGAACAAGCTCGGCTTGAACTAAATTGCCAACGTTGGGGTTTTCACCTGACACGCCGGGTTGGAGCGAAATGATTTGATTGGCAGAGCGTACGATGCCCTCGGTGAACAGAAAACCCGCGGCGAGTTCTACGTCGTGACCCGGCGTACGCATCGTTACGCTGAGAGGTTCGGTTCCGACGCGAATTTCCAACGGTTCCTCGGCGGCCAGGTAATCATCTTTACGGTGGAAATGGCCGTCGTCCCATTCAGAGACCTTCGTGAGATTCAGCATGTGTGGCTCTCGCGTCACAGGAAGTTCTCCAGGCGGGGTCTCAGGAACAGGGGAGGGCTTGTTGTTGCGACAAGATAGTTAGTTGCTGTCAATCGCGCTTGTTCGGATTTTTCTCGTCCGCTCATTTGCCTTTATTCTCTTCGGAGTGTCGCTTCGATCAGGCCGTAGGGCTCGTCGGTTGGGAGGAAAACTTCGCCGGGATTGTCCATTCCAAAGGGCGCGAGATCCACCAGGTTGAAATGTTCGCTGGGGAGCGAGAGATGGATTTCGGCGACGCGGTCGAAAGTCGCGAGCACCGCCTCGCCCATTGCATAGAGTGTATGCTGAAGAGATTTGCTATCGTGTTCAGCGAAGCTTTCGAGCAGCGTTTGGCGTACGCCGTGCCATAACGGACTGAATTCGGCTTCGTCTCCTACGTAGAGCCAAGCGGCTTGGATTGTGGCTGCGAGGATTCCGTCGCGATCCACTTTCAACGTGGTGTAAGGATCGCGAAGGAAGCCATCGAAAGCTGATTTCGAAGTCTTGAGTACGTCGAGGCCTTCGATACCGGCACGAATGATGGATCCCTCGCGAGTCCCGAGCAAAGTTGCTGTGCGCTTTTCTCGTCCATGGGTTCGGGTGAAGGCGAAGGCGTGAGGCTTGGTTCCTTGTGGAATACGAGACCACGGGTTCTCGGCCATCTCAACGCGCACACGGGACACCTGATCGTTATAGGTGAGAAAGTGCTCGATGAGGTGCAGCGCGAAATCTTCCACTGCTTCGACTGGATATTGTCGGGCAATCGCATAAACTGAATTCTTCATCGTGTCGGTGGGCAGTATTTTCTTGTTGTCGGCTTTGGTGTGCGCGGCTTCAAAGTCCCCTTCGAACTGAATTCCGACGGTGAGTTCTTTGATGTCGTGGCGGCCTTCCTGCCGAACCACTCGCAGCAAGCGAATGCGCGATTCGCCGTAGTTGTTTTCGGCAAGTTTTATGGCCACGTTTCGGCTCCGGCGATGACTTTGCATCCTACCCGGTGGCACGTGGCTGCGGCCCCCGGTAGGAATTTTCCTGTCGTTTGTTTTCTGGAAGTTACGTCGCATTCTACATTCTGTGCAGAACCACGCAGGAATGTATTTCGTGAGGTAGAAAATGGCGGCAGATCGGCAGGTGAAAAGGTTAACAAGAAGCGTCTGCAGTTTTGCGGTCTTGAGTCCCGATTGCGAGCACGAAGCTGCTCAATTTTAATCACGGGAAACGCTAGCACGCGATTCTATGAATTTCAAGGAGTCGTGTGTGGACGGCCTAGTACTTCCGCGATGTAAAATCCCGTTTCCGGAAACGTGTGAGTACACTATCGTTCCAGTTGCTATCAGCCGACGTGGCCAATACCACAAGGGATCCCTCGTCGGCCAAAAGCGGCCTCGCTCGGGATGACAAATCAGGTGACCAATAAACTGTTGGCTTCGATATTTTTGACATTGGCGTGCAGCGTTGGAGCGCAGGACGGATTACGAAGTACAACTGGTACGGTTGTGGTTATCGGATGGTCGCGAGCGAAAATTGTGATCGCAGTTGATAGCCGCGGATTCGACGACAATGAGAAGTATCGCGACGACATTTGCAAGATCGTGGAGCTGGACGGTCACTCGGTATTTACTGCTGCCGGAAACATCATTCACGCTCACAACGGGCGAGCGCTTTGGAATGCGCAGAAAGCAGCGATGCACGCTTTCCAAGAAGCGCAGAGCACGGGGACTCAGCGGCTCCTAAAAGCGGCAGCCAGGAGTTGGGGCGAGCATATGGTCACCACAATCAATCAAGCTTTGAAGGACGATCCGGCGGGTTCCAAGTTAATGTTGGATAAAAACATATTCCTCACCGGCGCGTTTCTGGGATTTGAGAACGGCTCTACAGCCATGTACCAGGTGGAAATCGTATTCGACCCAAGCACTCAACAAGCCAAGGAGAGTTCTTATACGGAGCGGCATACGACTACCATTGAATTCGGAGCCTTGGGGCGAAATGAAATTGTTAACGAGATAGTGGCGGACAAAACCCGTTTCGCAAAAACCGAACAGAGGAAGTGGATTTCGGCTGAACGAGATATTCCGATAAAAGATAGAGATGTTCGCTGGGCGATCCGTTTGGTCCAACTCACCATGGAGTATCACCCGCAGAGGTCTGATGTGGGTGGCCCGATTGACGCGCTGGAAATTGCACGCCGAGGAATTCGATGGGTCGAACGCAAGACCGGATGCAGCCCGTAGTTGTGGCAGCGAGTCTAACGGATTTAATTTCCGCCCTGCGATTGCGAGCGATGGTCTTGAACTGTGAACTCAGCCGGAAGCTCGAACAGCGCCGGGTCAGGTTCAGAGCGAGTCAGATCAACTAATTTAATAACCTGTCTGCCTTCCCTGGGATCATTTCGAGTAACGGACAAATTGATTTGAAGGTCGGAGGAATACCAGAACTCGCGAGTGATGGTGAGCGGACGGTCATTGCCGACAATACCGGCGTTGATCGTTAGAGTTTCGACAGTGCCGACGACACTGAGATCGTCAAGCGTGTTGTTTCCCAGGCTCTCGCGGGTGAGGTAGCGTGTTCCGTTATCGCGTGGGCCAGCGGGCGTCGGCTTAAAGGAGACGGGCGCGTAATAACTGGTAATACCGCACTGGCGAGTGGCAACAGTGCACGTGGTTTTGGTATGAGCGCCAGGATCGTAAAAGATCTTTTCGATTAACTTGGATTGCTGGCTGCTGTTGGCTGGAACGAAGTTGCGGCGTTCGCGGTAAATGCGGCCCTGACTGTCGCGAGCGACAATAGCGGTGAGATGCGTGGTAACCGCGCCTCCGTCTCCGAGGTTGTGTGTCCACTCAATGGTATCTGTGCCGGAAAACGGCTTGCCGGTGACGGGAAGAACTTCAATCCCAGCAACGCGGAAACGCGTGCCGCCATCCGGCCCGCGGGATACCTCGGTTGACTCTTGAGCTGAGAGGCTGACGGCTAGGAGCGCGGCTGCAACGAAAAAAAACGGGGTCCGTGGATTCATAAGCCACCTTCCGGCGAAATCAACGAAAAGATAGCATACCGCTTAGTAATCCTACAACGGGCTGGGCGAGTGCGCTAGAGGAGTCTTCAGTACGCCTCGGCAGCGGGTGGATTAGTAGCTGACTCTGTCCGGCTTTTGTTCCCAGGCACGAAATGGATCGAGTGCCTCTTCGCGTAGGAGCTGGAACACCGGAATTTTGCGTTCAGCGTGAGGTTTGGAAATTTCCTGGTAGATGAAGGAGTCGTCGAAACCGGCTTTCGCGGCATCGGCTGCGGTGGCGGCGAAATAAATGCGATCGAGGCGCGACCAGTAGATGGCGCCCAGGCACATGGGGCATGCTTCGCAGCTTGCGTAAATTTCGCAACCTTCGAGGTGAAACTTTCCGAGTTTTTTGCAGGCTTGGCGGATTGCGACTATTTCGGCGTGAGCGGTGGGATCGTTTGTTGAGGCCACATTGTTGGTGGCCTCGGCGATAATTTTCCCATCTTTTACGACCAGCGCACCGAAGGGACCGCCGTGGCCGGATTGTACGTTCTCGAGTGCGAGCGCTATGGCGCGTTGCATGAAAGTGTTTTCGGACATTTTCGGTGAATAAGTATGCAGCGCAGGCAATCTATAGCCAAGCGAAATGCCGCCCGCCTAACGGCGGCGCTACAAAACCGTTGGAAACGGCTAGACAGTGGCAGCTACAGGAATTTTTTGCGTGGCGAAGGAGCGCTCTTTGCGGCGCCAGAAATACAGCAAGGCGCAGCCAATGAGAATCAGCGCCACCGACAAACCGATCCACAACCCGGGCGCGCCCCACCCGAGGGGGAAGCAGAGGTAGGCACCGAGCGGCAGGCCGACCAGCCAATAGAAAACTAAGTGGCAGGTCATGGGGGTGCGCGTGTCGCCCGCGCCCCGCAGCGCGCCGGTAGCTACGGTTTGCATTCCGTCAAAGAGCTGAAAAAACCCGCCGACGAAAAGCAGAGTGCTGGCGGCGCCGACTACCGCGGGGTCGGGAGTGTAGATCCGGGTGATGTATTTCGGAGCGGCCAGGAAAAGTATGGTCATCGTGCCCATGAAGCCCGTCGCTAGAAACATAGCCGTCCATCCAGCGCGACTGGCGGCGTGCGGATCGTTACGTCCGAGGGCTTGACCTACGCGAACCGCGGCAGCGGCGCTGAGCCCCAACGGAACCATGTAGGTGAGGCTCACGGTGTTGAGCGCGATCTGATGGCTTGCGAGCGGAATGGCGCCTAGCTTAGCGATCATGGATGTGGCGACCGCAAAAACTCCGACTTCCATACCGAATTGCGTCGCGGCCGGGAGACCTAATTGCACCAATCTCCAGATGCGGAAAAAATCGGGCAGGCGCCGAGTTTCGCGGAGGCCGGTTTCGTATCGATGATCGTAGTAAGCGCAATATGCCAGCAGGACGCCGGCCATGTAGATGCGCGCGAAGCATGTGGACCAACCGGAGCCGATGGTGCCCATCGCACGAAATCCGAGATGGCCGTAAATCAGGGCCCAGTTGCCCACCAAATTTACCAAGTTTGCGGAAATCAGAGCGAACATTACCGGCTTGGCTTGGTCCATTCCCTGCAAGTAACGGCGGAAAACGAAATAGAGCAGAAGCGGGAGCGTGGACCAATTCAGCGCGTGTACGTACGGGACCGCTTGCTCGAGAATCGCATTTTGAATGCCGAGCGAACGAATGAGCGGTCCGAAAAACCAGACGATGCCCATCAGTATTGGAGAAATTGCAAAGCTGAGATAAATCCCGTTGACCAGGACGCGGTGGCATTCTTCCAAATCGCCGGCGCCGTATGCATGGGAAACCAAAGTGTCGAGACCGAGCATTAAGCCGGTGCCGAAAATTGCGACAGCAATGTAGAGAATGCCTCCGAGGCTGACAGCGCCAATGGCCACCGCGCTGTTGGCTTGGCGGCCGACCATCATGGTGTCCACGATGCCCATTGTCATCCAGCCGAGTTCGGCGCAAACGAGGGGCATGGCCAGCCGCAGCATGGGCTTGGCTTCTTCGGCGATGTAATGGACGAATAATCGCTTCAGCATAGATTTGCTTCTCGGTGAAGATGACTCTCCGACCGTTTGGAAAAAGACCGGTGAGTGTTATTGGAGTTTATCGGGATTACCGGGGCGAACAAACTGCAAAATGGGGAAAGCGCGACGGGTACCTGATACTGCAATAAAATTTGAGGAGCCGGCTACGTTCCAGAGCACGGTTTCAGGCGCGCGTATAATTGACACTGGCTTGCGAACCCGTGCCCTTTGGGAGCGGTCTCTGAACGAAGAACACGTTCGAGGATTCGTTGAAATTACACCAATAACTTTTTAAGGCCGCGTGGAGATTTCGTCCCTTTGCAGGAGGACGTCATGGAAAAACAACAGAATCGTGTGGAACTGAAAAGCAGCGCGCGCACGGAAATGCCTGGCGCGCGGAAAATTGGGCCAGCGGATCCTAACGAGCGAATCACGGTGACAGTTGTTCTCCGGCGCGGGTCGGCGCCCTCAGCGTTTCCTTCGGTGGAAAAGCTGGGGGCCACGGCTCCGATGGAGCGTCACCATTTGTCGCGCGAAGAATTTGCGGCTCAACACGGCGCTAGTCCGGACGATATTTCGAAGGTTCGGGCGTTTGCGAAGGATTATGGTCTGCAAGTTGTGGAGGAGAGCCCCGAACGAAGATCTGTATTTTTGAGCGGAACGGTGGAGGTTTTCAGCAAAGCGTTCAGCGTGCAGTTGAACCGCTACCAGCATGCGAAAGGCATATACCGTTGCCGAGCTGGAATGCTGCAGATTCCTGCGGGGCTCGATGGAATTATTGAAGGCGTATTCGGGTTGGATAACCGGCCTCAAGCGACGCCGCACTTTCGTCTTTTGAAAGATCCGGCGGGAAGAGTGCGGGCGCAAGAGGCGGGAGCTTCCTACACTCCGGTTGCAGTGGCGCGGGCCTACGATTTTCCCTCCGGCACGGATGGGACTGGGCAAACCGTGGGAATCGTGGAACTAGGTGGAGGATATAATTCGGATGATCTCACCCAATATTTCAAAGGGCTGGGAATTTCTTCGCCCAAGATTACGGATGTGCTGGTGGACGGTGGGTCGAATTCTCCGACAGGCGATCCGAACGGGCCGGACGGCGAGGTGGAGTTGGATATCGAAGTGGTGGGTGCGGTTGCGCCTTCGGCAACAATCGCGATGTACTTCACGACAAACACGGACCAAGGGTTTCTCGATGCTTTGACTACCGCGATTCACGACACGACGAATCGACCGTCGATCATTTCAATTAGTTGGGGAGGGCCGGAGAGTTCGTGGACGCAACAGGCGTTGAATTCGTTTAATTCGGCTTGTCAGGATGCGGCGACGATGGGAGTGACCGTTCTCGCGGCTTCGGGAGATAGCGGGTCAACGGATGGTTCCAGCGATGGGAAGCCCACTGTGGATTTTCCGGCGTCGAGTCCTTACGTGATGGGGTGTGGCGGGACTAGGCTGAGTTTGTCGGGGGCGAAGATCAGCTCGGAAGTTGTGTGGAACGATCTTTCGAGTAACGAAGGGGCAACCGGAGGCGGAGTCAGTGGATTTTTTGCGCTGCCAACGTATCAGCAGACTGCCGGAGTGCCGAAGTCGCAGAGCGGATTTGTGGGGCGCGGCGTTCCGGACGTGGCGGGCGATGCGGATCCGGAGACGGGGTACAACGTGGTGGTGGACGGCAGCGCGACGGTGATCGGCGGCACTAGCGCTGTGGCCCCGCTCTGGGCGGGATTGTTGGCGAGGATCAATCAGTCTCTTGGAAAAGATGTGGGTTATATGAATCCGCTGCTTTACGCGAGCGGGACCGCGGCTACGTTTCACGATATCACTAGCGGAACGAACGGAACTTACTCCGCGGGGCCGGGATGGGATGCTTGTACTGGACTAGGCAGCCCTGACGGGTCTGCGCTCCTAGCATCGCTTGGCGGCAAGGCGAGCAGCAAGTCTGCGTAATTCGACGGGGTGGACGTTCCTTACATGAAGGGAACCAATAGAGATGCCGTTACGCCTTCGAGAGCAACTCGATAAATTTATCGGCCTGGCTTCGAAGGCTCGTTTGTAAGAGTCCATGCAGAAGTAGTAGGGCCGGCCTTTGTAAACTTCTGAGAGCGCGATCTTGCGCTCGACTCGCATCCAACACACCGCACAAACATCACCAGGTGGCCTCACGGCGAATCCGGAGTTGGAGCTGGCATGTATCCAACCTTTGCCTTGATATTCGAGATCGAACGCGGTGGGTCGAACGGCTTCTGGACCAAAATAGCGGATGGGAGGCTGCGTTGTGGTGCGACTGCCGCCCGGTTAGGCCGCTATCAATTAGGTGCCGAAGAGCTTTCCGAAAGCACGGTCCATATACCGTAAGACGCCAGTGCTCCGAGACCGCCAAAGAGGAGGATAAAGGCCAGTTTTTTCCGGCGACGTTTTGCCGGAGTGTTGTCTGCGTTGTCGCGATACGCAGCCGCGGCTGGCGCTGGAGTAGTTGCCGGTTCCAAATCCATGGTCACGCGATAAGACTTTCCTTCCAGGATGGTGTGGAGCTCTCCGTCATTATCAAGAACTAGCGAACCGTGCAAAGCAGAGACAATGATTTCCTGGGGACTCACAATGGTTACTTGCCCGTAGGCGGGTTGGCCATTGGACGCTCGAATAACACCTTGGGGCACTTCGAGTTCGAGTTGATCTGTGCCGTTGGACGAAAAACCTACGGTGCCGCGCGAGACCTCCGCAAAAAGCGAGTCGGTCCGCTGGCCGAGAGTCGCTGAACTTGATGCGAGAAGATAGAGCTGGGAAGTACCCATTCTCAGTCGCAATTTGCCGCCCGCTTCGGTTTCAACTTTGTCGCCCGGATATACCGTGGTGCCGATAGCCACTTTAGCGTTGGAAACCAGCGCGCTTTCAGCCTGGACCACCAGGCCGAGCGGCCTTTCGTTTGCGCCAAAACCAGGAAACGCCATTAGGCCGGCAAGCATCGCCGCAATACAGGACCGAGCAATAGAACGCATAACTGCCTCCGAAGGGTGCTTACACAACGTAGGGGGTGTACCGAAGGGGGTCAATTCGCATGCGAGAGCTGGTGGTGTAAGAGGCAATACGAGATTAGCTACACGGGTTAGTGGGCATCGTGGGGTCGACGCCCTAGGAAACGCGGAGGCTATTGGGCGGAGCGGTGTTTACTGCAACCGGTCAATTTTGGCGGCTAGGATGAAATCACTTTCGGTGAGCCCGTTAATCTTGTGGGTCCAGGTTTTTACTTCCGCTTTGCCCCAGGTCAAAAATATGTCCGGATGATGTCCTTGCTCTTCGGCGATCGCTCCCACTTTATTAACGAAGACAAGCGCCTGCGCGAAATCGGGGAATTTGAATTCGCGCACGATGTGATGGTTTTCCACGACTTTCCACTGCGGCGTTTGCTTAGCCAAATCTTCGAGCTCTTTTCCAGCAAGCGGAGGAACGCCTCCGCGACAGGGCACGCACGTTTTGTTTGCTAGATCGTTCATTAGAAACTCCCCACCCTCGGTTTTTGAAACTCGTAGCCAGCGAATTGCAATTGTACAGGAACCGGGTGCTCACGGCTGGCTCATCGCAAGTCAGTTCTGCTATCCTCTGGCACACAGAACCGCCCAGTTTTCCCCGGAGGAATTATGGCCGACGAAGTTCAAGAGCTTCAAGAAAATGCTGAACATGGCGCGCACGAGCCAAGCCTCGCTCCCGTTACGGTAACGATGGCGATACTGGCTGTGCTGGTCGCCTCCGTCTCGTTGCTGGGCCATCGCGCGCATACCGAGGAAATTCTGCACCAGACGAAAGCCACCGATCAGTGGGCCTACTACCAGGCGAAGGATATTCGCCGCAGAAATTACGAGTTGTTCCTGGACGAGATTTCCGTTTTCACGCTGCAAAATGCCGAGCAAGTAGCAAAGATCAAGGAAAAATATTCGAAGGAAGTGGAGCGTTACAAGGACGAGCAGAAAGACATTCAATCAGAAGCCAAGAATGCTGAGAACGAAGTCCTAACCGAGCAACATCGCGCCGATCGGTTTGATTTGGGCGAGGTGATGCTGGAAGCAGCTTTGGTGATTTGCTCCATTACCCTGCTGACCCGCAAGAAAGTTTTCTGGGGAATGGGAATCGTGCTGGGACTGGCGGGGGTTATGACGGCTTGCCTAGGACTTATGATTCACTAATGGGCCGGTGCTTGTTGCTGAGTTCAGCGGTGGCCTGAGGCAGCGGATTTGGATTCGATGTAGCCGCGCACGTAATCCGCGAAGGCTTTTTCCAGCCGTAGAGTAACCGGGCCGGGAGCGCTGGCGATTCGATGGCCCTCGATTTCGCTAACTCCCAGCATGCTCCGGTTGGTGGAAGAAATAAAAACTTCGTCGGCACTGTAGAGATCTTCCGGAAGCAAAGTGCGTTCGGCCACTGGCACGCCGATACCTGAGCCGATTTCCAGCAGCACACTTCGTGTGATTCCCGACAGACAACCCGAATTCAGCGGGGGTGTGTATACACGTTCGCCGCACACACAGAAAATATTTGCGGCGGTGCACTCCGATACTTCACCGCGCTCGTTGAGCATCACTGTTTCGTCAAAGCCCGCTTGATGCGCTTCATGAAGATTCCAGACATTGTTGAGCCAGGATGTGACTTTCACTCCGGCCAAAGGGGAGGCGGCATGGCGTCCATTTTCGCGTAAGCCGAGTCTGACGGGCTCACGGTAGGACGGAAGATCTGAGGAGTACAGGATTAAATCGGCAGGTGGAAAAGTTTCTTTGCTGCTCCAGAATCCCTGGTTGTAAACGGCGTAGATTCGCGCGCAGCCTTCTCGGACTTGATTGGCGAGCAAAAGCTGGTCGAGTTTCCCACGGACGTCCGCTGGGTCGAATGGAAATGGACAGTGGGTTCGCTCAGAGTCGCGCTTCAGGCGCTTCCAGTGGCGCTCGAAGGCAAACGGAATGCCACTAACGATACGTATCGTGGTGAAAAGGCCCCAACCGTTCAAGAGACCGGCCTGACCGGGCGATAGGCGCACTTCATCGACCGGCAAAAGGCGGTCGTTATGGAATACGAAACGATGAATCAACGCGCTCCTCCAAAGAACTGGGCCATTCTATCGCACAATGCCTTCAGCGCTATCGATAGGGAATCGGATGGCGATCGCGCGACTGGAGTGCGAACTGATGTTCCAGCTTTTTTCCGTTTTCGGGTATTGACACTTACGGTGTCTGGGGCCTAAATTGAAGTCGTGTATTTGGAGGAACTTATGAGCAGACTCTCCCGCTGTGTTCTGATAGCAGCACTCATCGTTGGCCTGCTGAATATTCCCGCTTATGGCGCGGACGAAAAGCCTTTGGGCTTGGTGATGCAGGCGGAGAATGCTCACATCGGCAACGCGAGTGTCGCGATCGGGACGACCATTTTCCCAGGCGATATTTTGGCTACCGAAGCCGGCGGAACGTTGCGCTTGAATCTTGGGGGCAGCCAGATCTATCTGCTTTCAGCGAGTTCGGCCACTTTGTCTCCAGATGCTACTCCGAATATGGTGCATGCGGTGGTAGGCCGCGGAACGGTAGGTTTCTCGTCGAATGGCAGCGATCACATCGAGCTTGAAATTCCGGAAGGCATTTTGCACGCGGCGAACAGCCAGCCGACATACGGGCAAGTGACTATTGTGGGGCCGCAGGAAGTGATCATCTCGGCGTATCGAGGAACCTTGGCGCTGGACTATAACGGAGATACTCGTGAGATCCCCGCGGGCAAGTCTTTCCGCGTGACAATGGATCTGGCACCGGCCGCTTCGCCTCAGCCACAAGCGCCAGCCGGAGTGGGCGGAGGGAATAAGAAGGCTTTGAATACAAATTCGCTTGTTTGGGCCGCCGTTGCCGTTGGGGCCGCTGCAGGTACGGCGGTTGGAATTTGGTACGTGCTCTCGGAAAGTTCTTCCGCGCCTAACAACTAAGCTGGCCAGGCCGGAATTTCGGTTCTAACACTTCTTTTTTATTTGGATTGTTTTCTTCGGGTCGCTCCTCGTTTCGGGTATAAAACTAATTTCATCCATTTAAAGTAAAGCACACCATCGCGCGGTAATGCGTTGAAAACCGTCCAACGGTTGTATGCTAAATTTGCATCTCAGAGAGTGTTAACTAAAAAATGAACAAGCCCATCGTCCAGACGGTGATCGGTCTCGTTCTGGCTGTTTGCGTTATTCCGAATTTCTCTTCCGGCAACGCACCGGATTCGTTACTTCAAATCATGCAAGACGAATTGAAGCGCGCTGACGCGTCACTGGCGAAGTCGGATCCCGCGCCTTATTACTTGAGTTACGCCGTGGCGGACAGCAAGGGTACCGTGATCGTGGCTATGAACGGCAGCCTGGTGCTTTCGACCAGTGTTCAGCGACGGGAAGCGGACGTGATGATGCGGGTGGGGTCACCCGCTCTAGACAACACGCACAGTAACAAGAATCGGGCTTCCGGCATCACGTCCGGAACATTGCCATTGAATAACGACCGGGACGCGATCGCGCGAGTGCTGTGGCAACTTACAAACCGGGGATACGACCAAGCATCTTCCGCGTTCTTGACGGTGAAGACGAACAAGGCAGTGCAATCGGAAGAGGAAGATAACTCACCGGACTTTTCAAAAGAATCTGCGCAAGAGCACATGGGCGATGCGCGAGCTGTTGCGCCGTTGAATCAGAAACAGTGGGAAGACCGTGCGCGGAAGATTTCGGCAGAATTTTTGAAATATCCCGAAGTGTACGATTCTACTGTGTACCTGCAGGTCAGCGATGACCGTTCGTATCTGGCCACAAGCGAAGGCACGGCGGTTGTGCGTCCGGGGGCGCTGAGCCGGCTGGTTATTCAAGGGGAGACGCGCGCGGACGATGGGATGGAATTGATGCGCGTGGAAACTTTTCAGGCGCCTTCCCCCGATGAGCTACCGTCCGACGCCGATCTACTTTCCAAGGCCGACAAAATTTCCGAAGACTTGAAGGCTTTGCGAGCCGCTCCCACGGCTGAACCCTACGCAGGGCCGGCTTTGCTCTCTGGCCGCGCTGCCGCAGTTTTTTTCCACGAAGTACTGGGGCATCGTCTGGAAGGACATCGGCAGCGCGATGAGACCGAAGGACAAACCTTCACGAAGAAAATAAATCAACTGGTTCTGCCTTCCTTTCTGACGGTGGTGGATGATCCCACGATGAAAGAACTGAACGGCGTGAAGCTGGCCGGATCGTACGATTTCGATGATGAAGGAGTGCCGGCGATCCGCGTGGAGGCGGTGGAAAATGGCGTTCTTAAGAATTTCCTCATGTCACGAATGCCAAACAAGTATTTCGAACATTCGAATGGGCATGGGCGTCGACAACCAGGATTGATGGCCACCGGCCGCCAGGGAAACTTAATCGTCACCTCCACGAAGACGGTTTCGGACGCTGAGCTTCGCAAGAAATTTATCGAAGAGATCAAAAAGCAGGGGAAACCATACGGTCTCTACTTCGATGATATTCAGGGTGGCTTTACAATGACGGAGCGTTCGATGCCGCAAGCGTTCCAGGTCCTGCCGGTGATGGTATATCGCGTTTATGCCGACGGCAGGCCGGATGAGCTTGTGCGTGGAGTGGATATCGTGGGCACGCCGTTGCTTTCCTTGAACAATATTATGGTTACGGGTGACACCATGCAGGTTTTCAACGGAATCTGCGGCGCTGAATCAGGTTGGGTTCCGGTGGCTGCGGCTGCGCCAGCGATGTTGTTTTCGGAAATTGAAGTTCAGAAACAACACAAAGGAACGGAGAGGCCTCCCATTCTTGCTCCGCCGGAGCCCAGCACTGCCTCGTCTTCAAAAACTCCGTCGAAGGCGAGGCGCTAGCGATGAAAATGAATATAAAGTGCCGCACGCTTCGCCTGAACTCTTACGTTTCAGTGGCGGCTATTGTGTTTTTGACTTGCGGCTGTCCGGACGGTGCGCAGCAGAATAAAAAGAAAGCCGAGAATTCTTCGAAGGCTTCGGCGTCGAATGACGCTTCCGATAAGACCGCAGCCTCCTCCGATCCGGTGATTCGAGCGATGCGGGAGGAGCTGGAGCGTTCGAAATCGCAAGTGAAGATGGAAAATGTGGCAGCGCCGTACTACATCGAGTACCGGCTTTCGGATGTTACGGAATATAGCGCCGAAGCCACTTTTGGCGCGTTGCGACAGAACCAGCTCACACATGGGCGTGGAGTAAGAGTGGTCGTGCGAGTCGGCGACTATAAACAGGATAGCTACTACGGGCCTGGAGTTGGCGTGGTGGAATTTGCGCCGTTGGACAATGACGACATCGCGCTGCGCCGACAACTATGGATGGCCACCGATCGCGCTTACAAAATGGCAAGCGAAGCGCTTGCAGGCAAAAAGGCGCTGCTGAGCCAGTACAGCGCGGAACAGCCCTTCGACGATTTCGCAAAGGCGCCGCCGTTGCAGTCCATCGAGCCGGTGGCGAAACTCGAATATTCCGCCGACGTGTGGGAGACGGCGCTGGCAAAGTCCACCGACCTTTATCGATCGGATCCAAAAATTCAGTCGCTATCGGCGCGTGCAACCTTTCGCTCGGTGAACGAGTATTTTGTGAACACGGAAGGGACGATCACCCGCCAAGGTAATAGTTGGTATCTGGTTCAGCTTTCCGCTGAAACGCAGGCTGAAGACGGAATGCGACTAGGACGTTCACCCTACTATATGACGGCAAAAGCGTCGGAGCTTCCGGACCCGGCGAAACTAGAAACCGACACGGCGAAAATGCTGGAAACGCTGAAGAAACTTCGGGAAGCACCGTTAGTGGAAGAAGACTATCGCGGCCCGGTGCTTTTTTCGAACGATGCTGCGAACGATGTGTTCTACGGCATGATCGGAAATAATGTGCTGGGGATTCGACCCAAGCCGGGCGACTCGGCTCGCACCACGGGGAAATTCTCTTCGAACTACAAAGGCCGCGTGCTGCCTGCGTTCTTATCGGTGGTAGATGATCCCACGATGAAATCTTTCGAAGGGCACAGCCTGATCGGGGGCTATGAGGTGGACGAGGAAGGCGTCCGCGCCCAAACCGTAGCGGTGGTCACGGACGGCATGCTTACAGATTACCTATTGGGCAGAATGCCGATCCGCGATTTTCCCGACTCTAACGGACACGGGCGCGCAGGTCCGGGACAAGCTCCCAATCCAAATATCGGCATTCTGATGGTGAAGCCGAAGGATGCACTTTCAACCGGGGACATTAAGAAAAAACTGCTGGCACTGTGCAAAGAAGAAAACAAGGAGTACGGATATTACGTAGAAACGCTATCGGGGTACGAGCCCCGGCTGCTTTATCGCGTATATGTCAATGATGGGCATGAAGAGCTGGTCCGCGGTGCTGTTTTCAACGAGCTGGATACGCGCACTCTGCGCAACGATCTGGTTGCCGCGGGAAACGATCCACTTGTGAGCAACCGCGAAGGACCTGTTCCCAGTACGGTGATCGCGCCGTCCATTTTGTTTGATGAGCTGGAAGTGAAGCGCACGGATAAAAAGAACGCGAAGCTGCCGGAGTATCCGCCGCCTGCTCTTACGCCTGGGCGATAGAAATGGAAGAAGTTTCGACTCAGCGATTGGGGAACTGAAAGCGCATTCCAAAGCGTCCAGCAATTGGCAAACCCAGCTCAGGGACGGGAGTAGCTGCCGCGGCGTATTGTGCGTTGAAAAGATTTTCCACCGCGGCGAACAACTGGAAACCTTTTCCTACGTTTCTGGCAATCATCACGTCCATCACAAAGTAGCTACCTAGCGGGAATTGGTTTTGATCGTCATCGTACTGTTTGCCGATCAGCCGTCCGTCCACGGAAACCAAGATGATTCTGGGATTCGCGTATCGCGCCTGAAAAGTGAAAGCGTTGTGCGGCACCTGCGCCACCCATAGACCGACCAGGGAGCTTTCGCTTGGGAAGCTCGCTACTTTCGAGTCCACAAACTGATAGCTGGTACTTAGCTGAAAGTCTCGGGTGATGTGCATAATGGCGTCCAAGTCGAATCCCGGCGCGGTTGTGCGCCCCAGATTTTCGCGGACGCGGATAATGGTGTTGGCTATCGGCGCGGGGCAAAGAGGATCGTTGTTGGGAGGCGGCTGGCAGGTGACATTGGCGACGGGATCGACAATCTGGTTGAAGAAAAATGTCCCTTGGACTTCCAGGCGCCGATTGAATCCATAAATATTGACACCCGTGTCGGTACCGGTGAGATGTTCGGCAGTAAGCCCCGCATTGGCTTCAGTGATCACATTCCCCTGCCTGAACGAACGGTACAGCTCGTTCAGGGTTGGCGCGCGAAAGGCTCGATACACGGAGGCAGTCCACGAGATATTTGGATTAATCTGGTAGAGCAAAGTCATGCGCGGGCTAAAGGCGTCGTTTGAGCGGTCCGGGAAATTCACGCTAGGAGAGGTACAAGGCAAGCTCACCTGACTACAAACGCTGGAAGCATCGAAATTACGCCAGTAGTCAACCCGCGCGCTAACGGTAAGCAGCCAACGCGAAGTAATCTGGATTAAATCTTCGCCAAATATTCCCAGCGTGCGTTGACGGCCTCCGGAAGATTTGTCGAAGGAGTTCATTCCGCTGGAAAAGAACATTTCGTTGCTAACGCCAATTTCTTCGTGTTCGTCGAAGCCGGCGACAACTGTTTGACGCTTGCCGAATTTTCGCGACCAGAGTACGGAGCCACCCACCCCTTGCGAGGGTACTGTCTGCAGATCTGTGAGATTTTCGCTATCGCGGTTCGCGGCTACGGCAGAAAAGCTTTGGTGATAAGTCTGAACGTCCGCATAAAACCGCGCTGTGAGAGAGCCGAAATCGCCCAGGGTTAAATTGGCGCCCAGCGCGCCTTGTCCCAGCTTGGTTTCATTTCTCTGGAGCGGGGTGCCATTGTCGCGGGATTCGTCGAGCAGCCAACCGCGCGCGAAAATTTCGTCCTGGCTGCCGATTTTTCTACCAATCATTAAATCTGCAGTGCCGTGATCGGAGCCCGCCCTGGTATCGACGCTTCCACGGAAAGCTTGCGGAACGAGGATGTAACCGTCGGTATTAAATACCTCGCCGGCAAAAGTAGATTCCCATTGGCCTTTCTGGCCGCCAGCCGAAAGAGAAAGATCAGGAGTGTTTTGATTTCCGTAAGAAGTTTCCAGCGCAATTCCAGCGGGCACGGCGGGACGAGTTATGAACTGGACTACGCCTCCTAGCGCATCGCTGCCGTATAGGCTCGATCCGCCTTCCTGGGAAATTTCCACGCTGGCGACAGATTCAGCAGGCACGCGATCCCAATAAACCCAGGCGCCGAAAGGATCGTTGATAGGAATCCCATCTTCGAGAACCAAGGCTCGGCTTGAACCGTTCGCACCCAAACCGCGAAGCGAGACTCCTTGGGTGGTGGGATTGGCGACGCGGCTGCTAAACCGACGAAACAGGCTGAATCCGGGGACCTGGCGCAATTCGTCATCTAGCGTGAGGGCGGGCGTGGCCTGCAGGTCGTCGCGCGTAAGTTGAATATCGCTGACCGGGAGGTCGCTCATCAGCGTTGGCGTCCGGTTGGCAGTGACGACAATCTGCTGAGCCTGCGGTAAGGGAACCAGGACGATATCTGTGTGCACAGGTTCTCCGGAGGCAGCGCTCCAACCTTGCTGGAACTTTTGGAACCCGTTGGCGGTGACTGTAATCGTGCCGGAGGTTCCCGGAACATTTTCAAACGCAAAATCTCCCGAAGGATTTACAGGCATTGCGGCGGAGAAAGCTCCCGATTTCAGCTCAACTTCGGCTTCAGAAACCGAAGCGCCGGTGGAATCACGCACAGTGCCTTCAACCCGAGTACTATTCGCAGCGCCCGATTGAGCGCGGGCAGAAACTGCAGTCATCAAGGGTACGCACAGGAATACACACGAACAAAGTGACAAAGTCATTCCGGGAATTTTTCTAAAAGATCGCCAAAAAAAGATGGTCACGTCAGCTACCCAGCAGACTGAGGAGCAGAAGTAGAAATTTCGTCATGAGCGCTCATGATAGCTCAGCATGAATCAGTTAACTATTGCGGTCTCGGTCCAGTTTCGTGAAAGGCAATGAATCAATGCGGTATGTTATCGTGACGGGTGGGGCTCCACGTCCTTAGGAGGTAGTGATGGGTACGCCGTCGATGCGACGCACCGACCGTGTTTCGTTGACCGTGCTGCTGGAAGCTTCCGGCACCGATAGCAACGGTCAGGAGTTTAAGGAGCCGACTCGCACGCTGCTGATTAATCGCGGCGGCGCAGTGATCATCCTGGAGCGAGATTTGAAGCCCGAGCAACAGATCCAAATCAGGCGCCAGGCAGGAGGCGATTCCCAAAAGACCGTTTCGGCGAGAATCGTAGGGGAATTTGGCCGGCAAAAGGACGGGCATCTCTATGGGATCGAGATACTGGATAATGAGAATGATTTCTGGAAGATAGAGTTTCCACCCATTGCAGAATCCACCGAAGCGGTGGCGCGCATGCTGTTGCATTGCAGTTACTGCAAGAGCCGCGAAGTAGCGTATTTGAACGAGCTGGAGCTGCGCGGGTTTGAAACAAATCGCGGCATTGCGCGCCATTGCAAAACCTGCGGGGTGCCGAGCATTTGGACGCAAGCTCCTCATGAAGATGAAAAGCAGCGATCACTGCGAGCCGCTCGCGGAAAAGGCACCGGGGAAGCGGACCAGATCCCGAGTGGCGAAGAACAGCGAGCCCGCCAACGAATGCGTATGAAGACGCGGCTGACGGCGTGCATACGTCAGCCCGAGAGCGACGACGAGCTGGCTGTTTGCGAGGACATTTCCCCGATTGGAATGTGCTTTCGAAGCAAACGCCGCTACGACACCCAAGCCATGATTCAAGTGGCGGTGCCTTACTCACCAGACGCCGCGAACATTTTTCTTCCAGCCAACGTGGTGTATTCAGAAGAGATTCCTAGGGCGGGGCTATTCAGGCACGGCGTGGAGTACCGTAGAGTAGGTCCTCGAGCGCGTTAGATTGAAGTGATGCGCGAGAGTTCCAGCCCTAATTCCTAGGCGACCGGCACCGCGGAGCGTTCTCGACTGCGGCGCTGTAAATATTTCATGACGATATTGAGGTACACGTTTCCGCTGGGAGTTTCGAAACAAAGGATAGTCGCTTCGGAGTCTTTCCCTGTCTGTGCGCACTGCTCTTGAGCCACAACTTCCGGAGGAAAAACTTTGAACTGAAACCCGCCGTCGTTTAGCTGAGTTACGGCGTTGCCGATGACCATGTTGGCAAGCTCGCACACGGTTTCTTTAACGATCGCTTCATCCGGGGAGACGTCAGTGCCAAAGAGCAAGCTGGCGACTTGTGCCGCTGCGCCAGGGTCCATGTCCAGGATTACGCGACCTTCGATTTGACCTCGAAAAGTTACCACCGCCGCCGCGCCCTTACGCCGATATCCTTCCACTTCCATGGTGAGGTCCACAATTCTTGCTGGCGCCTTCATCATCTCGGCGAGCACTGCGTCCAGCGAACCGATGAATGGTTGGATCAGATCCATTCTCATCGAGATTTCTCCTGGCCGGCGCCGACGGTCGCGGTGACGCCGTCGTCATTGAGAACGTAACGGATGATTTCGTAAAGCGCATCGGGCTTGACCGGTTTTTGGACGAAGTGCCGCGCACCTTTTTGCAATGCGGCAAGAATATTGTCCTGATACCCGACGGAAGAGACCATGACGATGCGGGCGTCGGGATGTTCCTGGACAATGCGCTCAACGGCTTCGATCCCTTCCATCTGCGGCATGGTGATGTCCATCAGAACGATGTCAGGTTTAGTGCGAGCGTATTCCGTGATGGCCGTGCAGCCATCTCCCGCTTCGCCGATCACTTGGCCGCCAAACGATTCGATCATCTTCGCGAGACTCTTTCGTGCGAAGACGGAATCGTCCACGACCAAGTAGCGAACTGGTTCGCTGTCTTTCTTTCTGGTTAAAGCTTCAAACTGTTTCATAACCATCTCCTTCGGATATCGTTCTCATCAACTGCCACCGATAATCTTTGCCGGCACTAGCTCGGCCGGCACCCGTTCCACTGCACATTTCGATTGCAAAACACCTGAAAGATTTGAGAGCGAAACGACACGCGAAGCAAAGCCGCGCTCGATTGCGGAGCGAGGCATGCTGTCGACCACGCAAGAATCGGGACTTTGGACCAACGTAAGACCGCCAGAAGTGCGAACTGCGCCCAAACCCGCGGCGCCATCGTCACCCATGCCAGTCATTAAGACGGCGATAGCGTTGCTGCCGAATTCCTGGGCCACCGATTGGAAAAGGACGTCTACTGATGGACGGTGCCCGTTAACTCTCGGCTGATCGGCCAGGATGGCGATGTTGCCATGCTCCATCCGTCGCACTTTCATATGGCGATTTCCAGGGCAGATTAATGCACGACCCGCAAGCAGAAGGTCGCCGGATTGCGCCTCTTTCACTTCGATCGCGGAAGATTCATCGAGTCGCCGGGCAAACATATCGGTGAAACCCTCCGGCATGTGCTGCACAACCAAGAGGCATCCCGGAAAATCTTCGGGAAGCTGCGAAAAAAGATACTGCAAGGCGTTGGGACCGCCCGTGGAGATGCCGATGGCGACGACGCGCGAGGGCCAATTGGGCATAGCGGTCGACTTGCGTTCTCTACGCTTGGCCGACGGCACCGTGATAATCATCTTCGGAGCGCCCGAAGCAGCAGCAACCTTGATCTTCAGTGCAAATTCAGCGGCTATATGCTCGATGCGGCCCGACGCGGCATCTTGCGGCTTGGTGACGAAGTCGAACGCGCCGAGGGAGAGAGCCTTCAAAGTGATCGAGGCGCTGCGATCGGTCTGCGCGCTGAAAACGATTACCGGAACATGATGCTTGCGAGTTATTTGGCGCAGCATCTCGATTCCGTCCATACGCGGCATGTCGAGATCGAGAGTAACCACGTGCGGGTGCAGCTCGCTGATCTTTTTCAGCCCCATCTCTCCATCCATCGCGGTACCGACGACCTCGATGTTCGGATCACGATGCAGCACTTGCGGAATTAGCTTCCGCATTAGCGCCGAATCATCGACCACCAGAACGCGAATTTTTGCGTTCAGGCTCACGCGATGGCTCCCACAGGTTGAATCCTGGACAAATGGGAAATTACCGCTGGCACGTTCAATATAAGGACGACAGTTCCGTCACCGAGAATCGATGCACCGCTGACCAGCGGCGATGTAACCAGGCGATCCTCAAGAGCTTTGATCACCAGCTCTTCCTCGCCCATCAAACTGTCAACGGCGAGCCCAAATTTTCTGCTTCCGGAGCCGATCACAATTACAAAGATTCGTTTCTCACGCGCGCGTGTGACCTGCGATTCAAGGCGTTCAAGGCGCACCAGCGTGAGAACTTGATCGCGCAACTGAAACACCTCGTGATTGTCCACGCGATGGACTTCCCCTTCTGATACGCGCGTAATTTCCACGACCATGGCGAGAGGCACGGCGTAAAGCCTTCCGGAGACGTGGAAGAGAAGCGACTGAATGCTCGCGAGGGTGAGCGGAACCATCAAACGGAAAGTTGTGCCTTGTCCCAAATCACTTTCGAGTTCTATAGAGCCCTTCAAATTGTCGACTGCGGACTTAACGACGTCCAAGCCGACACCACGTCCGGAAATCTCGGTTATTTCGTCCGCAGTGCTGAGCCCGGGCGCGAAAATCAGATGCATGATGTCAGAATCGTTCAGACGCGCCGTGTCGTTTGCTGTGACGATGCCACGCTCGATGGCGCGACGCAGAATTTTTTCACGATCGAGACCGCGTCCATCGTCGGAGATTTCGATTACGACCTGGTCGCCCTCATGGTAAGCATCCAAGCGAACCGTCCCGCGGACAGGCTTGCCAGCAGCTTGGCGTTCGGCAGCGGTCTCGATGCCGTGATCCGCTGCGTTGCGAACCAGGTGCGCCAGAGGTTCAGCGAGAGCGTCTAGAATGCTTTTGTCCAAATCGGTATTTTGGCCGGCGACTTCAAGATTAATGTCTTTGTTTCGTGACTTAGCCACGTCGCGCACAACCCGAGGGAAGCGGCGGAAGAGCTGTTCCACCGGGACCATCCGTATCTTCATTACAGACTTTTGAAGCTCTCCGAGAACGCGAGATTGAAAGGCTAGGGCGTCGGCGAATTTGCCTCGCAACGGATCTTTCGGATGTGTACGCTCGAACTCGTTAATAGTCCGCTGCAACATGGACTTTCCGATGATCAGCTCGCCCACTAAATTCATCACGACGTCGATGCGTCCGGCATCTACGCGCAAGGTGTTTTCCGCTGCAGCGTGCGCCAAACCCGAAGACGTGCCGCCTTCCCGTGAGTCCTCTTGATGATCAAGGGCCGCGTCCGAACTGCCGGCATCAGCCTTGGCGGACAAAGCAGCCGCTTCGGCTTCTATGAGGATCTCCAGAAGATCGCGAGGTGGAACTTCCGCAATAGCACTTTTGGTGACTGAGATGCGCGACACCACGGATGGAACCTGGCAATGTTTTCGAATCCAATCAACTGACTTCGCGCTGGAAATTGCGGCTTCAATTAAATTTGTGCTGGCAGCCTGTGCAGCGCTTTCCGGGTGGAGAAACATGACTTTACCGGCACCTTCAAGCGCCTTGCGAACCAGCTCAAAAGCCGCGGCTGGAAGTAGCGATTCCGAATCCAGATAGAGCGCGATGTTGTAAACTGATTCGCCACGGCGCACCGCTTCGGCGATCATCAGGCGCTCATATTCGTTCCAATCAAACTTTGCTTCGTCGGCAGATTTTTCAGCCGCGACTGCACTTTTATGCAACAGGCGATTGATGTGATCGCGTAGAGCGCCGCCATCGGGAGGCTGCAGATGGTCGCGATAGGCGGCGAGCATTTCGTGAAAAGTGTCGGCCGCAGTAAGAACAACCTCGGGAATCAACGCGGCGTTTTCTTTGGCCAGTTCCGGTGTTAGGACGTCTTCGAGTTCGTGCGCGAGTTCGCTAAGCTCGCGAAAGCCGCAAGCTGCCGAATCGCCTTTTAGAGTGTGGACCGCGCGCCGAACGCTGCGAAGGTTTTCCTTGTCGGCTGGACGTTCTTCTAGCGCAAGGCCGGCTTCGTTCATGTTTTGAAGGATCTCCGCGGCGCTTTCGAAAAAAAGCTCGCGGAGCTCGGATGCGCGATCGTCGGGCAGAAACCTCACGGCGTTCCCTCAATTTTCTGGTACACGGTCGCGCTGTTTTGATGAATCATGTGAAATTTCGTAGTGAGTCCGAACAGGCTTTCCGCGTGACCAACGAAAAGATAGCCTTCGGAATTCAAGCAACGGTGGAATTTGTCAATCAGGCGTTTTTGTTCGGGCTCGTCGAAATAGATCATCACATTGCGGCAAAAAATCACGTCGTTGCGCAAGGGCAGATATTCCGTTTTCAGATTGTGGAAGTCGAACTGAACTAGGTTCTTCAGCGCGGGCTTGACGGAATATTTGTCCCCAACTTTATCGAAGTAGCGCAGCCGGCATGTGTAATCCACTGTTTCCATTTGGGCTTCTGTATAAATTCCCTGTTGTGCCGTGAGCAGCGCCGAGTAATTGATATCGGACGCCAGAATTTCAACTTTCCACGGCGGAGGAATGAGCGGCTTGGGCGTCGGCATCTCGAACGGAAGCGGGTTTCGCAAGTAGTAGTAGGCCAATGCATCGCAGACCAAAAGAGCAAGCGTGTAGGGTTCCTGACCAGTGGAACATCCCGCGCTCCATATCTTCAATGACCAATCGCGGCGTTCTTGTTTGCGTTTTAGGATTTCTTCAAGCGTCACTTTTTGGAAAAGATCGAGTTGCGGACGAATGCGGAAGAAGCTCGTCTCGTTTACGGTCAAGTTTTCCAAAAGAGAAACCAGTTCTTGTTTACCTTCGCGACTCGTAAGTAAACGATAGTAGGTGTAAAACGAATCCATCTGGCAGGCTTTTAGCCGACGTTGCAAACGATCTTTCAGGAAGTGCGTGCGGCGTTCGTCGAAGTACATGCCGCATTCCTGGTAAACCAGCGTTTGCAAGAGCTTCAATTCCGCTTCTGTGAGTGGCACCTGCGTCGCGAGAGTAGTAGTGGACATTCGTTCCTCAGTGTTGCCGCTTCTTGCCAGATCTATACTTATTTTTCAAAGTGGCCAGCCGGAACCGCGTCAACGGATTCGGCGACTTCGTCCAAACGGCGTAATTCACCGCGCTGCAGAACTTTGTTAAGGTCGAGCAGAATGATCAGACGTCCGCGCAACTTCCCGACACCCGTTATGTAATTCAACTCGCCTTCTTGAAAAACATCTTGCGGGGCTTCTATATCCGAAGGCGGTATGCGCAAAACCTCCGATGCGGAATTCACCATCAACCCGATCAAGCGATTTTCCAACTCGACCACCACGATTCGGTTTTTCTTGCTCGGCTCGCCAACCTTTTCGTGGAAGCGCTTGCGCAAATCGACGACTGGAATAATCCGTCCGCGAAGATTTATTACTCCTTCGATATAGTCGGGCGCATTTGGAACCGAAGTGATAGCTGGAACGCGCACGATCTCGCGCACCAAGGAGATTGGCACTCCGAAAGTTTCCCGTCCGATGCGGAATCCTACAAGCTGGAGTTCTTTGTCCATGTCTGGATGTGTGCGCCTCTACGAGTGTGCCAATTCCGCATACTCTTCCCGAGTTTGCCGTTCCTGTGCTCCGGACGAACGTCGAGAAGCATGACGGCGGCTCTCGGCGAGTCCTTCATCGAGGACGAAACGGTCCATCGATTCCAGCAGCGCGCGGGAGAGTTTTGACATCTGCTCCGCGGCCGCCGCCAGCTCGGACGAGCTTGAACTCGACTGCTGCACGAGCTCGCGCATTTTTTCCATCGCACGCACCACGCCTTGCGCTCCGGAAGCCTGTTCTTCCACCGACGAATTGATTTCCTGCGTGATTTCGGTCAAGCGATTAGTGGCCTTGGCAATCTGCGTGGAACCGCTGGATTGCTCCATGGTTGCCGCGCCAATTTCCTGCGAGAATTTATAAACCTCGGAAACCACATCAGAAATTTTTTCAAGCGCAAAGCTAAGGTCCTTGTTCAACAACAATCCTTCCTGGACCATGCTGGTGCTCTTTTCCATGTTGTCCACGGCCTCGCGGGCTTCCTTTTGTATGCCCTGAATAAGTTCGGAAATTTCCTTGGTGGACTGTGTGGATTTCTCGGCCAGCTTGCGCACTTCTTCGGCGACGACGGCGAAACCCAATCCGTGTTCACCCGCGCGAGCAGCTTCGATTGCGGCGTTCAACGCCAAGAGGTTAGTTTGTTCGGCGAGGTCGTCGATGACTTCGATGATTTTCCCGATGTCATCCGCACGTCGCCCGAGGACGTCGATAATTTCCGCCGAAGATTGAATTGCGTGGCTGGTGCGGTTCAATCCCTCGGTAGCCTTGTCCATAGTTACCATGCCGGTTTGAACTTCTTCGCGCGAGCGATGCGATATATCCACCAGGAGTTTTGCGGTATCCGCCACGCGCTGAATCGAAGTAACCATCTGATCGATGGATGCCGACGTTTCGGCCACGCTGGAAGCTTGCACCTGCGTATTCTTCACCACATTTTGCACGTTGATGCTCATCTCGTGCATGGTGCTGGTGACTTCGTCGATGGCCGATGCTGCTTGCACGCTTACTTTCGCTGATTCATCGGACGCGCTAGCCATCTGTCCGGAACCGCTGGCCACTTGCGAAGCGCTATCTCGCACTTGACGAACCAAGTCACGCAAACCTTGCGTCATTCGCGTGAAGGCTAATGCCATGGTGTCTTGCGCGGAACGCGGCTTGACGGAAACCGACAACTGGCCTTCCGCAATTGCCGCGGATACGGCTGCCATTTCTTTCAAGTGCACGATCATTTTGTTGAAGTTGGACGCAAGTATTCCAACCTCATCATCCCGATGGATATCGATGGACTGATCCAAATCGCCGGATTCCCCAATGCTGTGAGCCACTTCAATCAGGTGATACAACGGCTCTTTGATCGACTTTGCGGTAGCAAAAGCGATGAACCCTCCAAGAAGGATCGCGAGAAAGGTCCCGGCGGTGGTGATGATGGTACTCAACGCAGTCGCGGACGCAGCAGAGGTGTTCGAATCATCCAGCGATTTACGAACGGCCAGGCTCGCCTCGTCCAGAACAGCAGAAGATTTGTTGAACCAGGAATTGGGATCATGTTGCAGATAGAAAATCTGCAGATCGGAGACGGTGGCGTCGCCTGCGTCCACTTGATGACGCTTCGCGATCATGGGCTTGGCGAAATCCTCGGCCCAACTGTGCTCGCCATTTTCAACTTGAACAAACGCAGACTTGAGGCCTGCGTCATTTGCTCTGGATTCGACGTCCTTTAGAAGCGCCGACAAATCGCTGACACCTTTGTTGGTTTTGTCCTCGTCGCGAAGGTCGCCGCTTAGCAGGTAATTTCCCAGATACAAACGATTCTCCATCATCTGGAAGCGGACGCTTTCGATGGCCTTCACATCGGACAGCGTCGAGGCGACCGTGGCTCTCGCGCTATATTCGCGACGCACGGTGAAAATGTTGATGATAAAAAGAATCAACATGATGGCGAGTACGGCGCCAAACCCCAAGTAAAGCTTCTTCCCAATTGTCATATCGTGATGCCTCCACTTCCCGCCCATTGAAAACTTTCGCCCTAGAGGAGCGGTCGCCCCCCCTAGTTACCCTGCGGGTTAAACTCGAATTCAACGATCTCAATGCTGTCTTTCGAACTCGGCTCAAAGCGCCACTTTTTTAGCGCGTCGAGCGCGGAATTTATTAGCAAAGGGCTTCCACCGATTACTTTTGTAGTAACCACATGCCCGTCGGCTGCCACGGTGGCCTCAATCTTTACTTTTCCTGACACGTTCATCTGCTTTGCAAGCGAAGGATATTCCGGCACAACACGTGTTCGAATCTTCCGCTTGGAAGCTTCCGCTGAATTTTCCTGTGCTGACGCTCGGGGTATGACTCCTAATGATTTAGCGAGAAACATTGCAAGTACCAGAACAGCAATACTTGGCTTGGATCGCATGCCGCGCGCCCTCCCGGAGGGGATAATTCCAACTCCGGAAATTGCACGAAGACTGCCATGCGGCGGCCGATATTTTCACTTCGGGTCAATGCGCCAAGAAGGTTCTGATGTGATTGACATGCCTAGACTTACATCGAAACAGCAGTCGGAATGGGCGAGTATCTGTTGGAGAAACCGTCTCAGCTAACCGATCTTGGTGCCCTAGGCGTCTCAGGCTGCGACAACCGGAGATTGCTGCTTACGTAACATTGCGGGCCGGTTGGCTTGACTCAAAATGAGATGGGGCCGTAACGTCTCTTACGCAAGCTAGCAATAGCGCGCAAGCCCCCAATCCTCCATGCGTGCAGTGAAACGAAGCGGAGATGTCTCAACTCGACTCGACGGCTCGTCAGAGAGCCTGCTGGCGCAGTTCTCCGCCACCACCCTTGAGCTAAATCCTTCCCTGGGAACCAAGGAGTTTGCCCGCCGACTGACCGCCCGTGCGGCGGAAATGTTGGGAGCGCGGTCCGCAGTACTAGTGTTGGCCCGCGAATCTGACTGGGAGATTGCTGCGCTCAGCGGACCCGCGCATCGCTGGGACGCCATGACTCAACACCGTCTGGCTGGAACGCTGGCCGAACAGGCCATGTCTCTTGGCTCCGAGTTGCGCAAAGGATTTGCCGCGCGTCTACTGGGCCCGAGCTTGGCCGAATCGCTCGGATGGAAGGAATTGGCGCTCGCTCCGCTTTTCGGCAGCGAAGGGGAGCTTCTGGGTGTTCTTTGTCTGGTGGATCTAAGCCGCGAGCTTTATCCGGCAGAGCGTCAACTTTTGGAAGCTCTTGCCAGCCATGCAGCGGTCGCGCTGGAGAATGTGTGGCTATTTTCACGCATCGAACAGTCACGCAAACAGTGGGTCCAAGATTTCGACGCCATATCGGACTTCATCATCGTGCACGACACGAGCAATCGGGTGTTGCGTCTTAATCGAGCATTGGCGGATCTACTCGCGGTGCCACCCACAGAAGCGATTGGCCGTGACATAGGAACCATGGAACTGCTGTCGTCGCCAGCGCAGCCTGGATTCTGTCCTTTCTGCAGGAATCCTCAATCCCCGCATGAGGAATTTATTCATGAAGCTGCGGAGAGAACTTTTCTGGTCTCGGCTTCGCGCATCCACGGCGGACCCAAAGACGAGCTCCGCACCATTCACGTTCTGAAAGACATCACCGACCGGCGCACCGCCGAACGCCGGTACCGCCGCGAACGTGACTTCAACAAAAATATTCTGAACAACACGCAGAGCATGATCCTGGTGCTTGATACCGCCGGACTGGTGAGTTACGCGAATCGCCGCTGCTTTGAGTCAGGCTACAAGGAACAGGATTTGTTGGGACATGCGCTCGTTCAATTGGTGCCACCGGCGCGACGAGGTCTGCTGGTGGAAGCGCAAGAGCGCGTGCTGCAAGGATCAGCGCTCGATAACCTTGATATCCCGCTATCTCGTGGAAACGGGACCACTGGGCAATTCTCTGTGAGCTTGAGCCCGATGCGGGATGAACAAGGAAATATTAACAGCATCGTGGTGGTGATGACGGACATTACGGACGCAGCGGACCTTCAAGCGAAGCTGATGCACACGGAAAAAATGGCTGCGCTCGGGCAACTGGTTTCCGGTGTCGCGCACGAAGTGAACAATCCGCTGGCTGCAATCGTCGGCTTTACCGATCTGCTCCTAGAGAATCCCGAAGTGCCGGAAAACGCCAAGGAAGAATTGCACGTTATTTTGCAGGAAGCGCAGCGAACGCGCGTGATCGTCCAAAACCTGCTGAGCTTTGCACGGCAAATGCCGGCGCAGCGCGAACCATTGCAGGTTAATTCCGTGCTGCAGCAGACAGTGAAACTTCGCGCCTACGATCTTTCGAATCATGGCGTGGAGCTAATCGAAAACTACGGCGATGATTTGCCTGCGATCGTCGGCGATCCGCACCAGTTGCAGCAGGCATTTCTGAATATATTGAACAACGCTTACGACGCGGTGCATGAGACGCGGCGCAAGGGAAAAATCGAAATCAAAACATCGCGCCACGACGGACGCCTGGAAATCGTGTTCCGCGATAACGGACCGGGGATCATGCATCCAGACCGCATCTTCGATCCATTTTTCACCACAAAGGAAGTGGGCAAAGGCACCGGGCTCGGCCTTAGCATTTGTTACGGCATCGTTCGCGCACATTCGGGAGAGATTTCTGCGCGGAATAATCCAGATGGCGTCGGTTCCACTTTTGTTGTGCGCCTCCCGGTAGCAGCAAAAACCGCGGATGAGTACGAACAGCGGGAGTCGCAATGACGGGCGCCAGCATGACTCCAGCGGTGGCGCGCGGGCGCATTTTGTTGATTGAGGATGAGCCATCCGTCGCCGCATTCCTGCGCTCCGCGCTGGAACGTCGCGGATACGAAATTGAATGTTCAGCATCGGCTGCAGACGGCTTGCAACTGCTCGCAACCGGCGACTTTCGCGGCGTAATCTCCGATTTTCGAACACCGGGCGGAATAACCGGAGCCGACGTTCACGACTGGCTCACACGGCACCGGCCGGAACTGGCTTCACGAATTATTTTTATAACCGGCGACACGGCTAGCGCCGACACGATTGCACAACTAGCGAGAAATGGCACGCCTTGCGTTGAAAAGCCGTTCCGCATCCATCAACTAATTGCGGCGGTGGAAAAGACGATCGGAAAACCATGAAAGAAGACTCCAAACTTCGATTTTTGATTGTGGATGATGAACAGAGTATCCGGCGGCTATGCATGACCGTGGGGCAAGGGCTCGGCTTCGCCTGCGCTGAGGCCGAAACGGCCGAATCTGCGCTCGAACTGGTGGAAACCAGCCCACCCGACATCGTGGTCACCGATTTGAAGCTCCCGAGCCTGTCTGGTGCTGACCTGCTCCGGAAAATACGCGAACAATTGCCGCGCGCGGAAACCGCAATTATGACCGGGCACGGCTCGATTGAATCCGCCGTGGATGCCATGCGGCAGGGCGCCTACGACTACATCGAAAAACCATTTCGCGTTGAAAGATTAAGGCAGCTGTTGCAACGGATGGCCGAGAAAGTTCGCTTGGTAGCCGAGAATCAATTTTTACGCGAGCGAGTTAGCACGGAGGCGCAGCTTGATGGAATCGTAGGAACGTCGTCGAAGATCGAAGATGTCCTTCGAATGATTTCCAGGCTGAAAGAAACGCGGACGCCTGTCTTGATCACGGGTGAGAGTGGCACGGGCAAAGAGCTCGTTGCGCGCGCGATTCATTTCCGTGGACCACTCGCGCAAATGCCTTTTGTCGCCGTGGATTGCGGTGCGTTGGTGCCGACGTTGATGGAAAGCGAATTGTTTGGACACGAAAAAGGCTCTTTTACCGGCGCGCTTAAGACCAAAGCCGGACTGTTTCAGGCCGCAAATGGCGGAACAATCTTTCTGGACGAAATCGGCGAACTGCCGTTGGAATTGCAGGCCAAACTCTTGCGCGTGTTACAAGAGAAAGAAGTGCGACCTGTTGGAAGCAATGTGAAAGTGCCGGTAGACGTGCGTGTGATTGCCGCAACCAATCGTGATCTGGAAGCTGCGTATAGAGGTGGCACGTTTCGGAAGGACCTCTATTTCCGTTTGAATGTGGTGACCGTGCATTTACCGAGCCTGCGTGAACGCCGCTCCGATATCCCGCAGCTCGTTCACTGCTTCCTGGACCGCTATGCGCCGGGCGAAAACATTCAAGTTACACCTAACGCCATGAAGAATTTTCTGGCATACGACTGGCCCGGCAATGTGCGGGAACTGGAGAATTGCATCGCACGCGCGATTGCCCTGGGCGATCATCATACGATTGACGCAAGCGATCTTCCGCCGTCCATTTCCGTGGTCCAAGATGCCGATAGCGCTGACGGCAGCGATTCCGCGCTTTCCACCACGGCGCTCGCCGACCTTGAGCGCATAACCATCTTGCGCGTTTTCGAGCAAGCAGGCGGCGACAAAGCTCTCGCCGGCAGAATGCTGGGGATCAGCCGCGCCACGCTTTATCGCAAACTGAAGCTTTACAATATTCCGCTGCGGCCAACCCATAAAGACCACGTGCGAATGGCGTCGTGACGCGATTGTAAATGGGGTCTCACCAGACGCGCGTGAGCTCTAATCACCGCGCTACGTGAGACACTCCGTCGCACAGTGAGACGTCGCGAGACAAGAGCCCTTCTCTTCACCCCGCAATGACCTGAAATAAAACCACTTAATATTCTACCCGCTCATCAATCTTTGGCTGTTAGTGTGCATTCCCATCGCGGGGAGTTTTACGCTCTTCTTTGTACCGTACCGCTCTGCTCGCACGAACTCCCAGAGCATTGAAATTGATTTCGGACATCGAGGTCAGAAGATCGGGGGACGCGTGCTGAGTGAAGCGGAATTAGAGGGGATCTCGCAAGAACAGACGTGTGCTGAAAAATTGGCTCGACTTTTTCCCGGAGCTTCGCCCATGCGAATACCGGTGCGAGTACTGACTCTGGGATCCGGCCGGCAGCGATTGCAGGAGAAAACGGTAATCGAATTTGGTACCGCGAACGAGGTCTTGTTTTCTTCAAAGTTGCCATTGGAGTTCGAGGATCGCGTGCAGTTGTTGAATTCGGATGGTTCGCTGGATGCGTGCGCAACGGTAGTGGCTGTGAGATATCACAACGGGCGTAAAGCAGTTGCAGCTCGATTCGTCGGAAGCATCGACAATTGGATTATCAAACCATGACAACAAATATGAATGTTTCAAACTCGAAAAAAACCACAGGTCCTTCCGATTTTGCATCGCAATGGACCGAAGCGCGGCTCGCTTATCCGCTGTACGCCGCTCTTGCCACACAATTCAACCTCGCGCCGCTTCCGTACCCCGCTGGGGAAATGCCGCCGTTGCGCCCCACGCGCGATGTGTTTGACGCGGGCTTGAAATGGTTCGACACCATTGACGAGAAGCTTCGCGCGTTTCAAATTCGCCAGCTCCCGCCGGAAGTCCTGAATGCGAGTGAAGACGGACTGCGGGCGTTTTTGCAGCGGCAGTTGAGGAAACAGGAAAAAACAGGCGCCGACCGCGACAAGATCGATTTGCTTCTGGTGCAGTATTTCGCGTTGTGCGCGCCTGAAGAGCTTTATCGCAAAGACATCGGTCTCGGCGACACCGCGCAGGTCCTGCAACCGGTATTAGGCGAGGTGGATCTTGCGCCGCTTGAATGGTGTGCCCCGCTAGATCAGATTCTGGAAAAAATCTCGCAATGCCAAAGTTTGCGGGACTTGATGGAACACGGCCTGTTGGAACAAGGGAGATTGGTGAAGGAATCTGCTGGGCCTTTATTTTACGATCCCGCGGCGCTAG
Organism: Candidatus Acidiferrales bacterium; assembly: GCA_050012395.1. Lineage (GTDB taxonomy): Bacteria > Acidobacteriota > Terriglobia > Acidiferrales > UBA7541 > Palsa-295. The sequence goes on from JBEKHG010000002.1 coordinate 119,070, forward strand.
TCACTTTCTGCCGATTCAATTTTCTGCTACGCCGGGCCTTCATTCGGCTGTTGCATGCCGACCTGGACGCTGTGCACCACTCCATCGAGAGGCTCGATTCCTTGGGCGTGAAAACGGTGGATTGCCGGCGTGCGGGCCTCTCGGCCGCCGAACCGACCATTCAGTTGCGCTATTACTACGAAAACTGGCGCCAGCCTTTTCATAAGGACTATACGGCTAATTCGGTGAGGCGCGCGTTCGAGCAATTGCTTGCATTGCGCGCTGATTTGGAAGAGGCCCTGGGGACCGCGCAGGGTGGGCCAACTTGCGTACACCTTCCTGACGATGTTGGTAACTCCGCTGTGACGCCGCTTGACCACCAAGACCAAGAGGAGCCGGCAATTTCGAGTACACCTGCGCCGGCGGCAGTTCAAGTTTCACCAGCGAACTCTCCGGGGCCGAAAAATACAGACGCCAACAGTGTTGCGAGCCACCCTGCGAAGACACCCCCAAGCATTCCACCAGCAGCGGCTCAAGCTCCAAGTTCCGGAAATGATGGTCCTGCCGCTCCCACCAGCACGGCAGAAATGGAAAAGTGTCTCGAAGGAATCTGGGAACAACTGATTGCTGCGCCGCCTTCGCGCGGACGTTCGATGTCCACCGTTGTTTTGCAGGATACGAAAGTGTTGCTTTCGTCGTGGGAGGTGGGCGCATTCGTGGCGGATGGCGGACAGGAAGCGGAAGACTTGCGACGCGCCGTGGTAGCACGAGCGTTGCTCGGTCTGGCAATCGATCAACGAAAACGTTCCGGAGATTTGAAACCGCTCGCTTCCGCGTTGGTGCTGGCGCGAACGGAGGTTTCTTATTTCCAGGGACGCGTGGAGCAAGCCAAGCGCGCGAAAAATACTGAAGCGGCGGTGAATCTCGGTATCAGCACGAAACGGCTTCTTTCATTCATCGAGGAAGCAGAAAAGCTTCAGCCGTAAAGCTCAAGACGGACGGGGGACCCTTTGAATCACGCCAGCGTCCTGATTGTCTCGGACGATACGGAATTTGCTCGGTCGATAGCGGCACGTTGGCAGGCTGAGCGCTACGTTCCGGAAGTTACCCTGGTTACCAGCAATGTCTGGCCGGGTTCGACTGCAACCGGATACGACCTGGTAATTATAGGGCCTGTTCGCGACCGTAAGATTTCCGAAATCCTGACTACTTTGCATTCGGTGCCAAATGTCACATGCGTTTGTGTTTGTGATGAGGAGAAAGATATTGCGCCATTGCAATCCGACTATCCGCATTTGCAAATCATTCCGCGACAGGACGGTTGGGTCTCAACGCTAATTCTGGTGGCTTCCGAAGCATTACGCCGCGCGCAAGCAGTGACTAGGGCACAGCGCGCAGAGCGTCTCGCGATTGAAAGCCAAGCCCAAGCCACACTAGGACGTTACATGCTCGAAGTGCGGCCGAGCGTAAACAATGCGCTGACCTCGATCCTGGGGAACGCGGATCTATTGCTGCTGGAACCGGAGCAGGTGAGGGGCGAATGTCTCAACCAAATACGCACGGTACACACCATGGCCTTGCGCTTACACGAGATTATGCAGCGATTCTCATCGCTCGCCGCCGAAATGCGGGCCGGTGAGAAAGAGTCTCAAGCTGATACGGAAACGGTTTCTCATCGCCTGGTACATGGCTCGTGAGCGAACCGCACGTGGCCTGCAAGGCCCGGCAATGAAAGGCTTTGGCTACATCTTCGCATTCCGAGAATTTCAGGCCAAAGGTGGCTCTTTAGTTGCAATTCTTTCTCGGGGCTCGAGTCTGGAGGCGGAGGCATGTTGAAGAAAATTCTGGTAGTGGACGACTCGCAAGCCGAAATTCGGCTGATGCAAAACATGCTGCAGGAAGGTGGCTTTTACTCCATCGGAATTTCCGATCCCACAAAGATTGAAGAGGCGATTGACGAAGAGCGCCCCAACGTAATTTTGCTGGATGTAGTGATGCCGAAACGAAATGGCTTTCAAGCTTGTCGCGATTTAAAGAGTCACCAATCGTATGCGCAGATCCCGGTAATCCTGGTGACTTCGAAAACGGCGCCAAGCGACCGCTACTGGGGCGAGCAACAGGGCGCCAATGGCTACGTGGCCAAGCCGTTTACGCCGGATGAGCTGCTCAACGAAATCAAGAGGCTTGCTTGATGTCGAGGGAACACGAGAACACAACGCTGCTGCACGCCGAGCTCGGCGGCGGCGAGTTTCTGGAGAACGATTCGTTCTCTGAAGAGCGTTTGCCGGAGCGGCAGTATTGCGTGTTTCGCGCTGGGCGCGAACGTTTTTGTTTTTCTGTGCTCGAAGTAGAGGAAGTGGTGGATTGGCCGATCGTAACGCGCGTCCCACTCGCGCCGGCGTTTCTAATGGGAGTTTTCAATTTGCGCGGAACAATTGTTCCGCTGGTGGATATCGCGTTTACGGAGGGCCGGCGTCCCGGAATGCTTCCGAAACACGTTGTGGTGGCTGCGTTGAAGGGCGGTTCGCAAAGCGGGGACTTACGGTTGGGAATTGCCGCCGATGAAGTGATCGGCACGTATTCGGCGACAGAAGAATCATTGCTTGATCAGGCGCCCGCGGAAGTGCCGCATTGCCGCGGTATGTTGCGCCACGACGATCGCCTTGCGCTGGTGGTAGACCTCCGGCGCCTGACCGACGTTTTTGCGGTTCCGGTGATTTGATGAACGCACTGATCATTTTTCTAAAGTATGGGAACGGGCTCATTTTGTGGGTGGACCACTGTTTGCGATCCGTTCTGCGGATCGCGCGGTAAACAAGCTCTTTGGAGGAAGTCATGAAATCTCGTTTGAGTTCCACGATTTGGTTGCTGGTCTTCTGGATCGGTGCCGCGCTCTTTGGCGTGCTGGGGATGGCGTACTACGCCGGCTCGCACGCTGTCGCGGGGACTGACGCTACCTCGTTTCCGGGCGGCAGCAACGGCGCGCTGGTCGGCGCGGCTGTACTCGCGATTGTGGCGGCCATTTCGCTCATCTACGTGCTAAGCAAACGTGTGCTCACGCCCGTTGCGGAGATCGCTACATTCTCGGAACGATTGGTGGCTGGCGACGTACGTGCGCGCGTGGAGGTCGGCTCGAGCGATGAGTTCGGATTTATCGCCGAGAATTTCAATCGCAGCGCTGCCAAGGTCGCTCATGCGGTAACGAACCAGCAGGCGCAAGACTCGCTCCAACGCAGCATCACCGATTTGCTCAACACCATCAGCCAAGTGGCGCGAGGCGATCTGAATATTCGCGGCAAGGTGAGCAACGACGCTCTCGGAAACGTTGTGGACTCCGTGAACTTTATGCTCGACAACTTCACCAAGGTTCTCGAACGCGTGCGCAAAGCCGCCGTTGATGTGAGCACCAGCGCGAACCAGATTCTGGAAGCTGCAGACGATATGACGGCGGGCGCAACGCAACAGGACCAGGAAATCACCAATACTTCATCGGCTGTCGAAGAATTGACGGTCTCGATGAAACAGGTTTCGAACAACGCGGAAGCCAGCGCCGAAGCAGCTCGGCGCGCTCTCGATGCCGCGGAGCAAGGCAATCGCGCGGTTCGCGACACCCTGGAAGGTATGCAGCGGATTCGCGCTTCCGTGCAGGCGACTGCAAAGAAAATCAAGTCACTCGGCGATCGTTCGCTGGAAATTTCTGAAATTATTAACGTGATTAACGACATCACGGAGCAGACCAACTTGCTGGCGCTTAACGCAGCCATCGAAGCGGCCCGCGCCGGGGAGGCTGGCCGAGGTTTCGCTGTGGTCGCCGACGAAGTTCGCAAATTGGCTGAACACTCACGCAGCGCTACGAAAGACATCGCGGCCTTGATCAAGGCCATCCAGGCGGAGACCAACGAAGCCGTCGTCGTGATGGAAGAAGGCACGCGCGAAGTGGAAGTCGGAGCAGGCCTGGCAGATCAAGCCGGAAAAGCTCTCGAAGCAATTTCGAGCGTGGTGCGCCAGTCCGCCGAGTTGGTCCAGGAAATTTCGCTCGCCTCTAAACAGCAAGTACGCGGCACGGAAGGCGTAGCAAACGCCATGCAGATCATTTCCGGAATTACGCGGCAGACCACGCAGGGTGCGCGTCAAACCGCCTCTACCGTGGGCAACATGGTGAAACTCTCAGAACAACTCAATGAGGCGCTCGCGCAATTTCGCTCGCAATCGGGACGGCCTACGGAAACGCCGGCTGCCGAGGAATCGCGGCCAGCCGCGCCGGTAGGAGCGCACCGTTCGTAGTGGCATAGAGGAACGAGAAGAGCCGGGCCAAACAAGCGTGCCGAAAATGATGCAACATTTCAGCGCTGCACAACTCACCGAGACCGAGCTCGGGGAAATGCGCGCGTTAATTGAGCAGCGCTCTGCGATTTTGCTGGATTCTTCGCGCGAGCGTTTTTTCTCAACTCGTATCCGCGAGTATCTGGATGCGAAACAGATCGCCAGCGGGACGGAACTGTTGCGCGTTGTGCGCGCTTCGGGCGGTGAATATGATGCGTTGCTGGAGCAGTTGCTCACACAGGAGACTTCGTTCTTCCGCTATCCCGCAGTTTACGAAGCGCTGAAGAAAAGGATTCTCCCGGAAATCCAGGAAAGAAAATTTTGGAAGAACCCGCGGACGCTCCGGATATGGAGCGCCGGATGCTCGACAGGGGAAGAACCTTATTCGATTGCGATCACATTGTCCGATGCCTTGAAATTTGCGGAAGCCTGGGAGATTGAGGTTCTGGCCACGGATATCAGCAGTCGAGCATTAGGACAAGCTGAACGCGGGGTTTACGCCAGGCGCAGCTTGCAAGATGTTTCGCTTGGCCAGGTGGAAACGTATTTTTCAGAGACCAAACACGGATATCACGTGAAGCCGCGCATCCGAAAAATGATTTCATTCGTACAAATGAACCTTGCCGAGCCTGTTTACTTTGGCAAGTTCGACTGCATTTCTTGCATGAACGTGCTCATGTATTTCTCGGCGCAAAGACGGCTGGCGATTTTGCGGCGTTTTTACGATGCTCTGGAGCCCGGCGGATATTTTCTTTTGGGCCATTCGGAGACGCTATCGAACGTGGGAATGAATTTTGAATCTATCGTGGCTGGTGATTGCCTGATCTACCGCAAGCCTGTTTCCGTTAACGCAGCGCGAACACCGGCTGTTGCGGAGGAACGTCCGTGACCGTGCCGAACCACGAATCCGTGGAACTCTTCCTTCAGGAAGCTTCCGAGCATCTTCAGTACTTGCGCGAGTATTCCGGAATGTTGCAGGAACCACAAACCAAGCCCGAAGATCTCGAAAAACTTTACATCGCGGCCCACACGCTTGCGGGAACTTCAGCGAGCTACGGATTTCCCCAGTTCTCGGAAGTCGCCGCAAAAATGGCTCACATCTTTCACTACGCCATGAACGCGACGTTGACTGCGGACATGCACGGACCGCTGACCGAGTTTATCTCTGATGCAATCTCCGTGCTCGAATTCGATTTGCTGCAAATCAGCTCGAGCGGCGCCGAAACGGCGGAGGACATCGCCGCGTTCAAGCAACGATATTCCTTCGCGTTTCCTGCAGCGCCCTCAGAGGGGGCAGCAGCCTCGGAGAACGAATACGCTTCAAACGCGGAAGACTCTATTCCGAGGATGGACTACGATTCACCGGAAGCCGCGCCCGCAATCTCCTACACCGATAAATTGCCTAAGGACGGCGACGTTCCCGATGAAGTGCTGGAATTTTTCATCCCTGAGGCTGAAGAGCATCTGCAGGTGGTGACCGAGTGCCTGCTTATGCTGGAGGCGAATTCAAAGGCCGAAGATATTAACCGCCTGTTCCGCGCCATGCACACGGTGAAAGGCTCGGCGGCTCAAGTGGGCCTACATCGTCTATCCGCAGTCGCGCATCGCGTGGAAGATTTAATCGGCGAATTGCGCGACGGCCATCTGCGACCGAACGCAGACATCATCGATATTTGTCTGCAATCGGTAGACGTGCTGAAAAAATTCCTTCACCGGCAATGGGAGAGCGATGCGGAGCTGCGCGGAGCTGTCGATCCTCTGCTTGCCAGGATCGAAGAGCTGGCGCCTGAAGAAGGAAATCAAGAAACAGCGGAACCCAGCCGCGCGGCTGCCGGCTCCGAGGAACGGCGCAAAGAATCCGTCGCGGAACCTGCAGGAAGTGTAGCCCCGTCCGCCGCGCCACAAGTCCTACCTCAAACTAAATCGGTACGCATTTCTCTCGAGCGCCTCGACCGAATGATGAACGCGGTGGGAGAACTTGTTATAAATCGAACGCGCATGCTCGGGCGTTTATCGGAACTCGGCAAGCTCGTCGAAATATTAAATTTTTCGAAGAGCCGGCTCTCCGGAAAAGTTGGAGATTTTCAGGAAAAGCACGAATTCAATCGCATTCGCACGACATTGATGCCGGGAAGCCAGCCCCCGCAAAAAGATACTTTCCGCGGACATTTTTCAAATATGCCGGCGGTGATGGGGGAAGACTGGGCCGAATTCAGCGACCTGGAAATGGATCGCTATGACGATTTCAATATCTTGTCGCGCTCGTTGACTGAAATATCCGCGGACATCACAGAGGTGCTTGCGCAGCTCGAAGGCTTCATGGGTCGCGTGGATTCAGACATCGATGAATTCACGAAATTGGCGCACCACCTGCAGGACGAAATCACGGCTGCGCGCATGGTGCCGATCGGCAACTTGTACACGCGCCTCTCGCGCACGGTAAGAGATGCATCCAAGGCCGCGGGCAAGCCCGTGGAACTTCTGCTCGAAGGCGCCGAAACCGAGCTCGACAACAATATCATCCAGCACATTTCCGATCCGCTGATTCACCTCGTGCGCAATGCAGTCGCGCATGGGCTCGAAAGCCCCACGGCACGGCAACATGCCGGCAAATCTGAAAAAGGTCACGTGGAAGTACGCGCATACCACCGCGGCAACCACATTTTCATCGAAGTGGAAGACGACGGTCGCGGCATCGATTACGAAAATGTTCGCCGTCATGTAATGGAGTCCGGCACGCTTTCGCCGCTGGCCGCCGCCGAGCTCAGCGAACGGGAGTTGCGCGAATTCCTCTTCCGGCCAGGATTTACGACTGCTTCCTCAATGACCGAGCTTGCGGGACGCGGAGTTGGTCTGGATGTCGTGCGAGCGAACGTCCACGCACTGAACGGTGAAATCGAAGTGCGCTCCGAGCTAGGCCGCGGCGCCTGCTTCACGGTCAAGGTACCGTTGACTTTAATTATCTCGCAGGCCTTGTTTGTGCGTTGCGGCAGTGCCGTGTTTGCGCTGCCACTCGCGGTGGTGGAAGAAATTCGCCGCTTGAAGCCGACCGAAATAGAAGATGTTGGCGGAAAGCTTCTCACTCGCGTGCGCGACGTGATCACAGAAGTCGTCCGCCTCGATCTACAGCTGGCTCTCCCGCCGCTCGAGCCGATCAACGGCTATTTCCACGTGGTCATTGTAAAGGTAGCTGGGAAGCAGGTTGGCGTGGTCGTGGAAGAAGTGCTCGGTAAAGACGAAATCGTTATCAAGAATCTGGGCAATTACCTACGACGCGTGAAGCTTTTCCCTGGCACAACAATTGCGCCGGATGGAAGCTTGATTTTGCTGATTGATTTGAACCGGCTGGTTTCCAACGATACGGCGGAACGCCACGCGTTGCCTTCCTCTTCGCCTGCCGCGCGAGTATTCGCGCCCGGCGCGGAAGCAGTGGCCGCCGGAAACATTCCCGCCGAAGCGGTGGACCCGGTGGAAAGCGACCGTGTTGTGGTCGTCGCCGACGATTCCATCAGCGTCAGAAAATTTGTGGGACGCATGCTCGAAAAGGCGGGTTATCGCGTAAGACTTGCCTCGGATGGTCTTGAAGCTTCGGAAATCATCGCGGAAGTGGGCTGCCACTTGGTAATCACCGATCTCGAAATGCCGCGCATGAATGGATATGAATTGTTGGCGCATCTCCGGCAGGATCCCATGACGGCGCGGATTCCGGTTCTGGTGGTTACTTCGCGCGCTGGCGCAAAACATCGAGACCGCGCCATGAAAGAGGGCGCCTCCGCATTTTTGACTAAACCAGTGCAGGAAGACCAACTAATTTCAACCGTCGAGAGTCTGGTTGATCCGGTTGCGCCGAACAACCGACCGGGATTGCGAGTGCCGGTGCAGCAGGATTGATATGACGATGCCGACCATGCCGACCGAGAAGAAAATTCGAGTGCTCATAGTGGATGACTCCGCTTTTATGTGCAAAGTGCTTCAGGAGATCATCAACGCTGATCCTCTGCTTGAGGTCGCCGGTCAAGCGCGTGACGGTCGCGACGCTGTCGCTCTCGCCGAATCGCTGCGTCCCGACGTAATCACTATGGACATTAACATGCCGCACGTGGACGGCTTGCAAGCTACTGAAATGATCATGTCGCAACACCCGCGGCCCATCGTGATTGTAAGTTCTGAATCGCGTGAAGGCGCTTCCGGCACGCTGCGTGCCCTTGAGCTGGGAGCGATTGACTTTGTTCCCAAGCCTTCGAGCGGGATTGATTTGGATATGCGGAGCGTACGCGATGAACTCACTCGCAAACTAAAAATGGCCGCAAAAGTTCGCGTGGTGCGTACTGCTACCCGGGCCAAAGCTACGCCAACCCCCGCACCGGTGACGGCAAACGGAAAACCTCGTGCGAATGCGCCCGCCCCGGCTTCACAGAATGGGGCAAAGTTTCCGATCGTAGTTATCGCGGCCTCCACGGGTGGACCCGCGGCAGTGATGCGCGTGGTTGCGACGCTGCCCAGGGATTTTTCGGCGGCGGTCCTTTTGGTGCTGCATATGCCTGCAGCGTTTACGAAGCAATTCACGTTGCAGCTTGCCGAGATTTCTAAATTACAAGTGAAAGAAGCGGAAGCCAACGAGCTGGTACAACCCGGCATGATTTATTTGTGTCCCGGCTCACATCATTTGCGCGTATCACCAACCGGCAAAATCATGCTCGACCCAGGACTCAGGATTGAAGGATATCTTCCGTGCGCGAATGCCGCGCTTGAAACCGTTGCCACATACTCGCGAACGTTAGCCATCGCAGTTGTGCTGACGGGCATGGGCAACGATGCAGCCAAGGGTGTGAAGTCCATAAAAGCGAACGGAGGCTATGTGATCGCGCAGGACGAAGCATCTTCGGTGATCTTTGGCATGCCCGCGGAGGCCATCAAAACGGGCGCTGTGGACGAGGTCGTTGACCTCAATGAGATTGGCGCGGCCATCGAAAGACGCGTCGTCAAGTTCGCCAAGCTTATGCCGGTGGGAGCGCAATGAAAATCGCAGCTCACGACGCGGTCAAAGCGCGAAAAGCTCGCAAGCCGGAAGCGGTGATTCTGTTCAACGTGTCGAATCAGCTTTTTGCCATCGCCGCGGATTCCGTGCAGGAAATCCGTAGCACGGATAGTTTGGGCGCTGCATTGGAAATTGAGCAGCAGGAAATTCCGAAAGTGCGCCACACCATCGAACGCGGACACCGGACCTACTACGTAGTGAACGCGTGCACGCATTTCGGCTTGCGGGTGGTGCGTCCCACATTAGTTTTGATGCTGCGGCAAATTCGTGTAGCCGTCTTGGTGGACAAAATCGAGCGCATGGCGGAACTTTCTGGCCTTCATGCTTTGCCACGAGCTTTTGTTGGCACAGAGCGGCAATGGTATCGGGGACTCGCTTGTCTGGACGATCAGGTCATTCCAGTTGTAAGCCCGCTGGGATTTTTAACCTCGCAGGAATTTGAGCGGCTGGACGGCGCCGCGGCGGAAGCCTCGCGCCATAATTTGGAGCGGGCGGTACAAATATGAGCGGCACTGACACAGAAAACGCAAGATCCTATGTGCTGATTCAAATCGGGGATCGCCGATTTGCCTTGCCCGCATCCGAGGTTTCCGAATTGGCTCCGCCAGTTCGTTTACATCAATTTCCGCACAACTCGCCGTTGGTATCGGGGGTTATCGTAAGACGCGGCCGGCTCGTTCCGGTGTACGACGTTTGCTCTTTGTTGACCGGCAAGGGCTCTCCTACGCACCAATTTTATTTGGTTGCGGTCCGACATTTCGGATCCGCCTGCGAACCTGCGGCGATTCCAGTGAACGGCGATTCCGAACTTGTGACTGCGGACACTGTGCAAGTTACCAGCCCGGCATATGTTTCGAACAGATTGATGCACGGCGGCGAGAGTATCGAGGTGCTGGACCTGGATAGACTAGTGGCTTTTGAATCCCGTGAAGCGGAGCTCAATTCATGAGCACCCTCGCGAATCTTCCGCGCATCCTACTGATCGATAGCAACGTGTATTTCTCAAAGCGTTTGACGGAAGCTTTGCAGCAGCAGAGCTTCGAAGTGGTTCTCAGTACGCAAGCTTCCTATGCGCTCACCATGCTCGAATGGAATGCTCCCACCGCGATTCTGTGCGCAACGAATTTGCGCGAAATGGGAGCGCTGGAAATGGCGCCGGTTCTGCGAGCGGATGCCAAGACCGCTAATATCCCGCTCATCGCCATAGGCGGCGGTGGAGATCAGGCGCTGCTCGAAGCTTTCCGCGCGGGCTGCGACGATTTCGTCGACCGCCGCCAGTCTCCTTCCGATATCGCCGCACACGTACGAAGTTTTCTGCTAAGCCGTCAGGAAGGTTTTCAACCTACGCAAATGCTTGCCACTGCCGACACTGATTTGAGCGGCAGCCTTTCGCATCTTGACCTGCCGGGAGTAATTCAGATGCTCGGGCAAGCGCGTCAAACGGGCGCGTTGCACGTCAATGCCTGCGAAACTGACGGGATAATTTTTTTTGAAGCCGGCGAAATTCATCACGCCGAGTGCGGCGCGCTTTTTGGCGATGAAGCCGTAACGGAAATCGTGAAAACTTGCCAGAGCGCTACGAAAGGTGTCTACAAGTTCGTGTACGGAGCAGCAGCTACACAACGAACGGTTCTCCGCTCAGCGACCGATTTGTTGCTCGACGCCATGCGGGAATTTGACGAAGCCGAACGTAACGAAGTGGAGAACAAACTCCCATGAGTGAATCAAACAATCCTATAACAGCGCGCGTCCCAACGGTCTACTTCATAGACGATAGCGCGACCATGCGCGAAGTAATCAAGATCGCCTTTCGAAAAGAAAATATCCAGGTTATCACTTGTGCCGACGCTGCTTCGGCAATTGAACAGTTCAATAAAGTTGCTCCGGACGCCGTTATCACCGACGTGATCATGCCGGACAAAGATGGCTACGAAGTTTGCGACTACGTCAAACAACATTATCGGTTCGCGAAAACACCGGTGATATTGATGTCGGGAGTCGTGAACCAGTCCGTGGCAGAGCGCGCGACCGCGGTGAAAGCCGATGAATTGATACGTAAGCCGTTTCAGCCGCAGGATCTGGTCGCCCGTGTCAAAAGTTTGTTGAATCCAGGCGTTCCCGGCACCACGCGCGTCGTCATAGGTAATGACCCAGATAGAACCGCAACTCAGCCCGCATCATCCTTGAACGGTTTGTTTAATCCTGATGCTCCTCGAACTGGAGAAACAACTCGACCCCAGGTTGCCGGACCTGTAGCGCAGCCGCGTGCGGCGCAGACTTTAGTAGCAGCTCCCGCTGCACCATCGTTCGCGCCGCCATCTCCCGCATTCGCTTCCTCGGGAAGAACCCAAACTTCTGCAGAGACAGCAGCGTCCCGGCCTCCGGCCCAATCGTCTTGGGAAATGCAGAAATTGCGTAACGAGATTCGTCGCCTCGAACTTTTCGTTAAGAAGCTGCAGGCAGAGCTGGAAGCTGAACATCAGTATTGCGCCGCTCTTGAAGCTCATTTCAAAGCTTTGCAAGAAGGCGAAGAGTCCCGTTGAATTATCCGTTTTAATCTAAACCTTTGGACTTCAGAAATTCGCGGGCCACTTCGGCTATATCGCGACGCTCGCCGTCCACCGCATAATTCATTCTCCGTATTTCCGCATCAGATATTTTTCCAGCCAACTCTTCTATCGCCGCGTTCATGCCAGGAAAGCGATTTAGGGAATCCGGTCTTACAATGGGCACCGCCTCGTAGGGAGGAAAATAATGTTTATCGTCTTCCAGAATCACCAAGTCGCGTGCTGCAATCAACCCATCTGTGGAATTCCCTGCGACGATGTCCACCTGATCGCTTAGCAACGCGCGATAGAGCAAGCCTAGATCGAGAATTCGCGGTGGCGCATCGAATTTGAGGCCGTACACCTTTGCCAATCCGGCGTAGCCATCCGGCCGTTCCATAAATTCGTAACCAAATCCAGCACGCCATGGGAGGGTGTAGCGCGCGGCATCGTCAATAGTTTTCAAATTCAATCGGCGCGCGTCTTCGCCGCGGACAACAATCGCAAATGTGTTGTTGAAACCGAGTGAGGGCATTACCTCCATACCAAATCGCTGTCGATACTCGCTTTTCACCCTCTGGAACACTGCTGAAGGGTCCCTTTGAATGGGATCGTGCAGAATCGCGGTTAGAGCTGTCCCGGTGTACTCCACGTAGGCGTCGATGCGGCCCGCGAGCAAAGCCTGTTGGCAAATGTAGGAACCCGCCAGATAGAAACGCCTGATGACTGGTTGATGCAGCTTATTTTCAAGATGCTGGGCAAGAATTTCCGCCAACAGCGCTTGTTCGGAAAAGTTCTTTGAGCCGATGACGATATCGTGCCGCTCAATACTGCATGCTGCTAACAGAACAATTAGACAGAGTGCGCACGAAGTGAGCCACCTGCTCATTGACGCGCAGGCCGCAGACGCCGCTCTAACAAACTCAATATGAAATCGGCCAGCAGCGCAAGAGCCGCTGCAGGAATCGCGCCTGCCAAAATCAACTGGTTATTCACCATCGCCAAACCGCGAAAAATAAATTCACCAAGTCCACCGGCGCCAACTGCCGCTGCAATAGTCGCGATCCCAATGGTCAACACAGTGGCAACGCGCACGCCCGCAAGAATCGTTGGCATCGCGAGGCGCAATTCGACCTGCCAGAGAATTTGATTTTCAGTCATTCCCATTCCGCGCGCGGCTTCTCGAACTGCGGCGTTAATGCTTTCAATCCCCGTGGACGTATTGCGAATAATTGGGAGCAATGCGTACAGCGTCAACGCGACAATCACCAGCCGGTCGGCACGCTCTCCCAACCATGGAACAGGCAAAAGAAATCCGAACAGTGCCAGGCTCGGAATCGTTTCGGCAATATTGGCTCCGCCAAGAATCGGCTTTGAAAGCCACGGTTGGCGCGTGACAATGATTCCCAGCGGAACGCCGATAGCTACGGCCAGCAGCATCGACATGGCAACCAGCCATACATGCTCAAGCGTCGCCTGCAGAATTTCGCGCTGATGACGAGCAAAGAAATCAAGAATGTTCATTCGCCCTCCCAGCTTCTTCATACATTCGGAAGTTTGCAACGTAGGCCGCTGCCACAGGCTCTTTCGCGGCTAGAAACTCCGGCGGCGAATAAACTCCAGTGAGTTTGCCTTCTTCCAGCAACGCAATGCGCGAAGCCAGCAAAAGAGACTCGCCGACATCATGAGTGACCATTACGATTGTTTTTCCAAGCCGTTCTTGCAATCTCTGAAATTCCTTTTGCACGTCGCCGCGAGTAAGCGGATCCAGCGCGCCGAAAGGCTCGTCCATCAGCAAAATCGGTGGATCCGCCGCCAATGCCCGCACGATGCCAACTCGCTGGCGCTGTCCGCCCGAAAGCTCGTGCGGATGCCGTTTCGCGAATTTATCGAAATCCAAATCGACAAGATCGAGCAACTCCTTTACACGCGCCTGGGTGCGTTCTGCTGGCCATCGCTCCAGCCGAGGCACCAGCGAAACGTTCTCCTCGATGGTGAAATGCGGAAATAGTCCGACGTCCTGTATCACGTAGCCGATGTGCCGGCGTAGCGCGATAGCATTCCAACTTGTCGTTGGTTTGTTTTCGACCAGCACCTGACCGTCGGTTGGATCGAGCATGCGATTGACTAGCTTCAGCGCCGTGGTCTTTCCGGCTCCGCTTCGCCCTAACAACGCTAGTGTTTCGCCGCAACTAACTGTCAAGCTAAGGTTGTGCAGAATGTCTTGCCCGTTAGACAAACGGTAACCGGCATTCCGGAATTCAATGACAAGGTCACGCGCGACGTCTCGATCAGTGGGCGCTTTCATGAGGTGGCGAGGAGCACGGTGTTCTCGCGAGGCTAACAAGGCCTACAGCGCCCTGTCAAACAGGCGCGCCCGGAGACCGCCGAAACCGTTCACTTGCTGCCAAGAAATTTCCGGATTGCGAGCAGGACGTCCACCATCATTGGCTCCGTAAGTTTGCCGGTGAACGTATTTTGCTGGCTCGGATGAAATGAAACGAATAGGCGCGGCAACCCATCAGGTAACTCGTAGCTGGCGCCATGGCGAAATCGATATGCTGCGAATCCCTTGATCAGACGTTGCCTCTTCAGCACGCCCAAGTAAGTCCGCATCGCAATGCTTCCCAACGCGAGTAGGGCGCGAGGGCGCAACAATTCCAGCTCACGTTCAAAGTACGGCAAGCAATTCGCCAGCTCCGACGGCAGCGGTTTGTTTGCGGGAGGCGCGCATCGCACCGCCGCTGCAATGTATGCCTTCTTTAACTTAAGACCGTCACCGCGATGCGTGGAAGTCGGTTGATTAGCAAAACCCGTTTCATAAAGCGCCTTATAGAGAAAATCACCCGATCGGTCGCCGGTAAAAACCCGCCCAGTCCGGTTTCCCCCGTGAGCCGCCGGCGCCAAACCCAAAATCAACAATTTTGCCCGCGGATCGCCAAAACCGGGAACGGGTTTGCCCCAGTACTCCCAGCCGAGGAAAGCTCGCCTTTTCTCAAACGCAATTTTCTCCCGATAGCAGACAAGTCGCGGGCACTTGCGGCAACGAGTGATGGTTTGGTTTAATTTGTCCAGTGCGTCGACATTATTATTCATCGACATTTTGTTTGAACCCTTCAAACTCTTGCAAGCGTCTATTCTAATTGAGGAACGCGGCTACAAGTTCTTGTGCTTTCCTAATTTCTTTCTGCAATGAGAGGATTGCACAAAGGTTCTGAAATCGTTCTATGAATATCACGCGCGAAAAAATTGTTATCGTCGAGGACGATTCGGCTAGACGCGAGAATTTGCGGACGACGTTGGATACGTCTGGCTATGACGTGGCGGCGTTCGCTGCTGCTACCGAAGCGCTGGAAGCGGTTCACGGTAGTGAAGTAACCCTCCTTTTGATCGACGCGGATGGTCGCCAGGCATCGGACCTGAGCGGTTCGAAGGCGCGCGACATCATTGCTACTATCCGCGGCTCAGCCGCCACTGAAATGGTTCGCGTAATTCTGCTGGTTGGTTCGACGGCCGAGCAGCGTATCGAGGCATTAAATCTCGGCGCCGATGACGCGATTTCACAGCCGTGCGATCCGGGCGAGTTACTTGCTCGCATCCGCACGCAGGTGCACGCGTTTCGGGAACAGAAAGAATTGCGCGACGCAGCGAACATCGCCATAGAGGGCCAACAAATTGCCCACACCGCGTTCGAGGCTATCGCAGTTACCGAAAAAATGACCAGCGATGCAGTCACCCTCGATCGTAGTCTCAAGCTTGGACTCATCGGCATTCTGACCACCGCAGTGGTGATGGCGGGGATTTATTTCCTCCTTGTTCGCACCGCGCAAAAAGAAACTAAACAAGGAAATGCCATCATTGCTCGTTTCGAAGGTGGACTTCTTCGCCAACAAAGCTTGGTCGCAGAGGCGCGCAAGCTGCGTACACAACAGAGTACGCCGGCGGTCTCGGCAACCTCGAAGGACGACCTGCAAAAACAGGCTGCCGATTTGAAATCGAAAATGGCGACCGCTCCTTCCGAGGATTTATCGACGCTCCAGAAACAGCTTGAGGAGACCAACGCTCGCCTCGCCCGCATCGAGAAAGAAGGCCAAGGTGCGCAAACCTTGATACCTGTCGACGTCCAGAGTGTTTGCTTATTGCATGTCTCTGTGGCCTTTCGGGATAAAAACAATGGTCAGCGCCTGCGCTACGCCGGCCTCAATCAGCAAGGCGAGCCGCTGCAGGACAGCGATAACAATCCCATCCTTACATTAGAGGGGCACGGGCCCGAAGTTAAGCTTGATGTTTTCGGCACCGGTTTCATCGCCGGACCTAATGGGCGCCTCGTCACTAACCGCCATGTGGCCGAACCGTGGTGGAAAGATGACGAATTGAAAGCTTTGACCGACCAGGGTTTCCAGCCCGAAATTTCAACGATTCGCGCCTATTTCCCTGGAGATCCGCGTGCGTTTCACGCGGAGATTCAGCAGATTTCCAAGGAAACCGATCTTGCCACCATTCGGGTGGATATGCAGGACCTGAAGCGTTCCGTTCTGATTGTCGATTGGGCACAAGGTGCCGCCGTCACCGGCCAGCCTATAATCTTGATGGGATATGCCACCGGGCTCGCCGCAATTCTGGCACGCACCGATGAAGATACCGCGCAACAAATTCTCGCGCACAGTGGCACGGATGTTTCAGGAGTTCTAGACGAACTGGCGCGACGCAATTTGATTCGCCCTCTTATTACACAAGGACACATCGGCGACATCCTTCCCGACAAAATTGTTTTCGACGCGCAGACCACTTCAGGCGGCTCCGGCGGCCCCCTTTTTAACCGACAAGGGAAAGTAATCGGCGTCACCTACGCAGTGCTAAAAGGTTTTGGCGGCTCGAATTTTGGCATTCCAATAAAGTTCACCAAACCTTTGCTCGAAGCTCAGCCTCCTGCTCCCTGATTTCAAATCGCGTCCGCGCGGCGTCCTCGAACGCCTATAAATTGACATCTTTAAGCCGCACATCTAGCATAATCACAGCGATTCTCCCTTCGGGGCTCACCTGAAGGTGTATTCAGCCTCATCCAGTTAGCATGAATTCGCCGATGGAAATTAGCGCACGCCCCAAAAACATTTTGGACCGCATTGTCGAAGCGCGCCGCGAGTCGGTTGCACATCGCAAGCGTGTGCTTCCGGAAGTCGCGTTAAAAATTGCCGTGGATAAAAAAGTCGCCCCTCCACGTGATTTTGCATCCACTCTTACTTCTCCCGGTATTCGCGTGATTGCTGAGCTCAAAAAGGCTTCGCCTTCGCGCGGTTTGATTCGTACAGAATTTGCCCCCGCGGCGCTTGCCGCAAGTCTCGAAAAGGCTGGGGCCGCAGCGCTTTCGGTGCTGACGGAAGAGGATTTCTTTTCCGGTTCACTAGCGGATCTGAAAGAAGCCAACCGTGTGACCAAGATTCCGATCTTGCGCAAAGATTTTATCATCGATCCGTGGCAAGTGTGGGAAGCGCGTGCAGCAGGCGCCGATTCTTTTCTTCTCATCGCTGCTGTACTGCAAGGCGGAATGCTTGATGAACTGCTTGCGCTCGGACGTTCGCTAAAGATGGAGCCTCTAGTCGAAGTGCATTCGCGCCAGGAGCTCGATTGCGTTCTGGCTGCCGGCGCGAACATAATCGGGGTCAACAATCGCGACTTGCAGGATCTCACTGTGAATTTGAAGACCTCATTCGATCTAATCCGCGCAATACCCGAAGAATGTACAGCTGTTAGCGAATCCGGGTTAAGCACAAGCGGGGATATCGCGCGCCTGCGAGATGCCGGATTCGATGCCTTCTTGATCGGAGAGCATCTGATGCAACAGGACGATCCGGCGCAAACTCTAATTGATTTGATCGGCTCGCGCGACGCGGATAATTTGGCCGGATAGGCGCCTAACCTATGGTGAAAGTGAAAATATGCGGCATCACAAATCTTAAGGACGCTCGCCAGGCGATAGAGGCGGGAGCGACTTTCATCGGCTTTAATTTTTACAAACGCAGCCCACGCTATGTGACTCCGAGCACAGCTCGGCGAATCATGCAGCGCTTGCCGAAAAAAGCTAAAGCAGTGGGAGTGTTCGTGAACGAAACAGAAGACACAATGTTGAAGATTGCCCGTCAAATCAGCTTAAGTCATATTCAATTACACGGCGAAGAGTCTCCGACAACTGTCGCGCGAATCCAGCGAGTATTGCCTGTAATCAAAGCAATTCGGGTACGCGAATCATTTTCCGCCTCCGAGCTAGCTCCCTATAAGAACGTCAGCGCGTTCTTGCTGGATGGTTTCGATCGTCGGCGACGAGGTGGCAGCGGAAAATCCTTTCGTTGGGGTATCGCGCGCCGTGCCAAACGCGCCGGCCATGTTTTTCTAGCTGGCGGGCTATCACCGGCCAACGTCGGCAACGCTATTCGCTCCGCCAGGCCGTACGCTGTTGATGTTTGCAGTGGCGTGGAAGCAAAACCCGGAAAGAAAAATCCGGTGGCAGTAAGCAATTTCATGCGAGCCGTGCGCACGGCGCAGAAAGCAAATGACTAATACGGCACCGCAAGCGATGCCCGACGCACGAGGACGTTTTGGTCCGTATGGTGGCCGCTATGTTCCCGAAACCCTGGTTGCTCCCCTCGAAGAACTCGAGCGCGCATATTCCGAAGCGCGCGCCGACCCGAATTTCCAAAAAGAACTCGACGATCTGCTCCATAATTTTGCCGGCAGACCGACGCCACTGCAATTTGCGTCCCGCCTCACCGAGAAGCTCGCCGGGCCTCGCATCTACCTAAAGCGCGAAGACCTTCTCCACACCGGCGCCCACAAAATAAATAACGCTCTGGGCCAAGGCCTTCTCGCCGTACGCATGGGGAAAAGGCGAATCATCGCGGAAACCGGCGCAGGCCAACATGGCGTCGCGACGGCGACTGTCGCCGCCCGCCTCGGACTTACTTGCACCATTTATATGGGCACCGAGGACATGGAGCGCCAGCGTCTTAATGTTTTTCGTATGCGATTGCTGGGCGCGGAAGTCACTGGCGTCGATTCCGGCAGCCGCACGCTCAAAGATGCAATCAACGAAGCCATGCGCGACTGGGTCACCAACGTCCGCACCTCCCATTACCTGCTTGGTTCGGTTCTCGGCGCGCATCCTTATCCCCAAATCGTGCGCGATTTTCAGAAAGTCATTGGAGAAGAAGCTCGCGAACAAATTCTGCGCGCTGGAGGACGCCTTCCCGATCACCTGATTGCCTGTGTTGGCGGCGGATCAAATGCCATCGGACTTTTCCATGCGTTTCTCGGTGACTCCAATGTAAAAATGCTGGGTGTGGAAGCTGGGGGCCACGGTAAGTCCCTCGGTGAACATGCAGCACGCCTCGCGGCGGTCGAAGGTTTTCACGGCGCTCGTCCCGGCGTTCTTCAGGGCACCTACACTTATTTGTTGCAGAATAGCGATGGACAAGTCGCCACGACACATTCCGTATCGGCCGGTCTCGATTATCCGGCTGTGGGACCCGAGCATGCCTGGCTGGCTGAACAGCATCGTGCTGAATACACAGCCGCAACCGACGAAGACGCGGTTGCAGCCGCGCGCACATTGGCGCGTATCGAAGGAATTATTCCCGCTCTTGAATCCGCCCATGCTCTGGCGGAACTCATTCGCCGCGCTCCTAAAATGAACAAAAATGAAATCGTAATTCTGAATCTTTCCGGTCGCGGTGATAAAGACATGGAAATCCTGTCCCGCTATGTCTAATCCCTCTACGCCAAACCTTTCTGGTTCCTCCCACGGAGTCGAAGAAACTTCTGCGGTCGTGAAGGGCAGGGGTAGGATTTCGCGAAAATTTCGCGCTCTTGCAGATGCCGGTGAACTGGGTCTAATCGCGTACATCACGGCTGGCGAGCCTTCACTCGACGCCAGCGGTCGAATCGTCCTGGCCGCTGCGGAAGCCGGCGCTGACATCATCGAACTCGGCGTCCCCTTCAGCGATCCAGTAGCCGACGGTCCGGTTATCCAACGAGCCAGCGAACGCGCCTTGCGGGCCGGAACGACTCTCGCTGGCGTCCTCGGACTCGTTCGCAACCTGCGTGCACACACTGACGTGCCAGTCGTCCTCTTCAGCTATTTCAATCCCATTCTGCAGATGGGTCTGCGGACATTTGCAGAATCCGCCGCCGAAGCTGGCGCTGACGGAGTCCTAGCCACTGATCTTACTCCCGAGGAAGCGGACGAATACCGCGCCACGATGCAAGCCAACGGGCTCGACACGATATTTCTTGCTGCTCCTACTTCTACTGACCAACGTCTCGCACGAATTGCAAACGCCTCCACTGGGTTCTTGTATCTTGTTTCGCGCACTGGCGTAACAGGTGCGCGCGAAGCTTTGCCTGAGGGCCTGCCTCAACTCGTGCGGCGCATCAGAAAGCAAACCGCTTTGCCGATTGCTGTAGGCTTTGGCATTTCTCTTCCGAGCCATGTGAGCGTTCTCGGAGGCATTGCCGATGCGGCAGTCGTCGGTTCCGCGCTAATGGCGGAAGTGGAAGGCACAGCTTCCGTGGACGCGGCAGTTGCGGCTGTCAGCGCTCGGGTTCGCACTTTGAAAAATGCAGCCCGTGCAGGGCTCAGCCAGCGATCCAGCAGCCTCAACATTCCCACCGGCGAATGACTTTCAAGAATTCTTATCTGTTTTGCAGTAAACTTCTTTGCCGATGTTCCCTGTGACATGTCGTTAAGGAGACCGAATGGATAAGCGCGTTGCCGGCGCTGACGCCGCTATCGCTGGTATTCAAGATGGAGCCACCATTCTTCTGGGTGGATTTGGACTTTGCGGCATTCCTGAAAATCTGATTGCTGCGTTGCGAACAAAGGGCACAAAAAATCTTACGCTCGTGTCCAATAACGCTGGGATCGACGATTTCGGCATCGGTCTTTTGCTTCAAAGCAAGCAAGTGAAAAAAATGATCGCCAGTTACGTTGGCGAAAATAAAACCTTTGAGCAACTCGCCATGACAAAGGAAATCGAAGTGGAATTGAATCCCCAGGGAACCCTCGCGGAACGCATCCGTTGCGGCGGTGCGGGTATCCCCGCATTTTTCACGCCCACCGGGTACGGCACGATGGCCGCGGAGGGAAAAGAAGTGCGAGATTTTAACGGCCGCCCGCACATTTTGGTGCCCTCGCTGCGCGGTGATTTTGCGTTCATCAAGGCGTATAAAGGGGACCGCTGGGGAAATCTTGTCTTCCGCAAGACCGCACGAAATTACAATGCAATCATGGCCACAGCCGCGAACTACACTATCGCCGAAGTAGAAGAAATCGTCGATTTGGGGAAACTTGATCCGGATTGCATTCACACGCCTGGAATTTTTGTGGATGCGATCTTTCAGGGGTCGAGTTACGTGAAGCGCATCGAGCGTCGCACCGTCCGCAAACGCTAGGAGGCAAAATGCCGGCAGAAATTGACAAGCGTGAAATCATCGCTCGCCGAGTTGCCCGCGAACTTCACGACGGTTATTACGTGAATCTCGGCATCGGCCTCCCTACATTGATTCCGAGCTTTCTGCCGCCTGGCGTCGAGGTGATTCTGCAATCCGAAAATGGAATGCTTGGCATCGGCCCTTATCCTTACGAAGGACAGGAAGATCCTGACTTGATCAACGCAGGCAAAGAAACTATCACCGAAATTCCCGGGTGCTGTTATTTCTCCAGTGCAGAATCTTTCGGAATGATACGCGGCGGCCGAGTTAACGTAACCGTGCTGGGCGCGTTGCAAGTGGACGAAAAAGGCAATCTCGCCAACTGGGCCATCCCGGGGAAAATGCTGAAAGGCATGGGCGGCGCCATGGACCTTGTCGCCGGCGCAAAACGTGTAATCATTGCCATGGAGCACACCACAAAAGACGGCGAGGCCAAAATTGTAAAAAAATGCTCGCTCCCGCTAACCGGAGTCGGCGTCGTAAATCTGATCGTCACCGAACTCGGGGTCATCGAAATCACTTCGCAAGGTCTCGTTTTGCGGGAAGTTGCTCCCGGCGTTTCGCCGGAGGCCATCCAAAAAGTCACCGAGCCGTCTCTGCGCTTGGCTCCCGATCTAAAGGTGATGACGAGCTAACCTCTTCGCTGCCAAAGACACCTCTTGCGGTCATTTACGAGCCGCCTGCGGCGCAGGTTGGGATAACATAGCGGTACGGGGACATCCAGGAGAGGCAATGGAGCCGCATTCAATCGTCGTCATCAGTCTGCAAAATCCCAAGGAAAAGCTGTGGGGCGAACTCGTTGACGTCACGAACTCGGGCGTTACCATCCGCGGCATCGATCTCAGCTCTTTTGACGATTTTGTGAGCCAGGTCTTGCATCCCGACGGCGACCGCATGGGTCTACCAACTCTATTTTTCCCCATGCTGCGAATTGAGCGCATCGCTCTGGATGAAGCTCGCGGCTCGATTCCTTCGCTTGCCGAAATGTTTCATAAAAAAACGGGCCGCTCGCTGGCGGATTACCTGGAACAATTCGCCTGAACCAAGATTCTTTCGATAGCCGGACAAATTCATGAATAGCCGAATACTCACCGTTCCCAATCAGCTCACGTTCCTGCGTCTGGCCTTTCTGCCGGTCTTTATCATCACGATTCATTACGAAAGATACGGATGGGCCATGGCAATTCTTATAGTCGCAGGCCTCACCGATGGCTTGGATGGCTTACTCGCGCGCGGTTTAAATCAGAAAACTCCGCTGGGCGCCTATCTGGATCCCATCGCGGACAAACTGCTGGTTTCTTCTTCGTATATAGTCTTGGCTTTCCATAAGAAAATCACCTGGTGGCTCGCGATTCTCGTAATCGGAAGGGACGTGTCGCTCTTGGTTGCTAGCGCTGTCGTTCTAATCACCGTAGGCTACATTTCTTTGCCACCCAGCATTTATGGGAAAGCGACCACGTTTTTTGAGCTTCTGCTTATATTCTTGGTCCTTCTGCTGGCTATTTGGAACAATCACGAGCTCGGAATCGTGCGCGACGTTTGCGGCTATTGCGTGGCGGTGTTCGTATGTATTTCAGGACTGCATTACAGCATCGTAGTTTCGCGACGCCTGCACGCGGGGGGCTGACGCTCAGTCAGTAGCGAACTGCTTACTTCGGCCTAGTGGAACAATCGCAGGGTCACTGCGCCTAAACTAGCCGCTACGATTATCGCCGTCGTCCATCCCAATAGATCTGCGCGAGTACGCTCTTGCTGCGACATAGGCGGACGGTCAGCCATGATCTTCCCCAATGCAAATCCAGTGATGAATCCGCCAAGGTGCGCGAAATTGTCGATGCCCGAAAACAAGAACCCCATAATGGCGATATAAATCAACCATTTGATCAGCTGGCTTCGCAGCATTTGCATGGAGGCGCTCTGTCGGTTAAACGTAAGCGCGAGGAGCAGCCCTATCAGCCCTAGTAACGACGCCGACCCGCCTATGCTGAAATGCCCCACAAGCCCGCTGAGGATATAACCGCCAATACCCGCAATAACATAGATGAAAAAAAACCGTGCCGAGCCATAAAGCTCTTCAATTTGCGGCCCGATGTCCATCAGTACCCACATATTGAATCCGATGTGCATCAGGCTGCCGTGAAGAAAAGTCGGCATTATCAATCGCCAGGGTTGTAGCAGATCAATTGGCCAGGGGAGCGAGGCGCCGAATTTTTGCAACACCGCGCCATTAATAGCTCCAAAATTGAAGATGCCAGAAAATCCGCCTCCCGGCGCTTGAAATCCGCTAGTGCGGATCGTGGCCAGCAAGCTCACGCCGTACAGCAAACAGCTTAAGCTGAGGATTCCATACGTCGCTGGCGAAGTCGTGGGCAAGAGTCGGCTGAGCGAGCGGCTCGCAGCAGCCATGCCGAAATTCATGCTCGCGCCGCATTGGTGGCATTTGGTGGCGTTCGCTCCAACCAGCGTGCCGCACGACGGACACAACTTCGGACGAGGAGCTTCCCTTTCGCCGCCAAAAAGGCCGCCAAATTGTTCGCGCATTCGATCGAGTTTGTAACGCAGTCGCGGAGAGAGAGCCAATAGCCGTCCTTGCGAGAATGTGGTTGCGTTCCTATAATACCTAAGATGCGTCCAAACCAGTGAATCGGGAAACTGCGTGAGGGCCACCGGTCTTTCTACAAAATCCCAGACGCCACTAATTAATAGCTTTTGCTCCCAGCGCGTTCAAGAATGTTTCGTAACCGCAACTCTTGGAATACTGTTGGCAACTATTTTAGGCGGCTGCGCGCACCATCATGTTTCAAGTCAACCTCCAGCGCAAACCCCATCCTCTGCATCGCAGCCGCGAACGGGACCGGGAGCATCAAGGCCGTCGGGCGCGCCTCCTGCAACCGAACGGCAACCCGCCGTCCCCGGAGAATATGTTGAAGAAGGCGTAGCTTCCTGGTACGGCCTGCCCTTCAACGGGCGTCGCACTTCCAATGGCGAAATTTACGACATGCATGAACTTACGGCCGCGCATCGCACGTTGCCGTTCAACGCTGTAGTCCGCGTCACAAATCTGCGTAACGGCAAACAGACCCAGGTTCGTATTAACGATCGCGGACCATTCGTTGCCGACCGCATAATCGACCTTTCGCTTTCAGCTGCGGAGGCAATCGAGATGGTAGGGCCTGGAACCGCTCAGGTTCGGCTCGAAATTGTATCTGGTCCGAATCCGACTGCCGGCGTTTTCGCTGTGCAAATTGGGGCATTCGTCAAGCGAGAGAATGCGCAGCGGCTTAAGGCTGAAATGGAGGCTCGCAGTTTCCCCGTAACCATCGTCACGTTCGATTCAGCGAATGGCCTTTTGTATCGTGTGCGCGTTGGTCGTTTAGCTACGGAACAAGCTGCCGGTCAACTTGCCGCGCAGTTGCATTCCTCGGATGAATTCACCACTTTTGTTGTGCGGTTGGACGAATAATTTTCAACCGCCGCAATTATTTGTGTTTCATCTCGTAAACGCCGTCCCAATTGACCCCCGGGGCCTCCGCAAGATATTCGTTACAACGGTCCAGGAAAACGCGCGCCGGGCCGTCTTTTGGCCATCGTTGCAAGACTTCTTCGAAGGCAGTTTTGGCGGCTCGCCAATCGCGCGCCTTGTATGCTTCGCGGCCACGACCGAATACTTCAACCAAGCTTTTTCCGTCGTTGCTAGCCGCTTGTTCACTCAGAATCTCGAAAATCGTAACAGGTAGACTCTTTCCCACCACGCGTATGAAATCGATTTCGCGGATGATCATCCGCGGGTCTGCAATATCCATGCACGTAGATTCGCTGATCAAAATTGTAGTTCCGTACACCTTATTCAGTCCTTCCAAGCGTGAAGCCAGGTTCACGTTGTCGCCCATGGCGGTGTATCCATAGCGCAACGACGAACCCATGTTTCCCACCGAAGCGATACCAGTGTTGATCCCGATCCCAATTTCCATTGCGGGCAAACCTTCCGCCACCCACTTTTTTTGCAACTCCGCGAGTCGCGTGACCATAGCTAGAGCAGCTCTACAGCAGCGTTCGCCATGTTTCGGCTCGGTAAACGGAGCACCCCAGATCGCCATCACTGCGTCGCCGATGTATTTATCGAGTGTTCCTTGATACTTGAAAATGATGCGCGTCATTTCTGTAAGGTAGCCGTTCAGCAATCGCGCCAACTCCTGAGCATCCAGCTCTTCTGAAATGGAAGTAAAGCCGCGAACATCGCTGAACAGCACGGTGATTTCTGTCTTGCGCGGTGTCACTAATCCCGGATCGCTCAGGACGCGTCGTATTACTTCGGGGCTAACATATTGTTGGAACGCGCCGCGCACCTTGCGCTTTTCTTGCTCTTCAATCAACACGCGATAAAGCGCCACCAGACTCACATTCGGCACCAGCGTAAATAGCGAAGGCATGATGAAGTTAAGCCACCAGCCGTGCAGAAATGCCCAGTAAACAATCGCTGTGAACGGAATCAAAAGTGCCAGTCCAAACGCCATCCAACGCGGTTGGACAATGGCCAGCCACAATCCAAGCGGTATTCCGAAAAGAACTATGAGCTCTATATCCGTGAGAGCCTGCGGTGCACCGCGCGTCAGGAATTTCTGGTTCAAAATGTTGTCGATAAGATTTGCATGAATTTCCACCCCCGGAAAATCGATGCCGCCAAAAGGCGTGGCCCGCAAATCCGCGATACCCGTCGCCGACGCACCCACCAAAACGATCTTGTCCTTGAAAGTTCCAGGTGCAAATTTCTTTTCTGCAGCATCAGCGAATGAAATGTACGGATAGGTCCGCGCAGGCCCGTGATAATTGACCATCAGCCGGCTCACGTCGTCGGGATGAACGGTCAGCTTGGGACCGAATTCGACGCTCGACACTCCTCCATCGCCGTAATTCAAAATCGTTTGTTCGTTTGGAACACCCAGGTAGAGACGCAGAGTTTGCACATCGAGAGAAGGATAGAAATCCCAATTCGCGCGGTCGGCGTCGCGCCCGTAAGGAATCGCCAGCGGCAGTTGCCGGACCACCGTATCTGAATCAACGTACACATTGAAAAAGCCGCACCCACCCTTTTCAGAAGCGACCGCATCGGTCAGTACTTCAGTATTCGCTTCGGCCCCACGAGGTACCAAGTACTTCGTCTCGTACTGATCTATCAAGTGAATACGACCCGCGTCGCCGACCGCAGACGCCTCCGGGTGCACCACCGGAAATGGGAATAGTGCAATCAGGTTCGCATAGCGGTCCAGAGCTTCGCTCGAAACTCCTTGCAGGTCCGTTTTCGTATATAGAAAGTAATTTCCCAGTACGGCGCTACCGAACCGGCGTATCGCATCAGCAAATTGCTGGTCATAGTTATATTGCTGCTCTTTGCGCTCGATTTCCGATTGCACCGCCGCACCTGCGCCCACGCCTTTCTTCTTCTGCTCCGCAAGGCTCGCTGAAAGGTCTCGCAATGGAGCCGCCGTCTCATCTGCTTGGCTGAATGTAATGTCGAACGCGACCACGCCAGCGCCGTCCTCGCGCAATGCATCCACTAAATGTGCAAAATAAATCCGCGGAAACGGCCAATGCCCGAGCGCCTCCTGGGATTGCTGGTCAATATCTACGATGATGATCCGAGGATCGGGCTGCATGCGCCCGCGATACTGAAAACGCAAATCCAAACTGCTCAGTTCCAGCCGCGTAATGAAATCGAAAAGCGGCATCGGCCGCTCGCCCACGAACGTGACGTAATAAATCGCCAGCGCCGCCACCGTGATAATGGCGCTGAGGATCAGCGAGCCCTTGTGCAGCCACCATTGCTGCAAAAGCCCCGGACCTTTTGGTGCGCTGAATTTGGTGGTGGTAGCCATGAACGCCACACCGTTGTGAAAAGCCAGAAACCCGAAGTCGCGCAAGACTAGCAAACGACTGCGCGCGATTCAACGCTCGACCGCATCTCGCATTCCCATACAACACTTATATTGCAGCCGCGCGAACCTAATCGATTTGCAGCCCGGCTGTGTTCCGCTCCCCGCTTCCGTTATACTGTCGCACGCCCCTCTAAATGCGGGTCTTGCATGTCCGGGAAAAAACAGGTTTGGTACATCGAAGGTTCGGCCGCCGCTGCATTGGCAGCGCCTTTGCGCGCGCAGTACGATTTGCACGCCGTCCCGCAAAACAAGCAACCTGAACCGCGGCATGCTCATTCCTCCGAACCTTCCGGCGCGCCAGTCGTTTGGCTCGCGGATATGAAGACATCCGGAGAACTTCTCCATCCACGATCCCGTGACAACGCGAATAACTGCCGTGTGATCGGGGTCTTTTTCGCTGGTAGCGGCTCTACCCTCCAACCGCTGCATGCTCAGAACCCTCCCAACGATCGCGCAGTTTTCGCCTTCCTCCCGTCGTTCGCCCCTTCAAACATCGTTGAACGAACGCTCGAAGCTGCCTTCGAAAATATTGAGCTCGTCGAACGTGATCGCGCCAGCAGTCACGCCCTAAAAGTCTGGGAGCGCGAACGTGAAGAGCTCAACGAGATCGGCGTCGCGCTCTCTTCACAGCGCGAAATCGGCGCCCTGCTCACCTTGATCCTGTCGAAGACCCGCGAAATCACTGCCGCCGATGCCGGCTCTCTGTATCTCGTGGAAGAAAATAGTGAAGGTCGTCACCTCCGCTTCATGCTCACGCAAAACGACAGCTTGGAATTTCCCTACCAGGAGTTCATTCTCCCCCTCGCCGAAAATTCCATGGCGGGCTACACCGCGCTGCGCGGTGAGGTTCTCAATTTCGCCAACGCTTACGAGATTCCCTCTGATCGTCCATATCATTTCAATAAAAGCTACGACCGCGATTCCGGATACCGCACGCGATCGCTTTTAACTCTTCCCATGCGCAACGCGAAAGGTGAGGTTCTCGGCGTTCTGCAACTGATCAATTGCAAACGGAATCCCGGAGCGCGGCTCGCACTCGACAAAGATATCGCTCAGCAGGTCCAGCCATTCCGTGAACGTTCCGTGCGTCTCGCCCTGTCGCTCGCGTCCCAGGCGGCTGTCGCTTATGAAAATCGCAAGCTGTACAACGAAATTGAAACGCTCTTTGAAGGTTTCGTCAGCGCCGCCGTAACCGCGATTGAGCAACGCGACCCTACAACCTCCGGCCATTCCTTACGCGTAGCCGCTTACACGCAGAGATTGGCCGAAGCCGTCAACGCAACATCCGCCGGCCCCTACGCCAACACTTTTTTTGACGCTGGCCAATTAAAAGAAATCCGCTACGCCGCTCTGCTTCACGATTTCGGAAAAGTTGGCGTACGCGAGGAAGTCCTGGTAAAAGCGAAAAAATTGTACCCCTTGCAGCTTGAGCTTTTGCGCCAGCGTTTTGACTACATCCGCAAGGAAGCCGAAGCCAGTACCGTCCGTCGCAAGCTCCAGGCGTTTTTGGAAAACGATCGTGGCCACGCTCTGACCGAAGTTGCGCGCTTGACTGAGGATTTCGAGCAGCGCCTGAGGCGCATCGAAGAATTCCGGCAACTCGTCGTCGCCGCCAACGAGCCCACTCTGCTTGAGGAAAACAAATCCCGCAAGTTGCACGAAATTGCGCAGCAGTCCTTCATCGATGCGCGCGGCATCGAACGTCCGTACCTCAACCCGGACGAAATCCGTCTGCTTTCCATCCCCAAAGGTAGCCTCGACGCCTCCGAGCGCCTTCAAATCGAGTCTCACGTGATTCACACGTTCAATTTTTTAACTCAAATTCCCTGGACCAAGGAGCTGAAGAAAGTCCCGGAAATCGCGCGGGCCCACCATGAAAAGCTCAACGGTACCGGCTATCCTTATAAATTAACGGGGGCCGAGATTCCCCTGCCCACAAAAATGATGACTATCTGCGATATCTTCGACGCTCTCACCGCTTCCGACCGCCCTTACAAACGCGCCGTGCCCATCGATCGTGCTCTATCGATTCTGGAAGATTGCGTTCGCGCCGGAGAACTCGATCCTGATCTATACCAATTGTTCCGCCAAGAAAAAGTTTATGCGCGGGCTACGCAGGCCGCAGCCGAATGATGGACAAATTGCGAATTCTTTTTCGTACTCAGCCTGTCCGTTTCGTTCCGCGCCTTGCATCAGTACTCGCATGCCTCGCGTCGCTTGCTTTGTTGCTCGGCCCAGTTTCCCGGGTTTATTCGCAAGACGCCGTGTCGAAGACCTGGGCCGTCACCATCATCCTTCCGCCGAAACTCGTGGCCGGACGCCCTGCTACACTCGCAGTTCTGGGAGTTGACGGCCGTCTTGCCGAAGGCATCATCATTGATCTTGGCTCTCATTCTGGGATTGATGTGCGGGTGAAAACTGACAAAACGGGACGCGCCGTTTTCCTGGCACCGAGCGATGCAAACGTTTTGATAGTAAAGGGTTCCGGCGCCGCTGCCGCCGCGCTAATCGATCCACCAGCTACGCCAAATTCTGCCCACCATCCAATCTCGCTTTCTCCCGTTGTTTCCCGCATCGACGCTTTCCCAACTTGCGGCGGGGCGTTTCACGGTGAAGCCGACGCAAACCACGTTAAGTTGAACGACGATCCTGCTCTGGTCTTGGCCGCGTCGCCGGAGTGCCTGGTAATTCTTCCTGGTCCCCGCGTCGAGCCTGGCTCCGCGAATATTTCAATCGAAACAGGAGATGGCACTCCCTATACCGGAACCACCGCACTGGTTGCTTTGCACTTCGATCCGCCCAACCCGCCGCTGGTGCCCGAGAAAAAAAGCACTCTAGTGCTGCACGTACAGGGAGCGAATGCGCCGATGCGCATTCTGGTTGAAAACAAGACCCCCGGGGTTCTTCACTTTATCCACGGTGACTCGCAGGAAGTGCTCACTTCCGGCGGCGCCCAAAACGCGGCAACAATACAGATTCAAACTCTCAGCACCGGAGATTTTTCTTTTCACGCGCGAATTCTGCAAAACCCTGATCCCCAAATCGCGCGTCGCTACCTGGAAACCGCCCAGCCACTCGCTACCAAAGACCTTCAAAATCAAATTCAGAGCCTTGTGAAACAACTCGCACATAACACACGCGACACGCGGAAAGTCTCAGCGGAGTTGCAGAAAATTCTTTCTTATACGATCGCAGGCGACTTTCGCACACTCCTCGAATCAGCGCGCGCATCTCTGGAATAAATAAACCTCTGGACGGAAGTTCGGTGGAAATCCGGAAATACACGCGTGAAAGTTCTTAGAGAAGGAAACGGGCCTGCTCGCTGCCGCCAGCCTGTAGCGTCTTTTCTTCTGTTCCCGTCAGCGATTTTTGTTCCGCCTCCGAAAACGCTCCTTGATCCAGCTGTTCCAGGGAATTGCGCGTACGGCTTAGCTTGCTGTCGGCCTCTTCGTAACTCTGTTGCGCGTGGCGAAGATGATTCCCCAGCTTCTCGTACACATCGGAAAACCCTTCGAACTGTTTTTTCAGCCCCGCCATCCCCGCAAGTATATGCCGCGTTCGTTCTTCAATTTTTTGCCCCTGTAGACTTATCGCAAACGCGCTCAGGCAAGCGTAAAAAGTATTTGGCGAAACCGGAAAGACTCGTTTGCTGCGGCAGTATTCATCCAGCATCCCGTATTTCGAATCCTCAGTCAGCAAGAGTTCGTAATAAACGCCTTCTGAAGGCACAAACATCAACGCGTAATCAAATGTATGCTCGTCCGGGAGAATATATTTCTCCGCAATGCAATCGGCATGTTTACGAACCGCTACACAAAAATCTCGGCGCGCATCGTCGCCCGTTTCCAACAGCCGCCGATAGGCTTCTAGCGGAAATTTTGAGTCCACCGACAGCAACCGCTCGCCGCTGCGCACGATAGCGTCCACAATCGCTCCGGTGGAAGCGAACCGATACTGCGTCGTGTACGCGCTGTGCGGCAAGGCATCTTCCAGGAGTCGTTCCAGGGCAACTTCACCCAACGTGCCACGTGTCTTGGCCCCGCCGAGAATCGACTGTAGCGTTTGCGTCGCCTGCGACATGTCTCGCCCCGCCTGCTGCACCTCGCCGAGCTGAACGCTCATTTTTCGTATTGTTTCGCTCGACGCCTGTAGTTGCTGCGCCATCGCGATTTGCGCGTCGCTCGCCAATTTGCCGGTAGAGGCTACGCCCGTTTGCAGTTCCTGCCGAACCTGTCCTAGTTGTGTGGTCACCGCCTGCATTAAATGATTAATCTGAGCGGCCATCGACTGTCCCTGCAAAGCGAGCGAGTTCTGCATTTCCTGGCGCACAGCCGAAAGCTCTTCGTTCGAACGCCGCCCTGTCATCCACGCCACAATTACAATAGCCGCAATCACCAAAATCGCCGCCGCAGCAAATGCAAGCCATACAACCGCGCTCATAGATGAATTCCTCGCCCCAGTACGCTCTTAACAATGAATCAAAAGCTCTTCTACACACTTTAGCGCGAACGGCCCAGGCGTAAAAGCCGATTCAATCTTCTGAACAAAAAGTTTATTGATATTTGGCTCTAGAAGTTTAGCTTCAGCGCGAACTGGAACGTCCTCGGGTCATATGCCGAAGTCGGCTGTCCCGCGGCACAAAGAGGTGCGCCGGCCGTGGAATCGCATACGGGGTTCACGCCGCTCACATTGAAGCGGTTCAACATGTTGAACCCGTCGGCAATTACTTGCAGGTTTACACGCTCTGTGATCGGAATTTGCCTGGCGATGCGCAGGTCGATTTGGAAAAAGCCGGGCAAGTTGAATGCATTGCGGCCAAGATCTCCGGTACATCCAACGAACGGCGTCGGGACCAGAGGGTTCGGCGGAATCGGTGATCCGTTGCTTCCAAAACAATTCGTCGGAATAATAAATTCAGCGTTTGAAATAAATGGCGACGTGGTCGGTGCCGGGAAACCTGGCGGAACGGCGGCTCCTTTCGGCAGGACCGAGGGACGCCCGGTGGAAGACCCGAAGTCCAAGTTCGTATCGTAACCAAGCAGGACGTTGTATGGCCGGCCCGAAGCTACCTCGATCACCGGCGACACTGTAAAGTTCGCCAGAATTTTTTTCCAGAGTGCGGAATCGCTTTGATGGTAGGGGGTCTGATATACCGCGCTCGTGATCCATCGATGTCGCTGGTCGAAGTCCGAATTCCCACGCTCGCCGTTCGGGTTGCTGTTATCTTGCGGATTCAAAAGCGTGGAAAGATCGGTCGAGTCGTCAATTGTGTGTGAATACGTCCAGCCCGAGACCATTTCGAATCCGTGCGAAAAGCGCTTCGTCACCGTCAACGTGAAGCCGTTATAAAGAGAATTCCCCGTGGAAGTCTGCGGGTTCACGTCGCTCCATGGCACTTGCACACCGGGAAAGCCGGTGGGAAAACCGCCCGCTTGTGCCAGCCCGACCAGGTTAGCGTACCCTCCCACAAGCCCTGCGAACGATGGATTAGGACCCGAGGGACGGAAGAAGTTAAATGCCGCGGCTGTGCCGATCGGTCCGACGGGCGTTCCTACACATCCAGGAGCGGCGTAACCGACTCCGAATACGCCCGGTGCCTCGACCATAATACTTCCCGTGCCGGTAGGAGCGCATCCGGGCGCGCCACCGTTAGTTGGGACCTGGATAGTAAGAGGATTTGTGCCGGGCGTGATGAGACCGGCCGCGAGAGCATTAGTCGCGTTGGAATCGAGGATCGCTGGGTTAGTCACGTTGATGTTGATAGTTCGATCCAAGTGAGTGCCGTGTATATAGGTATACCCCGCGCTAATTTTCCAGTCGTTCGTGATTTCCCGTTCAATCGTGAGGTTGGCCTGTTGTGACAGCGCGAATTGGAAATTCTTACTGATAGGAATTGTGTACGGGATGCCTACTAGCGGATAGCCCAGTGCTCCAGGCACCACTGGATTTGGCACCGTCAGATAGTTTTGATTGATGAACAGAGAATTGGGCTGGAATGCATTAAACCGTTGCTGATTCGGTTGGTAGCACATATTCGGTGTAGCGGTCGAACAGCCGATGTTGGGCACGTTCAGAATTCCCTGAAAAATCGAAGCCGCGTTTAACGAGCCGTCAGGTGTCCCGCCAGGGAATTGAAGCAGCGACGAGAGCGCGCCATCTTCTGCGGTCGCCAGAAAGGTGAGCGCAAGAGCGGGATTGTCATAGAAAAATCCGTATCCCGCGCGGATTACCGTCTTGCCGTTGCCCCAAGGATCCCAGGCGATACCGATGCGCGGAGATACGTTGTTGGAATCAACCGGGACACCTTCCTGAACCCCGAACGCCTTTTCAGCGATCGCGTTGACCGGCGTGCCCGCCGCGAACGTGGGTTGCCATCCAATGTCGTAGCGCACGCCATAATTGACTGTGAGCTTTTGATTCACCTTCCAGCTATCTTGCGCAAATACACCCAGCAACTTGTCGTCGAACGGTCGATTTGATTGGCCGATGCCCTGGAAAAAGATCGTCGGCGCGCCAAAACCATAAGCCTGAACCGGAGTTAAACTCGGAACCTGATTCGCCAAAGCGGACGGAACCAAAGGAGCGCCCGAAATACTGCCGAAATCATAAACACCGCCATAATTCAAAGTGAAAGTCTGCGATGAAGGGGACCGAAATTGAATGAAATTAAAGTCACCTCCAAATTTCATGGTGTGTCGGCCCTTGGTCCATGTCAGGTTGTCAGTAAACTGATACCGCTTTTCAAGACGGTCTTCGGTCGAAAAAGGTTCGCGGCCGAAGTAGGCAGCGCCGGCTATATTGACGGCGGGGTCAGAGCCTCCGGGAAGTTCTGAGAACCCATAAAAAAGACTGCGGCGTGCAAACTGGAAGTGAATCTCATTAAATAGATCGTCGCGTATAGCAGTCGTATGCTGGGCGATAATGGCCCAGTCGTGCGTCTGCTGCGTGGAAGTGCGGTTTCCCGCGTTCTGTCCGAATGTTTGATTTTGCGCATTTACTTGAATACCGTTCACGCTGTCAGGTGAAACCATGGCGCGGACAAACGTGTTGTTCTTGGCGTTCCAGATATGATCGATCCGTAAAGAGTAGATGCTGCCTTTTTCGGAAGTAGGAAAGTTGCCGATGGTTGAAAGCAATCCCGTGTAGGAAGCGGGCACCGGCGCGCTGGTGCTGGGGAACGCGGCGTTTGGATAGATCGCCGTGTTCCCGAATATAGCCGTGAACGAACTCGCGGCTGCGGCGCAAAGGTACGGGATCGAGGCAGGGGCGTTTGCTGAAATAAATGCTTCCTGGGTCGGCGTCAGAAGATACGCCGGCAGCGCGCATGGCACCGAGAAGGAAGGCTGAAAGTTTACAAGACCGAAGTTGTCCTGGCCGATTGCAGTGAATCCCGTCTCTTGACGGCGTGTGAGTTCATAGCTGAAAAAATAAAACGTCTTGTCCTTCTGAATGGGCCCGCCGATTGTGGCCCCGGCCTGAACCCGGGTGTACGACTGCTTTACCGGAGTTGTCCCGCACTCAAGTGTTGTGGGATCACAGGAGGCGGTCACCGAGAAGGGGTCTCGGGCTTGGATCGCGCTGTCTCGCAAAAATCCGAAAAGATTTCCGTGGACCGCATTTGTTCCGGACTTCGTCACGATATTTATCACTCCGCCCGACGCGCGCCCGTATTCAGCCATGTAATTGCTCGTGATCACCTGAAATTCCTGCACGCCTTCCTGCGATACGGTAGCGCGAACCCCATTCACCGAACTGTCGATGGCGTCTGCGCCGTCCACCGAAATTTCGTTGGATCGGCCCCGCTGGCCGCCAATGTTGAGACCGGTGTTTGGCGCCGCTCCGATTGAGGGCGTGTTATCGCGGGCAACCTGCGAATCCAGTAGCGAAAAATTAATATAGTTGCGTCCGTTGATCGGCAAGTTGTCGATTTGAGTCTGATTGATCGTGGAAGAGACATCCGTCTTAGCCGTATCCACCAAATCGGGCTCTGCCGTCACGCTCACGGTTGCGCCCTGGCTCTGCAGTTGTAGCTGCGGGTTGTATTCCGGAGTGGTGCCTAAAGCCAGATTGAAGGAGGTGTTCGTCAGTGTAGCGAATCCGGACGCTTCCACCGTCAACGTATAGCTATCCGGGGACAACCCGACGATCTCGTAGTGGCCATCGGCGTCGCTCGTCACCGTGCGCTGCAATCCTGTGCCGGGATTGACGATGGTGAGCTTGGCGCCCTTGACGGCGAGCCCCTGCGGATCCATCACCGTGCCTGACAGGTTCACGGTGTTCACCTGTGCCACGCTCGTGCCAGGCACAACGAGGATCAGAACAACCAGCAGCGAGGTAAACCACACAAAGGTATGCCGTGGCATCGCACTCCTCCTAAGATTTCCCCGGTTGAAGGCTCGCTAACCGTTCGATACTTATGAACTGGATTTGCCCTGAACCCCGCAGAGCAATCGGACGATGAGCGACTTCTACTCCCGCGTATCACTCTTTGCAATAGATATTTGTAATGGTTGAGCGGCAAGTTGTTTATATGTCAATGACAGCGAGAGGTTCCGCGAAAACGCGAGAAAATTTAGCGGTGAATGGTGAGATATTTTTTGCGGAACTCGCGGAAAGCTATTCCCGGGTGGAAGAGGTGGTGAGTTGGACCAGCGGTTCCGAAACGGTATTCGCGGAGGAGCCGGAATCGAAAGTCTGGGGCGAGCGCCAGGAATCGATCGCGGCTACCTGGTGCACGCAGGACACCGTGCAGCGCGGAGCGCAGCCTTTTTTCGTAAAAAATTCGCGGTGGCGTTGCTCGTCAGTGTATTGCATCAGCGGGATGCCGGGGTATCCGCGCTGCTGCGAGCAATAATGGACCAAGCCGTCTTCACAGATGTAGAGATAGCGCGAACCGGCGCGGCAGCGCCAGTCGTTTTCCTTTCCGCGCGCGATGTTGTGCTGAAATTTATTGATGCGCGTGAAGGATTGTTTTTCCAGCGAGATAATTTCCTCGAAGATTTCCTGTTCGCGAGGGCCCAGCGGCTCGAGCTGGCCATTGTGATCGTGCAAAATCCCTACTGTGGAGGTGAATCCCAGCTCGATAGCGCGGTGCGCGACGGCCAGCGCGTCTTCAGGGTTGCGCACGCCGCTGCCGAGCACTGAATTGATGTTGACGTGAAAGTCTGCGTGCTCCGCGAGAAGCGCGAGTTTCTGGTCCAAAACCTTTAAGCTTTTTTTCGACACATCGTCGGGCTTCACGTTGTCGATGCTGATTTGCAAATATTCGAGACCAGCGCGATTCAGGCGCTGGATGCGGTCGGCTACAAGCAGGTAGCCGTTTGTAATCAGGCCGGCCATCATTCCGTTTTTGCGGATGCGCGCGATGATCGCGTCGAGGTCGGGGTGCAGCAGGGGCTCTCCGCCGCTGATGGTGACGATGGCGGTCCCCATAGCGCCAAGGCGGTCGATGCGCTGAAACATTTCTTCGGTCGGGACTGGGTTCGACACGTCGTCGAATTCGTTGCAATAGGTGCAGGCCAGGTTGCAGCGGCGCGTGGGAATGATGTGGGCCAGCAGCGGATGGCGTTTGGACGCGAGCCCTTTCACAATCATGCGAACCTCGCGAACCTTGCGGTGTGCGGCGAGAAGTTTTCGTCGAATTGTTTTGCGTGCCGTCACTGTTTTTCAACCGCTAGAGGCGGTTGCGCCTTTTTTTTGCCGCCAAAACTCCCTCTATGATTATGCCATATTGAGCGGCTATCGCCTTGGATGCGGGGCGCGCCGTAGCGAATCTCGCACTCTAAACCAACAGCAGGTCCCTCAAAGCGTCCGCGAAAGGCGCGGTTCGGGATGACAACGCGTTGAGGCTTGGGCGCTGTGAGGCACTGCGTTGTCGGATTATAGTTGGTCATTTTAGTCGGCCCAGGGTTGCCATATGCGGTCCCAGCGATGGGATCTTAGTTTCTGCAGCAGCGCGGCATCGAGGGGGCCGGCGTCGCTCAGCGCCATGTTTTGTTTTACGTGCTCGGGTTTGCGCATGCCGACGATCGTGGTGCTGACTGTCGGGTTCGACAGGATGAAGCGAAGGGCCATCTGCGGCAGCGTCATTCCGGGAGGTACGATTTTCTTGAGCTCGTCCACGCGATCGATGGTCTCCGGCAGGTTTTCAGGACCGAAGTATCGAGCGCGCCAGTCGTGTTCGGGGAACTTTGTTTGGCGGGTCATTTTTCCGCCCAGGCTGCCTTCATCGAGCGGGACGCGGGCGATCACTCCGATGTTCAGTTCGCGACAAACCGGAAATAATTTATCTTCCGGAGCTTGGTCGAAAATGTTGTAAATGACTTGCACAGCGTCCACCAAACCGGTGCGCAGGGCTTTGATACCGTTTTCCGGTTGCCAACGATTGAGGCTTAGGCCGAAGGAGCGAATCCATCTGTCGGCTTTCAGTTTCTCGACCGTTTCGCGAAATTCAGGCTCGTCGGCCCAGCTATCGTCCCAAACGTGGAATTGCAACACGTCGATGGAATCTTCGCGAAGTTTTTCGCGGATTTTCTTTGCGTATTCAAAAACGTGCTTGGCGGGAAAAACGTCATGGTATTTGAATTCCGGGGTGGCGGGCCATATATCGTTCTTGGGAGGGATTTTGGAGGCTGCATAAAGCCGCCCATGTTGCGAGTTGGCAAAATTATCGTGCTGAAGAATTTCGCCGAGGAGGCCGTCACTTTTCCCGTTGCCATAGGCCCAGGCAGTGTCGAAAAAATTGCAGCCCAACTCTACGGACAGTTGCAAAGAGTTGCGGGATTCGCGGTCGTCGGAGCCGGTCCAGTCGCCCATGCCCCAAAGGCCAACAGCCATATCGCTGACTAGAAAGCCTGTCCGTCCCAGTGATCGATATTTCATGATTTGGCCAATTCCTTAATCGCTGTTCTGGTGCCGGTTAGACGGGGTTTAATGCTTTGTTTTCTATTACATCTGTTTTTGGGGTTGTGCCGGTTAGAAGTGGGCGCCCACTTTGCAAAAAGGCACTCATTTTTGAGCAATTTTTTTCTTAGGAAAGCTGTCTGGAAGCTCGAGGGTGGCGCTGGTGACAGGCGCGTCCTGCTAGATTTTTTGGGATGCATAAACCGTGCCCCGCCAGACCGCCCTCGGTGCAGAAACCGCACTTGCGAGCGGGCTGGCAGAAGTCTCACAGGCGGCTGCGGCCCGCCTTGCCTAGTGTCGATCCTAAACCAAATTTTCATCGCAACAATGATAGGAAGTTAAAAGCGCAAATACAAGGGTGCGAGGCGGTGGACTTTTTGTAACTGTGTTCAATGACATGAAGGACGTTAACCATATTGGACTCTGCGACGAAGCGCTCGGGGCGAAGAACCGGCGGCGAGACTCCGCAAGTAGTTAGGTGTACAATACCGAAAACTCCGACGCCTTAAAAATGCAAATTCAAGCTGGAAGCTATGATGGAAATGGCGGGCGAGACTCTTGTCGATGTCCTGCGAGCACGGGCTGTACAGCAGCCCGACCGGCTTGCTTATTCTTTTCTGCCGAAGGGCGAGGCGGAGGAAGCCAGTCTCACATACGCGGAGCTGGACTTGCGCGCACGAGCAATTGGGGCGTGGCTAAGTTCCGTTTCGGCGGCCGGCGACCGCGTACTGCTGTTGAGTTCTTCAGGGCCGGAGTTTGTGTCGGCCGTCTTCGGATGTCTTTACCGCGGCGCAGTTGCCGTCCCTGCCTACCCGCTTGATCCCGCCCGCATCGGCAGAACGTTCTCGCGACTAAGCCGACTGCTGAAAGATGCTGAGCCGGTGGTGGCTTTAACGACGGAGAGCTCGCTCCGGTTGGTTGAAGACCTCATTCGGATCCATCCGGACTTGGAGAGCGTCCGCTGGATGGCGACCGAGTCTATTCCGCTGGAGCTTGCTGCGGACTGGAAGCGTCCACCTATTCACGCAAAGACGCTAGCGATTCTGCAATATACGTCGGGATCGTTGGCCGCGCCGAAGGGCGTAATGGTGAGCCATCGCAATGTACTGGAAAACGAAAAGATGCTCCAGGATGCGCACGATTATACGGGGGACAATACGTTTGTGGGATGGATACCACTCGCGCACGATTGGGGACTCATCAATAACGTCTTCCAGCCTCTTTATTCAGGCGCACTCAGCGTGCTGATGCCGCCGGAAGTTTTTCTACAAAAGCCGGTGCGTTGGCTGCAGACGATATCGCGATACAAGAATGTAACCAGCGGCGGTCCGGGATTCGCCTACGAACTGTGCGTCGCCAAAATTTCTTCCGAAGAGCGGGAAGGCCTCCACCTGGGAAATTGGATGTGCGCAGGGATCGGAGCCAGCCCGGTGCGGCCAGCGACTCTCGACCGGTTTGCTGCGAAATTTAGCGACTGCGGTTTTCGCCGGCAGGCATTCTACTGCGGTTATGGTCTTGCGGAAGCGACGTTGCTGGTCACCGATTCGGAGAAGTTTAAAGAACCAAGAGTTCTACGAGTCGGGCGAGCGTCTCTGGAGCGGAACGAGGTGTCGATCGATCCGCCTAAGGACGTTCCAGCCAACTCCATGGTGAGTTGCGGCAAGGCGGCGTGCGGAGAAAAAGTCGTCATAGTGGATGCACGGTCAGACGCGATGTGCCCTGCCGGACGGGTAGGCGAGATATGGGTTTCGGGTCCCAACATTACGCAGGGGTATTGGAACAATCCGGTTGAGACTGACAGCACCTTCCGTGCGTTTCTGGATTCCGGGGAGGGTCCCTTTCTTCGGACCGGCGACTTGGGATTTCTTGATGACGGCGAGCTATTTGTGACGGGCCGGCTCAAGGACCTAATTATCATCCGGGGAAGAAATCTTTATCCCGAGGATATTGAGCTGAGTGTGGAGCGCTGTCACAAAGGGCTGCGGCCGGGCTGCACGGTGGCATTCTCCGTCCCGGAGGAGTTCGACGAAGGGCTGGTAATCGTTCAGGAAGTCCGAGCCTCGCACCAAGCGGCCCTGGAAGAAATCATTCATGCAATTCGGCAAAGTATTTTGCAGGACCATGAAGTAACCGCGCACACCGTCGTATTGGTGAAAGAGAGAAGCATTTCAAAAACATCGAGCGGGAAACTTCAGCGCTCGGCTTGCCGGTCAGCGTTTTTGTCCGGAGCCCTGGAAATATTGGGGCAAAGCACTCTGGCGGGCGATCGAAACGAAAGCCGGATTGGTTTCGTCCCGCCGCGCACGCCCACGGAGAAAAAACTCGCAAAGATCTGGTGTGAAATCCTAAACGTGAAACAGATCGGAATTCACGATCGATTCTTCGACGTTGGCGGCGATTCACTGGCAGCCACACAGTGCTTGGCCAGGATTGCGCAAGAGTTCGGAGTAGAGCAGTTCACGCGGGAAACTTTTCTCTACGCGCCGACCTTGGGCGAGATGGCCAGAGCCATATCTGATCCCGCCAAGTGGGTGGGGCACGAAAATGAGGTACTGCCGCTGCAATCCAACAATGGCAGCGGAGTTCCGCTTATCCTCGTATTCCCTGGCACGGAATACGCGGGTTTGGTGCGGCATTTGGGCCCCGATCGAGACGTATTAGGCATCCGCGACATCGGAATTGACCGCTTACCGGCTCCTCGTACCATCGAGCAGATCGCCACGGAGTGCGTGCGCCGGGTGCGCCGCCATGTTCCTACAGGACCTTATGCGTTGGCTGGATGGTGCGCGTCCGGAATCGTCGCGCTGGAAGTGGGCCGAAAACTGGAAGAAGAAGGCGAGGAAGTGGCGTTCGTGGCGATCTTTGATGCGCGCGACATTTTCCTGCCGCCCATGAACCAGTTTCGACGAAGGCTGGTCCGTTCGTGGCGCTTCGCGCAGAGGATCGTTTTTTTCGGGTCCGAGGTGCGTTCGTTGTGGCGAAGAGCGGCGAATTGGAACGCGGGCGTTCGGAAGGCTGCTCGAAGGTTCCAGGAGCTCGCGGGCGATCCGAGCGGCATTCTCGTTTTGGCGTTGCAACAGTACCAGCCAAAACCGTGGTCCGGCCGAACGATTCATCTATGGGCAGCAGAACGGCCCAAAGGAGTCTTTCGTGGTCCCGAGTTCGTATGGGGACACCTCTCGCCGGCCGGATTTGAATTCCACGAAGTGCCCGGCGATCATGACTCGATGCTCCGAGAACCGAACGCAAAAACGATTGCGGAGATACTTGGCCGGGAGCTCTCGGAGGCCGGCACCACGGCAGAAAAGATGCCGACTGAAATGTTAAAAGAGAGTAACGGGTATCGTTCCCGCTAGACCGTCCATCAGCCCGCACGTCCGAATCAACTTCCGACCGACCGCGAGAAACGATTGAACAAATTGGGCGAGGCGTTCGTATCAAGTGGCTGGAGGAGCTACGCCCCATGAAAGATATTCGTTATGCTCTGCGGCAATTTATCAACGCTCCAATTTTCACTGCTACGGCTGTTTTGACTTTGGCTCTGGGGATTGGCGCGACTACCGCGATTTTCACGTTGGTGCATGCTGTGCTGTTGAATTCGCTGCCGGTGGCCAAACCGAGCGAGCTATACCGCGTTGGCGATGTGGAAAATTGCTGCGTGAATGGCGGGTTGCAGGACGACTGGGCGCTCTTCTCCTACGACAAATACAAGATGTTTCGCGACAACACGCCGGGGTTCGTGGAGATGGCCGCGTTTCAGGCAGGACACGATCTGGTGGGTGCGCGGCGCGCCGGCAACAGCCTGCCTGCGCAGCCGATGAAAAGCGAGTTTGTGTCTGGAAATTATTTTTCGATGTTTGGCGTTGGGCCGTATGCGGGGCGCGTTTTGATGCCGGACGACGATCGCAAGAGCGCGTCGCCGGTGGCGATGATCAGCTATCGCGCGTGGCAGCAAAAATTCAGTGGCGATCCGGCGGTGGTGGGAGCTGCGTTTACATTTAACGGACAGCCGTTTACGGTGGTGGGAATTACACCGCCCGCGTTTTTTGGTGACCGGCTTGCGGACCCGCCTGAGTTCTTTATTCCTATTGCGGACGAGCCACTCATCGACGGCATCGCCGCACTGGTTAATTTTCCGCAGCAGGATTGGCTGGACATCATTGGCCGCATCTCGCCTGGAGCGGACCCAAAACAACTTGGCGCACATCTGCAAGTGGAGTTGCAACAGTGGCTGCTAAGCCCGATCGCGCAACTACAGCCGGGAGAGCGCGACGCGGTGGCCAAGCAGACGCTTCGGCTCTCGCCGGGGGG
Organism: Candidatus Acidiferrales bacterium; assembly: GCA_050012395.1. Taxonomy (GTDB): domain Bacteria; phylum Acidobacteriota; class Terriglobia; order Acidiferrales; family UBA7541; genus Palsa-295. Next base: position 161,585 of record JBEKHG010000002.1, read on the forward strand.
CGCGGGGGTTCAACAGTTGCGCGAAGAATATCAAGCGAGCCTGCATTTGCTGATGTGGATTTCGGGGCTGGTGCTGGCCATCGCATGCGCGAACGTGGCCAACTTGATGCTGGTGCGGGCTACCACTCGAAAACTGCAAACATCGATTAGGGCCGCGCTCGGCGCGTCGCCGTGGACTCAAATTCGGCAGGTGCTAATCGAGAGTGTGGTGCTGGCGGTGCTGGGCGGAATCGTGGGAGTGGCCATTGCGTACGGTGGAACGAGTTTGATTTTACGCCTCGCGTTTCAAAACACGTACGTGGCGATACACGCTTCACCGTCGTTGCCGGTGCTTGCCTTCACATTTGCAGTGGCGGTTCTGACGGGAATTTTATTCGGCGTGGCTCCGGCGTGGATCACGGCCAACGCGGCGCCTGCAGATGCGCTTCGCGGAGCGGGGCGTTCGACTGGGCGTAGCAGAGGCTGGACGCAAAAATCGCTGGTGATCGCGCAAGCTGCGCTTTCGCTGGTACTGCTTTCCGCAGCAGGATTGTTGACGCAAAGCCTTTACAACATGCAGCGGCAAAATTTCGGATTTGAGACGCCCAACCGATACATCGTGCATATCGATCCGGAAATGGCGGGATACAAACCCGAGCAGATGCAGGCGCTCTTTCACCAGCTTCACGATTCGTTTGCGGCGATTCCCGGCGTCGGGCAGGTGAGCTTTTCGCTTTACACTCCGATGGAGGGTGATAACTGGGGTGAGACGGTTTTCATTGATGGCCAAGCGCCGCCTCCGCCGGATTCGGATCAGAACAGCGCTTCGTGGCTGCGTGTGAGCGCGGGTTACTTCGAAACGCTGGGGACGAAAATCGTGCAGGGACGGTCGTTCAGCGAGCAGGATTCGGCGACGTCGCAGCGCGTAGGCATGGTAAATCAGGCATTCGCGAAGAAATTTTTCAAAGGCGAGAGCGCACTGGGACATCATTTTGGATATATCGACCAGAAATATGCGGGATCCTTTGAGATTGTTGGCGTGACCGAAGACACTCAATATCGCGATGCCAAGCAGAAAATTCCACCGATGTTTTTCCTGCCGTCCGCGCAGAGCGTCGTCTTTGACAGTCCGCGTTTCAAGGCTTTCGAAGAGCGTTCGCACGATCTGAACGCCGTGGAGCTGAGGACGCAGGGCAAAGTGACGGGGCTGGAAGCGCAGGTGCGCCACGCACTCGCGGATGTGAACCCGGATCTCGCGGTGATCGATTTTACGAGCTTCGGAGATCAGGTGGACGAGAACTTTTCACAGCAGAAGATGATCGCAAAACTTACTTCGTCGTTCGGATTGCTCGCACTGGTGCTCGCTTCAGTGGGGCTGTACGGCGTCACTGCATATTCGGTGGAGCGGCGCACGAACGAAATTGGAGTCCGCATGGCGCTGGGCGCGGACCGGTTAAATATTTTGAGGCTGGTGCTGCGCGGAGCGCTGCTACAGGTGGGAATTGCGCTGGCGATTGGCATTCCGGTGACGATTGCCGCGGGGCGCGCTATGTCCACACAATTATTTGGCATCAAACCGTACGATCCGCGGATTCTGCTGATGACGAGCGCGGTGCTGGCTTTTGCGGCCCTCCTGGCGGCGGTGGTTCCAGCTCGGCGTGCGGCGACGCTGGATCCGATTCGCGCGTTGCACACCGAATAATGGTAAGGATTAACTCGGCCGGGCATCGTCGATCATGACGACGGTGCATGGCGCGGTTTTCGGCGCGAATTTTCTGCAATTTTCGAGCGGAGTCATGCCAGCGCGATCTTTGGCTTCGCGCGGTGTGCCATGCGCCATCAGTGCGAGCGGATGCGGCTTTGAATCGTTGGGACGCACCATGACGGTTTCGAGTCCCTTCTCGCCTGGGCTGTGCGTGGGGATGCGAAATTCGGTCACGACGATGTCTTGCGCGAGCGCCGGTGGGACTAGCACAGCCGTCATCAGTGGAAACACAAACAGCATTGCGACGAGATTGTCTTCTTCATGCTCTCCCGCGAATACGATAGCTCCAAAGGCCGCGTCGAATATAATCTGTACGTTAGTCGTTTCTAGCTGTTTTCGAGGCGATTTTTATGAAAGCGTTGCGCTTTGACCGGTTCGATTTGTCGGCTCTTCGCGTGGAGGAAATACCTAAGCCGAGGCCTGGTGCAGAGGAGGTATTGGTTCGTGTGCGAGCGGCCTCCATCAATCCCAGTGACGTGAAAAACGTACTGGGCAAGTTCACGGCTACTGTGCTGCCGCGAACGCCTGGGCGCGATCTAGGCGGTGTCGTTGTTAGCGGCGACGCGTCGATGGAGGGCCAGGAGATTTGGGCGGCGGGGGGAGATATTGGTTCTACGCGCGACGGTAGCCATGCGGAATTTATTGTTTTGCCGAAATTGGGAGCGCGGTTAAAACCGAAGAATCTTTCCATGGTGGAAGCGGCGAGCGTTGGAATCAATTACATCACCGCCTATGCTGGTTTGATTCAAAAAACCAAAGTAAGAGAAGGCGAAACCGTGTTGGTAACTGGTGCGTTGGGCGGCGTTGGCAGCTCAGTCGTCAAGCTGGCGAAAATTCACGGTGCGCGTGTGATTGGAATTGACCGGCACGCTCCCAAAGCCGGCGAACTCGGAATAGATCTGGGACTTAGCAGCGAAACGGATGACGTCAAGAGTCGCGTGAAGGAGTTCACCGCAGGAAAGGGTGTGAATGTAGTGTTTGATGCCGTCGGCGGACCGCTGTTTGAGACCGCGCTGAATGCGCTCGGTTTCGACGGCCGTCAGGTCAACATCGTGTCGGTTGGCACCACGCGTGTGAGTTTTGATTTGCAGGATTTCTATCACCGAAGGCTCACGTTATACGGGCTCGATACCGTGCCGCTTGATACCGTGGCATGCGGGGAGATTTTGGATGGACTTAGGCCGCCCTTTGAGGAAGGAAAGCTCACACCCGCGACGATCGCGAAGACGATCACGTTAGATGAAGCAGTGCAAGGCTACAAGGACATTGACAGCGGAAAGATGAGCGGAAAAGTTGTAATCAAATTTCCCTGATTCGAAAGAATGGGGCAGATTGAACCTAAGACCTGGCGGATTGACAAAGTGACTTGAGGATTGGCTCAAAGTAGTATGATTGCTCGCAGACTGTTTCAGACGATGCAAATCCTCGTGGGGCTGTAGCTCAGATGGATAGAGCAGCAGTTTCCTAAACTGCGTGTCGGGAGTTCGACTCTCCCCAGCCCCACCATTCAATTTGATTGCAGTCGCCGGCACTATACCGTTTTTTCTGCCTTTGACCTGAGTCCTGTTTCGGAAACCTTCACACCGATCGTTTCGTCGTATAAGAGTAGCTGGCCATGACGGCTGACGCATCCAAGGAAGATGAAAAGGCGCAACTCAAAACCGACTTTGCCGACGGCTTTTGCGCTTGGGCTGGCGTTGTTGTTGTGCACGGCAAACGCGAGTGCAACGCAGGTGCCGATTCCGCACGGGACAATAGAGATTGTCGCTCAGAATGAATCGATTCAGCCTGGTCGCGACTTTAATCTTGCGCTGCATTTCCAACTGGAGAAAGGGTGGCATATTTACTGGGCCAATCCCGGCGATTCGGGCGAACCGCCGCGAGTGGAGTGGAAGATGCCCAAGGGCATTACGGCGGAGGAGATTGAGTGGCCCACGCCTCGTCGGTTGGGATCGTCCACGATAGTGGATTACGGCTACGAGGATGCAGTGACGTTGATCGTGCCGATGCGTACGGAGACAAACCTGGCGGCAGAACAATCTGCGCAAATCGTTGGGCAAGTGAAAGTGCTGGTATGCCGCGAGATGTGTATTCCGGGAAAAGCGGAAGTATCTCTGACCCTTTCGATCAAAGCACAAACTGCTGCGCCAAATAGGAAGACTGAAGGTTTATTTGCCGCCGCGCGCAAATCTCTACCGCAACACGCTCCGCAAAGCTGGAAATTGAATGTGGACGACGCAAAAAGCTCCTTTGTGCTTACGGCAAACGTGGGACATCAGATTACGCGCGCGATTTTTTTCCCGTTGAACGAATCACAGATTGATAATGCCGCGCCCCAAGGCGTTGTACCCACGGACGCTGGGTTTCGACTGACGCTACGAAAGTCGCAACAACTTCTGAAGCCAATCGCACGGTTGAAGGGCGTGCTGGTTCTATCCGATGATCGGGCCTACTGGATTGATGTACCAGTGAGCAGAACTGGCGTTCCGCAAAATAATTCTGGCATGGATGTTCAACCGCAACATTTCGTAGAGGAGGAAAAAGCCACATGAAGCGCTCGTTTGTACATTTCGTGATGATCGCTCTGATTTTTTGCATTGCTCCGCTGCTTATCGCGGCTGCAAAAGTTGGTGAGGCCGCGCCTAATTTCACCGCGACAGCCAGCAGCGGTAAAACGGTTAAGCTTTCGGCCAATCTTGGGAAGTATGTCGTGCTTGAATGGCACAACAACGGATGCCCCTACGTTGGAAAGCAATACAACAGCGGGAACATGCAGCGTTTGCAAAAGCAGTGGACCGAGCGCGGAGTCGTGTGGTTCACGGTGCTTTCTTCTGCACCGGGAAAACAAGGCTACGTGACTGCGAGCGAGGAGAACGACTACATGGCGAAGATGCACGCAACGCCAACCGCCGCTCTGCTGGATCCAACGGGCGAGATAGGCCACCTTTTCGACGCGAAGACGTCGCCGCAGATGGTGGTAATAAATCCTCAAGGCATTGTGATCTACGACGGCGCGATTGACGACAAGCCCACCACGGACCTGAACGATGTTCCGGGCGCGGCCAATTATGTGAGCCTAGCGCTCGAGCAAGCTATGGCAGGCAAGAAGGTGGAGACGCCCGCCACGCGTCCCTATGGTTGTTCAGTGAAGTACGCGAACTAAAATGGAATTGAGCGACCTACCGAGTTTCGGTACCTGAGGAATTTTTCGTTTTGACGGGAAGCGGCGCTGCTTAGGTGTTCGCGGCTCGGGACAATTTGTTTTGCGACCGCAGGAGCGTGGAAGAGGAACGCGCGCGTGCGGCGAATGATAATGGCGTTCCGGGGACGTCCTGCACATCACTTATTTTGTAAAAGTTTTCTCTCTCGCAGGCCTTGCAGCGAAGATTCAGGATTGACGCCCGCACCTCGTGATGGCCAAGCTGATCGTCGATTTCCATCAATCTGGCTTTATCTATCATTCTTTGGGGAACAGGAATCGGCTGCCTGCAGGAATGACAGAAAACACCGGCGTACTTCTGAGACTTCAATTCGTCGCTCATCTTTACCTCAACATAGCGGGAAGAGACTGCAATTGGGAAGCGGAGTATACAACATCTTCGTCTTGAAATGTGTACGTGGGCTAGGACGGCAGTGGCTCGGCTTCAAACTGAAACGCTGCCGCCTTGCTTAGTCTATTCACTGCACGGATTCGGTGATTCAAGGACACAAAGTCTGCAGGCAAGCCAATAGCCAGGTTCGGTATTCGAACCGAAGGGTTGCCATAGCTTTCTCGCGCGTGAAACAGAATTGTATTGTCTGTGTAACAAACGGGTGTGCGGATTGTGTTACCTTTCGCCGGTATTTTTGGCCAGCCACTGCAATTTGATTCTCAGACTCACAGCCGTCGATGGTATTGCGCGGAAATAAGGGGTTTAGTACGCGCTAGCAACAAGATGGCGGGAGACTCCGAAGGTCGCGCCGCCTGGACCGGATCCCATGGACTCTAACACGCGGCCTATAGCTAAGGTCTAGATCGCTCATGGCGTCGATACTCATACCTGCGAACAAGGCCGGCGCGAAAATATTAGTGCGCTTGGACGCTCGCGATTGCGACGAGCGGACCTGGAAGCATTCGGAATAATCTTTTTCACTCACGGTATTCTGAAAACGGGTACGCTATCGGTTCCTCCGCCCAAAACTTCGGATGTGTCGATAGGATCTCGACTAGAACAGGGGACTTAATCCCGAGGGATGCACTGAGACGCTGAAAGAGATTTGTTACGAAGAGCTCTACGCTAACGTTGAATGCTTAATTTTGTGGGATCGAAATCGTAGCCTTCGTCCTGAACCGTTTTCTGCGCTGCGGCACGTAGAGTCTGCTCGTCGGCAGTCTTCGGCAAGTCGCAATGACGGCGGATCACTTCTTCGCCTTCCGTGATGCGAATAAGCCATTTCGATTTTTCGTTATCCCAGAAAACCTGCACACGATCAGCGGCCATGGCCATGGCGTCCTCCGCTAGATAATTTCAGCGACATTGTACGCCTGACCGTGCTGCAAGACGCATTATTTTGTACCTTGCGCCAGAGTATTTTCGGGCTGGTCCTGCCGTTCAATTCGAAATGTGTAGCATCCCACAGTCGTGCTGCGTACGTGGATGTAGTGGACGTCCGAGCGCTCGAAAAGTTTCTCGATAGCCGAATCCACGGTTCCATTTCCCACATATTCCTGGGCTAGCAGTTTACGTCCTGTCGCATATGCGTTCAGCGTGCGCGGACTATTTTTCAGCTCAGCCGGAAAGCCTGCGTCTTCGGGATAACGCTCGCAGGACCACGCATGGATGTACACCGGGCCGGGGAGCGGCAGCTTCTCCACGCCTTCGAACGCGTCGTAGGTAAAGAGGAGGGCCTGCTCGCCAGCCGGAATTATTTTCAGGCAATGGCGACAGGGAGCGTCTCCCTTGGAAATGTCGGCGTAGGCCGGAAATTTATAGTGCGGATCTTTCTGCATCTCGCGGACGGCTTCCGCAAGGTCGGTAGAGATCGCCATCACGCGGGTCGGAACCATTTTTCCTCCTTACGAATGAACAATTCTTTAGTGACGCTCTGAGTTTCTGCGATTCCGCAAAATGAAACTATCCGCTTCTCGCGGGCAAACTTTTTACCGATCCCCAAACTTTTGTGCCGGCGAAGAATAGTTGAGTACTGGCGACGTTAAACCGATTTGGTGTTAGAATCCGCCATTCATGGAACGCGCGGGGAAATTTTTAGGCCGTACACTGCGGAGGCTCGATCAACCCGAAGCCGCGCTGGCCTGGCTGGCAAGCGCATGGCCACGTGTGGTGGGAAAAATTCTCGCGGCGCACACCAAGCCGGTTCGATGCGAGGCCGGACGCCTGGAAATTGTGGCCGATGGGAAAGCCTGGCAGAAGCAGCTTGAATCGATGAAGAAAGAATTCTGCGAGCGCGTAAATCAGGCCTGGGGCGGGAATCTGGTGCGCGACGTGAAGTTTATTTCCAAACCTGGCCCCAAGCGCTCGCGCGAATTGGACAACGAGCACACTCCTTTTATTCGCAGCCGAAAAGGTAAGTAAGCTTTACGCTGCGACTTCAACTCAAGAAACAACGCCGTGCCTGCTTGCGTTTGCCCACTTCTCTCCCTAAGATTAGTTAATCGGAACAAAGCTGGGAGTTTGATACATCGATGACGATAAGTCGCGAAGACGTTTTGCGTGTGGCTGAGCTCGCTCACCTGGAGTTGACTCCCGAAGAAGTCGAACTTTATCGCGGGCAGCTTGACGAAATCCTGAACTACATCGGCAAACTCCAGCAATTGGATGTGACGGACGTCGAACCGATGACTCAGATGGCGCTAACGAAGGAAGTTTCCGGTCTTTCTTCCGGGAGTTCTCCTCACGAAAGTGGCTTCGACCTACGAGAGGACATCCTAAGGCCGTGCCACATCGCCGACGCGGTCCTGGACCAAGCGCCCGACGCCGCGAAACCGTTCTTCCGCGTTCCCAAAGTGATTGAACGATGAGCGCCGCAACACCATGGACGGTGGCCAGCATACAGGCAGCCTTGCGCGCGAAGAAGGTTTCCGCGCGTGAAATTGCCACCGACTTTTACTCTGATATCGCCCGGCAAAATCCTACCTTGAACGCCTACCTGGCGCTTTCGAGCGAGCGCGCCTTCGCGCAAGCCGACCGGGTTGACGTCGCGACAGCGTGCGGCGAGAAATTAGGGGCGCTGGCGGGCGTGCCCATTGCGGTGAAGGACGTAATCAGTACAACCGGCATTCGCACCACCTGCGGCTCTAAGATTCTTGAGACTTACGTCCCACCCTATGACGCGACTGCCGTGTCGCGGCTGGAGAAAGCCGGGGCGGTAATCTTGGGCAAGACTAACTGCGACGAGTTTGCCATGGGAAGCTCGAACGAGAACTCGGCATACGGACCCGTACGGAACCCGGTGGCACTGGATCGAGTGCCAGGGGGCTCCAGCGGCGGATCGGCCGCTGCTGTGGCGGCTGGATTAGCGGTTGCCGCTCTCGGGACCGATACCGGAGGGTCAATTCGGCAGCCAGGAGCTTGTTGCGGCGTCCCCGCATTGATGCCGACATACGGTCGCGTATCGCGGTATGGGCTGATCGCGTTTGCTTCGTCGCTAGACCGAATTGGCCCGTTTGCCAAAAATGTCGCCGACGCTGCGGCAATTATGTCGGTGATCGCGGGGCAGGACGACAATGATGCTACTTCCGCCCCGGTTTCCACTCCGGATTTCGCCTCCGGACTTGAACAGCCGGTGCAGGGAATGCGGATCGGGGTCCCGGAGGAGTATTTTGCGGAGGGGATTGATAGAGAAGTAAAGGAAAAAGTGCTCGCCGGCGTAGGACTGCTGGAAAAGCTCGGATGCCGGCGGGTGTCGCTGAAGATGCCTCACACCGAGTATGCCATCGCAACTTACTACATTGTTGCGACGGCCGAGGCTAGCTCAAATTTGGCGCGTTATGACGGGGTACGCTATGGTCTGCGGGTTCCGGGCGCGACGTTGATCGAGATGTATGGCAGGACTCGCGAACAAGGGTTCGGCGCCGAAGTAAAGCGTCGGCTGATGCTGGGCACCTATGCTCTTTCGTCGGGCTATTACGATGCTTATTATCTGCGGGCGCAAAAGGTGCGAGCTTTAATCACGCGCGACTTTTCGGAAGCCTTTCAGAAGGTAGATGCAATTTTGGCTCCCACCGCGCCAACGGCCGCTTTTAAGTTGGGCGAGAAAACCGCAGACCCGTTGCAGATGTATCTAGCTGATATATATACAGTTACAGGATCGCTGGCGGGGATTCCGGGCATCTCGGTTCCATGCGGGACAACAAGAGAGAAGCTACCTATCGGGATGCAGATTCTGGGGCCGCACTTTAGCGAAGCGCGCATACTCCAATTGGCTCGCGCTTTTGAGAAAGCGGGAGGATTCACGATTTGATCGCAGAACCTCTGTGAAAAACCTGGAGCCAATTCTCGACCTGCTGCAAACCTCACGAGACAAATTCATCGCTATAGCTAATGAAGTGCCTGCCGAACTCTGGAGCAAGTCGCCCGGCACAGAACGCTGGTCGGCCGCCGAGGTAGTTGCGCATGTCGGCATGGTGGAACATGCGATCATTAACGGCGCGAAGAAAGTGCTGCAAGCTCCGCCAGAACCAACATCACTACTCAAGCGATTGCATATACCCGTAGCTCTGGCGGCCTGGCGAGGGGCGAAGAGAAAATCGCCTCTTCCGTTGGATAGGTCCCTGGTGACAAACCGGGCAGAAGCGCTGATCCGCCTTGATGCGACTCGGGAAGGGACGCTGGGCTTTATCGAATTCACGCGCGACCAGAATTTAAGGGTTTACCGGTTCCCACATCCATTTATGGGCAGCTTGAACATCTACGATTGGTTCCGCTTGATTGCCTACCATGATTTGCGCCACCTGCAACAAATCCGGGAAGATGTAGAAACATTCAATGGTTAGAGTTTAATTTCCACTTTCGGGCAAGAAAGTACACTTTGCGGCTACACCTGCGTTTCGCGCAGATCTGGCGAATCGCCAATGTTTGTGCAGGGTTTCGTTGGTTTTCGCTGTCCGGAAGTTTCGTCTCAATAGAACGGTCGGACTATTGCAGGAGGAATTCGTTACATTTAACCTGATTCCAGCATCAAAGATTCGGGAGGCCGAGAATGGTGCGCATCAAATCCAGCCAAAAGATCTTCACCGAGGACGAAGTATCCACGCTAACGGGAATTTGCCTGGACCATCTGCGCGGCCTCGCGCGAAACAAGCATTTGGGAACCGTGGCCCGCGCTGCTGAGACGGCTGGTGCTGAGGCCGAGAAATGGTTGTTTACAAACTCGGAGCTTATGATCGTGACGGTTCTGCAGCCGCGCTGCGACCATTAACTTCCAAGACTTCTGCTCAGAAAGCAATTCGGTTAAGACATACCCACGCTAAAAGCCGCTCTTGGTCTTTCGCCTCCCTTTCGCTTCTTTGAACCTTGCTTGCAGACTCTGGCCGGCCAGATTATTCTGAGGACCACTCAACTCCGTGGAAGCCAGACGCATCGTAATAGGAAGCAAAGGACGTTAGGGTGGGTCCCGCGACGACAATGTGGAACCAACTAATTAAAACGAAGACTTTGACCCAGCAGAGATCGCCTGAATCCGGTTACGGCAGTCGACTGTACCTGAGCATAATTTGTGTGATATTAGCCGCGGCTGGGAGTTCTCCCGCTGCCCTCGCCGTGCAATCGACTTCTTCGCAGGAAAAGCAATCTCCGCAAACCACCGGTTCATCGTCCACGGTGCCGCTGCCGCGTGGAAAGAAGTTGATGTTGAAGGACGGTACGTTCCAATTGGTTCGCGAATACCACGTGGAAGGCGATCGCGTGCGCTACTACAGTATCGAGCAATCGCAGTGGGAGGAGATGCCGGAGTCTCTGGTAGATTGGGACGCAACGAAGAAAGTGGAAGCGGAAGAATCGAAGCACAACGCCGAACTGGTAGCCAAGATACACGCGCGCGAAGCGGGCCGCACGGCGCAGGGGCTGGACATCGATGCCAGCCTGGAAGTTGCGCCCGGCGTTTTTCTGCCGCCTGGCGAAGGGATTTTTGCGTTCGACGGAAAAAGTGTCGCCAAGATTCCGCAAGCGTCTGCGGATATCAAGTTCAGCAAAAAGCAAATGCTGAAGCAGGTTCTGGTGCCGATTCCAATCGTTCCCTCTCGGCATACCGTGTCGCTGATTGGGGCGCACGCCAAGCTTCGCATCGTGTCGGCACAGACCGAATTTTATATGCGCACTGCGGACGGTCGGGAACCGGAACTGGAGCTTCTGAAGGCAAAGATTAAAGACGACGAACGCTACCTGGAAAATCTCGATGAACTTTTTAAAGAACAGGGAACATCAGGACAAACCGCTGTGCTGATGCAGCGCTGGCTAATCGCTCCGGGAGTTTACAGATTTACTTTGGAACAGCACATGGACCCGGGAGAGTACGCTCTGGCGGAGATAGTGCAAGGCGGCGGCACGAATCTTTACTTTTGGGATTTTGGGCTGGATGCTGAACCGGCAAAAGCGCCGGCCAAGGCCAGCAAATAGCTCGGCTTCGTTATTTCTTGCCGACCGGCTGTCCTTGCAACAGCTGGGTTAGTAACGTCGCCAGGTCTGCCACGTGAAATGGCTTCTGCAACACCCAAGCGCCCTTCTTTTCGAATTTTGCCACTTGCGCGGGATCGAACAAGGCTCCGGTCATGAAGACGAATCGCGGATTTGGTCCTGGCGCGTGCGAGCGCACACGATCGAAAAGTTGTTCCCCGTTTAATCCCGGCAAATTAAAATCGCAAAGAACGAATTCGTAATCCTGGGCCTCCAAGTGCGCGAGAGCTTCTTCGGAGCTGGACGCCCCTTCCACGATCATTCCGCGAGCGGCCAAACCTTCCTGCACGATCTCGCGAATGCTTTCTTCGTCGTCCACGATAAACACAGAGTGACCGCGCAATTCCGCGGCTCCCGCAAGCGGCGGCGCAACAGCGCGAGGAGCGGGCGCCCCAGGCGCGGCTTCTTCGATTGCCGCGGGAAGCAGAACGCGAAACGTGGCGCCCGCCCCGTGAGTCGATTCCACTTCGATTTTTCCTCCATGCTCTTTAACAATGGCTTGCGAAATGGTGAGGCCCAGCCCCGTTCCGCCAGTCGGTCGCCGGGTGGTGAAGAAAGGATCGAATACCTTGCCGATATTTTCCGGCGCGATGCCCGGACCGTCGTCGGAAAAATCGAGAGCAATTTTACCCTCTTTCAATGCCGCGGAAATTCGGATGGCGCCGCTTTCGCGGACAGCCCCAATTGCTTGTTCTGCGTTTGCGATCAGGTTTGAAAATCCTTGCACCAGGAGTTTCGGATCGCCCTCGATCGGGGGAAGGCCGGGCGCCGGCCTGAATTCCACGGTGATTTTTTTCTGTTGTAGCGATGCGCGTTGAGCGTCGAGAGCCTGTTTAACGATCTGATCGATCTGAACTTTTGTTTGCCGAAGAATCGAAGGCCGCGAAAAGACCAGAAGATTCTGCACTATGGTTGCAGCTCGGCGAGCCTGCTTCAAAACGGTGTCGACCTGGTGGCGCATGGAATCGTCCACGGAGCGCTCGCGAATCAGATCGCTGATTCCCAGGATGGCGGTAAGCGGATTATTCAATTCATGGGCGACGCCAGCCATCATCTCGCCCATGGCGGCAAGCTTTTCCTTCTGCACAGCCTGCTGCTCCGTGCGCTTGGACTCGGTTACATCACGCGCGGATGCTACAATCCCGCTGATTTTACCCGCGGAATCGTACAACGGGCTTGCGCTGGCTCGCAGCACGCGCCAGTTTCCGTCTGCGTGTCTGGTACGGTATTCGAACTGGCCGTCGGCGCCTTCACCGAAGGCTATTTTTTGAAACGTGGATCGAAGTTTCGCCACATCGTCCGGATGCACGTTATCGCCCAGCGCCTTCCCGACGAATTCACCGGCGGGTCGTCCGAGCACGTCCTGCACAAGCGGGCTTACAAATGTGTAATCCCCTTGGAGGTCGAGGACTGCAATCACATCGGGAAAGCTGGCCACCAGGCTGCGGACAAATTCCTGCTCCTTATGCAAATTGCTTTCCATCTGCCAACGTTCGCTGACATCCACAATGGTTCCCTGGATACGGAGGATCTGGCCAGTGGCGCCGCGCGTAACAGCGGAAGAAATCAGACAGTGGATCGTCTTTTCATCTTTGCGGCGAAGTATGATTGCTCGGTCCTCGATTGCGCCTTTTTTCAGGACTTCAGCAACGAGCGAGTCACGTTGAGCAGGGTCCAGGTAAAGATCGCGAAAATTCACTGATTGCAGATCCTGTTTGGTTTCGTAACCCAGCATGCGAACCAGCGCCGGATTGGCATCGAGAAGTTTTCCGTCCGGAGTGCTCAGGAAAATTCCCTCGCGGAGGGCGGCGAAAAGCTCCGTGAAACGGATTTCCGATTGACGTTCCGCGGTAATGTCGCGCGCCCATCCGATAATCGAAGTGTAACCGCCGGCCTCCTCGCTAACCGCTTGCACCCAGCATTGGAATTGCCGGGACTCCTGCTCCTTTTTCATTTTTACCGGAATGGTTCCGGTCCAGGACCCGCTCTTCAAAAGGAGGGGAAGCCATTGTTGAAATTGGCCACGCGCGGGCGTTTCTATGAAATCCGTCAAGCGGCAGCCAATCAAATGCTGGAAAGAGACTCCCAATACCTCGGAGAGGCGGCGATTGGCGACTCGAATTTCTCCGTCGAGAGCCAAGGTGAAGACGGCGTGATCGAGGTTATCAATCAGATCGCGATAATTGTGCTGCGAACGCGAAATCACTTCGACGAGCTTATTGTGTTGAGTTTCTCCAGCAGACTCAAACGTCAATTGATCGGATTGATTGTCGGCCGAACGTGAAGACATAAAATATTCTTTGCCGCGTTAACCGGCGCTTCGTAGACGAATGGCGTCTCTTAAGTTTAACGGCGGGACGCGCCGTGGAGGTGAAAGAAAACCAGCATCTACGCCAAGTACTCAACAGTCGGAACGATGGAGTGAAATCACGCGCCTAAAGCAAAAAAAAGGCGCCGCGACTTTGAATCGCGGCGCCCTTTTCGAAACAGAGTTGTCTAGCTTTCGGCGACGGCGTCAGTATCCTTGCGCAGGAAATCGAGTGCCGCGGCTTCTTCCGGCGTAAGCTCCGGCTCCATCTGCTGAATCTCTTCCTTCGGAATTTCCGTGAGTAGCTGGATATTCCGGTAGCGGTCGAGACCCGTGCCGGCTGGAATCAACCGTCCCATGATCACGTTTTCCTTTAAGCCGCGGAGATAATCGACCTTTCCGGAAATGGCCGCTTCGGTAAGAACGCGGGTGGTCTCCTGGAAGCTCGCCGCGGAAATGAAGGAATCGGTGGAGAGCGACGCCTTGGTGATTCCAAGCAGCAACGGACGGCCCGTTGCCGGACGCCCGCCATCGTGAATGATGCGGTCGTTTTCCTCGCGGAAGCGGAACTTGTCCACCTGTTCTTCCAGAAGGAAGCTGGTGTCGCCCACATCTTCCACTTTCACCCAACGCATCATCTGACGAACGATGGTTTCGATGTGCTTGTCGTTAATGTTGACGCCCTGCAGACGGTAGACTTCCTGAATCGAGTTGACCAGGTAAGCCTGCGTGTACTTTTCTCCGAGAACGGCGAGAATATCGTGCGGGTTCAGCGGCCCGTCGATTAACGGCTCGCCGGCCCGAACGTGTTCGCCTTCTTGCACGTTGATGTGAACGCCGCGCGAGACGGAATATTCTTTCACTGTTCTTCCGTCTTCGCTTTCGACGAAGATCTTGCGCTGGCCCTTAACGATGTCGCCGTACTTCACGATGCCGTCGATTTCGCTAATGACCGCGGGATCTTTCGGCTTGCGTGTTTCGAAAAGTTCCACAACGCGCGGGAGACCGCCGGTGATGTCCTTGGTCTTGGTGGTTTCGCGCGGGATCTTCGCCAGCACGTCGCCCGGTTGCACCTCGTCTCCATCGGCCACCATCAAGTGAGCGCGTGAAGGCATGAGGTACTTTTTGCGAACGCGTCCTTGCGGATCGCGAACGAGAATGGTGGGCTGATGCTTTTCGTCACCCGGAGGAAGCGTGACGACAAGCTGCGACAGACCGGTAACTTCGTCCACTTGCTCTTCGATCGTGATGCCGGGCTGCAAATCCTTGAACTGAATTGTGCCGCCCGTTTCCGTAAGGATCGAGAAAGTGTACGGATCCCACTCAACCATGGTTTGGCCGAGCGTGACTGGCTGGCCGTCTTCGACCTTGAAGCGCGCGCCATACACAACATGGTGACGTTCTTTCTCGCGGCCCTTTTCGTCAACTACGGCAATTAAGCCGGAGCGATTCATGGCCACGATGGTCTTGTTGCGGCCTTCGACCACGTTCAAGTCGATGAACTTTACGAAGCCGTTGTTGCGGGCTTCGACTTTGGACTGTTCGGTAACGCGAGTAGCCGTGCCCCCGATGTGGAATGTGCGCATGGTCAACTGCGTGCCGGGCTCGCCAATGGACTGCGCCGCAATCACGCCCACCGCTTCGCCCATTTCGACGAAACGTCCGGTGGCCAGGTTCCTACCGTAGCAACGGCCGCAAACACCGCGCCGGGACTCGCACGTAAGCACGGAGCGAATGTTCACTCGCTCGATGCCGGCAGCCTGGATCGCGTTGGCCAATTCTTCGGTGATTTCCTGGTTGATCTCGACGATGACGTTGCCTTCGTAATCCTTAATTTTCTCGAGCGAAACGCGGCCAACGACGCGGTCGCGCAACGGCTCGACTTCGACGCCGGCTTCCA
>JBEKHG010000003.1:0-180815 GCA_050012395.1 Candidatus Acidiferrales bacterium
TCAAGAAGAAATAGCGCGGCCCGTCGCGTGATTCGCGCTGCTGGAATTGTCCTGATAGGTTCCGTTTTCTCTGTACCCGCGCTTTGCTGCCCGATTTTCGTGCGCGCGATACAGACGCCGGATCCCGCCGAAGGGTTTCGCGCGAAGTTCGCGCGGGAAGGCGATCCCGTTCGCAAGGCCAAGATTTTGATTCCGTTGGGCGACGCTGAATTTCGAGACATCCAGAAAGAGGTTGGCGCGGATAATGCGCAGCTAGCCCTTACTATCCTGCGGCAGTATCGTGACGAAGTGCAGGCGTCTCAGAAAGCGCTGGAGGCTACTGGTCACGACCCTGAAAAGCATCCAAACGGATTTAAAGAGCTTCAAATTTCCTTACGGGAGTCGTTACGGCGCCTGGACAACGTGATTGGGGATTTATCCGGCGACGAGCAAAAGCCATTTCGCGATATACGCCAGGAGCTCGACCAGATGGATCGTCGGCTGATTCACCAACTTTTCCCGCGCCGGCCCGAGGCTGAGCCGGAACCGCAACCGGATAAACCGAAATCTTAGGAGTGAACCATGCGGTCTCGTACTTTTAGTGTTCTTAATATTTTGACTTTACTCGGAGCTCTCGTTCTCGCCAGCGTTTCGGCGGTTGCGGCGCACGCCGCGCCGCAGAAGAAAGAATATCTCACTGATTCGGAATCAGACAGAATTCGCGAAGCCGTGGAACCGGGCGAGCGGATCAAGCTGTACATCTCTTTTGCCGAAGATCGCTTGAAAAAGTTTCAGTACGAAGCCGCGCGAAAACCTGCTGACCGTCGCCGTTCCGAGATGCTCAACAGTCTGATGAATGCTTACGCCGGTTGCGTGGACGATGCCGCCGATCAAATTGGTTTGGCGCGCGAGAAACAGGCGGATATTCGCGGCGCACTAAAGCTTTTCAAATCCAAAGCAAAAGAGTTCTTGGCCACGCTTCAGAAAATCGGCCCCGATGATCCTGAGCTCGATTCCTACAAAGACACGTTGGACGACGCCATCGAAGGCACCAAAGACGCGCTTTCCGATATAGACGAAGCCGAAAAAGAACTTTCGCCCGCGCCCGTGCGCAGAAAGCCCTCTTGATGACACAATCTTCGCGCGAGCCTGGACTATTGGCCATCGTTCGCCGTACGCCGCTGAAATCCAAAATTGTCCCCGGCGGTGAACGCATTTTTCAGCGCATCTACACGCGCCTGGGATGTCAGGGCCGCCCGCCATATTTCGTGGTTGAATTTCATCCGTACACGGGACTGACACTGACCGTGCGTCTACGCGAAGACACTGCCTACGTGCGGCTTTCCGACGCGTTGCACAACGCGCCTACTCCGGTTTTCGAGGCGGCCGCGGCGATTCTTCTCGGACGTTTGTACCGGCGTACTCCGCCAAAAGACTTGCTCAAAATTTATCGCCAGTTTTCTTATGCGCGAGGCACACGCGAAAGGCTGCATCGCTTGCGCAAGCACCGGGCGCGTGCGGCTAACCATGCGCCTGGCGGCATGCATCACGATCTTTCGCCGTTATTCGCACGTTTGAATGAGCACTATTTTCAGAATTTGCTTCCGCTGCCACGGCTGAGTTGGAGCAAGAGACGATGGCGGTCGCTCCTGGGCTGTTTCGATCCCGCACTGAACCAGATTGTGCTGAATTGCCGCTTGGATCGTGAAGCGGTTCCGGAATACGTTGTCACCTACGTGCTTTACCACGAGATGCTGCACCTGAAGCATCCCATGAAGTTCGCGCGCTGCCGTCGTGAGTCGCACTCGCGCAGTTTCCGCGAGGAGGAAAAAATATTCCGCGATTACGACCGCGCGATCAAATTCCTAGACCGTTTCCCGTCCCGCTAACGCTGCAAGGAAAATCGCGCTTCTTTTATTTCAGGATTTCACTTCGCAGCAAGTGGAGATTGCGGTTTGCCGGCGCCTTCAGACAGATTGATTTCGCTTACTGAGGGGCGGACTTGCTGGCGTAGTAGCCGGTGCGGGTACGCACGGAAAGTTTCCCGCGTCCTTTCGGCGGAATCAGCTCAACCTTCACGGCGCGGAAGGTGCCATCCTTGTTCGTATTCGTCGGATAGTATCCGATGGTGTACTGATTCCGAATGTCTCGCGCGATCTCGGTGCACACGGAATCCACATCAGCAAGGTTATCGGGGAAAAACGCTAAGCCGCCAGTGGCTTCCGCCAAAGTGGTCAAATCCTTTTTGGACTTGCGGACCATCTTCTTATTGTTCTTGCGATCTTCATCACTGAACACGCCCACGGCATAAATCAATGCGTTCGATTCCACCGCCGCCTTCACCGTGTACGGAAAATCCTTGCGGCTTGCGTCATCGTCCCCGTCGGTAATCACCAGCAGGACGCGCTTGTCCCTGTGTCCTTTCTTCAGGTGGTCCAGGGAGCCAATGATCGCGTCGTACAACGCCGTGCTGCCGCGCGTATCGATTTTCTCGAGAGCTTCGTGCAGCTCTTCGGGATTGCTGGTGAAGTCCTCGTCCAGATCCAAATAATATTCGTCGTTGAAATTCACCACGAACACTTCGTCCTGTTTGTTGCTGGTACGCACGAACGAAAGCGCCGCCTCGTTCACCTGCGGCCGTTTTTCTTTCATGCTGCCGCTGTTATCGATTACCAGGCCCATGGTGACCGGCACGTCTTCCTTCGAAAACACAGAAATCTTCTGCTCGATTTTGTCTTCAAACACGCGGAAATTGTCTCTGGTCAAGTCCGGAACGAAATTGCCTTTTTCGTCCACCACGGTGGTATGCAAAACAACCAGGTCCACAACGTTCTTGATGGCATGACTCTGGTTCTGCGCTCCGGGCGTAGGCGGCGGAGGCGGGCTTGGCGGCAGCGGATTATTATTCTGCGCGCGCAGGCAGGGAACAACCAACAGCAGAGCCAGCAGAAGCGGGAAAATTTTCGCGAAGTTAATGGCCGGGCGCGTAGTATCCCGTTCTTGAGTACACTGTAAGTGGCGGCAGTCCCTTGGGAGGCCGCAGCTTGATTTTGACTTTGCGCCACTTTCCGTCGTGAGTGTGATTGCTCGGTCTGTATCCAACAACATATTGGTTGCGCAACTCCATGCTGATTTTTGATGCGATATCCGGCATATCGCCCATGCTGGTAACGCCGAATGTGCGGCCGCCGGTCATCTCCGTCAGCTCGGCCAGCAGGGAAGGCCCCGCTCGTTCTTCTGTCGTCGGACCGCCATTCGCTTCGTACAATCCGATGGCGTAGATCTGTACATCCGCTTCCCGTGCATACTTCCGAATGTCGGTCTCGGTATAACGGCTGTGATTATCGCCTCCGTCAGATATGATGAGCAACGCTTTCTTTGTGTTGTGTGCCCCTTTCATTTCGCTGAGTCCCAGATAAATTCCATCCAGCAATGCGGTCTGCCCATGCGCCGCGGTAAACATCAAGCGGCTTTGCAGATCTTCCACGCTGGCTGTGAACGGGCTTGCCAGTTGCGCTCGATCGTTAAAATTGATCAAAAGAAATTCATCTTGCGGATTCGCGGTGCGGAAAAACTGGACGGCGGCGAGTCGCGACTTCTCGATCTTGTCGCTCATGCTGCCGCTCATATCGAAAATCACGCCGATCGATATGGGCACGTCTTCGCCGGAGAAACGCACGATTTCCTGTTCCACTCCGTCTTCAAAAACGCGGAAATTGCTTTGCTCCAGCCCGGTCACCAGACGGCCATAAGGATCCGTCACGGAAACGTTAATAAGCGCCATCTCCGTTTCTGTTTTTAGCGGTTTTCCTTTTTGAATGCGTTGCGAATTTTCAGGCTTAACCGGACCACTCGGCTGTTCGTCTTGGGACCATGCAGGAGAAACCAGAGGCGAGAATAATACTACCGCGCAAGCAATCGCTGTTAACCAATGGGCCTGAAACCGGCGCCGTACGAGGACTAGCAAACCATACCCCCGGGCATTACCGAGAAACCTACGCAGCGCCGTAGGTTCCTTTTGCCGATTGTAGCACTCGACTATTCGAAAGCAAGCGCGACTTAGTCAAAAAATCTCAGATGAGTCATGGGCGTAATGGCGCATTCGTAATGGGACGAGCTCTCCGTGCTAGTATGTTGTGGCGGCGAAAGCCAGCGAAAGCTATGAGCGCAGCGGACGAAAAAACCGTTTTGGTAGTGATACCCGCCCGGTATGCCTCCGTGCGTTTTCCAGGGAAACCCCTTACGCAGATTGCTGGCAAGTCCATGATTCAGCACGTAGTTGAACGCCTGCGCGACGCCGAAAGCGTCTCCCAGATCGTAGTTGCCACCGATGATGAACGCATCAAACACGCCGTGACGTCCTTCGGCGGCGAAGCCATCTTGACACGCGCCGACCATCGCACCGGGACCGACCGTGTGGCGGAAGTAGCCGTGCATGTCCCTGCCCAAATTTACGTCAACGTCCAGGGCGACGAGCCGCTGATCGACCCCGCTACCGTTGATGCCGTAGCCCAAGCCATGCTGGATGACGATTCCATGCAAATCGCCACTCCTTGCGCTGCCATCACCGTTCCAAACGACATCATGGATCCCAACGTGGTGAAAGTAGTCCGCGATTTCGACAGCAATGCTCTCTATTTTTCGCGCGCCCCGATCCCCTGGGTTCGCGATACGGGCGCCAAAGTGGACGCGCGCCATTGGAAGCACATCGGCGTGTACGGCTACCGGCGCGATGCTCTGCTCGAATTTCCCACCCTTCCGCCGGGCGAATTGGAACGCATCGAGCAACTCGAACAACTCCGCTGGCTCGAAAATGGCTTTCACATCAGCGTGGTCGAAACCGATTACGACGCGGTGAGCGTGGATGTGCCGAAAGACGTCGAGCGCGTGGAAAAATTATTACGCGAGCGCGCCGCAAATTAGCATTTTCGCGAGCCAAACCAACTCTGTGCTTCGCGGTACGGTCGCGCAACGAATCTCTTTTCTAAAAAAATTGAAATCGTGATTTGACACGCGCCAATATTGTGACCATAATGTTGAGTACGCAGATTCTTTCCGGAGGAAGTCGAGTACTTTGCGTTCCGCCCCGAAATACATTTTCGTCACGGGGGGCGTGGTTTCTTCACTCGGAAAGGGCGTAGCGGCTGCTTCGGTTGGCTGCCTTCTTGAAAGCCGCGGTCTGAAAGTAACCCTCCAGAAGTGCGATCCCTACCTGAACGTTGATCCTGGCACCATGTCGCCCTATCAGCACGGCGAAGTGTTTGTCACCGATGACGGCGCGGAAACCGACCTCGACCTCGGCCACTACGAGCGTTTTACCAACGCGCATTTGACGCGCGACCACAACTGGACCACCGGCCGAATCTACGAATCCATCATTACCAAAGAGCGCCGCGGCGATTATCTCGGAAAAACTGTCCAAGTGATTCCGCACGTTACCGACGAAATTAAAGCCGCTTTCCGCAAAGTTTCCAGCGGCGAGGATGCGCCCGACGTAGTGATCGTAGAAATTGGCGGTACGGTCGGCGACATCGAATCTTTGCCGTTTCTGGAAGCCATCCGCCAGATGCGCCTCGAACTCGGCCCTGAAAACGTAATTTTCGTTCACCTCACTCTGGTGCCGTTTATTCCCACGGCGGGCGAGCTGAAGACCAAGCCCACGCAGCACAGCGTGAAAGAACTTCTGAGCATCGGAATCCAGCCTGACATTTTGATTTGCCGCAGCGATCGGCAACTCGGCACCGACCTGAAATCGAAAATCGCGCTTTTCTGCAACATGGCGGAGTCTTGCGTGATCTCCGCGCCGGACGTCGGCAACATTTACGAAGTGCCCATGTCGCTGGCTGCCGAAGGCCTCGACGAACAAATTTTGCGCCTGCTCCATCTGAACGCCCCGCCTCGCGACCTGAGCCGCTGGCTGGCCATGCTCGAAAATTTGGAGCATCCGCAAGGCGAAGTGCGCATCGGCGTGGTAGGGAAGTACGTTCAGCTCGAAGACGCCTACAAAAGTTTGCGCGAAGCTTTGGGACATGGCGGCTTGGCTAACAAGCATCGCGTAGTCGTTGAGTGGATTGAAGCCGAAGATATCGATTCGCCCGCGACTGCCGAGCGCATGCTGCGCCACGTGGACGGCATCCTCGTCCCCGGCGGTTTCGGCAAACGTGGCATTGCCGGAATGGTTCACGCCATCACCTACGCGCGCGAGAAAAAGATTCCGTTCTTCGGAATTTGTCTGGGAATGCAATGTGCCACCATCGAATACGCGCGCACCGTTTCGCATATCGAACATGCCGATAGCACTGAGTTTGACCCCAGCACTCCCAATCGCGTGATTTATAAATTGCGCGAGCTTCTCGGTGTGGACGAAATGGGCGGTACCATGCGCCTGGGCTCCTGGAAATGCAAACTGCAACCCGGCTCGTTCGCGCACAAAGCTTACGGCCAATTGGAAATTTCAGAGCGCCATCGCCATCGCTACGAATTCAATTGCGAGTATGAAGACACCTTGACTCGCGCCGGCTTCCGCATCACCGGGCGCACTCCCGATGGCGTGTACGTGGAAATCGTCGAAGCTCCCGACCATCCCTGGTTTGTCGGCTGCCAGTTCCATCCCGAATTTAAGTCCAAGCCGCTGGCGCCGCATCCGTTGTTCGCCGCGTTCATCCGCGCCAGCGTGGAAAATCGCCATCAACGCCTCGGCAAAACCCCTGCCGAAACCCGCGCCATCAATCCCGCCGACTAGCGCATTCCTTCTCAAAAGTTGTCATCCCGAGCCTAGCGTCGCGTGACCTTGTTTTTCTTTTGCGAAGCGGCAGGACGCGACGCGCAGAGCGGGGTCTGTTATTTCGTGGTTTTCGAAAGTGCGGAGGATGCGCCCTTGCGGGGAATCAGATCATTTATCGATAACTTACCGTTCCGTTTTCTTTCCCGTAGCTACTTCCGCCGTGAATTGCTTTGATTCCCCTCGCGGCACGCTCAGTGATTCCCATTTCTTCCCGGACTTCGTTGCAAAATGCTTTGCCAGAAATAAAATTTGTCCGGTGTGGTGCGCGTAATGCGCTATCTGGCGGTTGATCGCCTGCATCACCGAGTGCGGCTTCGAGCGTATAGTGACCGTGCGCGTCAGGTCCGCGTCGCTGAGCGGTTCGAGCGCATCGAAAACATATTTCCAGCCGCCTTCCCACATCGCAATCAACTCGGCACGCGTCTTCGGCGGCGCTTCAAATTCGGAATCGCGATCTCGGTCAGGCTTCTCGCCATCCGTAGTCAGAAAATCCTTCCAGCGCGAACGCATGTTGCCGGCCATATGCTTCACGATGATGCCAATCGAGTTCGATTCCGCGTCCAGTGTGGTGAATAGCGCGTCGTCCGGACACTGCGCCATCGCGCGCTCCGCCAGCTTCTTGTAGTAATGAAAAACTCCAGTGGAATCCTTCAAGTACGAAGTAGTCAGTTCGTGTGCCATGCCGCCATTTTCGCTCTTAAACCCCATCTGTCAAGACGCGAAGACGGTGCGCTCCTAACTAAATTGGAGCGGGGTGGAATCACACAAATTTAAGAGGTGTTTTGATACAGAGTTATCTTCGGCGAGATTAAAATCGAGGGGTATACGCGCCGAGGTGCGGGTTGGCTGCTGCCCGCACCTCAGCACGGTTGGAGTTAAAATGAATCTAAGGACGTGGTTTTCTGCTCTTTGCTGCCAATTGCTCTCCCGATTTTCCAACCACTTGGTTATTCGGGCCGCTCGGCAGAGTGCAGCTATCGCCGCCCAGAATCTCGTAGGCGACGTTGGAATAAGTATTTGGAGCAGTCGTATCGGTGCTCGTCCCAGTACCGGTCAGAATTCCGGCGCAGGATTCGTTAATGGTATTGCTCTTCACCGTAGAGGCACTTCCGCTACCTGAGCCACACGCATCGTCCAGGTGAACCGCGGAGTTGGCGCTGTTGTAGATTACGTTTGATTCGGCGATTTCGTCGTTGCCACAAAGGTCGATTCCGTCGAACATCTGGGTCCCACCGATGTGGTTCGAACTTATAGTCGCACCGGTTCCGCCTCCACCATAGTTTGTGTCAGTGTAGATCCCGATACCGACGTTTGAACTCTCTACCACGTTAGTCGTGGCCTTTGGACTCCCGCTAGTAGCGTAGAAAAGGATTCCGGTACCTCCGGCGCTATTGTTAGGGTAAAGGACATCGGCTACGTAGTTGCCCGTTACCGTTCCTGTTGCACCAAATGCTATTTCGATACCGTTCTGAGCGGCGTCGTTCGCGCCGACCAGACCGCTACCGATAACAGTGTTTCCCATCGCCGTTAGCGTCGGACCGCCCATATTGTTTCCACGAGCGACGATTCCGTTTTTCTGAAAGTTGTGCACGGAACTGTTTGAAACAGTGAGTGTCGGCGAACCGCTATTGCTCTCGGTTGCGATTCCCCAGCCGCACTGATCACCCTGTTGGCTCGTAATCTGATTGCGAGCCGCACTGTTAGTTACTGTTCCCGAAGAATTCTGGAAGTAGATTCCAATCAGAATGCCGTTACTGCAAGTCTGGCTGCCCTGAGCGTCCACTGTGATGTGTTCAATGGTGACTCCGAGGGAATTTTGGACAATGATCTGCGCGGAGGCGTTTCCAGGACCGTCATCTGTATCGTAGATTGAGCCATTCGGTACCATCCCGCTGGCTGGCGGAACGATCACTGCTGAATAGGTTGTTATACCCATTGAGGTAGTTGCGACGCCATTCAGAGTGAGGCCGTTCAAGTTGTTGATTACAACCTGTTCGGCATAGTATCCGGGACAAACGTTAATCGTATCTCCCGCTATAGATACGGCAACGGCGGCGCTAATCGTCGCATAACTGCCGGTGTGACAGCCGCCAACCCATCGAGTCGTGCCTGCGTGAGACGTGGGTGTGGCAAAACACGTAATCAATCCCGCTGCGACAATCATAGTTGTGCGCAGCAGTTTCTTCCTAATTTTCATAAATCCTCCGAAGTTTTTCAGTTTTTACAGATTGGGGGAGCCGGTGTTATAGCCGATGTGTATCTAAAGGTCAACTATTAATAGCTGAAATTCACAAATTGTTAACATAAGCACTTTGTAGTCATAGAACGGGGAGTACTAGCGCCGAAGAGCTACCCCCTAGAATGTCCTAAGTGCTGAAGTGTCAGAAGCTTTACTTCTTCGGTGGGTAAGGTGCGATGCGGGCCACGCCACGCTTCGCGCCGCTGGGGGCGGATGCGGCGCTCGGGCCTTCGTTTTGAAGCGTGGAGCAAGTGTCGCCCGCCAACACCGTATTGATAACATTGAACATTGTGTTCGGAGTATCCACGTTGCCAGTCGTGCCGGAACCGGTCAAAACAGCGGCGCAAGCTTCGTTGATGGTATTGCCCTTTGCCGTGTTGCTGTTGCCTGTAGAGCCACAACTATCGTCCATGTGAATCCCAGCTTCCGTGCTGCTATTGATGACGTTGCCTGTTGCTGTATTTTTATTACTACATAGATCGATTCCGTCAAAAATTTGCGTTCCGATGATTTTATTTCCGGTGATAGTCGTTTCGTCCGCCAAAATACTGGTTCCAATGCTTTCCGTCACAATTCCGAACTGCGCGTTCCCAATCGTGTTCTCAGACACGGTGATCCCGCTGGAACCAATCACCAGGATACCCACGCCCGCGTCTCCATTATCCGCGCTTGAGTCGTCCGACCATATGTTGTCGATGGATGTATTACCCGTTACTTTTCCAGTCGCGCCGAACCCTACCTGAATGCCGTTCTTCGCTGCGTCGCTGGTGGAGACGGCGCCATCCACTGTATTGTTTTCGATCGTGACGCTCGGTCCCGCGCTCCCGTCGCCATAGCCGTTGGCGGTAATGCCATTCTGCTGATAGCTATGAATCGTGTTGTTCGAGATGGTTACCGTGGTCGTTGCTCCGCCGCCGCTCTCAACATAAATCCCTAACCCATTGGGACAGTTCTGGTCCGCTGTATCTTGCAATTGGTTTCGAATGGCATTCTGCGTGATGGTTCCGGACACGTTCTGATAGTAAAAAGTAGTAGCCGCAGCAGTGCAAAAGAACAGCGAACAACGCGAGGATCGCCCGAAATGGCCCACCATAAGCGGCACGCTACTGCCGGAGCCGTCGCAACCGGCCAACTTGTTACCGTTTCCATCCACAGTGAGATGTTCGATCGTCACGCTAGTCGCAGGCGAACTCACAACGATCTGCGCAGCTACAGGGTTGCCGCCGGAGGGATCCGTCGCATTCGTCACTAAACCTGCCGAAGGCGGCACCACCGTTGGCGCATCCGCGGTTCCCGCCAGGATGCCGGTGAGCGTCAAGTTTTTAGTAATCGAGACTTGTTCCGGATAAGTGCCGGGGCAGACATCGATGATCGAACCCGCGGGCGCCGCGTTCACCGCTTTTTGAATGGTGGAGTAGGACGTGACTCCTTTCTTGCAGCTTCCCACCTCAACCGTTCCAGCCTGCGCGGGCTGACCCAAAACGGCGCCAAAGAATCCCATCGCCAGAATTGCAAACAGACGCACGCATGCCTTTGTTCCAATCATTAATTCCTCCATGGTTTTTAACGCGGGCCGACTGGGATTAAAAGTTTATGGGTCTGTGTATCGTATAGTCAACAATCTTGTCGCACATCGCGTAGATTTTTGCCGATGAAGTTGCGATTAAAATCCAACTCGGTACCGGTACCACACGCACACGACTCCTTGAATTTCAGCGAATCACGTGCTAGCGTTCGGCGTGATTAAATCCTTGCAACTTGCGGCGCTAAACAGAAAGCCAAAGCTAGCCGTCATGCGCTTGGTTGTTTTGGACTTTCCGCCGCCAACTACGCTCTCAAACCTAAAGATCCCAGCTAGCTGGGTGCTCCCAATTTTGAGCCGCACAGGAGGATTTCTACCCGGTTCTGCACAAAAAGTAGAATCCGACGTAAGTTACTCAAAAGAAACGAGAGCGAGATTTCTACCCGGGGCTACAACCACTTGCAGCGCGCCAGGCTTTCCACCTCTTCATTTACAATTCGAAAGCACCCTGAGAGACAATCTCTAGCGATTCCATGACAGCGCCGCGCAGCTTCGAAATCGGAAAAATTCGCTTCGGCGCCAATACGCCCCTCTTTCTGATCGCGGGCCCTTGCGTGATCGAGAGCGAAGCCCACGCCACGAGTATCGCCGAACGCCTGGGAGCTATCACTTCCGAACTGGGCATCCCGTACATTTTCAAAGCGTCCTACGACAAAGCAAATCGCACATCGCTCTCTTCGTTCCGCGGACCTGGATTGCAGGAAGGACTTCGCATCCTGAAAAAAATAAATAAACAGACCGGACTGGCGATTCTTACCGACGTGCACGATCTGTCGGAAGTTGGCCCGGCCGCTGAAGTTTGCGACATTTTGCAAATTCCGGCCTTTCTCTGCCGTCAAACGGATTTGCTGGTCGCCGCGGGCCGTACCAACCGTGTAATCAATGTCAAAAAGGGCCAGTTCCTTTCACCCTGGGAAATTGGCAACGCCTCGGAAAAAATTGCCAGCACCGGAAACGAGAAAATTATTCTCACGGAACGCGGCAGTTCCTTCGGCTACCAAAATCTTGTCGTAGATATGCGTTCGTTTCCTATCATGAAGAAACTCGGCTACCCGGTCGTTTTCGACGTAACGCATTCCGTGCAATTGCCGGGTGGGGAAGGTAAGTCCAGCGGCGGCCAGCCCGAATTTATAGAGCCTCTTGCGCGCGCCGGAACTGCCGCCGGTGCCGACGGATTATTTCTGGAAGTGCACGACAATCCCGCTCAGGCGCTCTCCGACGGTTCCAACGCGCTGCCTCTGGCGGAATTCCGTCCGCTGCTGGAAAAAATCCTGAACATTTCGACGCTTGTTCGCGGTTGGGATACGAAATGAGTCTGGCCACCGCCAAGCGCGTCCTACGAATTGAATCCGAAGCAATCGCCGGTCTGATCGAACGTCTGGATGAACGCTTCGAAAAGGCCGTTGAACTTTTATACGCGTGCAAGGGCCGCGTAGTGGTCACTGGCATGGGGAAATCCGGGCTGATTGGACGAAAAACCGCCGCCACTTTCGCAAGTATTGGTACTCCGTCACTTTTTCTGCATGCCGCCGAAGCGCTTCACGGCGATCTGGGCATGCTGACTGCCGCCGATGTCTTGGTGTCGATTTCGTCCAGCGGAGAAACAGAAGAGCTGGTCGAATTGATGGAAGCGGTAAAGCGTCTAGGAGTGCATATCATCACGCTCACCGCCAATCCGCGCTCCACGCTCGCCGGCGCAAGTGACATTGTTCTGGATATCGCGGTGAAAGAAGAAGCCTGCTCGCTGAATCTTGCGCCGACTGCTTCTACCGCAGCCGCGTTGGCCATGGGCGACGCACTGGCCATATCGTTGCTAGAACGCCGCGGGTTCAAAGAAGAAGATTTTGCGGCACTGCATCCCGGCGGCCGCTTGGGAAAGAAGCTACGTCGCGTCGAAGCCCTGATGCACTCCGGTGAAGATGTGCCGCGCGTCCTGCCCACCGCCAAGATGCCCGACGTGATCTACGAAATGAGCCGCAAAGGCCTCGGCCTCGCCGTTGTCGCCGAGGCGGATGGCCGCGTCCTCGGCGTGATTACCGACGGAGACTTGCGTCGCGTGATGTTGAAGAAAAAAGAAAATGTGCTGGGCTTGACCGCCGCCGATTGCATGACGAAAAACCCGGTGACGATTCCGCGCACCGAGCTTGCAGCGAGCGCGCTGCGCCTGATGGAAGAGAAGAAAATCACCTCAGTACTGGTGGCGGATTCCGCCGGTAGGCTGGAGGGAGTGGTGCACGTCCACGATTTGTGGACGCTACAATTATTCTAACGATGCGACGAGCATCGCCATCCCGACGAAACCTCGCGACGAGGGGTCTTGCCGCAAGTTCTTGTGCACGTAGATTGAGGTTCAAATGAAGATACGTGAAATAAAATTCCCGGCGAACGTTATGCGCCGCGCAAAACGAATCCGCGTCCTCCTAATGGATGTGGACGGCACTTTGACGCCGGGTGTGGTTTGCCTGCAAGGGTTCCCTGACGGCAGTGTCGCAGAGATGAAAGTGTTCGACCCGCATGATGGCGCAGGAGTGAAGCTGGCCAGCATCATGGGCATCCGCACCGGAGTGATCACCGGACGGGACTCACCAGCGACAACGCGTCGCGCGCGAGAAATGGGTATGGAATTTGTGATCCAAGGGCAGCCGAAGAAGCTGGAGTCTTACAAAGCCATCCTCATACGTGCCGGCGTGACGGACGAAGAAGTCGCCTACATCGGGGACGATTTGCCGGACCTGCCAATTCTCGGCCGCGCAGGATTAGCTGTTGCTGTGGGCGACGCGGTCGTCGAAGTGAAACGCGCCGCACATTACATTACAACCGTCCCAGGAGGGCGGGGCGCCGCGCGAGAAGTGGTCGAACTCATCCTGAAATCGCAAGGCAGATGGAAAAAAGCCATCCCGCAGGCCATCGCGTGAAGCATCCTCTCAACAATTTTAAAAGATCTCGCGACAGAATGGATCAGCTTGCAGTCAGCCCGCCAGGCTTGGTCAATTTCCGAAGCTACAGGGAAAAATCGATGCGTGAGAGAAAGCCGCTTCTGATTTTTGTACTGATTCTCGCGGTGTTCGCCGGACTTCTGAAGAAAAGCAGTGGCGCGCAAAGTACAGCGCCACCTCAGCGCACCGTCGCAATCACCGTTGATGATCTACCGGGTGCGATCGTTGGAGATGATTTTGCTATGGGCGATTTGAAAGAGTTGCAGAAAATCAATCGCGCCATTCCGGCGATCCTGAAATCGCATCACGCCTGGGCTATCGGCTTCGTCAACGAACGAAAGCTGCAAGTCCAAAATGAACGCGATGCTCGCGCTGACTTGCTAGAGATGTGGTTGGACGCAGGCCTTACCTTGGGCAATCACACTTTTTCTCACGCGGATTTCCAAATCACGCCGTTGCAGAAGTACGAGGACGAGACCATCGAAGGCCAAGTGGTAACCAGCGCTCTGCTAAAAGCGATCGGACAGACTGAAAAATACTTCCGGCATCCCTACCTGAATACTGGTCCGACGGTCGAAGCCAAGACAGCATTCGAAGCTTTCCTGAAAGAGCGGGGCTACACCATCGCGCCCGTCACGGTGGAAGACGCCGACTACGTTTTCAATGATGTGTTGGGATACGCCGGTGAGAAAAAAGACAAGAAAATGGCCGCGCGAGCCAAGAAAGAATATTTGGAATACGTTGACACGACCTTCGATTATTCCGAGGGACTGTCGCGCGATCTTTTCGGCCGTGAGATTCCACAGGTTCTTCTGATCCACGACAACCAGCTCAATACCGAATGCCTGGACGCGCTGCTAACCAAGCTGGAGCACCGGGGCTACAAATTCGTCTCGTTGGATCAGGCGATGTCCGATCCCGCTTACGCCACACCGGACAATTATGTCGGCAACACAGGAATTTCATGGCTACTTCGTTGGAGAGTAGCTTTGGGGAAAACAGTCAACTTCGAGCAGGGTCCCGAAGCCCCCGCATGGGCCAACAAAATCTTCGAACAGCTCCGCAAAGAACGCCAGAAGTAATCCGAACGTGCCGCCACCAACGAAGATATGGGGCTCGAGTCAAAGATATGGCGCAGAAGATAGAAGGAGATCATTCATTGGGAAGGCGATCTCATTTGGGGGCACAAAAAACAGCCACATCGCTACATTGGTGGAACGTCATTCGCGTTTTACTGCCCTGATCAAGGTGCGAAGCAAAGACACCGCTGCGATCGTCGCTGCTATCCGGCCACACGCAATCTCAACTGGACAAGATTCCACTGCGTATCAATCAACGTCCGTGAAAAACTTTGGGCTTTCAGACTCCAGCAAGGAAACTGCGCACAAGTGTTGCGCCGACCCTTTGAACCCACAGCGTTAATCGGGAGCTAGGGGAGCGATCATCCTTTTGCCTATAAAGAGAGGCCTGCTCCTCGGTATGAGCGCTACGCGAGACACAAATTGCTGACTCTTATCCGACACACCTGAATCCCCAATAAATTTTTTAGCCACCCTGTCGTCTTTTGCCCGCCGTTTCCGATTACATGAGTAGAGCGCGAAAAAGGCTAAGCACAAGAAACGCTCTTTGGAGGATACGGGCTCATGTCTCGAACAAATTTTTCGCTCATGATGCTGGTGTCTGCGCTTTTGCTTGGATTCAGTGCGCCAACGGCGCGCGCCACCACCTACATCGTGGGTACGTGCAAGACCGGAACACAATTCAGCACAATCCAGACCGCACTCGACGCCACTCCCGCGCCAACCATTGTCGAGGTATGTCCCGGCTCTTACCCGGAACAAATAACGATCAGCAAGCCGGTCACGCTGGAAGGCATCGCGGCCGGGAACTCGTCCTTCGCGACGGTGGTGGTACCGCCAGGCGGTTTGGTGAACAATACAACGCTGGCGGGCGGACAGGCTGCGGCTGCGCAGATATTGGTGCAGAACGTCGGCGGCGCGGTGAACCTGACCAACCTGGTCGTGGACGAGACAAACGGCAGTGCAAACTATCCGATAGGAATTTTTTACAAGAACACTCCCGGAACGATCAATCACATGGTCGTGTTTAACGTGTCGGGCAGCATTGTCGGCTTCGGAATCATTCTCGAAGGCGGCAGCAGCGATCCGAAAGTCACCATCGAGAATTCCACTATCTCGGACGACCAGCAGGGCATCTCGGTGCAGGGCACATCCGCGGGCAATCTCACCACAGCCATAAACACCAGCCTCGTCAACAGTGGCATTATCGGCATTCAAGTGACCTCCCCCAACACCACTACCACCATCAACGGAAACGTCATCACCGGCTTTAGCCAGACCGCGATCATTCTCGAGGCGACGGAAGGATCGGTAACCAACAACACAATCACAGGTCAAGGCTCAACCACGCAAACTGCGATCGAGTTGGGCTACGACGGAATGTCCATTGAGTCCAACAAGATTTACAACGTCGGCGACGGCATCACTGCAACCGCGACGGAAATTATGAATTCCCAAATCACAGGCAATGTGTTCACCACGCTGAGCGCAGAGGGGATCACGCTCGCTTGCAGCTATGCGGCCCCCTCCAGCAAAGTGCATTCGAATACCTTCGTGGATGTCAGCATTGCATATGTCGTTAAACCTGGCTTCTCCATCTCGGGCAGCACGTTTATCGGCGTGCAATACGAATCGATAAATTGCCCGATTTAGGCACTCAAGTCACCGGTTCAGAAATGCCATTCGGAGTTTATAAATTTTCTTGCGAAGGAGGACTAAGATGTCGCGAATTCTAGGCAGACTCGTGTTTGTCTTGGTGATTGCCGCCGCACTGCTTTCATTGGGAGCTGCGGAACTGCATGCCTCGACCACATATATCGTGGGGACGTGCAAAGCAGGCACGCAATTTAGCTCCATCCAAGCCGCGTTGGATGCCGTGCCCTCGCCCAACGTCGTGGAAGTTTGCCCGGGAACCTATGCCGAGCAAATAACCATCATCAATGCGGTATCGATCGAAGCACTTTCTATAAACAACTCGTCCTACGTTCACATCACGGTCCCATCCGGCGGCCTCACCACCAATACGACTATCAATGGTGGCGCGACCTCGGCCGCCGCGCATGTCTTCGTGAAAAATGCCACTGGGGAGGTAAATCTGACAGGCCTTACGGTTGACAGTACCGGAAATAACGTGCCCACGGGTGCTGCACTGGTCGGGGTCCTCTATCAACATTCGCCCGGGACCGTAAATCATGTGATAGCGGTTCACCAGGTCTCGGGACAGAGTACAGGGTACGGAATTTATATGGAAGGTGGCAGTTCGAATCCGACGGTCACAGTCGAGAACTGCAGCGTGTACGATTTCGATTTCGGGGGAATCTACGTGACCGGTCCCAACGGCCCGACCATTGTAGGTCCAGACGCGACGGAGAATGCAACAAGCCAGCTTACCGCGAAGGTTACCGGCAACTTTATAATTACCACCGCGGCCCCCGGCACACTCGAGATGCTTTTCGGCTCCAGCACGGTGGATACGGTGACTGGCAATCTTTCCGCTGGCGCCGACCGAGGCGCCGATGGGATGTATATCGAGGCAAACCCAGGATCCACTTTTTCGGGCAACACCATCATCAACTCGACTGTAGGAATCACGTTGTTAGCCGACGGTCCATCCGTGACGGGCAACAAATTGTATAACGATGGCAACGGCGGACCTGGCGCGATTGCTGTGTACGCGAACCTGACCACCTCCAAGATCACCGGCAATTTAATCCAGAACGCGCAGACTGACGGTATCAACTTAGATTGCAACACCGTGGGCACGCTGGTGAACTCGAACACGTTCGAGTATCTGGCTGAGGGTTTCCTTAACGCTCCGTCGGGATTTAGCGGCAGCGGCACCTACATCGCCACACCGCAGGACGTCGTTGCCTGCCCCTGACGGGCCCGCTCCGTCGCAGCAGGGACTCCTTTCGCTTTGGTTCGAGACTGCCGGATGCGTCTACTCGGGAGTCTGCGTCCAGCAACAAATGCCCTTCGTAGAACGGGCTCTCCGGTTCTAGAGCCCGTCCGCTGCAATTCGTATGAGCATTTGTAGATTCGTGGCGTGTGCCTGGCGTAGTGTGCAATAACGTTTGGCGGGCATAACGGCCTGAACGGGTTGCCAACTCCGCTCCTGTGGCCGAGAGAAATTTTCCGCCATCCCATGTCGTCTTTTGCCCGCCGATTCCGATTGCATATATAGACGGCCTACGTTCCTTCACTTATGAATTTCTCTCTGGCGGAGAAACGAAACGGGAGGACTCCATGAATATTGAGTTTGCAAGCCGAACAGGCCCGCGCTCCTTAGTCGCCGATGCACATGCCATCTCCGCCGATGCATTGCGGGGACCTTCCTGCCGGTGGACAAGGCTCGCAATCTTGGGTGCTGTACTTCTTGCTGGGTGCGGAAGCGGGATGAGTCAGCACCCGCAGGTCACTCCAACGATCAGCACGATCTCGCCAAACACTGCAATGGTTGGCGATGGGACTTTCACACTCACGATCAATGGGACGAACTTTGTCGCGGCTTCCACGGTCAACTTCGGCGGGTCAGCGCCCGTCACCACGTTCGTCAACTCCATGCAATTGACTGCGGTCATCCCTGCTGCCAGCATCGCCTCAAGCGGTATACTGGCGGTGACCGTAACCAACCCCGTTACCGCCGGTGGAACCTCCAATGCTAGGAACTTCACCGTTACCAGTGTCGTGAGCTCCGTCCCGGCGATCAGTAGTCTTTTTCCAAGCTGCGCTCCTGCGGGAGAGCCCGTTCAGTTGACAGTAGGTGGGCAAGCTTTTGTGGATAGTTCAGTCGTGCGCTGGAACGGCAGCGACCAACCGACCACTCTTGATCCCAATAGCGGCGGTGGGATACTTACCGCCCAGATTTCGGCGAGTGAGGTTGCCGCAGCCGGGACAGTTTCGGTTACAGTCTTCAATCCTGGATCCAGCGGCGGTAGCTCGAATCCGTTGACCTTCACCATAACGGCAGGATCGGATGATCCGCAGGCAATCGCGGTGGACCCTGCCGGAAAGTTTGCCTACGTGGCGAGTGGGGGCTGCGGCGGCGGCACTGGCGGCTACGTATCCATGTACACGATCGACCCCACTACCGGAGCCCTGACCTCCGTGGGACCACCGGTTCCTACAAATGACGAATTTACCGACTCCGTGACCGTGGGTCCTTCTGGCAAGTTCGTCTACGTGGCGAGCTCGGGGGATGTATGGGATATCGATGACGGCAGCATCGTGACGTACGCCGTCAATCCCACGACCGGAGCCTTAACGTTCACCCCCGGAGGGATAGTCGGGACAGGGGCAAACGGAGCTCCGGGGTTTTTCAATTCGATGGCGTTTGACCCATCCGGCAAGTTCGCGTATTCGGCGGATGGAGGAGCTTTCCCGCCGACCAGCTTCGGCGGTTTATCCAATGTCTCTATGTACACCATTGACAGCACTACCGGGGCGATGACGTCCACTGGGATGATCGCTGCGGGAGCGGGTCCCGACTTCGTGGCCGTCGATCCTGCGGGCAAGTTCGCTTATGTGACGAATTTCAGTTCGAGCGACGTATCGATGTACACGATCAACGCTACGACTGGAGCCTTAGCGTCGATAGGGACGATCGCCACAGGACCAGGCCCTGTCTCTGTGGCCGTGGATCCAGCGGGCAACTTCGCCTACGTGGCAAATTGGACCGGGGATCAGGCTGTTGGCAGCGTCTCGATGTACGGCATCAACTCCACCACCGGGGCCTTAACTTCTATAGGTACGATCGCCGCAGGAACAAGCCCTTTCTCCGTGGTAGTGGATCCTTCCGGCCAGTTCGTCTATGTAGCGAATAGCGGTTCAAACGATGTCTCGATGTACACCATCAATGCCACCACCGGAGCCTTGACGTCCATAGGAACGATAGCTACACAGCAATATCCGAACTCGATAGCCATCCATCCGTCCGGAAAGTTCGCCTATGTGACGAATTCCAGCTCGAACAGTGTCTCCATGTACAGCATTGATGGCACCACCGGCGCCTTGACGCTCATAGGGACAATAGGCACATGAACATCGCACAACCGACTTGACCGGTTCGCGCGTTAATCAGGCACTCCGGAGCGGCTCCCTTCTCGTCGGTTGTGGTGGTATCGTGGGAGTCAGAGCAACCTGGCGATGCTGCTGGCTTCACGTATCGCGTTAGTTCCTACCGGCACGGAACTGACTGCCGTCCTCGTAGTAGTGTGCTTCTCGGCGGGTCTGAATGTTTACGCCACGGTAGCCATGCTCGGCCTGCTCTCGCGCGCCAATCTTCTGGAGCTGCCCGGTTCTCTGCACGGAGTTGAAAATTGGTACGTGATCGGCGTGTGTTGTTTGCTTTTCCTGGTGGAACTGGTCGGCGACAAAATTCCAATCTTCGATCTCCTCTGGAACGCAGCGCACACTTTCGTCCGGATTCCTGTGGCAGCATTGCTAGCCTACGCCGCCACTTCCGGGCTTCCGGCGCACAAAACACCTTCTACAACGTGCCATCAATTAACTACGAAGGAGGCGGAGGGTGTTGAATGCCGTGATCAGCATTGAGCTTGACTATTCAAACGAATTGCGACAGGCTGTGGCGCAACGGACCCCGCATCTACCAATATCACGGATGTGCAAGTATGTCGGGCGCGAATTATTCCACGGTCACCTTGCTCGTTGGCGCTGCCGACCGAGGGGACCGCTCGGCCGCAGACGTTCTTTTCTCCACGCTCTACTCCGAGCTGCATCGGCTGGCCAAACGCGAACTGGCAAGGCAAAGTCTCCCGGTTACCCTGAGCGCCACCACTCTGCTGCACCAAGCCTATCTCGGCATGGCCGAACGCGAGGGTCCGTCATTCCCCGACTGCGCGCGCTTCATGGGTTATGCAGCGCGAGTGATGCGCGGGCTGATTATCGACCACGCTCGAAACCGGCAAGCCCAAAAGCGCGGCGGTCAATTCGAGATTACTTCGCTCGGCACCGACGACCCCGACGGCTCCGCCGATTACCAGGAGCTTAAGAACATTAGTGACACGCTCGAAGACCTTGCTCGAGTGGACCCTGCTCTCGCCGAGATTGTGGATTTGAAATTCTTCTGCGGGTTCTCCTTTACTGAGATCGCGGCGATGCGTGCCGTGTCGGAGCGTACGGTGCAGCGGAACTGGGAGAAAGCCCGCATTTATTTGCACCGAAAACTGCGCTCTGATTTATCGCTCTGAGGAACCGCGATGTCCACACTCAGCCCCGATCAGTGGCAGGTTCTGAGTCCATATCTGGATCGGGCGCTCGCTATGACAGACGATGAGCGTGGCGCTTGGTTGTCCTCGCTAGGCGAGCGAGATCCCGCACTGGCTTCGCAGTTGGCAGCACTTCTAAGCGAACACCGTGTGCTGGCGCACGAAGGCTTTCTGGAGAACAGGCAATTTGCGTTGCCGAATGCCACCGGACTTGCGGGCCAGACGCTTGGTCCCTACACCCTGCTCTCGCAGATTGGCCAAGGCGGAATGGGCAGCGTCTGGCTTGCGCGCCGCAGCGACGGCCGGTTCGAGCGGCAAGCTGCGGTGAAGTTCGTGAACATTGCGCTCGCCGGGCGTGCGACGGAAGAACGATTCAGACGCGAAGGCAGCATCCTTGGCCGCCTCACGCATCCGCACATTGCCGACCTCCTCGATGCCGGCGTTTCCTCCGATGGCCAGCCATATCTCATCCTCGAATACGTTGATGGCGATGCGATCGATCGATATTGCGACGCGCACAAGCTCGATGTGGATGCGCGCGTTCGCCTCTTTCTGGATGTGCTGACCGCAGTGGCGCACGCCCACGCCAATCTGATCGTTCATCGTGACATTAAGCCTTCCAACGTGCTAGTCACCACCAGCGGTGAAGTTAAGCTGCTGGATTTCGGGATTGCTAAGCTCCTGGAGGGCGAAGGCCAGACCGGTGCCGCGACCTTACTCACGCACGAAGGTGGTTCGGCTCTCACTCCTCACTACGCTGCGCCCGAGCAGCTTACCGGTCAGCCAGTCACGACAGCAACCGATGTTTATGCGCTGGGCGTGTTGCTCTACCTACTACTGGCAGGGCGGCACCCCGCGGGCCCAGGCCTTAACTCCCCGGCGGAACTTGTAAAGGCTGTGCTCGACCGCGAGCCTCCGCGTGCCTCTGACGCAACTGCCGCGGATAATAGCAAGCTCATCGCTGAAAGCCGGGGCACCACCCCGGATAAACTCCGCCGCGAACTTTCTGGAGATCTGGACACAATCGTTGGCAAAGCTCTGAAGAAGGATCCACAAGAGCGATACGCCTCAGTTACCGGGTTCGCCGATGATCTTGAGCGTTACCTGAAGCACGAACCAATTAGCGCGCGACCTGACGCACTCGCCTATCGCACGGCGAAATTCCTCCGCCGCAACCGCACGGTGGTGGCGCTGGCCGCCATCGCTATGGTGCTTGTGATTGGCAGCCTCTCCACCGGTCTCTACGTGGCGAACCGGCAACGAAAGATCGCTGAGCAGCGTTTCGCGCAGGTCCGCCAACTAGCCAATAAATTTATCGAACTCGACAATAAGATCCGAGGTTTGCCCGGTGCTACAAAGGTTAGAATGGAGATGGTTTCCGATTCGCTGCAATATCTGACTTCGTTGGGCAGCGACATTCACGGCGACAAGGATCTCGAGCTCGAAATCGCCTACGCCTACATACGCGTGGCGCATGCACAAGGGGATCCCACCTCTCCCAATCTAGGCCAATTTGCGGAAGCAGAAGCGAGCCTGAACAAAGCGTCAGCATTCGTGGATCCTGTCCTCTTAAAAGATCCCACAAATCAGCGGGCGCTGTTCATTGCCACCACAATCGCCCACGATCGCATGCTCTTGGCTAGGCGCCGGGGCGACCAAGCAGAAGCATTGAGGGATGGCGCCACCACCGCTTCGCTCATCGAGCAGTTCATGAATACTCATCCCACCGAGCCCCACGACTTGTACAGCATGAGGTATTTCTATGGAAACGTCGGCGGCTCTTATTACGGGGCGAGGCACTTCGATGAGGCCACTCGCTATTGCCAACGGGGTTTAGACATCCCGTTGTCCACCAACCAAGGGATTGGTTCTATCCTCATGATTTTGGCAGCTGCGCGGTGGCAAGCGGGGGATCTGGATGGCGCCCTTAAGACCAGTCTCCGGGCGATTGAGCTGGAAAAAGGAGAGGCGGCAAACGGACACGCTTCGATGCGCATGAATCTGGCAAACGTATACGACCTCGAAGGTGAGATATTGGGTCGCGCGGATGCAGACCCAAGCCTCGGCCGGAGCCACGAAGCGCTCGCTGAACTTCAAAAAGGGCTGGATATTGCCGAGGATCTCGCAAAACAGGACGCGAATGACTACCTTAGTCGCAATAGCATCGCCGGGAAAAGTCTAGAAATTGGCAATATCCTGCGCCACCAAAGCCCGCGAGACGCGCTAGCGGTTTACGATCACGGACTTGCGCGCATACGCGAAGCAAGAAGCAGTGCCACCACACAACGAGATGAAGCCGAGCTGCTGGCCGCGTCATCCTACCCCGTGCGCTGGGCGGGTCGCGACAAGGAAGCAAAACAGCGCATCGCCCGAGCTTTCGAATTGCTTAACCAAACCAAGCAGGATCCCTCAGACAAAGTCGAGCCGATGAGCGAGCCTTATGAAGCTCTGAGGGCTGAGGCCGACGACTACGCAGAGACCGGCCAAGGAAACGAAGCGATTCAGGCTTACCAGCATCTTTTGGATAAACTGATGGCGTGGAAACCCAACCTGCAGAATGATCTGCGCGACGCCACCTGCATTTCGCGTACTTGGACCGCCCTTGCCAATCTACTGCGGCGAGCCGGAAGGACAGACGAAGCCAAGCGGCTTGAAGCGCAGAGAACAGAACTTTGGAACCACTGGCAGAGCAACCTCCCCAATGCCCAATTCCTGCTTCGCCAATCGTTAGTTCAAATCGCTCCTCCAGCAGTTTCCCGCTCCACAGCCAAGCGCTAGGGAAACCTGCGCGGCGACGCTCAAAAACTCCGAGCCGCCATCAGGCAGCTATAAATTTCTTTGTCCCCCTTGTCGTCTTTTGCCTGCCGTTTACGATTTCTTCAGTAGAGCGGGAATTTTCGCAATTCCGGATTCGTGCGACGGGTCTTTTTGAGGGAGGACTCCGCGGTTGTCGCCGTCAAAAAGGAGATTCCATTTATGCGCTGTGATCGAGTTTGGCTGTCTGTTGCCGTCTTTGCATGTGCCGCGCTGCTGGCGGGCGCGATCCCCGCACGAGCGCAAACCGTGACCGCCACCATTAATGTCGGCGCCACCCCAGTAGC
Organism: Candidatus Acidiferrales bacterium; assembly: GCA_050012395.1. Lineage (GTDB taxonomy): Bacteria > Acidobacteriota > Terriglobia > Acidiferrales > UBA7541 > Palsa-295. The sequence goes on from JBEKHG010000003.1 coordinate 23,928, forward strand.
CGTGGGCGTCAACCCTATAACTAACAAAATCTACGTGGTCAACGGGAACGGTTCCGGCGTCACGGTGATTAACGGGACGACCAACTCCACGGCGACGGTCAGCGTCGGGTCCGCCCCAGGAGCGGTGGGGGTCAATCCAGTCACCGATAAGATCTACGTAACGAACTTCGGCAGCAACAGCGTCACGGTGATTGACGGGGCAACTAACGCGACAACCACGGTCAGCGTCGGGACCACCCCACAAGCCCTGGCCGTCAACCCGGTCACCAACAAAATCTACGTGGCCGACACAGGCAGCGCCAGCGTCACGGTGATTGACGGAGCAACCAACTCCACCACGACGGTCAGCGTCGGCTCCACCCCCTATGCCGCGGCCGTCAATCCGGTCACCAACCAAATCTACGTGGCCAACAGAGGCAGCAACAACGTGACGGTCATTGACGGCGCGACCAACACGACCAGCACGGTCAGCGTCGGAATGCAGCCACAAGCCGTGGCCGTCAACGCGGTTACCAACAAAATCTACGTGGCCAACAATGGCAGCGACACCGCAACGGTGATCGACGGCGCGACCAACGCGACTGGCACGGTCTTTGTCGGGCTCGAACCCGTTGATGTGGCCGTCAACCCGGTCACCAACCAAATCTATGTGGCCAATTACATCAGCAGCACCGTGACGGTGATTAACGGGGCGACCAATGCGACCACCACGGTCAGCGTCGGAACCCAAACCTCCGGCGTGGGCGTGAACCCCGTGACCAACCAAATCTACGTGGCGAACGACGGCATTAACACAGTGACGGTTATTGACGGCGCGACCAACTCGACCACCACGGTCAGCGTAGGCACGAATCCCTCCGCCGTGGGCGTGAACCCGGTCACCAACCAAATCTACGTGACGAACATCGACGTCAACACCGTCACGGTGATTGACGGCGCGACCAACGCGACCGCGACCGTCGGCGCCGGGACAAATCCCTTCAACGTGGACGTCAACCCAGCCACCAACCAAATCTACGTGGCCAACAATGGCAGCGACGACGTCACGGTGATTGACGGAGCGACCAACGCGACCACCACCGTCAGCGTCGGGAGCAATCCCCGAGGCGTCGCCGTCAACCCCATCACCAACGAAATCTATGTGGCCAACAATGGGAGCAACAACGTCACGGTAATTGACGGCGCAACCAACGCAACCACCACCGTCAGCGCCGGCACCTACACCTATGCCGTCGCCGTGAACCCCGTGACTAACAAAATCTACGCGGTCAACTACACCAGCGGTACGGTCACCGTGATTGACGGCGCAACCAACGCGACCACCACCGTCAGCGTCGGGATCGCTCCAGTAGCCCTGGCCGTCAACCCGGTCACCGACCAAATCTACGTAGCCAATGAAGCCAGCAACACGGTCACGGTGATTAACGGCGCAACCAACACGACCACCACCGTCAGCGTCGGGTCCGAGCCTGACGCCGTGGCCCTCAACCCGGTCACCAACGAAATCTACGTGGCCAACAACAACAGCAACACCGTCACGGTCATTAACGGGGCCACTAACGCGACCACCACCTTCAACGTCGGAAACACCCCCACCGCCCTGGCCGTCAACCCGGTCACGAATCAAATCTACGTGGCCAACAACAATGGCAACGACGTGACGGTCATTGACGGGGCCACCAACGCGACCACCCTGGTTAGCGCCGGCCTCAGCCCCACCGCCGTGGCCGTGAATTCGGTGACCAACAAAATCTATGTAGCTAACGACGGGAGCAACACCGTTACGGTCATTGACGGGGCGACCAACTCGACCAGCACTATCAACGTCGGCACCAGCCCCACAGTCGCGGCTGTCAATCCGGTCACCAATAAAATCTATGTGACCAACGTCGGAAGCAGCACTGTTACGGTGATCGACGAACAGCAGGTGCAGCCTATCCCTCTGCTGGCTGAGATCACAGCGCTCGCCGGCAATATTACCAGCGGGTTAACACCGGCATTCAACTTCACGGCGCAGAGCAACTTCGCGCCTTTCGCGCCCAACCCGGATAGCCTCTGGTTCCAAGTGGACACTTGGCAAGGGCCGTGGACCGCAGCGACGGCGCAAGGCAACGGAGCTTTCAGCGGCCAGACAACGGCGCTCCAGCCGGGCGTGCACATCGTGTACGCCTACGCCACCGACGGCCAAGACGCCACCTCGACAATGGGCGGCGCAGCGAACTCAGGAACCGGCCTCCTGATCAGCAACATCGCCGCTTACGAGTTCCTGGTGTCACCGCCCAACGCCTCACTCTCCACCGGTACGCTGGCCTTCGGAAATCAGTTAGTTGACACCACCAGCTCGGAGCAGACGGTGAAGCTCGCCAACATCTCCGGCGGTCCGCTCACTATCGCCAGCATCGCAGCCACCGGCGATTACCTCGCCTTGAGCAACTGCCCGAGCACACTCGACGCGGGACAGAGTTGCACTATAGGGGTCAGCTTTACGCCTAGCGTCTTCGGCCCGGACAACGGCACACTCACCCTAACCGATGACAACCTCGGCACGAATGGAACCCTGCAGACCGTCAGCTTGACCGGCACCGGAGAGGCCGTCACCACCGTCAGCCTGTCCCCCACCAGCCTTTCATTCGGCAATCAAGCCGTTGCCACCACCAGTGCCGTGAAGACGGTGACGGTGAAGAATACGGGAACGGGCCAGCTCACCTTCTCCAACGTAACCATCACCGGGGCCGACCCCGGCGACTTCGCGCAAGCCATCAACACCTGCACGGGCTCGATTGCGCCAGGCAAGACATGCACCGTGGAGGTGACTTTCACCCCCACGGTTACCGGCAAGCTGGACGCGAATCTGGAGCTGACCGACGACGCCAAGGGCAGCCCGCAAACTGTCGCGCTGACGGGAACCGGCGTGGCGCAGTCCGTGTTGTCCCCCGCCTCGCTGACCTTTGCGGCGCAGAAGGTCGGAACGACGAGCGCGGCGAAGACCGTGACGCTCACCAACAATCTCTCGACCGCGCTGACGTTTAACGTCACGTTCACGGGCGCCGATCCGGGCGACTTTGCCGAGACCAACACCTGCAACAACAGTGTGCCGGCCAAATCGCACTGTACCATCAGCGTGAAGTTCTCGCCGAAAGCGACCGGTGCGCGCACTGCCACCATGAACGTAAACGACGGTGCTAACAATAGCCCACAGACTGTCTCGCTGACTGGGACAGGGGAGTGAGGTTAAGAATGATTAAATGCGATGTGGATAGGTAAAGACTATTAACATGTGGATCGGGGGCAAGAGTGCTAGGTCCCGGTAAGCCGGATAACCCCACATTTGAGTAATACTCTATTCGTCCGGTTTGCGCTGGCACCGTTGATCAGGCATGTGGATTACTTCCGAGTGGCCCGTGATCGGTCCCCGCGACCCGGCCTATCTGCTTCGATGGGATTAACGCGATCAATGCAACACAAAGAAGCGCAACTACAATCAGGCCAGGCAATTCTGAACGCAATTGTTTCAGTCTGAGAAGCTTGCACCGCCATCACCGCATCGTGTGCCAGGGTACCCATCCTGCGAAGGCAATCAGACTGCGATGTGCCGTCGGCCTTCGCACAGCCAGCAGCAGAAACCTGTGATCCTTCACTTATTTACACTCGCCAGATTGGTTGTCTTGGGCGTACTCACCGCGCAGTAGAGCCAAACTAAAAAGTATGAGTCTTTTTTCAAGGCTCATTCGTAGTACCGATGTGATAGGCCACTCGTTCATGACCTGGGAGGCGAGCGCGGCGGTGGAGAGCGAAGTTGCCCAGCTTTATACGAGGGGCGACCCCAACGCACTTTCTGCGCCGCTCATGCGGTGTCAGAATTTTCTGTACCGCCACTCCCTTCGCATCTTGCAAAAGCAGGCCTTTCCCGAGGAGGTTGACATGCATGACACGAAAGAGCGGTTGTCTCTATTCTGGATCTTCGCGTTATTGAACTACCTGTACGCGGACGTGCTGGCTCTGTTCTCTTTCCTGGGCTCGCCGAACACCGCCCCACATCTGCCACCATGGGCTCTGATGGGTTCAGCGGTCTTGATGGAAATACCCATGGCCATGATTGTCGCGTCTCGACTGCTTCCGTTTAGAGCGAACCGGATAACGAATATCATCGCGGGCCTCATTTTGACCCTTGTAAACGGTTTCCTGACCTTCGTTCTACCCCTGACGAACGGTGACTATCGGGACCCGACTTTTCCAGCATACGTGTTCTTTGCGACTATCGAAACTGTATGCACCTCGGTTATCATCTGGCGGGCGTGGACTTGGTCGGGGGCTGAAGCACCGGTTAGTTCGAGGGGGTTATCTCCAGTCCGAAATTAGGCTGCCTGGCGCGCTCGCCACAAAATTCGCTCAACTGAGGTCAGTGTGAAACGAGAACGCCTACTACAAATCGTTCTGGTGATTGTGGGACTGCTCAATGTGGGCATAATTTATTTTCTATATTTGGATCTGCGGCATTCCAGCTGGCTCTTGGAGCAGAAGAACGAGTGCGAGCCGATGTTTCTGAGCTTCTTTATTCCGGTCGGGGTCTTCCTACTTATGGCCGCGAGGAGACCATCTGAGCATCGCTCGATGATTGCTCTAGCAGCTTGGTGGAACATCGCCCATGGCGTGGTGATGGCTATTCAAACCGTAGAAGCGCGGATTCACGGCGTCCACAGGGACTTCACCGATGTGGTCGTTTTCGTTGTGATCGGAAGCGCTCTGTTAGCGCTTCTGCCAGCAAAACGAGAGGCAGTGGCGTCGGGCGTTGCGTGAACGAGCGCAGAAACCCCACACGCCGCGCGAATAAACCGTTTCTTCTCATTTTCTTTTCAGGAGTTTTTTCCCGAGGGGATAACAGTGTGTAGCGTAACGGCTCTGGGGCAGATTGGCGTTAAATCGCCTCGCCACAAGTAATCGACCCGGTCAGAAGCGGGGTCAAGTCCTGATTACCTTGCTTGCTGATGTGTCCCAGGCGGAGAAGTTAGGTTTCGGAAACTAAGGAAAATGAGGCGGTGGCTTGAAACCTTTATTTTGTTGGAGCGGGAGAAGGGAATCGAACCCTCACCTATAGCTTGGGAAGCTATCGTTCTACCACTGAACTACTCCCGCTCGGGTTCGAACAAATTGGAGGATAGCACCGCGCTCGCTACACGCGCAAGGATGGGAATTACAACAGGCTTTTTGATGCTACGGCGAGAAACGCAGTTGTGAATCCGGATTCCCACTTTCGGGATTGCAGTTCGAATGCGAACAACTGTGATTGAAAAAAATCGCTCATTTAATTCTCCGATTCGTCCAACCTTCTGAACTTTTCCCAAAGAGCGAACGTATCAAATGGCAGTCCTACATCGCGTGTGAACGGCCATTCGCAGCAGGCCACAGCACGTTCTTTTGGCGAGGTGCAAAAGATGGGAACGTTTGGCGATCAACTCAAGCAAGCTCTGCGACGGCTGGGACGCGCGCCACTGTTTACCGCGATCACGCTGATCACGTTGGCTGCGGGAGTGGGCGCGAACACAGTGATCTTCAGCGTGCTGGAAGGTGTGCTGCTGAAACCGCTGCCATATCCGCATCCGGAAAGATTGGTCGGCGTTTGGCATAAAGCGCCCGGAATTAATATTCCGAATCTGAACATGGCGCCGTCAATGTATTTTATCGACCGCGAGCAGAACACAAGTTTCCAAGATATTGGCGCATACACCACCGATTCCTTCAGCATCACTGGGGCCGGCGAGCCTGAGCAAGTGTATGGTCTTGACGTTACCGACGGCACGCTTCCGCTTCTGGGTGTGGTTCCGACCGTAGGACGCTTGTTCACGCGTGAGGACGACTCGCCGGGCACACCGGAAACCGTGGTGATTTCCTACGGATACTGGCACCAGAAATTTGGAGGCGATCCGGGCGTGATCGGGCGTTCGATCATTGCGGACGGGAAGCCGCGGCAGATTATTGGAGTTTTGCCGAAAGGATTCCATTTTCTCGACGAGAAAGATGCGGCGGTTATTGCGCCATTTAAATGGGACCGCAGCAAAATGAAGCTCGGCAACTTCAGTTACCGCGCGCTCGCTCGGCTGAAACCGGGCGTCACAATGGAGCAGGCCAATGCGGATGTGGCGCGCATGCTCCCGATCGCAATTCGAAGCTTTCCCGCACCGGAAGGTTTTAGCGTCAAGCTATTCGAACAAGCGCAAATCGGACCGAACCTGCGACCGTTGAAACAGGACGTCGTTGGAGACATTGGAAACGCGTTGTGGGTTCTCATGGGCTCCATCGCGGGAGTGCTGTTAATCGCGTGCGCGAACGTTGCAAACTTGATGCTCGTGCGCGTGGAGGGACGGCGCCAAGAATTGGCCATTCGCGCTGCGCTGGGTGCAGGATGGCGACGAATCGCGGGCGAGTTGCTGTTCGAGAGCGTAATACTCGGCCTGCTGGGGAGTTTGCTTGGATTGGCGTTCGCCTATGCAGCATTGCGAATTCTGGTTGCGCTCGAGCCAATCGGGATTCCGCGAATACACGAAATTGGTATCGACCTTCCGGTGTTGCTGTTCACGCTGGCGATTGCGCTGTTTTCTAGTTTGTTATTTGGCTCCATCCCAATATTCAAATACGCGGGAACGCGTTTGAACACCGGTCTGCGCGAGGGTGGACGCGCCCTTAGCGCGAGCCGCGAGCAACATCGCGCGCGAAACGTCCTGGTGGTTGTGCAGGTAGCCCTAGCGCTGGTGTTGTTGATCTGCTCTGGGCTGATGATTCGCACGTTTCGGGCTTTGATGCATGTGCCGCCAGGATTCAGCGGCCCGGATCAAGTGCAGACTTTCCGGTTCTATATACCGGATACGGAGATTCCCGATACCGATCGCGAGCGCTTGGTGAGGATGGAAGAAGGAATCCTGGATAAACTGCGAGCGATTCCGGGGGTGTCGTCGGCGAGTTTCTCAACTGCCATTCCCATGGATGGATACGATTCAAACGATCCAATCTTTGCGCAGGATCGCGCGTATGCGGAAGGCGAGCTGCCGCCGTTGCGACGTTTCAAATGGATATCGCCAGGATTCTTCAGGACGTTGGGCACTCCGCTGATTGCCGGACGCGACCTCAGCTGGACTGACACATACCAGAAAATTCCAGTGGCCATCGTTTCCGAGAATTTCGCGCGTGAATATTGGCATGATCCCAACAACGCCCTGGGCAAACGAATCCGCGTAGCCAGCACCGATGACTGGCGCGAGATTATCGGCGTCGTAGGTGACGTGCACGACAACGGTGTGAATGAGAAACCGCCGACGTTGGTATATTGGCCAATTATCATGGACCGCTTTGAAGGTCAGAAGGAAATGCTGCGGCGCGGTATTTCTTTTGCCATTCGAAGCCCGCGCGCCGGCTCGGAGTCCTTTTTAAAAGAGGTGCGGCAAACGGTTTGGTCCGTAGATTCGAATGTTCCGCTCGCGGAAGTTCACACGCTCGGATACTTCTACACGCAATCCATGGCGCGCACGTCTTTTACGCTGGTAATGCTGAGCGCGGCGGGAGGCATGGCGCTGCTGCTCGGAATCGTTGGGATTTACGGCGTGATCGCGTATTCCGTTTCACAACGAACACGCGAAATTGGCATCCGCATGGCGCTGGGAGCGCAACAACCGATGCTGATCTCGATGTTCGTCCGGCACGGATTACTGCTTACGGGCATCGGCATTGTTTGCGGGCTCGCCGGCGCGTTTGCGGTGATGCGTCTGATGACGTCGCTGCTGTTTAACGTAAGCCCGGTCGATCCGATCACGTACGCTGCCGTTACGGCCGGCGTTGTTGTGACAGCTTATCTGGCGTGCTACTTGCCGTCACGCCGCGCCGCAACGGTAGATCCGGTGTACGCCTTGCGCGCGGAATAGACTCGCAAGTTATCGCAGCTCAGTCCGAACTCAGCGTCCCGAGGCGGCTGCGCTACGCCATCCTTCGATAGGCGCATCTGAGCGAGCTTGTTTTTCCATCTGCCGAATCACTGCGGAAAAATCTTCATCAGTTTCATTTGCGGATTCTGCGACGTTGACCTGAAATGCGGCAGCGGTGGCAGGCAAAGGCACCCAAGCGGCGGCGGCAGTTTCGAGGATCAAGCGAAAATCCTTGTTCATTAAGCGCAATGGAAATTGCGGGCTATAGTCGCTCATCATCGCTCGTTTTAGTTTCCCTACCAATGCAGGCGGAATCACGGCGGTCTGCGAAAGGACATCGAGCAGCCGGTCACGTTCGAGGCCGGCTTTGTGGCCGAATGCAACGGCCTCGGCGATAGCCTGCATGCCGACGCCGAGCAGCAAATTCACTGCCAGCTTCATCGTGGCTCCGGAGCCGGTTGGCCCAAGGTAGAAATATTGCCGGGCGAACGCTTGAAAGAGAGGCTCGCAGGCGCGGAAGGCTTCCTCTTCGCCGCCGCCAAAAAGGGTTACGGTTCCTTGTTCAACTGCAGGCGTGCTGCCCGAGATGGTCACGTCCAGGAAATAGGCTTTGCGCTGCGCCGCCATGCGATGGAGTTCGCGCGGCGTCTCGGGACTTACAGTACTCATCTCGATAATTATGCTGCCTTCGCGCACCCGAGAAAGTAAGCCGTGTGCACCAGCGTAGATGTGCGAGACAACTTCGTCGTCCGGCAGCGATGAAAGAATGACGTCTGCGCTGGAGCCAATTTCAGAAATGTCCGCAGCCGGCGAGGCTCCGCTTTCAATCAATTTTTCCACTTCCGCTCGATTCCGGTCGAACGCGATAACCTGAAAACCGGCATTGAGTAATCGTTGCGCGATGCGGCTACCCATCAGGCCGAGACCGATGAATCCAACTTTCGTGATGCCTGCGGCAATCGTTTTCATTTTTCCCCCATCTTGAGATTTTTCCCTGAAATCTTACTGCTCGCGGATCGGTCGGGTCAAAGGTCCACTTTTCGCTACGAGCGCGAAGGACGATCCTGCTTGATCCCTGCTTCGTTTTCATTTGGTGGGAGCAGCGAGAAGCAGCCACCGAAATCCTCGGCGTTGTATCGCCAAGTCGCGTAGAATAGCCGTTCTCGATATGGACGAACTCGCTCGAATGAACCAGGAAGAAGAGGTCAAGGGTGGCGCGCGTAACGCCATTATTCTCGCGATTCTTGTAATTGCGGTGGGGGCGTATTGCCTGGCATTTGGACTGCAGACGCTCATTTGGATTGAAGCGAGGCAATGGGTATCGGCAGACTCTTGGGTTGGAAACACGCCGCAGCCTTTGACGAATACATCTGTTAACGCTTCAACGGGTGCCCAACAAGCGATCTCGGATCCAGGAAAGGGTCCGCACGGTAAAACAGGCGCGAAGTCATCAGGTGATCAGCCGAGAGCTTTCAATTACGAATTCAAGCTTCCCTGGGCCGGACAATGGAAAATCTCCCCATTACCAATAGGTGTTCAGCTTCGATACGATTCCGGCCAGGTTGTCGTGTTTTACGATCCCGAGCTACAAATTGATACTGCGCACGCGCTAAGAACTCCGACTACGCCGGAAGCGCAGCGACTGGCGAACATCCTGGCGTCGCATCCGATTGAATCGAATTATGCGTTATATCAGGCCGCCTATGGCGCGTCTCCCGCGCAAATCTCTCCCATGATGAAAGAGCAAGATGCGCTGCGCGACAATCTGCTGATGTTTTGGAAATTATCTTTTGGACGTGATTTATATTCGGGAACCACGCCAGAATTCTACTCTTTCGACTGGGGCAAAAATCGAGGTTTTCAGTTCGGCGACCCGGCGAAAGGACATCCTGTTGCAGTGCGGGTTTTCGATGACAGCGACCATCAATTCCGCTTTATATTCACGGTAGTGGACGGGTCCAGCGGAAAAATCAGGCAGGAAGACATCAACTTGGCCATGCAGTCCCTTCAGCCGGTCCCCATCATCGACCGCTAGCTAGGTAGTTTTGTCGATCCTCTGCACGCGAATCAAGTCGGTGGGCGCATCGAGAGTGCCAATCACCAACACTTTCTTACCCAAATATTTGCTGGCTGCATGCTGATCATCGAGGTGATACCACGTGTTGTTGGCATCATCGCGTAGCACGAAAAGTTGGCCATTTTTCCAGACGATCACACCCTCGAAATGCTGCGCATTGTCATCTGGACCCGAGCTCCGCTGACTGGCGGCTATTCTTGTTGCGGTTGTTTGCGTCTGAGCCGGCACTCTGCGACTGCTGGCGCATAAGCCGAAACAAACTATCGTAATGCCTAAAAGAATGTTCTTCATAGTCCTCTCGAACGGATGGAAGGACCGGGCTGCTACCGGTGAGCAATGAGGATGCCAGGTTGCATCTCATTAAGGCAAAGGGGGTTACCGTCATAGAGCGGGAGGGAAGCGTGCAGAATTTTCAGAAGAATCGGATATATTTCCGCTAGTTACAATGGTAGTACTTCTTTCATAGTAGAAGAATCGGACCTACGCCGAAGCTGCCACTTTGCCGGAGGCATTTAGAACTTTAGTGTAATAAGCCTCATATTGGGGGATCACGTCGTTTGAACAGTATTTGCTGCGCGCGTTGATGCGAGCCTGCTTACCCATTGCGCGGCCGCGATCCGGGCGAGTGAGAATTTCCAGAGCATATTCCGCGCCGGCTTCGATATCGTGAGGAGAGATCAGGTAACCATCCACGCCGTGTGTTACCACTTCCGGCAGACCACCCACATTCGTAGCTATGACGGGGACCTCGCAAGCCATGGCTTCGAGCGCGGCCAAGCCAAACGATTCTTCTTCGCTCGGCAGCAGAAATAAATCCGCCAAGCCCAGTTTCTCTTGTACACGATCCTGCTTACCGAGAAAAAATACGTCTTTAGATAGGCCCTTCTTGCGAACGAGGAATTCGGCCGATCCTCGATCAGGGCCGTCGCCCATCATGACCAATTTTGCGGGAATTTTCGCGCGGACGCGCGCGAAGATCTCGACGACGTCGGTAATGCGTTTCACCGGGCGGAAGTTTGATAAGTGCATCAGGATGGGCTCGCCATTTTTCGCCCAGCGCTCGCGCGCGGATTGGTCCGGACATCGCATGTACAGATCGCAATTCACAAAATTAGGGATTACTTCGATAGGACGCTTGATGTCGAAATCATGAATAGTGCGGTCGCGAAGATAGTTTGAAATGGCAGTTACACCGTCGCTCTCTTCGATGGAAAAACGCGTGATCGGAAGATAGCTGCGGTCGTTCCCCACTAGAGTGATGTCGGTTCCGTGTAGCGTGGTAATGAACGGCAGCCGCTTGCGTTGCGACATCATACGAGCCAGGAGGGCGCTTACCGAGTGGGGAATTGCGTAATGCACGTGCAGCAGGTCCAATGAAGCTTCCTCAGCCACCTCATACATTCTGGTGGCGAGTGCCAGAGTGTAAGGCGGATGATCGAAAAGCGGGTAGGATGTGACTTCCACTTCATGGAAGTAGATCCGCTCGTGCGCTTCGCTCAGCCGGATGGGCATGGCGTAGCTGATGAAATGGATTTCATGGCCGCGTGCGGCGAGTTCGATGCCCAGTTCTGTAGCTACGACTCCAGAACCGCCGTAGGTTGGATAACAAGTGATTCCGATTTTCATAAGCGCTCGTTTGACTGTAGCAGTCCCTTGTCGCGCCGAGCAAGCCATGTGACTGCTTGCGCCAGCAGGTTAGCGAATGCTAGATTCAGCCCGCCGTTCTCGGATTAGACGAGCAAAGAGGCCTAGCGATGCCAAGACTTTCGGGAAAAACGGCGTTTATTACGGGCGGGGGAACTGGAATAGGGAGGGCTTGCGCGTTAGCATTTGCTTCGGAAGGGGCGGAAATAGCCATTGCAGGGCGCAGGAAAGAGCCTCTGGAGAGGGTCGCACGAGAGATTGAGGCTGCCGGCGGAGGAGCCTTGGCGATGGAGTGCGACGTGGTCGATGCCAAAGCAGTCCAAAGCGCGATCGCGACGGTTTTGCGTCAATTTAATGGGCTTAATATCGTCGTGAATAATGCCGGGGCCATTGTAGTGGGCAGCGTTGAAGAGACGTCCGACAAAGATTGGAATCTCGTGATGGCTACGAATTTGACCGGCGCATTTTTTGTGTCGCGAGCGGCGATTCCGGCGCTCAGGCAAGCGGGTGGGGGATCGATTGTCAACATTGGCTCGTATTTGGGGATCGCGGGCCGCCGGCAGCGAGCTGCTTATTGTGCGGCAAAGGCTGGAGTAATAGGTCTGACTCGGGCGATGGCACTCGACCACGCGCAAGACAAGATTCGGGTGAATTGCATATGCCCGGCGATGATTGAGACGGAGATGGCGACACTCTCGCTCTCCAAGGCCGCCGATCCGGAAGCGGCGCGAAAGCAGCGCATTGCGGAAATCCCTCTTGCTCGGCTCGGTAAACCGGAAGACGTTGCGCTCATGGCGGTGTACCTCGCGTCGGATGAATCTTCCTGGGTTACGGGCGTTTCGCTTCCCCTCGACGGGGGACAAACAGCCTACTGACATGGGGCGAATTTCCAAATCGATCGAGTACCTTGCCGAAAAAGAACTGCGCCAACGCGTGCGCGCAAGCAATACCGCAAGACAATTTGGATTCGCGGTTCAACATGCCGAGCGCGGAAAAGTAACCATGCGCATGCCGGTGAACGCGCGGCACAAACAGGTTCATGGCGTAGTCCACGGCGGAGTGCTGGCGGCCCTTGCCGATACCGCCGGAGGGCTGGCGACGTATATGGCTTGCCCAATCGGGACGCGCGTGGCTACGGTCGAGATGAAGATAAATTTTCTGGAGGCGGTGGAGGCTGGGAACATAACCGCCGAAGCGGAGGTGGTGCGTCTAGGGCGGCACATCGCCGTCGCTGATTGCGATTTGCGAGATGATTCGGGCAGGCTGGTGGCTAAGGCGCTGATGACTTTTTTCGTTGGCCCGTTTAGAAAGAATCGGAAGAAACGGCGATCCTAAGTAAGCGGCGAACGATCGATTAAATTCGCTTCCAATCAGCCTTTTATTCTGAGCTTACTGGCCGTTAGTCCCACCCTGAGCCGCTTCGTCGCCGTCCTTATAAAGATACTTGATGCAATGTTTGTAAAGAAGAAGGTTTGGGCTACCGAAACGGGTTAGCTTGATGCAGTCGCGATCGTACCATTCCACTGTGCCGCGCAAAATCTCGCCATCCGTGAGAACCACAGCGACGGGTGTGCGCGATTGCATCTGCTTCACGAAGTAAAAATTCTCCGCGTGGGTCTGTTCGGGAGGCGCCGGTTTTTTGCGCGCCGGCACTTGCTGGGGCATGGCTTGGATCGGTCGAGGGGCTGCGAACTGGTCTTTCACATCCGTAAGAGTTGGACGGAAAAGCTTGCGATTTACCATATAAATGCTCCTTGCAGAGAACTGCGCTTGAAGATTCTAATTGTTGGACTGTAGGAGAAGTGATTCGGTTGCAGGATTTTGAAAAATAATCAAAATCCCTGGTCCCGGCCTAGCGAATCGCGAGGGAAGCAATGAGCGCATCAAGACCCAATTGACGGCCTACGTTGCGCCGCAAGCGGCTATCCAACCGGTCGAGACCTTGGGTAGCGTTCAAGACCCATTCGAAATTTATTTTCTTACCGAGGGCCTCTAATTCGGGCCGCAAATCTGGATTCCGAGACGGGCTGTGCTTCTGACCTTGGGAAAATTCCAGCAGGTCCGTGAGGACACTATAGAACAGCTCCAAAATATTTTCAAAGGATTCCTTTTCGCGTTTGGCGAGCTGGGCGGTGGCCGCAAAAATCTCTCCGGACCGTTGGCCGGTGATGGCATGCGCCAGCAAATCCAAGACACTTTTGCGAAGGCGCTTTGATTCTTCCAAATCGAGCGAAAGCGCCATTCCAGGGCTGCCGCAGGAGAGTTGCGCGAGCAATTTGCGCTCCGACGGTTTCGCCTCGGTATGCTCCTTCAAGAACGCTTCCATCTGCTCCTCGCGAACCGGCGCGAAATGGAATTGCAAGCAGCGGGATCGAATAGTGGGCAACAAAGAATCCGGCGTGGGCGCCAGAAGAATCAAAGTGGCGTATTCCGGCGGCTCTTCCAGGATTTTCAGGAACACGTCGGCGTCGGTCCAGCGCATAGTGTCCGCGCCGTCCATAATGAAAACGCGCCTGCGGCCTTGAGGCCTGAAATAGGCAGCGCGCTGTACGGCACGCAACTGCCCTACGCGAATCATCGGACGCGCGACCGGCGTGCGCAGCCGAACAGGGTCCGGAACAATGAGCCAAACGTCTGGGTGCGTCTCGATCAGCAACGGCGTTCGTTCCACGGCCGCAGCGTCGGCGCCCTCACCACGCTCGGCGAGTCCCAGTTCGATCAGAGGCGCGGGATCGGCAAGACGTGCGATTTTCCGGCAGGAGTCGCATTCACCGCAGAAGTCGTCTTTCAGGCGTTCGCAGTTGGCGGCTTGGGCGAACATGCGAGCCAGCATATATTTTCCAATTCCGCGTGGACCGGTGAAGAGAAGTGAGCTGGGGACGCGTTCACGGCGCAACATTCCGCGCAGCGCACTGACGATGCGTTCGTTGCCGAGAAATTCGTCAAAACCCATAAATTATTTTTCCACCTGCTGAGACGTTGCTATGCGCGCGTCTACTGCCGCAAGAATCTCTTGATGGATCTTCTGCGTAGAGCGAAGAGCGTTGGCAGCGCTATCGTAACACTCAATTTTATGCCAGTTAGGCTCACGCGCGAGTTGGTCGTAAACGTCTGAGGCGGCCTGCAGGTGCGCAATATTTGATTCCTGTATGTCGCGCTGGAGTTTGGTGTAGTCGCGCGCGGCTTTTTCGCCGACCAAACGATGAGCTATCGGTGGCGGAACGTGCAGATAGATTACAAGGTCTTCTGCAGGTAGCGCGTACACTCGATATTCAAGGTGCTTCAGCCACTGCAGAAACTCTCCGCGTCTTGCAGTGGTTACTCGTGCGCCTTGATGCGCCAGATTCGACCCGATGTAGCGGTCTGCCAGCAGAATTTTACCGGAAGCGAGAGAAGATTCGATGATTGGCTTCGCTTCCAGGCGATCACCAGCATAGAGCAGGGCAGAGAAGTGCGCGTCAACTGCTTCGAGCGATCCGAACTCTCCATTTAAATAGCGGGCAACAAGCTTACCGAAAAACCCATCGTAACGAGGAAAACTAATTTGCGCGAAAGGTACTCCGCGCGATGCAAACGCCTGCGCAAGCATGTCAAGCTGCGTACGTTTGCCGGAACCGTCAATTCCTTCCAGAACGATGAATTTTCCGCGGGCAGGCATCAGGTTTGTCGAATAGTTTAGCACAGGGTGATGGGACTCTTGATTTTCCGGGTGAAACCTACATTGACCTTCGCTGGAACCCGACGCTTCCTAAGCGCGTGATAGAATCGCGCGGTGACGGCGACGAAAAATTCTGTAATTGCCGCGAACCTCGGGCGCATAAAAGAACGCATCAAGCGAGCGGCTGATCGCGCGCGGCGTCGCGCCGAAGACGTGACAATCGTGGCCGTGTCGAAAACTTTTCCGTTCGAGGTGATCCGCGCGGCTTACGATGCGGGGTTGCGTCACTTTGGCGAGAATCGTGTGCAGGAGTGGGAGTCGAAGCAGCCGCAGGTCGTGGACCTTGCTGCGACGTGGCATCTGATCGGCCATCTTCAAGGAAATAAAGCACGCCGCGCTTCCGGTCTTTTCGATCGAGTGGATTCCGTGGACAGCCTTGCTATTGCGCTAAAGCTCGAGGCCGCGTTTGCGGCGGATCACACCGGCGTTGTTGATCACGGGAAACGACTGCAAGTTCTAATTGAAGTAAGGTTGAGCGACGAAGCCTCCAAAAGCGGCGCGGCGGAATCGGATTTGCCGGCTCTAGTAGAAGGTGTCGCCAGGCTGGCACATTTACAGTTGCTGGGACTAATGACCATTCCGCCTTTTCTGGACGACCCTGAAAGAGTTCGGCCATATTTTTCCAAGTTGCGTGAGCTTCGCGATGATTTAGCTCAGCGCTTAGGCCAGCCATTGCCGGTGCTTTCAATGGGCATGAGCCACGATTTCGATGTCGCACTCGAGGAAGGAGCTACGGAGATCCGCTTGGGCACTGCGCTTTTTGGTGGACGAGCGGCGAAAGCGTGATTGAAATTGTTGAACGCGACGGCGGTGTAATTTTTGCAGTGCGCGTAATTCCGCGGGGCAGTCGGAATGCAATCGAAGGAACGTACGGCGAAGCGTTGAAGGTGCGGCTCATTGCGCCGGCGTTAGAAAATCGTGCGAACGAATCGCTCCGTCGATTGCTTGCCGAGCGTTTGAACGTCCCAATGGCGGCTGTTAGAATCGTAGCGGGCGAAAAGAGCCGCACGAAACGCATTTCGATCTCTGGTTTAACGCGCGGAAAAGTCATCGAATTACTCGGGCTTTAACCAACTTATGAACTTAAAGGACTGCGATGCCGGACATTAAAGCCATTCAAATGGAAATGCGCGCCAACAAAATCGATGGCTGGCTTTTCTACGACCATCACCATCGCGATCCGATCGCTGCGCACATTCTCGGCGTTGGAAAAAACGGCATGGCCACCCGGCGGTGGTTTTATTTTGTTCCCGCCAAAGGAGAGCCGCGCAAGCTGGTCCATCGCATTGAACAAGGCGCGCTGGATGGCCTGGATGGCGCGAAACTCGTTTATTCGGGATGGGAGGAGCTGCACAAGAATTTGCCGAAGCTGCTCGCCGGCAGCAAGATTATTGCGATGCAGTATTCACCCGAAAACAATATTCCCTACATTGGCCTCGTGGACGCGGGAACCATTGAACTGTTGAGAAAATTTAAGAAGAAGATCGTAAGCTCCGCGGACTTGGTCCAAAAATTCGAAGCAAGCTGGTCGCGCGAGCAGGCCGAAGGACATTTCGCAGCCGGGAAGATTGTAGATCAAATCACGCGCGAAGCTTTTCAGCGTGCAGCGGCGTTTGTGAAAGAAGGGAAGCCGCTCACCGAAGATCAATTGCAGCAATGGATCGTGGAGCAGTTTCACGCGCGCGGACTTACCAGCGACGAGCCGCCTATCGTTGCCGTGCAACCGAATAACGGCGATCCGCACTACGCTCCCAAAGCGGGCTCTTCCCGGCCGATTCGCGCCGGCGATTTATTGTTGCTCGATATTTGGGCCAAATTGAATCGACCTGGGAGCGTTTATTACGACATTACGTGGATCGGTTATTTGGGCAATCGCGTACCGGATTCTTACGCAAAAATATTCCGCGTTGTGCGGGCAGCGCGAGACAACGCCGTGAAGTTCATTCAAGAAGCAGTCGCCAAGAAGCGGCAGATTCATGGATGGGAAGTGGACGGAGTGGCGCGCAAGACCATCCAGAAAGCCGGTTACGGCAAGAATTTCGTCCACCGCACAGGACACAGTATTGGACAAGAAGTCCACGGAAACGGCGCGAACATGGACGGGCTGGAAACGCGGGATGATCGCAAAATCGTCCCGCATACTTGTTTTTCGATCGAGCCGGGAATTTATCTTCCGGAATTTGGCATGCGCACGGAAGTGAATGTGTATGTGGACGAGAAAGAAGCGCGCATTACCGGGGCGATCCAGGAAGAAATTCTGCCGCTGCTGGTTTGAGCGAAGTTTGAGGCGCCCCCCAAAAAAAATACCTTGAACGATAGCCCACTCAACGATCTTCCAGAACCAAGCGGAGCCGATGCCTCTTTCAACTCCGTTCGCTCGCACGAGAGTGTCACGAAGCGGATGACGCTCGCGCCATTTTTTGCGATAGCTGCTTGGATTATTCCGGGCCTCGGACATTTCGCCTTGAAACGATGGGGGCGCGCCGTAATCTTTTTTGTTTGCGTTGGAGGCCTCGCGATCACCGGTTACTTGCTGCGCGGAAACGTTTTCCCTCCACACTCGGGGGATTTATTCGGCACGCTCGGCTTTCTCGCGGATGCCAGCACGGGAATTTTCTATGTTTTGGCAAAGTTCTTCGAGCGGGCTGGCCCAGACGTTTCGCGTGCAGCCGGCGACTATGGCACACGATTCATCGCGGCTGCGGGAATTGTTAATTTGCTCAGTGCCTTCGACGCATACGAAATTGCGCTCGGCCGGAGAACGATGTGACGGCGAGTTGGATTGCTCGCCCGCTGCTCGACGATCCACAAGGGCACGCGCGAATCTCCCACTTCTTCGCGATGTCACTATTTGCGCTGTTGGTGTCGGTTGCCCTCGCCGGTCTGACGAAGAGAACGGCCAAAGAGCGCATAAAGTATGCAGCCTCTTGTTTCCTTAAGTTTCTGCTGGTTGCAATCGCGATTGGCTGGCTGATGTATCCCTTCTCGCACTGAAATAGCGACGCGAATCCGAGTCAAATTCAGCATAGTCGCCCAAGTTGCCCGCAGAAGACTTAGCCCATCCTACTCATATCCTCGTGATGTATACTCCCCCGCACTCTCAGAAGGAGGACTTCCTCCCATGCGAAAATATCTTGCCGAGTTTGTTGGGACCTTTGTGCTGGTGTTCGGCGGAGTCGGTAGCGCCGTGCTCGCTGGCGGCCACATAGGATTCGTGGGAGTGGCCTTCGCGTTCGGACTCTCGCTGCTGGCAATGGTTTACACCATCGGGCCAATTTCAGGTTGCCACATTAATCCCGCCGTCACGGTGGGCGTGTTGTTGGCGAAAAGGATCGGCCCGAGAGACGCGGTGATGTACATAGTGGCGCAGATTTTCGGCGCGATCGCGGCGTCGGCGCTGGTTCTTTTCATCGCGAGCGGTGTCGCGGGCGGCTACGATTTCGCCGCGAATGGGCTGGGCGCGAATGGTTATGGGCTGCATTCACCAGGACAGTATTCAATGCCTGCCGCGTTTGTCGCGGAAGTAATTCTGACAATGTTTTTAGTTGTCACGGTTCTTGGCGCCACGGATGTGAAAGCTCCGGTCGGTTTTGCCGGTCTTGCGATCGGTCTGGTGCTGACGCTGATTCACCTGGTTGGAATCCCTATCACCAACACATCTGTAAACCCTGCGCGCAGCATTGGCCCTGCATTATTCGTGCAAGGTTGGGCGCTGCAACAGTTATGGTTATTTATCGTTGCACCGTTGATCGGCGCGGCGATAGCGGCGTTTGTTTACGCTGCGATAAGGCTGCCGGACAATATCATCACTACGCCACAAGGTGAGCGCGCGTTGGCTAGCGAACAAGCGCAGCGTACCTTGAACAAGCCTCGTCCGTAGGCAGTTCTGGCGAAAAATGATGCAGACCTGTTAAAATAACTGCGTCGTCGCGGAATTCACTTCGTTAGACGAATTTTGTTTTGCGGTGGCCGACATGGAAGTCCAAGAATCCTTTGGCCGGTCGTAAGCGCTGGAAGAATGCCGAGGTAGCTCAGTTGGTAGAGCAGCCGATTCGTAATCGGCAGGTCGGCGGTTCAAGTCCGCCTCTCGGCTCCACTTTTTTCGCGCTACTAGCCGCAGCGTCCGGCATTCTGCTTCGCAATAGTTCAGCGTGAACTTAAACTTGAGGTAAGAGTGGTCATCTTTGCGTAAGCTATAACTTTCGAAACTTATTGGTTCCAGACTGTTTTGATGTTGGTGAATTCGCGGATTCCGTAAACGCCCAATTCGCGTCCAATGCCGGAACGTTTTACCCCACCGAACGGAACGCGCGGGTCGGACGCTACCATACGATTGATAAACACCATGCCGGCCTCGATCCCGTTAATAAACTGTTCCTGCTCGTTTTTGTCGGTTGTCCACGCGCTGGCGCCCAACCCGAATGGCGTGGCGTTGGCGAGGCGAATCGCATCGGCTATGTCTTTCGCGCGGAAGAGGGAAGCGACCGGGCCAAAAAGCTCGTCGCATGCTGCGGGTGATCCATCGGGAATGTTGGTGAGCACAGTGGGCGCGTAGAAATTTCCTGGGCCGTTAAGCGGTTTGCCCCCGGTCAACAATTTTGCGCCGGCTTTAATCGTTCTTTGTACGTCCGCATCGAGAGTGGTAACACCGTCGGCGGTAGCAAGCGGCCCCAGCTCCGTGCTTTCGTCAAACGGGTCGCCGATTTTCAGCGCTTCCATTTTTTCAACGAAGAGCTTCTCGAACTCGTCGGCGATGCGTTGATCCACGATAAAGCGCTTCGCGGCGATGCAGGATTGCCCATTGTTTTGCACCCGCGCTTTGACCGCCGTCGCGACTGCATCTTTAAGATTTGCGCTGGGCATCACAATAAATGGATCGCTGCCCCCCAGCTCCAGAACCACTTTCTTCACTTGTTTCGACGCAGCAACCGCAACTTGAATTCCCGCGCCTTCGCTTCCAGTCAACGTCGCCGCGGCGATTCGGTGATCCGCGATAATCCCAGCGACTTTGTCGGACCCGATAAGCAAAGTTTGAAATGCTCCTTCAGGAAAACCCGCGCGCAACAGAATTTCTTCAATCAGCAGAGCCGACTGGGGCACGTTCGAGGCGTGCTTCAGCAGCCCCATGTTGCCAGCCATCATTGCTGGCGCTGCAAAACGAAAGACCTGCCAGAAGGGAAAATTCCAGGGCATCACTGCGAGTACCACGCCAAGCGGCTGATAACGTATGAAACTCTGCGTAGCGGGCGTCTTGACTACTTCATCAGCGAGAAAATCCGCGCCATGCTCGGCATAGTAGCGGCAGCCGACCGCGCATTTGGCAGCTTCTTCCACTGCGGCGCGGAAAGGTTTGCCCATTTCCAGCGTCATCACCCGGCCAAACTCTTCTTTTTCTTTCTCTAGAATCTCAGCCGCGCGCACCAGCATTTCCCCACGCTTCGAATGCGGAATCTTCTTGTAGGACTGAAATGTTTCTGTGGCCCGCTGAATTTTTTTCTCGAGTTGCGCGTCGGTCAAAGCCTCGAAGGATTTTACAAGCTCGCCACTAGCCGGATTGATCGTCGCGATAGCCATCTTTTTTCCTTTTTATGGAGTCTGTTCCAGGGACTCGGAGAACCGCCATTCCGTGGCCGGAAAACATGGTTCCATTCGTTCGACCAGACTACCACATCATCATTTGAACCGCAGTTCTCTCATGGGTTGGATGCGCGGAAGGGGAAATCGATTTTTGCGCTGATCTTCCGAAGGGTCGTTCACTTTGGATAGCCGTCCAAATGGCTGAAGTTTGTGGTGCGCGTCCTCCCAAGACAGAGGTCCGGGGGAATTCTGAAAGTCCAATGGGCCATAGCGGTTTCGTCGCACCATTCCATCAAACGTCTCGTCACTCGCCGGTGCGGTCCTGGAAGCACAAAGCGTTTCGTAGACCGCTGGTCAGTCCATACGGTGCGAGTCCAAAAGGTATTCCGAACTTCCCAAAGCACCGAAACGAATAGCACGCCTTTCGTCGACTTAGCTTGCCGCGCAGAGCGTATGGCTTGGAGAAAGAAAAGAGGAAGATAGGCCAAGATTCCAACGCGAGGCCTGGTCAGCGAGGCGAAGAATCCGTTCGTGCGTAGTACTGTTACCTCCTGCGCTCCTCTAACATCTCAACTTACGGTAATACGTCGGCGCCAGGGCATATTTTTCAGAGTGCAGCACTTTCTATACGCTCTCGAATTGGCAGCAAACGTAACTCGCTTAAATGAATGAGCTTAGAACCGCGGGTTTGGCACGGTTTCTGCAGTTAGCCTGATCGTGTACTGGGGTTCCTTTTCGGCGAGCTTCCAGTGCAACCCGCGATACTAAATCACAAATTCAAATTCGATTGAGGCGCGTAGTGAGGTTAAGCCTTCGTTTAATCTTATTCCTTGTTGTTGGTATCACACTGGTCACTTTCCTGGTCGCAAGAAGTCAGGTGCGCGGGGAAAAGCGCGGCCTTCGCGCTGACCTTGAGCATCGCGCGGGAATCCTCGCTGAAAGCTTACAAGAGATTATCGAGCCTGCGCTGGAGAGAGGTTCGCGGGATCAGCTTCGGCGAATCGTCGAGCGCTTCGGCAATAGAGAGCGCCTTGCAGGCGTAGTGGTTTATGACCCCCAAGGTGTCGTCATTGCGGAAACTCCCAGCTTGACCTCACGCTTCAGCGCACCGCCGGTTCCCGTCAAGGAGCTCGACGCGGGACAGCAGGGATACAGCAAGTTTTTCGACAATGACGGCAAATCGATGGCGATCCACGGCTATTTCCTTCCATTACACAGTAAGTCGTCATCCGTGATTGGTTATCTCGGAATTTTTCACGATGCAAGTTACATCGAAGCTCAAAGTGTGCGTATTTGGCGAGAGGCTATTTGGCACGTAGTCGCGCAGGTGCTTCTGATTGTACTGATCACGGTTCTGATCATCCGGTGGACGATCATCCTCCCGATTTCCCGGACGGCTCAGTGGATGAAGGATGTTCGCGCGGGGCACAATGTAACTCCTCCTCCAATGCCAAAGGGTGATTTCCTGGCGCCTTTCGCGAAGGAAGTTCAGAACCTGACGGAGAGTTTGGCGGAAGCTAGAGCCGCAGCCGAACAAGAAGCGCACTTGCGCGAAACGGGCGAATCGCTGTGGACTCCCGAACGTCTGCGCGTGAGCATTCAAAAGAAGGCGCTGCAAAATACTCTGTTTGTGGTGTCAAACCGGGAACCGTACATGCACGTGCACAAAGGCAAAGCCATCGAGATGATCATCCCCGCCAGCGGCTTGGTCACCGCGCTCGAACCGATTCTTCGCGCTTGCGACGGTGAATGGATTGCTTCCGGCTCCGGTGATGCCGACCGCGAGACGGTGGACGAAGGCGACCGCCTGCGCGTGCCGCCCGACAAGCCGGAATATACGCTGAAACGCGTGTTCCTCACGAAAGAGGAAGAAGAAGGCTACTACTACGGCTTTTCCAACGAAGGTCTCTGGGCGCTTTGCCACATCGCGCACACCCGCCCCATTTTTCGAACGTCCGATTGGCAAGCCTATCAAGATGCAAACCGCAAATTTGCGGACGCTACACTGGCGGAAATGGAGAGCGTCGAAAAGCCTTTGGTCCTGGTCCAGGACTATCATTTTGCGCTTCTGCCGCGCATGCTCAAGGACGCGCGCCCCGATGCGCGCATCGCGATTTTCTGGCATATTCCATGGCCCAATCCGCAAGCCTTCGGAATCTGTCCCTGGCAGCGTGAGCTTCTCGACGGGCTTCTCGGCGCCGACCTGATTGGCTTTCACATTCAAGCGCACTGCAACAATTTTCTCGAGACGGTGGAGGCCGCTGTTGAATCGCGCGTTGAATGGGAACGTTTTGCGGTGAAGCGCCATGGTCACATGACGCTTGTTCGTCCGTTTCCGATTAGCGTTGATTTCCGCGAGAAGCGCACGGAGCCTCAAGACCGAGTTTCGCCCTATGTCCTTCGCGCTTCACTCTTGAAGAAACTGGGCATTGAGGCGAACTTCCTGGGTGTCGGTGTAGACCGCATCGACTACACAAAGGGTATCGTGGAGCGCTTCCGCGGGATCGAACGCTTCCTGCAAAAGTATCCGGAGTATGTTGGCAAGTTCACATTTGTGCAAATCGGAGCGCCCAGCCGCACGCACATCCCGCGCTATCATCAGTTCCTGGAGGAAGTGGAAGCGGAAGCCGTGCGAGTGAACTCGGCGTTCCAGACTGCGAATTGGAAACCGATCGTGATGCTTACGCGTCACCATAGTCACGATGAGATTCGTCCGTACTACCAAGCCGCCGATCTCTGCATGGTGACCTCGCTCCACGACGGCATGAATCTGGTGGCTAAGGAATATATTGCCGCTCGCGAAGATGAACAAGGTGCGCTGATCCTGAGCCAATTCACCGGAGCGAGCCGCGAACTGCGCGATGCCATCATCGTGAATCCCTATGACGTCGACCAAATGGCCGAGGCGATTCGTTCAGCTCTGGAGATGGACGCGGAAGAACGCCACGTCCGCATGGTACAAATGCGGCGCGTTGTGAAAGAAAATAATATCTACCGCTGGGCGGGGAACTTGATTACGGAACTTTCCGAGATCAGAGTCGGCGATAATGAGTCCAGCATTGAGCCTTCGGATTTGCTCAAGTCCCCTGAAACAGGACCTAACTACCGCAGTGTTCACCTCAGCGTAGTGCCACCTAGAACAAGTGTCGGGGGATAAAATTAGCGCTTCGAGAAATCTCGTTCCTACGTCCGCGGGAAATGCGCCCCGGGGCCTCCTTCGTGCGAACGCAAATCCTTTCCCTGGTCATCTATTCCGCAATTGGCGGAATCTGAAAACACGTCTCGATGCCGCAAAAACGTGGGCCCTCTTCCTGGACCTTGACGGAACACTCGTGCCGCTACGTCCCCGGCCTGCTGATGTCCATCTCTCTCGACAGACCAAGAGAATTCTAAAACTCCTTCAAGGCCATGCCAATTTGCATTTGGCCTTCGTAAGCGGCCGCCAACTTAAAGTTTTGCGAAGCATCATCGGCATGGACAAGGTGCATTACGTCGGCCTGCACGGCGCAGAATGCGAAGACAAATCTCCGGATATGAGCAAGGAAGGCTTACGCGCCCTTTCTGCCGGTAAGCGCGCGGCCAAAAAGCAGCTTCAGAAGTATCCTGGAATTTGGATAGAAGATAAAGGCTTGAGCTTCGCCGTGCATTACTGGCGTGCGAAGCCGGCTATCGTTCGAGCAGCGGAGCTGGCATTGAATGAAATACTCGCGCCGATGCTGGGAAGTCTGCACATTCTCAACGGCAAGAAAGTTTGGGAAGTGATGCCGAAGGAAATTCCCGGGAAGGGCGTAGCGGTCCGCACGTTCTTGAACGGATTGCCGGAAAATACTTTGGGGATTTACGTGGGCGACGACGTCACGGATGAGACAGCCTTCGCCGCTCTGGTTGACCAGATCACCGTGAAGGTTGGCAGGATGCCCGGCACTCAAGCACATTTTTATGTGCGCGATCCGGCGGAAGTTCGTCGCTTTCTGATGCATCTCGAGACCTTGCTTTCATAAATAAAGACCCGTCTGCTCTTTGTTGCCGTTGAAAGAAAAGCAAAAGGTCCAAGCAGCCCATTTACTGGAGGAATTGCCCGAACTATGTAATTCGATTGAACTTCGCGTATGATAGCTGGCGAAGTCCCCGTGTTTCGGACCGGAAAGGCCCCGCATGAATCACCGGTTCACCATAGGTGTCGAAGAAGAGTTTCAAATCGTTGATCCCACCACGGGAGAATTGCGTTCGCATGTAAGCGAGCTTGTGGCTGCCACCTCCTCAGGTTTGGGCGAGCAGGTGAAGCCCGAGATGCACCAATCCATCGTCGAAATCGGTACCAAAATATGCGGCGACGTGGATGAGCTAGCCACCGATATGCGCCGCACCCGCGGCGAACTCGTCCGCGCCGCCGAAAAAGTTGGATTGCAAGTAGCCGCCGCCGGAACCCACCCATTTTCGAGCTGGATCGACCAGGTTATCTCGCCGGGAGAACGCTATCAAAACATTGTCGAAGAGCTGCAGCAACTGGCTCGCTCCCTGCTGATTTTCGGCATGCACGTACACGTAGCGGTGCCTGATCGCACCACCATGATCGACTTGATGAACATGGCGCGCTATTTTCTCCCGCATCTTTTGGCGTTTTCTACCAGTTCGCCGTTCTGGATGGGTCGCAATACGGGCTTGAAGTCATTTCGTACAACGGTATTTCGTCGTTTTCCGCGCACCGGCATTCCCGATCATTTCAGCTCGTGGAGCGAGTATGAAGACTACGTTAACTTGCTTGTCCGGTTGCATTGCATCGATAACGCCAAGAAAATTTGGTGGGACGTTCGTCCGCACCCTACATTTGGCACACTCGAATTTCGTGTGTTCGACGTTGTCACGCGCCTGGACGAGGCCATCGCCATCGCTGCGTTGACGCAAGCCATCGTCGTAAAACTGCACCGCCTTTACACTCGCAATATGGGCTTTCGCATGTACCCCCGCGCGCTAATTGAGGAAAATAAGTGGCGCGCTGCCCGCTGGGGGGTGGAAGGAAAACTCATCGATTTCGGCAAGCAAGCGGAAGTGCCCATGCAGGAATTAGGTGAGGAGCTTCTGGAATTTACCGACGATGTTGCCGGCGACTTGGGAAGCCGCGCCGCACTGGAACCTATTCAAAGAATTCTGCGCGAGGGCACAAGCGCAGAACGGCAGTTGCGCGTTTTCAAAGAAACACGCGATTTGAAAGAGGTGGTGAAACATATCGTGGCAGATACACGGGCTGGAGTAACCCTGCACGCGTCCTCCGCATAGAGATTTAGGTTGAGCACAGCGAAATGGGCTGGAAAAAGACAATTTTGCAGAGTAGCCGAAGTTCAGAAGAGCGGGAAGCTTCGCCAGAATCGAAACGTCCTGCCACCCAGAAAGGAACTCACACCATGAAAATTGCACTTCTTTGCGGCCGCGAATACAGTTTCCCGCCGGCCTTTATTCAAAAAGTGAATGAGCTAGGTAAGCGTGACGATATCACCGCGGAATTCGCGCATCTGGGTGGAGTCCGCATGGGCGAGCCCGCCGAATATCGCGTGATCGTGGACCGCATCTCTCATGAAGTGGAATTTTATCGGGCTTACCTGAAGCACGCAGTGCTCCAGGGGACTTACGTAATCAACAATCCGTTCTGGTGGACGGCCGACGACAAATTCTTTAATTATGCCGTTGCGTCCAAACTCGGCATCGCCATTCCGAAAACGATTCTACTGCCGCAGAAATCTTATCCCTCGGATGTGGACATCAATTCTGAATCTCTGCGCAATTTGAAGTATCCAATCGATTGGGACGGTTTGCTCGATATCGTTGGCCGCCCTGCCATTCTGAAGCCGTATTCCGGCGGCGGCTGGAAGCACGTTTATAAGGTAAATAATAAGGAAGAATTGCTGGCGGCCTATGACGGCACTGGCCCGTACTGCATGACCTTGCAGGAGTTTATTGATTTCGACAAGTACGTGCGCTGCTTTACCTTCGGCAAAATGGATATTTTACCCGTGGCATATGATCCTAAAGAGCGCCGCTACCTCGTGGACCACAATTATCTTTCCCCGGAATTGGGCGAACGGGTGGTCCGCGATGCGCAAACTATCAACCAAGCCCTCGGATATGAAATGAACACCATCGAGTTTGCCATCAAGCAAGGTGTGCCCTACGCCATTGATTTCCTGAACCCGGCGCCCGATTTCGAGCGCGACCGCATTACCGAATTTTATTTCGAACATGTGGTGGATCGTATGGCTCGTCTCGTGATCGACCGCGCGCTGCACGGCTTGCCCGCAAATACTTGGCCTCGCTGGGAAGAAATGCTAGGAATCGGCGGTGCCAGCGGGTTCATCGGTGCCCCGGAAAAAGGACGCGCGGGAGCAAAGTCTGCGTGAGCGGCACGGCTCGAGCATCGCACACGGACGCTACTCCCGCGCAGTTGTGGCACGGGTTGTTACGTCCCGAAGTTGAATTCACTCCGGAATTCTCCGCCGAGTTGAACGCACGCATGCGCGCGAACAAGCTTACTTTCGGCGACCGCGTGCATTGCCCGTTTCTCCGGCCCTTTTTTCTTACTTCGCAGGATGAAAATCGCGTGCGCGAAGTTGCAGAACTCATCGCGCAACTCGGCGAACGCGTGGTCCAACAAGCGCTAGTCGATCCGGCATTACTCGCGCAAGTGGCTCTTACGCCTGAAGAAGAACGCCTGGTTCGGATTTCGCCGCGTTACAACCGGGCCAGCACAGCTTCCCGGCTCGATGCTTTTCTTCTTCCGGATTCTTTGCAATTTGCCGAGTACAATGCAGAATCTCCCGCCGGCCCCGGTTACGCTGAAACTTTAGCTGGAGTGTTTCGCACCCTGCCCGTGATGGAGCGATTTGCCGAGCATTACAGCGTCCGCCAGTTTCCGCTGATGGAGCTCTTGCTCGCCGCTCTGTTGGAAAGTTATCGCGAATGGGGCGGCACTGCATCTCCTCCCGTTATCGCGATCGTGGACTGGCGCGAAGTTCCCACTTGGACTGAATTCGAAATTTTGCAAGCGCGTTTTGAAAAGGCCGGAGTGCCGACGATGATCTGCACTCCTTCAGACCTCGAATTCGACAGCACCAAGCTCATGTGCCGCGGCCGCCGCATTGACCTGGTCTATCGCCGCGTGTTGCTCAACGACATTCTCGCTCATCCGGCCGACTGCGAAGCTCTGGTAAAAGCGTACCAATCCGGCGCGGTCTGTGTCGCAAATGCGCTCACTTGCAAAATTCCTCATAAGAAAGCGTTTTTCGCCATTCTCACCGACGAGCGAAACTCGGCGCTCTTCAGCGCGAGCGAGCGCGCGGTGATCCGACGGCACGTTCCCTGGACACGTTTGCTAGCTGACGTGCAGACCAGCCGCAACGGCGAATCGTTCGGCCTGCTTGAATACGTGCGCAAGAATAGACAGGATTTTGTGTTGAAGCCCAATGATGAATATGGCGGCACCGGCGTAACCCTGGGTTGGGAAATTGACGCCAGTCAATGGGAAGCGGCTCTTCAGCAGGCTCTCGCGGACTCCAACCGCGCGTGGGTTGTACAGGAACGCATCGCCGTGCGTCGCGAAATTTTCCCCATGCAGACGGCCGACGGCGTCGAAATGCGCGACATGCTTGTGGACTTCGCGCCCTACCTTTTCCGCGGAAAAATGGCCGGGTGCCTGACGCGTTTGAGCGCTACAGGCTTGGCCAACGTCACGTCTGGCGGCGGTCAGGTTCCCTCGTTCGTAGTTGACCCGCGCTGATGAATACGCGGTTTTTGTACATACAGCTTTATCCCCGTAGCAAAAAATGGCGAGCAAATTTACAATAGCTGGATGACATTTGGAACTCTAAGGCCTGAGTTGATGCCTGGCGCGCGCAACGCTATCGATACCTGCCTCGCTATCCAGCCCAACGAGCGCGTCACACTTATTGCCGACCGCCCGAGTGCGTCGGTGGCGGCCAGTCTTGCTAAAGCCTTGGCTGAACGCGGAGCCATATGTGAGCCATTTCTGCTGGAAGATTTGGCCTCCCGACCTTTAGCTCGCGCTCCGCAACAAGTGCTCGATTCGCTTGGCCGTAATGACGCCGGAATTCTCTGCATGCAGCCAATGCCCGGCGAACTGGCCGCGCGCAAAGATATTGTCGGAGTCGTCGAGCGCCGGCACATTCGCTATGCGCACATGGTCGGCGTAACGCCCGAAATTATGCAGCAGGGAATGCGCGCCGACTACACTATGGTTGATAAGCTCAGCGAGCGTTTGTTGCAACGCATGCACAGCGCGCGTTCACTCACGGTGCGAACAGACGCGGGCACTTCTCTCGTCGCCAGCTTTGACGCCGCGCTCGATTGGGTGAAGACCAGCGGTCTGATCAATCGCCGCTATTGGTCCAATCTCCCGGCGGGTGAAGTTTTCACCACTCCCGCAAAGGTGGACGGCACGTTTGTCTGCGACGGCACGGCCGGCGATCACTTCTGCGGAAAATATGGCGACCTGCAGAAAACGCCTCTAGCCCTTGAAATCAAAGGCGGCCGCCTCGTCTCAGCAAAATGCGAGCGTAAGGATTTGGAAGAGGAATTCTGGAAATATTGCCACACCGACGAAAACAGCGACCGCGTCGGCGAACTCGCCTTTGGAACGAATCTCAGCTTGTCCGACATGATCGGCGTTTTGTTACAAGACGAAAAACTCCCTGGGGTGCATCTGGCTTTCGGCGATCCCTACGGCAGCCAAACGCACGCAGCGTGGAGTTCGCGGACGCATGTGGATGTGCTAGCGCGCAATTGCAATGTATGGATTGACGAAGAGCAGGTAATTGCGAAGGGCCGCTACTTGCTAGACCGCCTCGGCCTGGCCTAGCCGCCTAAAATAATCTCGTAATGTACTCCCACATTTGATGTTTCCAGTACGGCCAATCGTGCCCGCCCTGCGGTCCCCAATCGTCCAGATGATGCGGAATTCCCTTGGCCGCTAAAATCGCCGAGAGCCGGTAAGATGGTCCGCTGTTTTCCCACGGCCCGCTGCCTGTCGCGATATGGATGTCGCACTGCGAAAGCTGTGCCATCACGTTTCCATCAGAAAGATTCGAAAGATAATCTACCGGATTGTTGAAGTAAGTGTTGTCGTCATACATTCCGTTCATGAAATTCTTAATGTCATAAACGCCCGAAAGTGCGAAACATCGCCGCACCACATCAGGATGTTTAAATAATGTGTTTGCCGCGTGATACGCCCCGAATGACGCTCCCATTGTGGAGATGGCAATATCCCGCGATTGGCAATTGTCCTGTATGAAGGGAATCACTTCATATCGAACGTACGCATCGAATTGCGACTGCACCCAGCTGCGATGAAACGGATGCGCGCTCTTGTTGTAAAATCCCGCGGAATTCACCGAGTTGATGCTGAACAACTTCACGCGTCCGGCGTCAATCAACGGCGACAAACTTCCGATCAGTCCCTGGCCCTCAAGTTCCCACTCATCGCCGGCGCTGGTGGGGAATCCAAGCAGCGGAGGCCCCCAGTGTCCATAAACCACAATCCCCATATCGAGTCCGAGACGATTCGAATACCAGCGATGATATTCCCGTTTCATGTCACTCCCGTGGATGGACCGCAGTTTGCTTCCTTCGCAGTCGAGCGCAATATTATACGGCGTTTAAGCGCGCAGAATACTGGAAACTCTATGCGTCAAAATTTCCGCTCTGCTATCCTAATGGAATGCAAATAATGGTTCGCCGCTTGTTCGATCTCCCACAAAAAGGTGTTCGCCTTTGATCGCAGAGTCCCAGGGACAATTACGCAAGCACGAAAAATATCGCTCGCGGTTCCTTGCGCGTACGCGAGACCTGATCGTGTATCTTCCGCCTGGCTACGACGAAAATTCGCAGTCGCGCTATCCGGTGCTCTATCTGCAAGACGGCCAAAATCTTTTCGATCCCGCAACCTCATTCATTCCCGGCATGGATTGGCATGTGAAGGACACCGCCGACCAATTGATCGCCCAAGGAGCCATTCGCCCGCTGATAGTCGTCGGCATTTACAATACGGGCAAATGGCGTCTGGGGGAGTACACGCCTTCGCGCGACAAGAAAATGGGCGGCGGCAAAGCCGACCGTTACGGCCAGATGCTGCTCGAAGAAATCAAGCCGTTCGTCGAATCTCAATACCGGACGGCTGGGGGGCCCGCAAATACCGGGATCGGTGGCTCTTCTCTCGGTGGCCTGCTTACGATTTATCTCGGCCTGCGCTTTCCGCAAGTTTTCGGCAAGCTCGCCGTACTTTCGCCTTCCATATGGTGGAATCGCGGTTGGATTCTGAATTTCGCAGCTCGCGTGAATTTGCAAAGCCGTCCGCGAATCTGGCTCGACGTTGGTACCAAGGAAGGCGGCCGCAGCGCGGATAACGTGCAGCGGTTGTGCGGTGTCCTGGTGGAAAAAGGCTGGCGCGAAGGCCACGACCTGCGCTTCGAAGTGATTTCCGGCGCCGAGCATAATGAAGCCGCCTGGGGGCAGCGTGTCGGGCCGTTCTTGCAATTTCTCTTTCCCTCCGGCGAGAGCGCAGTATAATCCGCTCTCTTGTTCCGATTGCCGAGCCGGTGTAATTCAGAGACTACCCGAGGCCATCTTCTTTGTCCCCAGAGCGACCGCTAACCATTCTTTGCATCAGTTCATATGAAAAAGGCCAGGAATTTCTCCGCTCTGCAAAAGACGCGGGTTGCCGCGTGTTGTTTCTTACTCTGGAAAAGCTTCGCCACGCCAATTGGCCCAGCGAGGCCATTGACGAAATGTTTTATATGCCCGAAGACCTTCCCACCGCCGACATCATTCGCGCCGTCAGCTTCATGGCTCGCACGCATCCGATCGACCGCATCGTCGCGCTGGACGAATTTGACATGGAAAACGTTGCCGCTCTGCGCGAGCATTTGCGCATCCCCGGCATGGGTCTCACCACCATGCGTTATTTTCGCGACAAGCTCGCCATGCGCGGCCGCGCGCGGGAATCCGGCATCCTGGTCCCGGAATTCGTACACGTTCTTAATTATGACGACCTGAAAAGTTTTATGGCACGGGTGAAGCCGCCCTGGCTGCTGAAGCCACGTTCGCAAGCCTCCGGCATTGGCATGAAGAAAGTTCACGAGCCTGCTGAGCTTTGGCCCTGGTTGGATCAACTCGGCGATGAACAAACTTTTTTCCTGCTCGAGCAATTCGTTCCGGGAGATGTGTTTCACGTCGATAGCATTGTGTCGGAGCGCAAGATCGTCTTCGCTGAGGCGCACATGTATGGCAAGCCGCCTTTGGATGTGTCGCATCAGGGCGGCATTTTTACTACCCGCACTTTGCCCCGAAATTCCTCAGAATCCAAAGCTCTGCTGAAACTCAACCGCAGCTTGATCGAAGCGCTGGGACTCGTGCGTGGAGTCACACATGCTGAGTTCTTGCGCGCGCACGAAGACGGGAAAACCTATTTCATCGAGATTGCCGCACGCGTGGGCGGTGCTTATATTTCGGACGTAATCGAAGCTGCCACTGGTGTGAATTTATGGCGCGAGTGGGCGCGCATTGAGGTGGGAGGAGGCAAGACGCCCTACGTCCTGCCGAACGCGCGAAGAGATTATGCCGGAGTTGTGATTTCACTGGCTCGTCAGGATAATCCCGACACCTCTAGCTATAACGATCCGGAAATCGTTATGCGCATTCCCAAACATCATCACGCGGGATTCGTCCTTCGTTCGAACAAGCCGCAGCGCGTCGAGGAGTTGCTGGATTCCTACGCGAAGCGTTTTCGCGAGGATTTTTACGCAACCGAGCCCGTCCCGGATAAGCCCACCGCTTGATCGCATCGAGGTTTTTGTAGCGCGCGTCCTGCCGGCTCTAAATCAATAAATTTGCGTGGTTGGTCGGTGCTACTTCGGTGGTCTGCGTTCCATGCCGTAAAAATCTTCTGAATTAATCGGCTTGCTCACTAATCCCATTTGCAGAACCTGCAAATGACTGCTGCGGTCAAATACCTTGTCCGGAAAGAATCTCTTTACTACAATCCTTACTCCACCGAAAGCGATCCCGGAAATCACCGCAAACATGCAAATAACGCCGGTTCCAATAATCGTTCCCACGATCATGGCGCTGATAGGCGGCTCTTTGAATTGGAATGTAGGCTCGTTCCAGGTGACCTGCGCGTCTGATTCCACCTGTTTCAGCAATGCATCAGCTTCCGCCTTGGTTCGTGCTCCATAAACGACCGCCAGCAGCGTCATAGAACGCTTGGCGAATAGCGGAGAAGAATTCGCGCCAGGGTTCTCGGAGTTCACACCAAGGTTCTTTTCCAACTCAGCAAGCTTCTTGGCGGCGGTCTGTGGTGTAGGGAAGTCGGCGAGCAGCAAAGTCACTTCATGCCCTCCTGTTCTGTACCGCGCAGATTCCGCTTCGGCACCCTGAGAAAAACCCAGCCAGTCACTAGACGACACCGGCACAAACTGGTTCAAAGTTACAGGCCCCAAAACATAGTGGTCGGACCGCTCGACCATTCCTATTGTCGGCATCTCATCCGGCAGCGATGGCAGCGGTCCCTCCTCCGCATGCGGTTTTATCGCGGCGACAAGGGCCTTCAAATCCTTTTCGCGTTTCGGGAGGTCGCTTCCACGAATATCAACCAGCAGATTTCCATCGAGTGCCAGCGCGCGCGAAGGTCCCACCGCGGAATGTTCGCCGATCGAACTGTGAGGCAGGTCGGCGCTGCGCATGTACGAAAACAGTCCGTAGGCCCCGCTCGGATCTTTCATCCGATACACTTGCACGCCCAGCTTTTCCGCGCCGCTCGTGTATTCGCACTGCTCTCCAGCCACAAATCCATACTCCGCTAGAACATCATCCGAAGCAGAACTGGCAGTCTGCGAAACGATCTGCGACGGCTGCGCGGGATTAAACGAGGTCTTTCCGTTGCAAGTCCATCCCGCAAAAGAATCGGGGACCACGCCCTGAGCCGGCGTGGACGTTGTCACCAATAACAAAAGTACTGAAACAAGACAAAAATAGAGGTAGTGGCGCATTCGCATTCCTGTTTAGATGCCGGAATTCTACTTGGGGTTCCCGTCGGACGCCACTGTGCCGATGTTCTCGCCGGTGCCTGCGGAGGAATCGGCAGTAGATCCGCCTGCGGCGGGCCTGGATGCATTTACGGGAAGGGCCCCGGCGCGATTGTCTGAAACGAGCTTCGATTTGTCGTAGGAAAGGCTGTTCAAGTTATCGAGATACGCGGCGATTCCCCTGTATAAGCCATCCGCGACGCGCTGGCGCTGGTCGCCCTTGCGCAACAGTTTTTCGTCGCTGGGATTGCTGATAAACGAAATCTCCGAAAGGATGGAGGGCATGTTTGCGCCGATTAGGACTACGAACGGCGCCTTCTTCACGCCGCGGTTCTTTTCACCCTGGCTCACGAGTTGCATCCGGCGCGTGAGCGAATCCTGCACGTCACTCGCAAACTCCTTCGATTCCTCAATCTTTTCGTTACGCGCGATTTTCTTCACCAGGTCCTGCAAGTCGTGTAAACCTTCCTGCGATAGGGCGTTTTCTCGCGTGGCTACTTCCAGCGATTCTTCCGAAGTCGCAAAGTTCAAATAATAAGTCTCGATTCCGCGCGCTTCATGATCGTGGCTCGAGTTTGCGTGAATAGAAATAAATAAGTCCGCTTTAGCTTCGTTCGCCATCGCGGTCCGCTGTTCCAACGGAATAAATGTGTCGTCTTTGCGTGTGTAAATCACTTCCGCGCCAGGAAGCTTTTGTTCGATTAGATGTCCCAGCCGTAGAGCTACGTCCAGGCAAAGGTCTTTCTCCATCAAGCCATGTGGGCCGATCGTTCCAGTATCGTGTCCGCCGTGGCCCGCATCGATGACGATGCGGCCGATTTTCAGTCCCAGGGCTCGGGTTAGCGAATGCTGTCCGTCTCGCGTTGGTTTGGGTTCGGTGGGCGGCTTCAGAGCTGCTGCACTTGTGTTGGCGCTCTTCGTTTTTATAGGGATGCTTTTCTCGGCGGGCGAAGCGGCTAGTTTAGCCGCGAGCTTGGCGGTCGCAGGCTTATTTGCGGTGGCTGGAGAAGGGTCATTCGAATTGTCCGTCGATTTAGGATCAGTGTTACCGGCATCTTCTTTGGCAGCCGACACGGAAACAGTGCTACCTGGCATGCTCGAACCGTTTTTCGCCGTAGTAACGTTGGCATTATTTCGGACTTCGATTACCAGGCGATATGGGTTCGAGACCAGGTAAGCCTTATAATCGCGCGCGCCATCCACATCCAGAACCAGTCGAACGACTCCCTCGCGGTTCTGTCCCAAGCGCACGGATTTCAGAAGGCCATTTTGCACGTCGATGGCTTTCTTCGAGAGTCCCGGACCGACGTTCGCTTTGTGCAGGTCAAAATAGATTCGATCTGGAGAAGCAATGTGCGCCGATTCGAATTTGACGGTGTCTTCCAGCGTCACAACAATGCGCGTGAAATTATCTGCGTTCCAGGTCTGTATATCGATTACGTGCGGCGTGCCGCGCGAACTCTCTCGCGCATCGACAATCTGGCCTTTCACTTCCGGCGCTTGGTTTTTGGCCTCTTCACGGGCATCTGAAATTTCTTTTAAGGCCAGGCGCGCATCGGGTGCTTTCTCCGACTTCGGAAAACGCTTCAGAAAATCCTTGAACTCTACCTCCGCGGCTTCGGCCTGCCCTAAATCATCTTTTTGGATTTGCGCGATAGCGAAAATTGCAGCGGAGCGGTAGCGGGTTTCGGGATATTGCTTCAGCAGGAAATTATAGGTATCGATGGCCGACTGATAGTATTTTTCATCGAATTGCTGCGCCATCTTCTGGTACAGCTCGGCTTCCGCAATCAGCGCGGGCGTTACTTCTGCCGCTAGAGGAGTAATTAAATAAACCTTCTGGTACGCGGCCACGGTTTGCTTGTAAAGGGCCAGCGTGCGATCCCGTTCAGGCTTCTCTTCCAAGGCGGTGCGCATACGCACGGCGCGTTCAAATTGTTCGCGCGCTTCGGATTTCTTATCGGCGTAGGAAGGGCTGGCCAGCGACAAGAGTATTGCAATCACCGGGAGAAAAAACTTTATCGGCGTATGAAATTTGGAGGAAAACACTTGCGTCATTCGTTCGTGAAAATTACGCGGCCCTTGGCGTCCACTTCTTTTCGCACCGGAGCTCTTGGCGGGCTCCAGAGCGTCGAGTTGCGGCCTGACCCAGGCCGGAAGTATGCGTCAGTCACTTTTTGCACGTACTGTTGCGTCTCTCGGTAAGCCGGAACGCCCCCATGCATGTCCACGGCGTGCTCGCCTGCATTATATGCGGCTAGCGACTTCGATAAATCGCCGTTGTAACGGTCCAACAGCGACTTCAAATACGTCGTTCCACCCTCCACATTCTGCGCCGGATCGAACGAGTTGTTTACTCCAAAACGCTGCGCTGTTCCAGGAATCAGTTGCATCAAGCCGACTGCTCCCTTGCTCGAAACAGCTTGTGGATTCCACCCGGACTCCGTGCTGATTACCGCTTTCACCAGCGCGGGATCCAAATCGTGTCGCGCGGCTGCGTCACGCACAATGCGGTCCAGACGCTGATCTATAACACTGTTTGCCGGCCGCGGTTGCACTGCACTGAAACCCGGCGGCGGCAAGGCTCCGGCCACATCCGGCGATGACTCCGGACTTCGCGCGCGAAAACCCTGCGCTGGTGCCGAGGCAGGACTAATAGTACTCCCACGGCGGGGTGTGGGGGAATCGGCATTCACAAAAATCAACTTGCCATGGTTATCCACCGTGGTGGTTATCTGCGCGCGAGCCGGCTGCGCCAGGCCGAACCAAGCCCCCGCGATCAGGATGGCAGCAGCAACGTAGATGCGGTGCATTTGCGTGGTCCCTCGTTCGCTAAACGCTTTGCGAGTATCGAACGCTTACTAGTTCAAAAGCCCGATTGCAATTTGCCCAGGGGAAGCAGAGTCTCGTTGATCAAATTCAAGCCCCAATCATTCCGGAAGCCAAGTCAGCGACACGGCGTTCGCGCGTATTCGTCATGCATCTAGAGACACAAATTCTCGCCATTGCAGAACAGCCCGCGGAATAAAAGGAAGCCCGATGCGGGCATAAAGCTCTGGCACTGTTGGAATTATAACAAGCGTTCGAGGAGGGGGTATACCTGGCCAAGAGCGTTTTCTATGCCGGATGTGTCTTTTCCGCCAGCCTCAGCCAAATCGGGACGGCCGCCGCCAGAACCGCCGACAAACTTGGCGAGCTCCTGAACTAGTTTCCCGGCATGTACGCGAGAGGTCAGGTCCTTAGTAACTCCTGTAATTAGAGCAACTTTACCGTCTTCGGCGGACGCCAGGACCACAACTCCGGAGCCGAGTTTCTGGCGCAGGGAATCGACAAGCTGGCGAAGGGCTTCGCGGTCAAAACCGTCCACTTGGGCGGCAACAAAGCGAACCTCCTTCACGATGCGTACATTGTCGAGAAGCGAGTCGGCAATTCCGCCGGCCGATTTGCGTTTCAGGGCCGCGAGCTGCTTTTCAAGCTGCCTCGCGGACTCGAATTGGCGCTCCAGGGCGGCCACCACTTCGTCTTCGCCGGAATTCAGCATGCTGGCGATGGTACGCAGAGTCGAGAGCGATTTCTGAAATTCGGCGAGGGCGCGGTCGCCGGAGATGGCTTCGATCCGGCGGATTCCGGCGGCGGTGGAAGACTCGCCTAGGATTTTGAAGACTCCAATCGCTCCGGTACGGACCACGTGTGTGCCGCCGCAGAGTTCTTTGCTATAGAAACCGCGCGGAGATGAGGCGTCGGGAATGGTGACTACGCGCACGTTGGACTCAGGATACTTGTCACCGAAAAATGCGAGCGCGCCGGAAGTCAACGCGTCGTCAATATTCATGATGTCCGTGCGCATTTCCAGATCTTTCCAGATTTCCTCATTCACCTGCTGCTCGATCTCGGCAAGCTCGCCGGGATCCACAGCGGCAAAATGCGAAAAATCGAAGCGCAGGTGATCGGGTGCCACGAGCGAGCCGGCCTGCTTCACATGGGTGCCGAGAATGTTGCGCAACGCGGCGTTCAGCAAATGTGTAGCGGTATGGTTCCGCATGTTACGACGACGGCGCTCAGCGTCGGCCACGGTGGCCACGTGGTCGCCCACATGTAAATCTTCTTTTGCGATGATACGATGGGCAATCAGTCCGGTGACGGGATAATACGCGCCCCGCACTTCGGCGACTTCCAGCGATTCGGAGTTGTCGTAAAAACCGCCGGTGTCCGCCACTTGTCCGCCGGATTCCGAGTAGATCGAAGTGCGGTCGAGAACGACTTCCGCCTCCGTCCCTTTCTTGATCTCGTTTACGGAACCTTCCTTGGTGACGATAGCTTCGATGCGGCAGTCGCGAGTGTCGGTGCCAAAGTAAAAGTCCGGCTCGGTCCGGTAAGTTTGCGAGAGCTTGGAATACACAGGATTCGCGGCATCTTTGTGCACGCCCTTCCACGACGCCTTGGCCCGCGTGCGCTGCTCCTCCATCGCGCTATCAAACCCTTTCCAATCGACGTCTACCCCGGCATCGCGCGCTACGTCCTCAATAAAATCGCGCGGAAGACCGTAGGTGTCGTACAACTTGAAAGCGTCGGGCCCGGGCAGTATCGACCCAGCCACGTTGGCCATCCCCTGTATATCCGCGTTTATAGCGCCCACAGTTTTACTCGCGCCGCGAATCCCCGCGATCTCGTTATCAAGTTTTGTTAGTCCGACATTGACTGTCCTGGTAAAGCGATTCTCCTCTTCATCAAGAATCCGGGTGATGCGAGACGCGTGCTCTTCGAGCTCGGGATACGCCTCCTTCATCTCCTCACGGACTGTGCGCGACATTATGGAAAGAAATGGTGCGGGAGCCTGTAGCACGCGCGCATGGCGCAAGGCGCGACGAATAATTTTGCGTAGCACGTAACCGCGGCCGTCATTTGATGGAACGACGCCGTCCGCGATCAAAAAAGTCGCGGAGCGGGAGTGGTCAGCAACGATTCGGAGCGAAGGCTGAATCTTCGGTTCACCTGCGTCAACATTCGCAAGCTTTGCCGCCTCGCGCATGATCGGCTGAAAAACGTCGGTGTCGAAGGCGCTGAACTTGTCTTCTAAAACTGCGGTCATGCGTTCCAGGCCCATTCCGGTGTCAACCGAGGGCTTGGGAAGAAGGTTGAGTTTGCCGGACGCGTCTCGGTTGTACTGCATAAGGACCAGGTTCCAGATTTCGACGTAGCGGCCGCAATCGCAAGGAAACTTGCAATCTGGGCAATCCGGCCCCGTCTTGTCAGAAGCCTGCGGGCCCATGTCGTAGAAAATTTCGGTGCAAGGGCCGCAGGGGCCGGTGTCGCCCATGGCCCAGAAATTCTCTTTCAAGCCTGGGACTTCGAAAACGCGGTTTTTGGGCGCGCCGACGGCAGTCCAAAAGCCTGCGGATTCATGGTCGGGAGGAAGTTTTTGTCCGGAGATTTCAGCGCCGCCGAAGACCGTGAAATAAAGCTTTTCCACCTGTAGGTTAAACCACTGCGGCGAAGTAATCAGTTCCCAGGCGTAGGCGACGGCCTCCTTTTTGAAATAATCGCCGAAGGAAAAATTGCCGAGCATTTCAAAAAACGTCAGGTGCCGGTTGGTGAAGCCGACATTTTCCAGGTCGTTATGTTTTCCGCCGGCGCGCACGCATTTCTGGCAAGTGGTGGCGCGTTTGTAGTCGCGCTGCTCGAGGCCGAGGAAGACGTCCTTGAACTGGTTCATGCCCGCGTTGGTGAAAAGCAACGTGGGATCGTTGTGCGGTACGAGCGAGGAGCTGCGCACCACGCGGTGGCCGCGCTCTTCGAAGAATTTCAAAAATGTTTTGCGGACTTCGCTGCCAGTCCAATCAGTGCGAGTCAAGACGTCCTCGTTTGAAACAAATCATTATCGCAGACGAGTTCGGGAGCCGCAACGCGGGGAGGCGGCGCGGGGTTACATGGTGGTGACGTTGTATCAACTGGGCAAGATTTTGGGTTGTGAATGACAAAAACTCAAAAACCTTAATGTGTGTTCTGGCGCCGGTTAGAAATTTTTCTGTCGTTTGTTTTGAGTGAGTTAGGGCGAATTCTGTTTGTGATGCTGTGCCGGTTAGAAGTGGGCGCCCACTGGCACATTTGGAAGCGACAACTGGCATGATTTTGGCCGGTCTGGAACAGTGGCGAGGGGCAAGTGTCCCTTCCGTTATCAGAGTAAACGAGCGGCTAGGTCGCGCTAGATTTGAGCGCCGCGCCATCGCTACCTCTCTTCCGCAAACTGTCGGCAGATATCCTCCTAAAAGCGTTGCTGCTGCGCCGCGTCCGCCTCTACGGCGGGCTCGCCGATCCCGCAGGCCCTTCGTGAGAGCGCTCAGCGTGAATCCACTTTGGGATTCACCCAGCTTCGCGCTCGGCCCCGTTTGTCGGGGCACAACTTCGCGCTGGCCCCTTTTTTCGAGGCGCAAAAATATTATTAGATTATTTTGTGGGTGAAGCTTTGATAGCACGCTTTTCGCGCGATTTCAAGGAGCAGTGTTCTGTGTGCACGAATTATTTTTGCGCGGTAGTTCCGTTTTGGGAATGAGGGGAGGACGCGACTTCCTTGACGTGAGGAAATCAGAAGGCTGGGCGAGAATTTCGCCGAGAGGAAGTGCGTCCTTTGGAATCCTTTATGCCGCGGCTAAAGCCGCGACCCTCAAGGCTAAGCTGTGACGATTCTCGCGGGCTTGGTTCTGTTCGATAGCAAAGCTACTTTTTCTTCGTGATTCATGGGCTCCCAGGGGACAAGTTTGTCGGCGAGCACATTCATCCTCCGAAGTATGGTCAACTCAAAGAAAAGCTCCATGAAATCCAAATCGCGGAAGACGAGCGAGCCGGATTCTCGCATCTTGTCGCGAATGCGATCAAGATGAGCCGGCATCTCGGTCCAGTGAAGGCTAGAGCGGTGGTGATGGCAGAGGTGGTAGCCTTCGTTCATGAAGTTCACTTCGTCGCAGACGGTCACCGTGTTTGCAAAATAATCTTCGGGATGTTCCGGGTCGCAGAAGGCGTGCTGGACCCAGGCGGTGAGTGCCATGATGAAGTTCATGCAGAGAAGAGGAACCAAAACGTAAACGACTCCGATTCTCCAATCGTAGATAAAAACGACCGCGAAGAAAACATAGTATCGCGCCATTCCCCATAACATTCGCCGCTTATTTTTTTCATCGCCCTTCGATTTAAAGTAAGCGTAGGGAGCAAATCCGAGGGCGGTCCAAATATTGTCGGAAAGATACCAAAGGAAATGGAGCGGGTTCGTTCGATCGTAGGCGGTGGAAGTCACGGTGTCGTCGGGCCCGCCGTTCTCCTTATGGTGCAGCCGGACATGAACGGTGCGATCGAGTTCCGGAACATTCCCGTATAAATATCCGAGGAAGAATTCGACGTAGCGGCCAAAGACCTTATCGTATTCGTCCGAGAAATATCCTTGCGGGCGATGCGCTTCCAGATGTTTGGCGCTGAACATCCTGACAAAGCGCTGAAACTTGAGACCGTACAAGGAAAGATAGAAAGCGAGCGCGAGCAGAAGTCGAGGTTTTCCCAAGACGAGTTGGATCACGAAAATCGGCAGCGCGGTTAAGCTAAGGGAAACCATGAGTCGTAGCGCGGGCGTGTCTCGTGGGTCGCGCAGAACTCTCTGGCCAAGCCTGTCGATGGAACGGTCGTAAGCGTCGGAGAGAAATTGGTAGACGTCGTGCAAGG
Source organism: Candidatus Acidiferrales bacterium (assembly GCA_050012395.1). GTDB lineage: Bacteria > Acidobacteriota > Terriglobia > Acidiferrales > UBA7541 > Palsa-295. The sequence goes on from JBEKHG010000003.1 coordinate 65,652, forward strand.
GGCGAATTTTGTCGAGAAGCTGGGCCACTAGATAGGTTCCGATCGACGGCACAGCGACAAGCAACACGGCAGCGGTGCTCGCCATAGCAATGAGTACAGCCACCGCGTGAATCAGAAGTTTGGGCATGGCTTCAAGACTCAGCGCAGGCCAGTACGCCTTCGCGGGAGCGTTTTGCACGTCGCTCAGGTTGCCGTCCGCCACTTTGCCTACGAATTGCATATCGTCGTTTTACGCGCTCGCTCAATCAATTCGGGGCATCGCCCATTTCGTACGTAAGAGAAATTTACACTTAAGGGGAGCAAAGTTCCAGCGTTGAACAGTTGCCCCTGATAAATGCGTTAACCGTGGGTTGATATATAACGGCGCTTTTTTGAGGGTGGCACAAATCCACCCCTTCGAAGGCTCTTCGAACTAATACTGAGTTTCAACGGCTGTAACCAGATCGAACACGTCGTCGGGAAGGAATTTCAAAGCCACTGCGCGGTCGAGCCGGGTATCCTGCGCTTTGTACACCACGCCCATGCCACCAACGCCGAGCTTTTCAATCACGCGATAATGCGAGACAGTGCGGCCAATCAGAGAGGAAGAGTCCGCCATTAGCCGCACATCTTAGGTTGCAGCAGAAATCAAGTCAACGACCAGAGCCCTCCAGGGCCGCGCGATTTCCAGCCGATCTAAATTGCCCTGCTGAAGAAGCGCTTTCCGCAATCCTCGCATCGAAACGGGACGATTCTCACGGTGTACAACACCGTTTCGACGAAACCGTGCCGGCGCGATCTGCATAAACGCCTGCTTCCACAATTAGGGCATGGGCGCTTGGTTTTTCGTGCATCTGCTGACATTCGGAAATGTCCAGGGGACTTCGCGGGGGCCGAATGCCATGATGATACTCCAAATGGCCTCAAAGGTTGCCTAAGGTGTGGGTTCATTCGCTCCGGTGAGGTTATAATCCCGCAGGCCATGCCTCTCGCTCCCGGTGCTCACCTCGGCCCTTATGAAATCGTGTCATTGCTGGGTGTGGGCGGGATGGGAGAGGTCTACCAGGCGAGGGATTCCAGGCTAGGCCGCGTTGTGGCAATCAAGATTCTGCCTACTCAATTCGCCACTGACAAAGATCATTTACACCGGTTCGAGCGTGAAGCGCGCTCGGCATCGGCCCTCAACCATCCCAACATTGTCACCATCTACGATCTCGGACACGACGGTTCGACTCACTACATTGCAATGGAAATGGTCGAGGGAAAGACTTTGCGCGATCTCCTTGACGTCGGCTCGCTGCCGGTTCGAAAGGCAATTGAGATCGCGGCACAGGTGGCTGACGGCCTTTCTAAGGCGCACGAAGCGGGCATTGCCCACAGAGACTTGAAACCCGAGAACCTGATGCTCTCTCAGGATGGGTTCGTAAAAATACTGGATTTTGGTTTAGCCAAGCTCACCTTGCCAAGCGGACAAATGACAGAGACGCTAACAACGTCCGGATGGCAGACTCAAGCCGGCGGCGTAGTTGGCACGGTGCAATACATGTCGCCGGAGCAGGCCAGCGGAGGCCCCATCGATTTTCGTTCGGACCAGTTCTCATTTGGTTTGGTGCTCTACGAGATGTTGAGCGGAAAGAAAGCGTTTAAGAGAAACACGGTTGCGGAAACGATGGTGGCGATTCTGCGTGAGCAAGCAGAACCGATCGGAATACAGAATCCCGATGCGCCTGCGCCGCTGTGCTGGGCCATCGAAAGGTGTTTGGAGAAAGAGCCGGCCAAGCGCTACGCCTCAACACAAGATCTGGCACGCGAACTCGCCGCCATACGCGAGCGCTTTTCCGAGAAACAGATTCCGCAGGCCGAGCCGCGCCCGACAAATATTCCGGTGCAGCGAACCCGGTTTGTGGGGCGAGAGAAAGAAGTAAGTGCGGTCAAGGAACTCATGCTGCGTCCCGATGTGCGGCTGGTCACGGTCACGGGTCCTGGTGGCATCGGAAAAACGCGCCTGGCTGTAGAAGTGGCCAGTGGGTTGACCGACAATTTTCCGGGCGGTGCTCATTTCGTTCCGCTCTCACCGGTAAGCGATCCAAGTTTTATGGCTTCCGCCATTGTGCAGACGTTGGGAATTCGCGAGGCCGGAGGGCAATCGCCACTCGAAATACTCAAACGGAATCTAACGGAATCGTTGCGTGCGCCAACGCTGCTGGTGTTGGACAATTTCGAGCATCTAATGGCCGCAGCGCCGGCCGTTGCGGAACTTCTTGCTACGGCTCCCCATCTTAAAATTTTGGTGACGAGTCGCGCCGCGCTACACGTTTACGGCGAGCACGAATTCCCGGTGCCGCCCCTCGCGCTGCCGGATTCGAAATCCACGCCGTCGCTTGAAGCGTTGTTGAAGTATCCGGCGGTCGCGTTATTTGTTCAACGTGCTGCTGCGGCCAAACCGGGTTTTGAACTGAACGCGGAAAACGCTCGAGCAGTCGCCGAGATTTGCGCCAGGTTGGACGGTTTGCCTCTGGCGATCGAACTCGCGGCGGCCCGGGTAAAAGTTCTTTCGCTCTCCGCGATGCAGACGCGACTCGCGAGCCGGCTGCAATTGTTGACAGGCGGCGCGCGAGATTTGCCGCAGCGGCAGCAGACGCTTCGAGCTGCAATCGACTGGAGCTACGACCTGCTGAGCGCCGCGGAGCAAAAACTTTTCCGGAGGTTATCGGTGTTTGTCGGTGGATGCACGCTGGAAGGCGTGGAAGCGGTATGCGACACGAAAAGCGATCTTGAATTGGATTTGCTCGATGGTATGTCGTCCATGGTGGACAAGAGCTTGCTCCAACAGGTGGAGCAGGCAAATGGCGAGTCGCGTTTTGCGATGCTAGAGACGATTCGAGAATACGCGCGAGAAAAACTGCAGGCTAGCAGCGAGGAGGCTTTGACGAAGCGCGCCCATGCGGCTTATTGCCTGGTGCTGGCCGAAGAAGTGGCTGCAGAACAGTCTGGCGGCAAAGCAAGCGAATGGTTGGAACAATTCACGCTCGAACACGACAATTTTCGCGCGGCGCTTGATTGGTTGGCAGAAGCGGGAGAGGCAGAGTGGGGGATGCGCCTGGGCGCTGCGCTATTTCGCTTTTGGGAGGCGCGCGAATATCTCGCCGAAGGCAGCGATAGTCTGGGCAAGGTTTTAAAACTGAAAGGCTCGGCGGCGCCTACCAAAAGCCGGGCACGCGCGCTTTTCGCGGCAGGTGTACTTGCGACCGCGCAGGGTAATTACGCTGGGGCAAATATACTATTCGGCGAAAGCCTCGAGATTGCGCGTCACCTAGGCGACAAGCATGGCGCCGCAGTGTCTCTAAATGCGATGGGGGTGGTTGCTCGCGACCGCGGAGATCTTGGAAATGCACATTCTCTATTCGAAGAGAGCCTGGCACAGTGGCGAGACTTGGCGGACCTGAAGGCTATCGCTCGCGCTCTCAGTAATCTGGCGAGCGTCCTGAAGCTGCAGGGCCAATATGAAGATGCTCGCAACTTGCACGCGGAGTGCCTGGCAATATTTCAAGGTATGGAAGACCTTACGGGTGTTGCCTGGTCGCTAAATTCTCAGGGGGACGTGGCCCGCGATCAGGGTGACTCTGCTGCCGCGCGGGTGCTTTACCAAAAGGGGTTGGAAATATTTAGAGAACTCGGTGACCGTTGGGGCATTGCAGGGACGCTCGCCGATCTCGGAAATTTGGCAAGGGAACAGCGTGATTGCGGCGCAGCACACGCGCTGTACCGTGAAAGTCTGAAAACGTTTCAAGAACTGGATCACAAACGCGGGATTGCGCGGCTGCTGGAGTGCTGCGCCTGCTCGGCAGCGGCTGAAACGCAAGCAGAACGATCTTTGCGGCTGGCCGGCGCTGCGGCTGCACTGCGGCAAAATATTGGCGCTCCGCTCACTCCCGTGGAACAGATTAAGCTGGAAACGATTCTGGATCCTGCGAGGCAGGCGTTAAGTAATACCGCGAGCGCGATGGCTTGGCTAGAAGGCTGGAGTATGCCGATGGAGAAAGCTGTTGAGGAAGCGTTGAAGCCGCACACGCCTTCTTCATGAAGGCCTCCGGCCGTAGCTTATTCTGCCGTTAAAGGATCAATGAGTCTACGAACAGCGGAGACGCGATTAGCTGGAATTCCGGTACGTTTGGCGTGTTCTCGCACGGTGGCTTCGTCCGGCGCGAGGTAAACGCAGTACACCTTATCGCCGGTTACATAGCTATGAAGCCACTGGATTTCTGGTCCCATGGCCCTCAAAACGCCGACTGATTTTTGTGACATTTCGCGCAATTGCGCGTCGGTCAGATTTCCGGCTCCCGGGACTTCTCGTTCGATTACGAATTTTGGCAAGGGCGTCCCCCCTATTTGCACTTATGCTAGCATGCGGGTGAAGCGCCTTCAAGGCGGCTCGCCGAAGCTTCTTTAATTGAAAAAAACCATTAACAAAAAATGAGGCTGCTATGGACCTTCGATCGCTGCAAAAACCGCTGAAAGAACAATACCGCAACGACCCGAGCGCGTCGCGAATCACAATTCGCGCGAAAGGCGCGCAGACGGATGCTCCGGTGTCGTGTTCGGTTGATCTCGGCCGCGCAATCTATCGCGCTGAAGCGCACAAAGGAGTGGGAGGTGCGGGCGCTGGCGCATGCTCGGGCGATCTTTTGCTGGGAGCCCTTGCGGCTTGCGCGCAAATTACCTGCCAAATGGTCGCCGCTGCGATGGGTATTCCGACGGAACGCATTGAGGTGACGGTGGAAGGCGATATGGATCTTCGCGGCACCCTCGGAATAGCAAAGGACGTGCCGGTTGGGTTTGAGAGCATTCGCCTTCATTTTGATATTGCCGCACCCGAGGCGACTTCGGAACAAATCGCTGGATTGAAAGAGAAGACAGAACAGTATTGCGTGGTAATGCAGACCCTAAAAAATCCTCCGAAACTGCAAACCAGTTGGGCTCGCTAGGATAGACCGCACAACGCGGCGCGTCATTTTGCTCTGTGTTTAACGCGTGATGCTTTTTCTGGCTAGCGACCATCAAATATTAAGTGTCCTTATCTTGTGGGGAGCATCGTCGATGAAAGCCGCATTTCTTACCGCGCCACAGCCAAACGCGAAGTCGCCTCTTACTATTGGAGAAGTACAGAAGCCCGAGCCGGGGCCGGGACAAGTGCTATTGCGCGTGCGAGCCTGCGGTGTGTGCCGGACGGATTTGCATATCGTCGAGGGAGACCTGCCGGAGATTTTGCCGAAGATAATTCCGGGACATCAGATCGTGGGCGATGTGGCGGAAGGAGGAGGAACGGAGTTTCAGAAGGGCGCGCGCGTCGGCGTTTCGTGGGTTGGCGGAACGGACGGATGTTGCTGGTACTGCAAGCACGGAATGGAAAATCTTTGTGACGCTCCTACGTTCACAGGCTACTCGGTAAACGGTGGGTACGCAGAGTACGCCGTTGCGCGTCGGGACTTCGTGTTCCCGCTTCCTTCGGATCTGGATGACCTCCACGCCGCGCCTCTACTGTGCGCCGGCATCATCGGCTTCCGGAGTCTGCGCGTGGCCGGAGTCGAGCGCGGAGAGCGCGTGGGATTGTTTGGTTTCGGATCATCGGCGAGCCTGACGATTGCGGTGCTGCACGCTTGGGGATGTTCGGTTTACGTTTGCTCGAGGGGAGAATCGCATCGCGCGATGGCTATATCGTTGGGAGCGACATGGGTCGGCGGCGAGGCCGACAAACCACCCGTGGAGTTGGATCGCGCAGTGACGTTTGCTCCCAGCGGAGACGTAGTGATTGCCGCACTAAAAAGTTTACGCAAAGGCGGAGTAGTGGCAATTAACGCCATTCATCTGGATCGGATTCCGGAATTCGATTACGACCACTTGCTTTGGGGCGAACGCCAGATTCGCAGCGTTGCCAACATGACCCGGCAGGACGCGAAAGATTTTTTGAAATTGGCGACCGAGATTAAAGTGGATCCCAAAGTGACAGTCTTCAAGCTGGATCAAGCAAATGACGCTCTGGCGGCCGTCAAAAGCGATCGTATCGACGGGTCTGCCGTGATAATCCCTTGACCGCAAGCGCCGTTCCTAACGATTGCCGATGTTAGAGATGGTGGCAATGGTGCCGTCAAACTTCGTCAGTTGGACGGTGAAAGGTTCGTTGTAAGTGCGAGCTTTGTCGTGCAGGTAGCTGAGCGCGACTGCTTCGCCCAACCGCAGCGATGTGTCCGTGTCGCTGCGCCAGTGGATGCCGGCGTGAACTCCGTGCCCGAAGGAAACGTTATGGCCAAGCTTGTTCAGCTCGCCGTTGACAGTGAGTTGTCCTGCGTCTGAGCCGGTGTAGGGCACGAGAGATAAACCATCATCTGTAGGAACAACGGGATTAGGAATAACGAAATTCCCATCAAAGAAAAATTTCAGCACGGTGATGCAAGCTCCCGCGACTGTGCCGTGCCCTGTGGGATAAGAGGGATGTGCGGGCGAGCCTTCCGGAAACGCTTGCGAAAGTAAGTAGGTACCGAACTTGTTGTAACTCTGCTGCAAGCCCTGCGAATTCAAGATCACATTACTCAAGCGCACGTCGGTATTGCCGCCTTGCCCGGTCTTAAGTAAATGCACGATTCCGCCGATTGCCTCCGGGCGCGGGCGGAGATGCACAAACCATTTCTGGTACCAAACGGCGTTCAGCGCCTTCGTAGCCACCGCACCGACTGTGGCGGCGAAGTCCGGTGCGCCCATAGTGCCAAAACCATTTTGTGTCTTCGAGCCCACGTACGGATTCCCGGGATTTACAGGCACGCCCCCGGCCGAAAAGCTTCCGGGAGGATTTCCATTGATGCCTGTGAGCACCAGGAACGCGGTGAAATAAGCCTGGAACAGAACATCTTCGTGGGTAAAGGCGGCGAGATCGCGCCCGTTACGCCGATAACGAAGTTGCGAATCCACTTGGTTGCGTAGGCCGGTGTCCACGCCGTTTTGAATGTCGAGCCAGGTAGTGAAGTCCGCGCCGTAATCGAGGTTGGGTACGTAAGTCACCATTTGCTGGCCGACCGGTTGAACTCCAAGCATGGTTGGCTGGATGAAAAACTGCGAGATGTAGGGACCGAGCGTTTCACCGGGAAAGATGCCGCGAAATAACAGGTCGGTAGTGACCTGGCCATTGGCGTTTCGCGGACCGTAATAGGTTGGCTGGGAACCGAGTTCCGCCGCTGCCTGCGCAGCTAACGCACTCGAATCGTAGTCGGTGAAGGCCACATCACGAAGCAAGGATCCCCAATAGTGCTCCAATAACTCCGTAGCGTTGTGATCGCTGGCTGTCATGGGCGGCGGAGGAGCCTGTGGCGGTCCGAACTGGCAGCAGTCGGCACACTCCATGTCGAAAGCCAAACCGCCTTGCGGGCCGTTCAAGAGACGGGTGCCTCCCATGGTGATCTTCTCGAATTCCAAAAATTTTCCGCTGGCTAAGGCGTTGCTGAACGTTGCAAAGGCGGTCAGGCTCACTCGACCGTAGGAATCATGAGGGAGGCACTTGGTGTAGGTGCCGCCCTTATCTGCATAGCGTTCTAGATCGCCATTATTAACATTGGCGGGCACATGAATAAGGGAGTCATGCGTGGCTTCGCTAACGCGCAGCTCGAAGGCTTGGAGAACCCGCGGATTGGTTACGCCCGCCGGCCCCGGCACGTTCGCAGAGGCGCTCGAAGATGATTGCGCTCCGGTGGACTTGGGTGAAACCAGCGTTGCCCCGGCGACTGTGGCGGCCGCGGCTAAGCCGACGCGGCCCACGAACGAGCGGCGATCGATGTGTGAAGCGGGTTGTTGCGCAGATTTCGCGAGGGGTCCCGACTCGATTTTGCGCTTCCTCATGATTGCTCCTGATGCGGGTTCGAATGCCGTACTTCTGTTCTTGGAAATTAAGATTTCGCGGCGAACCCGGCTTCCGAACGGCGAGGCTTCGCCACCTTCGCGATCACGAATCCGGCGAACATCCATGTGAGCGCGGAATCCACGAGATTGATTACGGTGTATGAGCCGGAGAATCCCCACCAATTCCAATTAGGCAGATCGACGATGACGCTGGCGGCAAGTCCCGCAACCGCCAGAAATAAGACTTTGCCCGTGTAATTTAGGCCGCTGGTTTGCAGCAGCATCCAGGTGAGCAGAAACGCAGCGGCCACTAGGGAAAGGAACTGAATGATTAGTCCGCGTGGATAGGATCCAAAACCTTCGCGCCGAATCGCTGCAAACATTATCGGCCCCTTTTGCATTCTCGCCATCAGGGTCGCTTGCGCGGCTTTCTTTTGGTCCGCGTTCATGCCTTCGATGGGAGGGGCGCCGGGCAGAAGGTAAACACCTGACTGCGTGGTGTGCAACTGGATTACAGTGGCGACGTCGTCATCATTTTGAAAGGCAAGCATGGGTTTTTCGTGCCAGCCAAGAAGCTCCCAGGAAACGCTGCTCCAAATGAACGCGGTGAAACCGCCGAGAATGGCCCCGAGCAAGAGAGACTTCCACATAAAACCTCCGAATGGCGTGCGGGTGGGCCACTACGAGATGCGGGATTCTCCTCTGAAAGACATTGTTTTGCAACTATTTTGGCACCGAGTTGATGTGCTGTGAGATGCCTAATATATTGCCGTCGGGATCTTTGAACAAGGCGACTTTATCGCCTGAAGGCGCGGTCCAAATGCCCAGCTCGCGATCTTGCGCAAAAGGGTATTTTTCGAGAACGACGCCGCGGCCCCTAAGCCAGCTAGCGACCGCCTGAATATCTCTTACTTCCCAGCCGAGGACCGTGCCTTGGAGCGGAATGAAATTCGCAATCTTGGTCATACGAATTTTTTGCCCACCGGCGCTCATCACCAGCGCAAATTGGTCGAGGCTTACAAAATCAAATCCGAGTTTGCCCTCATAGAAGGCTCGCGTTCGATCGTAGTCGGTGGTGGGAACGAACCCAACCATCTTTCCTGAAGCCAGCATGTTGCCTCCCTATGTTGATTTCGGCGACAAGATTTAACACTTGCATGGATTTCTTTCTCTCGCTATTGTGACAACAAATGTCGCATAAGTGCCAAAGCATCCTGGCCGCTTCAAACGGTCGCCGAGTGGCGGACATGGCCAGCGTGTCGGCGGAACTCGGAGACGGTCAGGTTATCCCTGAACATTCGCATCCGGAAGACCAACTGCTGTTTGCTTCCGAAGGTGTGATGACGTTGACCACCGAGCAGGGCTTATGGGTAGTGCCGCCGCTGCGCGCCGTCTGGATTCCCGCGGGCACTGTGCATGCCGTGGCCATGTCCGGGCGCGTGTCCATGCGCACGCTTTATTTCGAACCCAAACTTTGCCGCTCGTTTCCCGGGAAATGCATGGTGATGAATGTATCGCCGCTATTAAGGGAATTAATTATTCACGCGTGCACGTTTCCAAAGTTGAGCAAGGAAGATCCTGCCCAGAAACGCATCATCGAAATCATTGTGGATCAGTTGAAGGCGGTCGAGTCGATACCGCTGCAACTGCCGCGTCCCGCGGACTCACGCGCAACCCGCGTAGTGAGAACTTTGTTCGCGAATCCCAGCGACCAAAGAACGCTGGAAGAATTGTGCGCCGACTGCGGAGCCAGCAAGAGAACCATACAGCGCCTCTTTCTGGAAGAAACTAAAATGACTTTCAACAAGTGGCGCCAGCAGCTTCGCCTGCTTCATGCCATGCAGCGGCTTGCTGCGGGAGATAAGGTGACATCGGCGGCCTTAGAAGCGGGATATAACAGCACGAGCGCGTTCATATCGATGTTTCGCAAACAACTGGGGACCACGCCGACGCGGTATTTACAAGGCCGAATCGTTCGAGGTGTGGACGCCGCGCCAACGGGAGCCACGCACAATGGTGACTCCCGAATAGCAGCAGACTAGATTTACTTCTGCGAGTCTTGTCCCTTCTTTTCAGCAGCTGCTTTGGCGGCGGCCACGGTCCACGGTGGGACGATGCCGTTGACGCGCGCGTAGGCGACAAGCTGCCCTAGATGCTCGTGCGCGTCGGCGACCAGAATGTAGATCACGTCACCTTCATTCGCCTGCGGCCCGAGCTTGGGCAGCAGCTTTGCGTAATCCGCGTTAGCCATGCCCGCAATTGTTTTCTGCGTGTAATCTCCAGATTTGGTCAGTTCGTCGATAATCCTGGCTTTGTCGGTCGTCGATTTCTCATAGGTCTTGCCGTCGAATCCCGCGGGCGGCGCGGCTCCCATCAACCCGAGAATAAAATAGCGTTCACCCGACACGTGCAGGAAAACTTCGGCGAAGGATCGGGAATCAGGCGAGGGGCGCCAATTGTATTTATCCTGAGGCAGCGCTTGGGCCAGACTGATGACTTTCTTATTCACTCCGTCGAGATCTAAGGCGGCCTGCGCCTTCATGTCGTAACTAGGCGCAGTCTTGTCTTCAGACTGCGGTGATTGTGCAGTTTGCGTGGGGTCTGTGGCAGCTTGCGTCACGGCGGTTGCTGCGAAAAGCGCACAAGCCAAGATGGAGATAGTCAGGCTTTTCATTTTCTTGCTCCTTTGTTCGCTGGCGCACACGTTTTGTGTGCTTGTCTCGCTAGCGGACAGCCGCTCGGGCGAGCCAGCATTGCGCCCGGATAAGGATTATTGGTGAAAGAACACTCCACAACCCTTCTAGGCAATTCTGCTTTTGTTAGACGGGGATGATGGAAAAAGAGTTCAGGAGGCGAGGCTTTTTCTGATTTATTTCTGGCGAAACCGGGTTACCAAGCAGGGAAGTCACAACGCGAGCGTAGATAATATGATTTAAATATCCTCGGTTGGAACGGCGTCCGGGAATTCGGGTAGGTCACCTTTGGTAATGCCGCGAAGCTCGCCGCGAATGACGTCAGAGGAAAAGCCCGCGCCTAGAAGGCTGCGGTAAAGGGACGCGATTTTGCGTTGGTCCAGCGGTCCACGAAGATGTGCGAGGCGGCGTTTCAGGCGGCTCCGCACTAAAGAGGATTCATCGGTTTCGGCGAAAACTGTTCCGAGAGCCGCATCGATGTGGCGGTCGGGAACGCCGCGTGCGCGCAATTCGCGGGCGATGCGAAAGCGTCCCTGGCGCCGCAATTTCGCGTGCTGATTGGCGTAATCGACGGCGTACCGTGCATCGTCGAGATAGTTGAGTTCGCGCAGGCGAGCGACTACCGGCGGGATTAAATCTTTATCTTCAGCGCGGCGGTCGAGGTAGCTCTTCATTTCGTGTATGGAGTACGCGCGGCGCATTAGAGCGCGCAGCGCGGAGGAATAAAGATCTTGTTCGCTGGAAACTTTGCCAGGTGAAGAGCGTTGTCGCATCAACAGGAAGAATAGAAGCAAGCGAGCGAGGAAGCAAGGAAGCGAAAGAGTCGTCTAACGCCGCTGTATTCGCATCCGGCTCGCATAGTTACGACTTTAATTATTTTTGTTGAGCCGAGGCGGCGCGTTGTTTTACGCGATCGAGCGGCTGGTAGTGGCCGGGTTCGGCTCGAAACGTGATCGCCAGGCGATTCCAAGTATTGATCGTAGCGATCGCCATCACGAGATTCATAAGCTCATCGTCGTTGAACTGAGCGTGGGCATGGGCATAAACATCATCCGGAACGTGATCGATGCTGACTAAAGTGACGGCTTCGGTGAGCGCTAGCGCAGCGCGCTCGCGTTCAGTGAAAAAAGGAGTTTCGCGCCACGCGGAGAGGGTGAAGAGGCGCTGCTCGGTTTCGCCCATGGCCCGCGCGTCTTTGGTGTGCATGTCCAGGCAATAAGCGCAGCCGTTGATCTGCGAAGCGCGAAGTTTTATCAGTTCGAGCAAAAGACGCTCCAGGCCGGATTCGTCAACGTACTTCTGCATAGCTAAGACAGCGGCATAGGCATTCGGGTTAATTTTCGTGAGACTGATACGCGGATTCATGTTGCTCCTTCTCTACGATTTTTGATCGGCTGATTTCTTACGGGCCGAGAACATAGCGTTCACTTCGTTTGCCGGAATCATGTAACGCCCCACGCCTTCGTAAGTTCCTTTGGACTTAAGTTCCGTGGCGATTTCGCGTAATAGCCCGAGAGCCGCGCGCGATGGGCCGGAGCCGAGGCTGACGCGTCGCACGCCTGCGGCCTTTAACTCTTCAATGGTTGGCGCGCCCGGACCCGCGAGAACATTCATGGGGCCGGGAGATTCCTGCAGGAATTGTTTTATTTCGTCGATTGTTTTCATGCCCGGAACAAAGATGCAGTCCGCGCCGGCTTCCCGATAGAGATTTGCGCGACGCACGCATTCGGCGAAGCGATTGGGAGAAGGGCTTTCAGTCGCCCAGTAAGCATCGGTCCGAGCGTTAATCACCAGAGGAATTCCGGACTGCGCGGAGGCTTCTTTCACCGCATGAATTTTCTCCACGTGGGCTTGCGTTTCAGAGACGCGCGCTTCATCGTCTTCTCCATCTTCCAGATTCAAACCCACAGCGCCGGCCTCGATCAGTTGCAGCGCTACTTGATGCATCTGAACGGCGCTCGTTGAGTAGCCGGCTTCCATGTCCGCGGTGACCGGAATATTTACGGCGTGCGCAATGTGACTGACAACGCGCAGCATTTCTACCGAGGTAATCTGCTGGCCGTCGGCGTAGCCGAGTGTGTTGGCGATACCCGCGCTGGTGGTGGCAATGGCAGGGAATTCCAGGCGCTCGAGGATACACGCGCTGGCCACGTCCCAAGCATTCGCGAATAACAGGATATCCGGGCCGTTGTGAAGCACGCGAAGGTTGTCGGCTTTTTGTTTTTGCGAAATGGTCATCGCCGGTTCACCTGTCAGCAGCGTGTGCGTTTGTGCGTTGACGATATTAGGATAACGCCGCGACGGCGATGCTGAAAGTTTTATTGGAGGTTTTGGCAGGCCAAATTGGAACGCCCTGAGAGAACTGGAGAAACGCGAGAAAAAATACATGCGCGAGAATTAATAAATATAGGGAACCAGGCGATATGTGCGACGAATGTAAGCCTTATACGGCTCACCAATAGAAGCGGCTAGCGCAGACTCCTCGATTGGAATCCGATAAGCATATCCAGCCGCCATAAAGGCGAGAAGCACGAACATCCCGGCCCAGTTTCCCAGGGCCAGTCCGAGTCCAGCCAGGGTAATCAGGCCGCCAGTGTAAGACGGATGTCGGATATAGCGGTACGGGCCGGTCTCGATGACCGGCTGATCCGTGTGCACTGCGACTTGATAGGTAAAATAACGGCCGAGAACGCTCATCGAATATAAACGAAGCGCCATTCCGGCATACATCACGCCGATGCCGATAAAGAAGAACGTGACACGGCCCGATTGAATCGCGGCTTGCGGAAATGTGAAGGAAAGTGCGAAGTCCGCGGCGATGCCGAGCCACAACATCGACATTACAACCAGATAAGAGTTGCGATCCTTCAAAGTGAAAGAAGACGCGGCTGGTCTTCTTCTTGAAGCGATTATCTCCGGGATGATCCAGATAATATAAGTCGTCCAGAATATTGTGGCGTGTATGGGTGGGCCGGAGAATGGCAGAGGATGCAAGCTGGATCTCCTAGGTAAGTGGAAGTTTATATTAGTGTAGGAAGGAAATGTTGATCGAGACTGAGCGGTTGCTGCTGCGCCGTTGGAACGAAGAAGACCGCGAGCTTTTCTACCGGATGAATGCCGATCCGCGCGTGATGGAATTTATGCCCGAGTGCATGATGCGCGCGGAGAGCGACTTGCTCTTTGAGCGTATCAACGAACATTTCAGGAAGCATGGGTTTGGATTGTTTGCGGCGGAGTTGCGCGAGGAGCGAGCGTTTATTGGCTTTGTGGGGTTGGCGGTGCCGTCATTCAAAGCGCACTTCACTCCCTGCGTTGAAATTGGATGGAGGCTGTCGGCGGATCATTGGGGCCGCGGACTCGCGACGGAAGCAGCACAAGCCGTTGTGAAGTATGGGTTTGACGAACTGGCACTCGACGAGTTGGTGTCTTTCACTGTTCCGCAGAACATGAGATCACGTCGAGTAATGGAGAAAATCGGGATGACTCACAACGCTGCTGACGACTTCGACCATCCGAATTTGCCCGAAGGCCATCCGCTTCGTCGACACGTAATGTACCGGTCGCGATACCACAAACGATAACATACGCGAAAAGTTGTTCGCCTCAGCGAAATGTGTGGCAGAAGCAGGTCCCTCAAGGCGTCCGCCAAAAACGCGGTTCGGGATGACAACGTAAAGTCAAGGGCGCAGCCGAAGCTAAAGGAATTCTTTAGCGGCTGCCGAGGCGGTCGAACTCGGTCATGGCGCGTTCCATTTCTTCGCGAGCGGCGTCTGCAGAAGAGCGGACACCTTGCACGCGCAGTCGGAAGTCGTCCGGATTCGAAGCACGCATGAGAGCTTCTTCCAGAGTGATGAGGTTGCGTGTATAGAGATCGAAGAGCGATTGGTCGAATGTCTGCATGCCGTACTGGCTGGTACCCGCGGCAATGGCGTCGCGAATCATGCGCGTTTTGTCGGGATTGATAATGCAGTCGCGAATGTAGCCTGTGCAGATCATCACTTCCACGGCCGGCACGCGGCCCGTGCCGTCGGCTTTGCGCACGAGGCGCTGGCTGATTACGGCTTTCAAAGTTCCGGCGAGTTGCAAGCGAATCTGTTTTTGTTCGGGCGGCGGAAAGACAGCGATGATGCGCTGAATGGTTTCCGTGGCGTCCAACGTGTGCAAAGTCGAAAGCACTAGGTGGCCGGTTTCAGCGGCCAGCAGCGCGGTGGAAATTGTTTCCAGGTCGCGCATTTCGCCGACGAGCACCACGTCAGGATCCTGACGCAAGGCGGCGCGGAGCGCGGTTGAGAACGAGGAAGTGTCCACTTCCACTTCGCGCTGATTGATGAAACCTTTTTTGTCGCGGTGCAAATATTCAATGGGGTCTTCAATGGTGATGATGTGTTCGGCGCGCAGGGAATTGATGCGGTCAATCATGGCCGCAAGGGTAGTGGATTTACCGGAGCCGGTGGTGCCGGTAGTCAAAATCAGGCCGCGCTGCTCCTCGCAAATCTGCGAAAGGACGCGCGGCAATTCCAATTCCTCGATCGTGCGAATCTTGGTGGGAATAACGCGAAGGACCATCCCGACGTTTCCGCGCTGCTGAAACACGTTGACGCGGAAGCGGCCCAGGCCGGCGACGCCGTAGGCCATGTCCAACTCGGCGGTTTCCTTGAATTTTTGCTTTTGCCGGTTGGTCATCATGCTGAAGGCCATCGACAGCATTTCTTCCGGCGTAATGCGTGGGACGTCGGTGAGGCCGTTCAGCATTCCGTCCACGCGTAAATAAGGGTGATTGCCTACTTTTAGATGCAAGTCGGACGCCCGGCTTTCGACGGCGCGGCGCAACAAATCATCAATACTGACAGCCATGGCGAAAGTCCTCGGGTGTGATGTTCAACCAAAACTAGCATGCGTGTCAGAGGCTAGCAAGAACACTGCAGCGAACCATTTCTAAACTGCCAACCTGTACCTTCGGTCAGGTACGCTGCGGAAATAATGCGATGCCGTTGCGGAGGGCGCTAGAGCGGCGGCTGGTCCGAGAGGAAGAGACGGTCGTAAATCACAGCGGCTATCACGCCTCCCAGCAGCGGGCCCACCCAGTAAACGCCGTGGTTGCTCCAGTAACGCGCTGCGAGAGCCGGCGCAAAGGCTCGCGCTGGATTGATCGCCGCGCCGGTAAAAGGTCCGCCAAAGAGCACGCCCACTGAGATCGTCAGGCCAATCGCGAAGCTGGACATTTTGTTGAAGCCGCGGGTATCAACCAGCGTAGCGAAAACCACGAACACCAGAAAAAATGTCATGACGCCTTCGAGAAGCATAGCGTGCAAGCGTGTGAAATCCGGCGCGAGAAGAGTAACGCCTCTGCCGGAAGACGTCCATATAACATCCGGCACAATAGCGACCAACAAATACGTTGCTACAATCGCGCCGAGCAGTTGCGCGACCCAGTAGAAGAGAGCTTGCAAAGTTCCCAGCCGTCGAGTGACCCAGTAGCCCGCAGTCACAGCAGGATTCAAATGTCCTCCGGAAATATGACTGACTGCGCCAACCATGATGGCGTACGACAGACCGTAGGCGATGGCAATTCCCAAGGTGCCAATCGGAGTTTGCAATGCGGCGCGCAGATATTGGTCGGCACAAATCGCGCCGACAGCGAAGAAAATTACAGTAAATGTGCCGATAAATTCCGCCAGAAGCTTTTGTGACAGGCTATGCAACCGTTCCTCCGACAGGCGACGAGCTACATCGTATTAGAATTCGCGGCATCGCGCGCGATTTTACTGAATTCGCGGGAAGAAAGCGAGTTAGGAGGAATACGAAAGCAGTCAAATATTTTTATCGAAAAAGATCGTGTTTACAGCTCTTCTCCTGATTTCGCGTCGTGCTCTTACGGGCGCACTGGGACCGGAACGCCTGCTCCAGCAGTGGCGGGGACATTGGTCGGCGAGAGCCAGTGATGGCGGTCAGGCTTGACGCCTCCGGTGAGTGCGAAAAAGTCGTCCTGGATGCGCTTGGTGATAGGCCCCCGCGAGCCAATTCCGATCTTAATGCGGTCAACTGAGCGTATCGGAGTGATCTCCACGGCGGTACCGCAGAAAAAAAGCTCTTCGGAAATGTAAAGCATTTCGCGCGGGATGACTTGCTCTGCGACCGGAATACCCAGATCGCGGCAAATTGTAAGCACGGAATGGCGCGTGATGCCGGGCAACGCCGAGTTCGAAAGCGGCGGAGTGATCACCGTCCCGTCCATCACCAGAAAAATATTTTCGCCGGAGCCTTCACTGATGTGGCCGTGCACGTCGAGCGCAATGCCTTCCACATATCCGTTCGCACGTGCTTCCATGCGGATGAGCTGAGAATTCATGTAATTCGCCGCAGCTTTCGCCATCTGCGGCAGCGTATTCGGCGCTGGACGATTCCAGGAACTGATGCAAACGTCCACGCCGTTGCGCAGCCCTTCTTCGCCCAGATATTTTCCCCATTCATAGCAGCTTAAATAAACCTCGATGGGGCAGCCTTTGGGATCAACGCCCGCCTCGCCATAACCACGCAAAACGATAGGGCGTAAATAGCACGCTCCAATTTTATTCACGCGAATGAGATCGAGATTCGCGGCGCAGAGTTCCTCGAGTGTAAAGGGAACTTCCATGCGGTAAATGTAAGCGGAATTCAGCAGCCGCTGCACGTGATCGCGCAGACGGAAAATCGCGGGCCCTTCCTTTGTGTCGTAGCAGCGAATTCCTTCGAAGACCGCCGAGCCGTAGCTAACCACGTGCGAAAGAACGTGCAGTTGGGCATCGTCCCACTTGATGAATTTCCCGTTATGCCAAATCTTTTCCGTCTTCGGTATAGGCATATCGTAGCTCCGGCGCGCGGAGGGGCTGCGAAACTCTGCGCAGAACGGAGTATAGCATAGGCTTTTTCGCACCAATTCCGGCGCGCAACTGAAGGAGGGGCCACGGCACGTCCAAATTGGCCGCGTACTTCTAACGCTCAGAACTATTGACTATCGCAGATTGTTTCAACGTGAAATGGATGACGCGGAGGGGTTTCATTCATCGCGCAGAGCTACAAGCGGATCGACGCGAGTCGCTCGTCGTGCCGGAATGTAACAAGCGAGAAATGCCACCGCGGCCAGCGTGGCGGAGATGGCGCCGAAAGTAATAGGATCCGCCGGGCTCACATCAAAGAGCATGGTGCGGACGGATCGTGTCAATGCCGCCGCACCAAGCAGACCGATCGCTAGGCCAATAGCGACGAGCTGCATTCCTTCACCTACCGCCATGCGAAAGATGTCCATGCGTTGCGCACCCAGAGCGATGCGAATTCCGATTTCGTGCGTACGCTGGCTGAACGAATACGCCATCACACCATAAATTCCTATGGCGGCCAGCAGAAGCGCTACGCCCGCGAAGATGCTGAGGAGTTGAAGTGCAAAGCGGCGCTCGGCCATGGAACGCAAAATAATTTGGTCCATCGTTCGCACGCTGAAAACAGGAATATTAGGATCAATCGACTGAACTTCGTGGCGAATGGATTCTCCCAGCGTTTCCGGATTTCCCGCGCTGCGAAGAAATACGACTGACGAATAACCCGGGCTTTGCCGCACCGGAAGGTAAATGTGAGGCGCGGTCGGCGCATCGAAGCCATCCGATTTAATATCGCCTACAACGCCGACAATCGTGAACGAGAGTGCAGGACGAGCTGGATTGCCTCCACCAAAACTGACTTGTTTGCCGAGCGGATCTTCATTAGGCCAGTATCGCCGCTGCAGCGTTTGATCGATCAACACCACCTGCTGCGATTTATCGGTGTCGGACTCGGCAAAATTTCTTCCGGCAAGCTGCGGGACTTGCAGCACTCGGAAGTAGTCTGGCGTAACGGAAGCAAACTCCGCAACGGGCGCGCGCTCCGAATCCGTTGGACGGCCCACGATTACGAATGGAAAAGTGTTACGGCCGGCAGATAGGGGTAAGCCGTTAGCTCCGCTGATAGCCGCTTCCTCTACGCCCGGAAGCGTGGATACGCGGCGAAGAATTTCCATGAGGAATGCAGCGCGTTTATCAACCGGACGATAGGGATCGGTGCTTGGATCGTTTGGAACCGGAATCCATATCTGCGCGGTGATCACGTTGCTGGGGTTGAACCCGGGACGCACCTCCAATATATGCCAGAAGCTGCGCAGAAGAAGTCCCGCGCCTGCAAGGAGTATCAGGGACAGGGCAACTTCAGAAATAACAAGTACACGCGACACATGCGTGTGCCGCCGTCCGGCGCCAGAGCCTCGGCCGCCTTCTCGCAAACTTTCCACTTGATTGGGACTTGCCGCTTGCAACGCGGGAGCCAGACCAAATAGCAATCCGGTAACGATGGAGACTATAAAAGCAAAAAATAAAACGCCGGCGCTGATATGTATTTCACTGAGCCGGGGAAGACTCGCCGGTGCCAAAGCTAGGATGGAATTCTTGAATAACATCACGGTGATTAACGCTACCAACCCGGAGACTACGGAGAGCAAAACGCTCTCGGTAAGCAATTGCGTCATCAAGCGCCAGCGCCCGGCGCCCAACGCCAGCCGAATCGCAATTTCGCGTCGTCGCCCGGACGACCTTGCCAACAAAAGATTAGCCAGGTTCACGCACGCAATCAGCAGAACAAAACCCACGGCGCCGAAGAGAACAAAAAGCTCCGTCCGCTCCGGGCCAACCAGATCCTCTTTCACTGGAACCAGTCGTGTGGCCCAACCGGCAGCCACCGGATAGTCGTTAGGATATTGCTGGCTCAAATGGGCAACGAAAGTATCGAGCTGAGCTTGGGCTTGAGCTACGCTGAGTCCAGGCTTCAACCGTCCTATCGCGCCGGGTATGAATCTCGCGGCCCGAACGGCCGGAACCGGGAAGGGAGCCGCGTTGTAGCCAGACGCGCACCACACTTCCACATCCGTCTGCAGTGTGCGCCCAGGATGACGGAATCCTGCTGGCATCACGCCGATAATGGTGTAGAGATCGTTGTCCAGACGCATTGATCGGCCGATAATGTTCGGATCTGATCCATAGTTGCGCCGCCAAAACCCATCGCTGATTACGACAGATTCAACAAAGCCCGGAACCGCGTCCCGAGGTCCAAAAACACGCCCAAGCTGAGGTTTTATCCCCAGCATCGTGAAATAGTCCGGGCTGATGGCCAAAGTCTCAGCGCGAACGGGACGGTCGCCTCCTGCAATGTCGGAATCGATAGGCCATACTGCCGAGAGCTCTTGAAACACTCCAGATCGGTCCTGCAAATCCCATAATTCGGGTGCTGACATACCCACGTTTTTTATATTGGAACTACGGAGGTCGTCGAAGACGCGAACTAGCTGTTCGGGTTGTGGGTAAGGCAGAGGACGAAGCAATACAGCATAAACCACGCTGAAGGTAGCCACATTCGCGCCGATCCCGAGCGCAAGCGTAAGGATCGCGACAATCGTAAATCCGGGACTCTTGAACAGCATCCGCAGCGCATAGCGCAGGTCTTGGCCGAATGACGTCATAGTCCCTCCATAAACGCTTGTTAGGCCGCGGGCATCGCTAGTTCCTGACGTATATGGACGAAAGTCGACTCACCCTTGTTAGCAGCAAGTTGGGGAATTACGCAGCCAGAGGAGTCCTAGTCGTGATCATCCTGCGCTCTTTCGACTTGTGTCTGAGCGGCGAAACCTGAGATACGGCCCCAAGCGCTCGTCTTCCAATTGTCCACGCTTTCTTTAGCCAGAATCCAGGGAGGGAGATCCATATACAAAAATTCGGAGAGAGCCTGAATGTATGGTTCGTACATGCCGCGAAGCTTGTTTAGTTTCTCGTTCGATTCCGGCGTGTCATGAAGTTTCAGGCCGGTCTCTGCGACGCTGGCGCGCAGCCGAAGAAGTTCGGAAGTGGTCAAGCGATTTGCAGTGTTATGTAGGGGCGCCGCCTGAAACACTTGAGCTAAATCCACCACCGCATGGCGGCACATGGCGAAAGTAAGCTTGCCTTGCCGCAAACAAGCTCCATCGGCTCCCGCGATGACCAGAGCGGAAGTGTCCAGGATCGCTGTAAGCGCCGAGAGCCATGATTCGTTGTTATGCTGCGAACGAAAATAAGTAAGGACCGGGTAGGACACGTGACTTTCCAACAGTTCCGCGGCCCAGCGCTCCCAGTCGCGCATAAGCCTTTCCAAAGCTTCGAGCCCGTGAACACCCGCGTGGCGCCTTAGCAGTTCGGCGGCCGTGGGAGGAGAGCCTGCGCGAGCATCGAGCAATACGATGCTCACTTCTCTGCGAGAGAACGCTTGATAGATGACGGGCAGATAGCTCAACACCAACGCGAGAAATCCAAACCCTAGTCCGCTTTCGCAGACAGCCAACACCCGCTCCACCGAAGTGTGCGGAGTAACGTCCCCGAGGCCCAGCGTAAAAAAAGTTGTGCCGCTTAGATAGAAGCAAGTCTCCAAAGTCGGATGCGTTTGGTCTATGCGAGCGTTGTTGAAATACAAAAGACCGAAACCCAGGATCAACATCGCCGCCCATAGTGCAAATAAACCCAGCAAAGAAAGGGGGCCGAAATAGCTCAGAAATCCTTCCCGGCTCTTTGGTGATTTCACCGCATGGGCAAGTCTGCGCCAGGGAATCCACAAGACCCGGTAGTAGAGTCTGGTCAGACGGAAACGACGCGTCACTCTGCGCGGAAGCACGATCGTTTCGAACGCTTCCAGCAGAATGCCGGCGATGATCAGGGAGCCGGCGATGGCCGGAAGAATCATGCCGCTTTCTCCAAAACGGCGTTCAACGTGATTTCAGCTTTGAACAGGCGCGAGACCGGGCAATTCGCTTTCGCGCTGGCCGCCGCGGATTCGAATGCTGCTTCAGAGATGCCTGGAATGCGCGCGGCTACATCCAGATGAATTTTCGAGATGGTCCAGCCCGCATCGAGTTTTTCGAGCGTGACGTTAGCCGTGGCGCGAACCTTCTCCGGCGTAAAATTCATAGTACCAAGCTGCGCGGTGAGCGCCATGGCGAAACAGGCTGCGTGAGCTGCGCCGATTAATTCTTCAGGATTTGTTCCTTTCCCGCTCTCAAAACGCGTTAAGAAGGAGTACGGCGCGTCGGAAAGAACGCCGCTCGGTGTAGAAATCGCGCCCTTGCCGTCCTTTAGTCCTCCGTTCCAAACCGCTGTGGCGTTGCGTTCCATAAATCCTCCCATGATGTCTGAAATTTGTTGGTTATTGGATGCCGGGCTCAATTGATTGATGCCGGTACTAACGGTCGCGGAGGCAACCCCCGTCCGAATGGTACAAGTCAGTGAGATTTCGGTGGCGCCATACTCGCGCTGTTCAACATTTGAAAATTCTGTCGAACAAGAGCCAGCCGGTCACCTTTCACGTTTTCGTAAGCTCCGAATGCGATAAAGGGAATCATGGCCGCCAGCACCCAAAGTTTTGCGCTTCCGGGAAGTTTTGCTTCCGGCTCCCAGCGAAAGAGCCGCCGCGAGATTTCGAAAGCCACCAGAAGCCCAATCCCGAGAGCGATCAAGTCTGTGACGATTTCAGCATGGGTTGCAAGGTTCGTCGCCGCATTTTCAAGTCCGGTGGCCAGATAAGTGGCCGGCATGAACAGCGAAGCTCCTTGAATCCAATGCGGAAATTTTGCCAACGGCACGGTCGCTCCCGACAGAAACAGGAAAGCTGTCCAGATCACTTGGTTAATCACCTGCGTTTCCTGCATGGTGTTGGTCACGCTGGCAACAATCAGGCCAAATGCGGAGAAAGTAGCGGACCCGATGCTAACCAACAGAAAAATCGCCCACAAGTTACCCCAACCCTGCATGTGCAGAGCGAACTTGGTGACAAGAATCTCGATCGCAACGGAAGGGAGCACCAGGATGTAATTCGAAAGAATGCTGGATGCGAGCATCGGTCCTGCGCCCAGCGGAGCCAGACGAAACCGGCGAAGAATCCCCGCCTCTCGGAACATTACCAGTTGAACGCTGAGTCCCCAGAAGCTGCCCATCACCGTCATGGTGAGAATCGAGCCGAGAATATAAGCGGTCCAGGCTGAATCGCCTTTGCTGAAAATCGTGACGAAGAAGAAAAGAAATCCAAGCGGCATGATCAAGCTGAAGAAAAGAAACGTCCGGTTTCGCATGGCCAGTCGCACGCGAATTTTTGTCAGGATCCATGTGTTGCGGATTACGTTCGATGCCATGTTCGTCCTTTTATCTCAAATTCTCCCTGCTCAATTGCAGATTTCAATCCCGCAGCCTTCGCCCGGTCAGCTCGATAAAAACATCTTCGAGCGACGGCGAAAACATTTCCAGGCTCTGAAGCTCGTTACTGTCCGATTCAAGATGCTTCACCAGCGCAACAATCGTATGCGGCGCTCGCGTGGAATGCAGCACGTAGGTGCCGTCGAATTCGCGTGCATTCGCCACCGCGTCGAGCTGACCGAGCACTCCATTTTCCACCGGCTTTGCTAGCCGGACTTCAATACGCGTGGTGCCGGCGGAAGCTTGCTTCAGCTCGCGCGGCGTTCCAATTTTGATCACGCGGCCGTAATCGATTATGGCGACGCGGTCGCACAGGCGTTCGGCTTCCTCTATGTAGTGCGTGGTGAGCAAAACTGATTTCTTACCCCGCTTCAGCTCTTCGATAATGTCGTAGATTTCGCGGCGAACTTGCGGGTCCAGGCCCGCCGTCGGTTCATCCAGAAAAACCACCTGCGGATTGTTCACCAACGCCATGGCGATAGCGAGCCGCTGTTTCTGTCCACCGGAAAGCTGGCTATAAAAAGCGTCACGCTTCTCTTCGAGCTGAAAACGTTTCAGCAGATCGTTTGTATCGGCATGACTGCGGTAGAAGTTGGCAAATAAATCAATCGCCTCCTTCACGCGGATTTTGTCCGGCAGGGAAGTGGATTGCAGCACCGCGCCAATCATTTCCTTGAACTGGCTCCCGCTCTTCTCCGGATCCAACCCGCACACTCTCGCGAGTCCGCGATCCGGCGTGCGCATGCCTTCCAGGATCTCAACGGTGGTCGTTTTTCCTGCGCCGTTCGGCCCCAGCAGCCCGAATACTTCGCCTTGTTCCACGGAAAAACTTACGCCGCGCAGAGCCGTTACCGTTCCGTAGTTCTTATAAAGGCCTTCAACTTGTATAACCGGTTCCGTCACTAAATATTTCCCCTCTATTTGAACTTTCCTCTATATCACAACCACTCAAAAAGCGAGCGCGATCATCGAGCTTTGTGACTCCTTGCGTTGGGCTGCCTTTTTGCCTTACTCCTGCGGAACGACCAGCCATAAATCTTCATGTCAATCACGCGTCCAACCATGACGCCTTCGATTTCCAGCAGACGGCGCTGCTTCGCGGCATAAGGTTGCGGCACGCGAATTCGTCCTCCCGCTCCCAGCACCCGATGCCACGGAATCCCGCGTCCACTGGGAGTTGCCGCCATGGCGTAACCAACGGCTCGTGCGCCACCCGGCGTCCGCAGTGCTTTGGCCACCTCGCCATAGGTTGTTACGCGCCCGCGCGGAATTTTTTTCACCAAGCGATAGACCGGCTCCCAGGACATTTAGTTCGCTTTCCCCTCAGACTACGCGCCGCCGATTTTCTGCATCAAAGTAGTAAGGCAGAAGCTGAAAGCTTCCGTAACGCCGGCTGCCCCAGCGCCTTGATACGGTATCCACCCCACAAAAAGCGACGCTTCAAGGACTAATAACTGATTAGCATCATTTCCAGCGTCCACCGCATCGTACCATTGACGGCGTAGTGGACGCTTCATACACTACGAACGCTTCATCTAAAAAGGAGGTGTTGTGGCTTTCGTAAGACGCAAAGGCAACACCTACTTCTTAGTGCACAACGTGCGCCGTCAGGGCAAGGTGCAGCAGTTACATCTGGCGCGGCTGGGGGAGCGGCCGCGGATCACGGACGATGTGGTGCGAAAGGTTTCGCGCAACCACCCCTTCCTTGATCTCGATTGGTCAAGCCTGCGCGAGCAGGTGAACAGCCGTATTGAGCTGTTTGATATTCGCTCGCCGTACGTGCAGAACTTGATGCATTCACTACGAAACCTTCACATGGACCTGGCCGATCTTTCTCCGCCGATGTTGCTGCTGGCGGATCGAGCCAATTCAAGCCGGGAACTGGTCACGCAATTGCGATTGCTGCGTTCCACGCTCGACATAAAACTCGATCAATTCGAGCGCACGGATTTCCGCAATCCCGATGGCGGCAGAGAGTTCCGGTAGGGGGAGTAATACCGTGGGAGCGCATGCGCTACAACTCGACCCGACTCAACGCAGTCTGGAGTCGCGCGATTTCGAATCAGGACTGCGGCGTAAAATCGTCGGCCAGGACGAAGCGGTGCAGGGTGTGGTGGACCTGTACCAGGTTTTTCGCGCCGGCCTGAATTCGCCGGGACGTCCGGTAGGGAATCTATTGTTCTTGGGGCCGACTGGCGCGGGGAAAACGCGCGTGGTCGAAGCCACCGCTGAAGTGCTCTTTGGCGATCCACGCGCCGTGATCAAAGTGGACTGCGCCGAATTCCAGCACTCGCACGAAATCGCGAAACTCATTGGCTCGCCCCCGGGATATTTGGGGCACCGCGAAACGCATCCCCTAATCACTCAGGAGGCGCTCGCCCAATATCACACCGACAAGCTGAAAATTAGCTTTCTGCTGTTCGACGAAATCGAGAAGGCCAGCGACGCGCTGTGGCAATTGCTGCTCGGCATCCTGGACAAAGCCACTCTGACGCTCGGAGACAATCGCCGCGTGGATTTGTCGCAAACCATGATTTTCATGACTTCGAATCTTGGCGGCGGCGAAATCACCGAGCTGATGACCGGCGGGATGGGTTTCGCCCCTAAAGTTAAGGCCGACACGCAAGTTCGCCTCGACGAAAAAGTGGAAAAGACCGCGGCGGATGCTGCCAAGAGAAAATTCGCGCCGGAATTCATGAACCGCATCGACAAAGTAATCGTGTTCCATCCGCTGCGTTCCCAGCAGCTCGAGCAAATTCTCGAAATCGAGCTGGGTATGGTGCAGCAGCGTGTGCTCGAAACCGCCAAGGGACGCTTCTTGTTCCGCGTGACCATGCCGGCCCGCGACTTTCTTCTTCGTGAAGGCACCGACATGAAATACGGCGCGCGCCACTTGAAACGCGCGATCGAACGGCACGTCGTTTATCCGTTGGCTAGCCTGCTGGCCACTGAACAGGTCTCTCTCGGGGACGTCATCTCCATCGATTGGGACGGTCGCGAGCAGGGCCTCACATTCTTGAAGGAAGCGGAAGGCGCTCTTGTTCCGGTCACCGCTCCGTCCAAAGAGAAAATCACCACAGCCGCCGCCGCAAGCTCTGACGGCCGGCCGGTGGTTTTCCCCGCAGCCACTGCTGCGATGGACGTAACCATCGAAAATAGGACCACTCCGGCAGCTGGACGCAGCATCCCGGTCGAAAAAGCGAAGAACGAAAAGAAGTAAAGTCGCTGGGGCGCTGTCGTCCCGCGGGAGCGCTTCTGCGCCCACGTGCGGAGGGCTTTGCCCGCCTGCGCTCCGCCAGGTTCACGCTTCGCGGTTAGGCAACAAGCATTGGAGGATCTGCAGCGGGGAACAAGGGTAGCCAAATCCGCGACTACTCCTCGCACTCCACCATAGGCTCATCGAAACTGCCGCCATAAACGTTCGGCACTTTTGCCCCCATCGGACGTAGATACGCTGAAAGCTGGCCTCGATGATGTATGGAGTGGTTGAGCATAAACTGCAGGTACATTACAGCGGGTAAATTGCAGATACCAAAGAAGGGAAGAGGCGTGGCCCAAAACTCGGCCGGAAGTTTTTCCACTTTGTCGAGTTTCGCCGGCAAGCTCTCTTCGTAAGTAGCGGCGATATCTGAAGCGTTGCTGAAGTCCGCGGGCATGGTGTCGTCTTCCATTTCAAATTCTCCGGCAAGAAATCCATCGAGAAACCAAATATCCGCGGAAGCCAGATGCCAGCAAAGTTCCAGCGCACTGCGCGAATTCGGAGCCGGGCGGTAATTTCCTTTGTCAGCCGGAACAGCCTGAAGAACGCGCAGAGTCGTCGGAAATTCTTTTCTGAGCGAGGCCACAAAGATTGGCAGAAGGAATGCAGCTTGTTCCGGTGTCATCGTGAACCTCCTTCCTCAGGTTTCCAGCGAAGAATCGGCTTGCGCGCCGCAGCCACCTCGTCCAGACGTCCGATGCGCGTGGAATGCGGCGCGGTTTTCACCAGTTCGGGATTTGTTTCCGCTTCCGCCGCGATTGAACGCATCGCTTCAATAAAGAAATCGCACTCCTCTCTGGATTCCGATTCTGTCGGCTCGATCATCATGGCGCCCGGTACGATCAGCGGAAACGCGGTGGTGTAAGGATGAAATCCGTAGTCGATCAATCGCTTGGCGATATCCATCGTGTTTACGCCATTCTTTTTCTGCCGCGCATCGCTGAAAACCACTTCATGCATCGACGGAAGATTGTAAGGCAGATCGAAAACGCTCTCCAGATTCTTCCGAATATAATTCGAATTCAGAACGGCGTCTTCCGTCGCCTGGCGTATGCCGGGGCCGTAGGCCAGAATGTAGGCAAGCGCGCGCAACAGCACGCCAAAATTTCCGCAATAAGCGCGCACGCGCCCGATGGATTGCGGACGGTTGTGGTCCAGCGCGAATTTGCCATCCTCTTTTTTCACCACCACCGGCACAGGCAGGAACGGCTCCAGGAATTTCTTCACCAATACAGGACCGGCGCCCGGCCCGCCGCCTCCATGCGGAGTAGAAAATGTCTTGTGCAGATTCAGGTGCATCACGTCCACGCCGAAATCGCCCGGGCGCGTGACCCCGGCCAACGCATTCATGTTCGCGCCGTCCATATAAAGAAGCGCGCCGCGTTCGTGGAGGATTGCCGCAATCTCCGCGATGCGTTCTTCGAACACGCCAAGCGTGCTCGGATTCGTCAGCATCAGCGCGGCAACATCCTCGGTGCAAAACTCGCGAAGGTGATCGGTATCAATCTGCCCACGCGCGTTTGACTTGATATTTCTTACTTCGTAACCCGCGATCACCACGGAAGCCGGATTCGTGCCGTGCGCGGAATCCGGAATCAAGACCGTCTTCCGCGGATTTCCCTGGCTCTGCAGGTATGCGCGAATCATCAGCAACCCTGTGAGTTCGCCTTGCGCTCCAGCCACGGGTTGAAGCGTGGCAGCATCCATGCCGGTAATCGAAAGCAGGCATTTCTGCAAATCGTAGAGAATGCGCAAGCAGCCTTGCGAAACTTCCGCCGGCTGCTCGGGATGTTCGGTGGCAAGTCCATCGAGCCGCGCCACAAATTCGTTTACGCGCGGGTTGTACTTCATGGTGCAGGAACCCAGCGGATACATGCCTAGATCGATCGCGTAATTCCATGTGGAAAGCCGCGTAAAGTGCCGAATCACTTCAATCTCACTCACTTCCGGAAAACCTTCGACGGCGTCGCGCGTGAATTCCTTTCCCAGCGCCTTGGAAGCATCCACCGCCGGGACGTCCAGCGGCGGCAACTCCATCCCACGCTTTCCCGGCGCAGACTTCTCAAAGATCAGCCCTTCGTTCTGGCTCACATGCTCGCGCGCCTTCAAAATTTTGCCGACGGGCGATTCGATTTCGGTGGACTTATAGCTCAATGCGAACAGCTCCTTAAACAGGTCTATCGAGTATCTTCCGTATGGCCGCTGCCAAACGTTCAATCTCGGCGCGCGGAGTGGTCTCCGTCACACAAACCAGCGCGCGTTTCGTAAGCTCCGGATAATGCGTGCCCAGCGCGAACGGCCCGATAATCTTCTCGCGCAAAAGGTCCTGGTTCACCATCTTTACCGAGCGTGGAAATTCCAGCACGAACTCATTGAACGATGGCCCCGAGAAAGCGCGCCGTACACCGGGAATTTTTTCCAGTTCTGCCTGAGCGAAACGCGCCTTGGCCAAATTCTGCAGCGCCTGTTCGCGCAATCCTTCTTTGCCCAGCAAGCTCAGATGGATCGTCGCAACCAGAGCAAAGAGCGCTTCATTCGTGCAAATGTTGGAAGTAGCCTTTTCGCGACGGATGTGCTGCTCGCGCGTCGCTAGCGTCAGAACGAAGCCGCGGCGGCCTTCCGCGTCGGTAGTCTGGCCAGCAAGCCGTCCCGGCATTTGCCGCACGAATTTGTCTCGCGTGGCAATCACACCAACATAAGGGCCTCCGTAGCTCGGCGAGATACCGAACGATTGCCCCTCCATCGCCACGATATCCGCTTCAGCCGGCGGCCGAACGATCCCCAGCGAAACAGCTTCCGCAATCCCTGTAACCAGCAATGCGCCAGACGCATGCGCAACTTCGGCCAGCGCCGGAATCTCTTCAATCACTCCGAAAAAGTTCGGCGACTGAACCACGATCGCAGCAGCTTGCTCCGGACTTTCCTTCCTCAACGCAGCGCGATCCAGTTGCCCCGATTCGGTGTAGCCAATCTCTTCTATCTGGATGCCTAGATTTTTCGCGTAGGTTTGCAACACATGTCGATATTCGGGATGGACGCTTCGCGCCACCAAAACGCGATGGCGTCCCGTAATCCTTTCGGCCATCAGCACCGCTTCGGTGAGCGCAGTCGAACCGTCGTACATCGACGCGTTAGCCACTTCCTGCCCGGTCAATTGGCACATCAACGTCTGAAATTCGAAAATAGCCGTGAGCGTGCCTTGCGCGAACTCAGCCTGATACGGCGTGTAGGAAGTGAGAAACTCGCCGCGTTGAACGAGCGCGTCAGTGACAACGGACCGCACGTGCGAATAAACGCCCGCGCCAAGGAAAGAGGTATAGCCTTTGGAATTTTCCGCAGCCCGCGCTTGAAAATATTGAATGATCTCCGGTTCTGAAAGCGCCGCAGGTAAAGCGAGAGGAGCACGCAATCGAAATTTTTCCGGAATCGACTCGAAAAGTTCGTTTACAGACTGCACGCCGATCGCATCGAGCATTTCCCGGCGTTCGGAAGGACTCTTGGGCAAATAGCGCATCAGGCGGAATGTTCCTTGGCTTGGCCTGCGATGTAAGCTTCGTAGGCGACCGCATCCATCAGCGCGGATGCTTCTTGGGGATCGGCTAGTCGTACCTTAATAAGCCAGGCCCCGCCGTGCGGATCCTTGTTGATTAGTTCAGGAGCATCCGCAAGAGCAGAATTTGTTTCGACCACTTCGCCCGCAACCGGACTGAAAATCTCGCTCACGGCCTTCACGGACTCGATGGTTCCAAAAGACTGTCGCGCTTTCAGCGGCGCTCCCACTTTAGGCATCTCGACGAACACAACGTCTCCCAACTCGTGCTGCGCGTAATCAGTGATGCCAATGGTTCCGTTCGCGCCATCCACCTTGATCCATTCATGCTCTTTCGTGTAGCGATAGTCCTTTGGGTACATGAGTGCTCCGTGAGGCGTCTTAATTGGATGCTTCTGAGCTATTGCGGTCGCTTATAAAATGGTAGCGCGACGATACGGGCCGTTTCCCCCTGGCCGCGAATCCCGATAACTATGTCCGTCCCGACCGTGGTGGATTCCGGGGGCACATAGGCCATGCCAATATTTTTCTTCAAGAACGGCGCAGGCCCCCCGCTGGTCACGCGTCCCACTTCTTTGCCGCCGATGAACACCGGATAACCGTCGCGCCCGATACGTTTATCCATCATTTCAAATCCAACCAGCTTGCGCGTGAGTCCATCCCTCTTTTGTTGCGCAAGCACATCGCTGCCCAGAAAGGGCGCCTTTTCCATCTTGCAAATCCAACCCAGCCCCGCTTCCCACGGCGTGGTGGTCTCATCGATTTCATGGCCGTAGAGGCACATGCCTGCCTCAAGGCGCAAAGTGTTACGCGCTCCCAATCCGCACGGAAGCATGCCCGCCGGCCCGCCCACCTGCATCAGGTCGCTCCAAAGTTTTGCCGACTGCTCCGGCGAAAAATATATTTCAAAGCCATCTTCACCAGTGTAACCCGTGCGCGCGATCAAGCACTCCACGCCGCTAACTTGGCCAAAGGTGAAATGATAATAATGGATTGAATCCAGCGCGACGGAAGTAAGCCGCTGCAGAATGTCTTTCGCGCGCGGCCCTTGAATCGCTAGCTGAGAATGCCGCGTCCCCGCATTTTCCACCGTCGCTTCGAACTTATTGTTCTCCGCGAAATGCTCGTAATCCTGATCCTGATTCGCCGCGTTGACGCACAGCATATAGTGCGTGTCGGAAATTTTGTGCACCAGCAAATCGTCCACGAAAGTGCCGCGAGAAGTCATCAGGCCCGAATAATGGGCCTGCCCGACCGCGAGCTTCGCGGCGTTATTGCAAGACACCAGCTGCACCAAGCCCAACGCGCCGGGGCCCTGAATTTCAATCTCGCCCATGTGGCTCACGTCAAATAGCCCGGCGCGTGTGCGCACCGATTCGTGCTCGGCCAGAATGCCGGAGTATTCCAGCGGCATGTCCCAGCCGCCGAAGTTCACCATTTTGGCGCCTAGCTGGCGATGAATGGGATTCAGAGCGGTCTTGCGGAGTGCGGCGGTTGCCGGAGTTGTCACTGATAATTTCTCATCATGCGAACGAACATCGAAGCTAGCATGCGTGTTTTCTTGTTGTCAAGGAACGCGGCCAGATGTCGCTTGTCCGGGGCGCACGCTTGCCCTAAGATTGACCCAAGGGCGAACGCAGCTTACCGGAGGCCGGTACGTGGTAACTCTCTGCTCGCAGTGTGAGAAGCCAGAACAGGAGTGTACCTGCGTGAAGTACTGCTGCTTCTGCCAGGCTCAGTTCGACATCCGCATGGGCGTGGATGGCATGTATTATTGTCCGGATTGCCGCGAGGCTTGCGACGTGCGGTTAGCGGAAAAAGATGAGCACTGATCCCAGTCGCACTGAACTCACTCTGCAGAACGACGCCCGGTTGATTGCCGGTGTAGCTGCAATAGTGTTGTTCGCCGCCCAGCGCTGCGGCCTTTCCAGTGACGCACAGGAAGGGCTCGCCGCCGCCACCGCCGATGCCTGCCGCGAAACCTTTCCGCTCGTAAACACGAATGGAAACTCTGATTCCGCCCTAAAAGTGATCGTTTCGGATTTCCCAGACCGCGTGGAAGTTGCTATCGAGCATTCCGGAGAGTCGCTTCCGTCAGCAGGGCTGGATACTTTTGTAGGCAGCGGGTCCGGTTCGCAAGCCCGATTAAGCGACGCCTTGCAGAAGACCAATGTCGATCGTGTGCAGTATGAAACCCGTGCAGGCGTGTCGCGCACCACTCTGATCAAATATTGTGAAGGTCGCCGCGCAAAAATCTAGCCCGCCGCGCCGCAGTTAATCCCGGAAACTCCCGTACATCTATGAAGGAGCAAGAGCCTTGGTGCGGATCAAAGACATCAGCTCGTCCTGGCTCACCGGCGCATCAATCTTCAGACGATCTCCCGTAGGAGTTACACGCACGTGATCCAGAGCCTTCGCAAAATCGGGATTCGATTGCGCTTCTTGATAACGTCGGTACATCACACCAGCCTGCATCGCCGCTCCCAGAGTGTTGGCATCGTCCACTGAGTCGCACACCGCCTGAAATTGGACATCCAGCCCGGAGTCCGCGTTCACGCTGATAATCATCGCGCGAATGCGTCCAACAATCGCGGCAGCTTGCGGAAACTGGCTGGCTTGCGGCAGCAATTGATGCATCGCCATGGTCGTCGAAGTCTTATCCAGAACCGCCCAGATCAGCCCCGTGCCGTTGGCCTCGCCGATGAGCGGGAAGATTTTGTCATTGGCCAACAGACTTTCGGCGTTGCCCGTGCGCACATCGATCATTTTATCCAGCGACGCGCGATTACCGAACGCGGCTGTGTTGGAATCCAGGAAAAAGAAGAAGATGTCGTTCGCCCCACCGCCGCTGCCGAACGCGTACAGGTGGAAACCCTGCTCCTCGGTCATCGGTATTTTCATGGCTTTGAATTTAGCTTCAGTGCTTCCCGGATCGAAGCCCCCGAGAGCAACGCCCAAAATGTCTCCGCTTTCGCCGCCCGGAGCCAGTATCGTTCCCCAAGCAAGGCTGTCCACCTGTGAATTCGGGTCCACTCCCGCAGAGGCCAGGAACTGCTCGAACTGGCGCATATGCGCGGGAAGCATCTGGTCCTGTATTTGCGAGAACCAGGAAAGCTTCCGGGCCCCCTTCAAATCCGCGTAGGCGAATTCTGAAGTGTTCTTGGGGAACATTCCCACGACCGTGGTGCTCACCGAGCCGGCCGAGAGTCGCGGAGAAATAGTTGTCAAAATACCGAGCAGCGCGACCGCTGCCAGGACCGTCAAAAGCGTGTTTCGAACAAGTGGCTGTCTCACGATTGTTTTCCCCTCAGGTAAATTATCTACCGCAGCGATTCGAGCCGCAGGCTGAGCTTCGAAAGTAAATCTCGGGCACCGTGCCTGTCTAGTATAGATGCTAAAAGGGTTCCTGGCGGAATCAACTTTTTCCGATGCGTGCGGCCAGTAACTCAGATTCAGAGCGAAGGCCCGCCGAAAACCCGGAATCGGTAATGGACTCCAGATTAATCTTCACGTTTTCAAGCGCTCCTCGGACCGCTGCTCCGGCCATTAGACGTCCCACGCGAATATCCGAGAGCATGGAAGGACTGGCAATTCCTTCCAACTTGCCGAGCGAGTCAAAAACCTGCGCCGCTTTGCGCGCAACTTCCATGGGGACATTGGCGGCGCCCTGCAATGCGCTCTGGATCGCGGCTTCACGGCGTTCCTGTTCTTCCGGCGTGGATTGCGCCAGCTTGTAGGCCGCCATCACCGATTCAAACGAAGCCGCGTCGCGATCGATCGCTTCCGACAGCGTCCGCGACGCAGCACGAAATTCAGCAAGGGCATCGCTCAGCGGCTCCACGTAAGCTGCTTGCGATTTTTTCTTCCGCGACAGCCCGGCCACCATCTGCCCCAGACTGGCGCCCAGCGCGCCAGCCAGCGCTGCCACTGAGCCTCCGCCAGGAGTTGCAGTAGGCTGCGCGACGGCGTCCAGAAACGGTTGCGCCAGCAATGCCAGTTTCCCAGGACCTTCCGCCGCCGGCGCGCCTGCAAACGACGCCTCCATGCGATTCTCAAATACTTGCGCAGGCGAAAAGTTTTCAAGTTGCAAATAAAAGTCCGCGGTCAGCTCGATCGCTCGCTTGGGAATCAAACCAACGATTTCGCTGCCCACAATCGAGATTCCATATCGCTCGGCTTCGCGCTTCACCATTTCAAACACGCGATGGATCGGCGTCTGCTCGAAATCCGTCAGGTTAATGGACACTTGCGCCAGGTTCCTCCCGCGCAAATCCACCCCCATCGCTTTCACGTACCGCAGCCCGCCATTCGAGAAGCGAATATTCTTGCCGATGCGATTCGCGATGCTCACATCCGAAGTATTCAGATTAATGTTGTAAGCAATAAGAAATTTGCGAGCGCCGACGACCGTGGCGCCCGCCGTAGCATGCAACCGCTGCTCTCCAATGTCAGGAGCGCGGTCAATATTGCGCGGAACTTCCGCCAACAAGCCTTCGAATTGCCCCTTGCGAATGTTTTCAAGGTTCGTGCGTTCCGGCCGCTGCGCCGCAGCCTCGTAGAAATAAACCGGGACGCGATACCGCTCCCAGATCTCGCGCCCCACTTTTTTCGCCAGCGCAACGCAATCCTCAATGGTCACGCCTTCTATGGGGATGAAGGGAACCACATCGGTCGCGCCCATGCGCGGATGCGCGCCAGAGTGTTTCGTCAGATCGATCAGCTCAGCCGCTTTGCCCACGCCGCGCAGCGCTGCCTCGGCCACAGCTTCAGGCTCGCCCGCCAGCGTCACCACGCTACGGTTATGATCGCTGTCGCTCTCGCGGTCCAGCAGGTACACGCCGGGCACCTCGCGCATCGCCGACACAATCGCATCCACCTTCGATGCGTCGCGTCCTTCTGAAAAGTTTGGAACACATTCAACGAGTCGTTTCATTATTTAGAGGTTCTTCATATGCAGGATGGCGCCGCGTTTCATCGTGAGGCTGCAAAGATTCACACCAAAATAATACGGGATTTCGCGATAGTCGGCCACGTCAAACGCAGCCAGGTCCGCATATTTGCCAACCTCGACCGAGCCCACGCGGTCGTGTACGCGCAATGAGTACGCCGGATTAATCGTCGCAGCAGTGATCGCTTCTGCCGGCGTCATTCTCATTTGCGTGCAAGCCAGTGACAAAATCATAGTCATGCTAAGCGTAGGACTTGTGCCGGGATTAAAATCCGTAGCGACGCCCAGAATTGCCCCAGCCTCAATTAACTTGCGCGCCGGCGCATAATTCTTTAGTCCCAGATGAAAACAGCATCCCGGCAGCATGGTGCAAACCACATTCGAAAGCCCGAGCGCTCGAATGTCACTGGCGTTGATTTTCTCAAGATGATCGGCGCTCGCGGCCTGCAGCTCAATCGCAAGACGCACCGCCCCAGTGTGCGCTAACTGCTCCGCATGAATGCGTGGAACCAGACCGCCCGCTCGCCCAGCCGTTAGAATCCGTCGCGATTGATCCACGGTAAAAGCGCCGCGGTCGCAGAAAACATCGCAAAATTCAGCCAGCCCGGCAGTTGCCACCGTAGGAATCCATCGGCGCGTCAGCAGATCGACATAAGCCTCGGGGCGCCGCTTGAATTCCTGCGGCACCACGTGCGCGCCCAGAAACGTCGCGTGGATGTCGAGCGGATGCTCCTGATGAAGATCGTAGAGAATCTCCAGAATCTTCAGCTCGCTCTCCCAATCCAACCCGTAACCGCTCTTCGCTTCGATCGTCGTGGTTCCGTGCGCCGCAAACTCGCGAAGGTTTTTCAGCGCCCGAGCTTTCAGCATGCCGGCAGATGCAGTGCGCAGATGCTTCACGGTCGAACGAATTCCGCCGCCCGAGCGCGCGATCTCTTCATAAGTAGCGCCGGAGATACGCTGCTCGTATTCGGCAGCTCGGCTAAAAGGAAAAATCAGGTGAGTGTGTGAATCAACGAATCCCGGCAGAACAACGCGTCCACGGAGATCTACCTTTTCAGCGCCTCGCGCCTTGGGCAGTCGTTCGATGCGACGCTTCGAGCCCACCGCTGCGATGCGATCCTGATGCACCAAAATCGCGCCGTCGCGAATGATTTCAAGCTGGCCAAGCGCGCGCCCGCGCCGTGGCACGGGACCGCGCAGCGTTAAAACCTGCGAGCACCCCGTAATCAGCCAGTCAGGCACGGCTGCGATGATACAGCGTCACTTCGCGGAAAACACTACTCTAACGAATCACCAAGGGCTCGGCGCGCGCGCGTCGTTTGTCAGATTGGTTTTTGTAGGGGCGCAGCGTGCTGCCCCCGAAGAAGATGCCTGGCAAGGATCTTGCGTGTTACGTGCCGCGTGCCGTCATAAGCAATAAATGGTGGCTCGCTTCAGGCACCCGCAGCTTGAGCAAGGTATGCAGGAGCGAATACCTCGGTCACAAACGACTCGATCTTCGTCGGCATACTATTTTCCGCGGACCGCTTCTCTTGTGGCGCAAGAAGCCCCGCGTTCCCAGCCTTCCACATTTCTATCAGCAGCTTCGCAGTTTGCTTCGGCATTCCTGTCTGCACCAGCGCAGGCTCGAGCATCATGAATGGCACTTGCATATAACTGAGTTTGGGTTTGCCAATGGCGTTGCCGACGATTGTCGTGACTTCTTTCATGGTCACGTCGCGCGGACCAAACAATTCCTGCACCGAGCTGCCGGAAAAATCGCGAGCGTGGAGACGCTTTGCAGCATAAGTAGCTATATCTTTAGTGGCAATAAGTGCGACGGGCAGATCACCGTCCGTTCCGCCCGGCAGGAAACCCATCTTGCGAAGCGGCTCCATGCTCATAAATAAATTTTCCATGAATGGCCCGGGCCGCAAGTGCAGCACGTTGAGTCCCGGCACGCTGTTCAATTTCTGTTCCAAATTGTGGAGGCCAACAATCGGCCCGGTTTTCTCAGCATGCTGCGCGCCCAGGCTGCTAAGCGTCACAACGTACGGAACGCGCGCGCTCGTTATCGCCTTTAAGTAAGCGTCGGAGACGCGGTCTTGGTACGCGCGATAATCCTCGTCAACCTCTTGCGGAATCAGCAGGTAAACCGCTGTCGCGCCCTCAAAAGCCTTTGACATCTGCGCCGCGTTTTCCACTTTGCCAACGAAAGCTTCCGCGCCTTTCTGCGTGAACGCTTCCAGCTTCCTAGCGTCTCGTCCAATAACGCGTACTTTTTCTCCGTTCGCCAGCAGCGCTTCCACCGCCGGCCGTCCCGTGTGTCCCGTTGCTCCAGTGACGACTATCATATTTTCTCCATTGGGATGTTAATCCCCGACTTCTGCGCGAACTCAATCGCTTCGGTATACCCCGCATCCACATGCCGCGCCACGCCAATCCCCGGATCATTCGTCAACACGCGCTCGATGCGCTCCGCCATTTCCTTCGAGCCGTCCGCCACCGTCACTTGTCCCGCGTGCAACGAATAGCCAATCCCCACGCCGCCGCCGTTGTGAATCGAAACCCAACTCGCGCCGCTCGCAGTATTCAGCAGGGCATTGAGCAGCGCCCAGTCTGCAATCGCGTCCGACCCATCTTTCATTTTTTCAGTTTCGCGATAAGGCGATGCGACCGACCCACAATCCAGATGGTCGCGCCCAATCACGATGGGCGCTTTCAATTCGCCTTTTGCCACCAACTCATTCAACGCGAGCCCGAATTTGTCGCGCTCGCCATAACCCAGCCAGCAGATTCGCGCCGGCAATCCCTGAAACCGCACGCGCTTCTGCGCCAGATGAATCCAGCGCGTTAGAACTTCATCGTGGGGAAACATATCCAACACTAGTTTGTCCGTACGATAAATATCCGACGGCTCGCCCGAAAGCGCAGCCCAACGAAACGGCCCGCGCCCTTTGCAAAATAGTGGACGAATGTATGCCGGCACAAACCCCGGAAAATCGTAAGCGTTCTTCACGCCTTGCTCGAATGCAAAAGTCCGAATGTTATTTCCGTAATCAAACGTGATCGATCCCAGCTTCTGCAACGCGAGCATGCCTTCCACATGTTTGGCCATCGATTCGAGCGAACGCATGCGGTACGCCTCTGGATCGCTCTTGCGCAACTCGTCAGCCTGCCCCACGTCGAGCCCTTGCGGAATGTAACCGCCGATCGGGTCGTGCGCGCTGGTTTGATCCGTCAGCAGATCCGGCACCACGCCGCGTCGCGCAAGTTCCGGAACCACGTCCGCGCAATTTCCCACCAAGCCAACCGATGTCGCTTCGCGCTTCCTCACAGCATTTTTCAAAATCCGCAGCGCTTCATCGAGATCGTTCACCATCACATCGCAGTAGCCCGTTTTCACCCGCCGCTTGATGCGCTCCGGATCCACATCAATTCCCAGAAACGCCGCGCCATTCAGCGTTGCCGCCAGAGGCTGCGCGCCGCCCATGCCGCCCATGCCCCCGCTAGCCACCAGCTTTCCGGCCAAATCGCTTTGAAAATGTTTTCGCGCCGCCGCTGCAAAAGTTTCGTAAGTGCCTTGCAGGATTCCCTGCGTGCCGATGTAAATCCAGCTGCCCGCCGTCATCTGGCCATACATCATCAATCCCGCGCGGTCGAGCTCATCAAAAGTTTTCCAGTCGCTCCAATGTCCTACCAAATTTGAATTCGCGATCAGAACTCGCGGTGCGTAGCTGTGCGTGCGGAAAATTCCAACAGGCTTGCCGGACTGCACCAGTAACGTCTCGTCATTTTTCAGCGATTTCAATGATGCCACAATCGCGTGATAACATTTCCAGTTCCGCGCCGCCTTCCCGCGCCCGCCGTAAACAATCAAATCCTCCGGCTTCTCCGCCACTTCCGGATCAAGGTTGTTCATCAACATGCGCATGGCCGCTTCCTGCTGCCAGCCTTGGCAGGAAAGCGTAGTGCCGCGCGGCGCGCGAACCGGCTGGTATCCGGTTCCTTCTTCGGTCGCGAGTTTCGACATCGGAACCTCCCCTGACATCTTAACGCACCGGCACTCAATTTTCGCGGTTTGGTATTTCGCTGGGAATCCGCCGCCTGCGTTGCGCGATGGTGTTCCTTACGCTAGAGTTAAACGTATCTACGATGGATTATCCTCCGCTGACGAAATCCTTTCTCGAAGCCGTGGACAGGCACGCGAACCCGCGCGCCCAAATGTTTCGAACCGCTGATGGCTGGCAGTCGATCGCGGCGCAAGAAATGCTTCGTCGCGTAGCAGGCCTGTCGAAAGCCTTCCGCGAGCTGGGAATAAAATCCGGCGACCGCGTGGCGATTCTCGCCCCCAACTGCCCTGAATGGCACATCGCCGACTTCGCGATACAAGGTTTGGGTGCCGTGAGCGTCCCAGTTTATTTTAATGAATCGCTCGAGCGCCTCGTTTACATCATGAACGATTCTGGCGCGCGAATAATTTTCACTTCTGGCGAAGCCCAAGCGCGCAAAATAGCCGAGTGCCGCGACAGAATCACGGCGCTTGAGCACGTGATCTCCGTGGCGCCGCTTTCTGACTTCAGCGGCGAGATTCTGCGTTACGAAGCTCTGATCCACACCGCGGGCGACGCCGACATCGCCGAATACCGCAGACGCGCCGCGGAAATTTCCGCCAACCAATTGGCCACCATCATCTACACCTCCGGCACTACCGGCGAACCCAAGGGAGTGATGCTCACTCACCTGAATCTGAGCTCGAATGTCGAAGACTCTCTAAAGGATCACAATCTTTCTCCCGGTGACATCGCGCTTTCGTTCCTCCCGCTCGCGCACGTCTATGAGCGCACCGTGGACTATGGCTATCTCTTCGACGGCGTTCCCATCGCCTACGTTGAGCAAATGGAATCCGTTCCGCAAGCGCTTCTCGAAGTGAAGCCTACACTCGCCGCCGCTGTCCCGCGATTTTTCGAAAAGATTTACGCAAATATTATCGACAAGGGTCATCGCGAAACTGGTATTAAGCGAAAAATCTTTGATTGGTCCTTACGCGTGGCCGGAGAAGCCGTACCGTGGCGAGCGCATGGCAAGCAGCCTTCATTCTGGGTTAAACAACGCTGGCAAATTGCCGACCGCCTCGTCTATTCGAAAATCCGCGCCGGACTAGGCGGCAGAATCCGCTACTTCTTTTCCGGCGGGGGCCCGCTCTCGCCCGATCTGGCTGAATTTTTCTGGGCTATTAATCTGCCGATCATGCAGGGTTACGGCCTCACCGAAACTTCTCCGGTGATTTCTGCGAACGTACCGAAGAAAAATAAGGTGGGCACGGTCGGCTTGCCCATAGCCCACGTGGAAGTCCGCATCGCCGGTGACGGTGAGATACTGGTGAAAGGTCCCTGCGTCATGGAAGGCTATTTCCACAAACCGAAAGAGACCGAAGAAGTGTTGACGCCCGACGGATGGTTTTGCACCGGAGACATCGGAAAACTCGACGAAGACGGATATCTGATCATTACCGATCGGAAGAAAGAATTGCTGAAGACTGCCGCGGGAAAATTTGTAGCGCCCGCCATGATCGAAAATCTCCTGAAACAGTCTCCATTTATCACCAACGCCATCGTAGTAGGTGACAAGCGCAAATTCGTCGCGGTATTGATCGTTCCAAATTTCCCAACGATCCAACAGGACGCGCAGAAGCACGGCAAGGATTTTCCCGGCCCGTCGCAGATGACTTCAAATCCCTGGGTCCGCGATCTGCTTTCGCGCGAAATCGAGCGCCTGACCTCCGCGCTTGCGCAATTCGAAAAACCGAAACGCTTCGCGCTGCTCGAACAAGACTTTACCTTTGCAAACGGGGAACTGACCTACACGCTGAAAATGAAACGGCGCGTGATCGAGAGTCGCTATCAAGATGTAATTGCAAAACTGTACGCCGATGTAGAGGAGCCGCGCCCGCAGCACTTAGCCTAGCCTGTCTGCGAACGCCCGCAAGCGTTACTATTGATCAGGAGATTTCGATGCCAGACCACTTGGTGATTGCTGGAAAAACATTCAACTCCCGCCTGATCGTCGGCACCGGCAAATATCGCAGCTTCGAAGAAATGCGCCGCGCGCATGAAGCGTCCGGCGCCGATATGGTCACGGTCGCCATTCGCCGCGTCAATCTCACCGACAAATCGAAGGAATCTCTTCTCGATTACATCGACCGCAAGAATTTTTTCATCCTGCCGAATACCGCAGGTTGCTATTCCGCGGACGAAGCCGTCCGCACCGCCCGCCTCGGCCGCGAAGTGGGCCTATCCGAATGGGTCAAGCTGGAAGTGATCGGCGACCAGCAAACGCTTTTCCCCGATACCGAAGAATTGATTCGCGCCACAAAAACTCTGGTCGCCGAAGGCTTCGTCGTTTTGCCTTATACCAACGACGACCTGATCGTCGCCCGTAGACTAATTGACGCCGGCGCCGCCGCCGTGATGCCGCTCGGTGCGCCCATCGGTTCAGGCATGGGAATTCAAAATACTGCGAACATGCAGATCCTGCGCGAACGCATCACAGAAGTTCCCATGATTATCGATGCTGGCGTGGGAACCGCGTCGGATGCCGCTATCGCCATGGAGCTTGGCGCCGACGGCGTCCTGATGAACACCGCCATTGCCGAAGCTCAAGACACCGTACTGATGGCCGAAGCCATGGGCGCCGCCGTGGAAGCAGGCCGCAAAGCGTTCCTCGCCGGCCGCATCCCGAAAAAATTGTACGCCACTGCGTCCAGCCCTCTTCAGGGCGTAGTTCGCTAGATTTTCCGCACCGCGAACTTAACGAAATAAAACGTGCCACGAAATGTCCACTAACGCATGTACCAGCGCGCCAGGAAACAGAGATCCCGTCTTCATCCAAACGTGCCCGTAAAATAATCCCGCGATCGTCGCCAGAAAAACGTACTTCCAGTTCGGAAACGGCGCATGCATGATGTGCGAAAATCCAAAAATCACCGCCGCAATTACCAGCCCCGTCCACTTATTCTTCAACGTCCGTGAAAGCAGATTCTGCAACACGCCGCGAAACAGAAACTCTTCGGGCCAAGCCGTAAAAAAAGTAATCCCCACGGTAGCCAGTGGAAGCGAGCGCAGCCGCGCGATTGTCGGATCAAATTTCAGAAAGCCCATCTGCATTCCCAATGGCACCGCGATAGCGACAAAAATCAGGAAATGAATCGCGACATTTACCCCGAATCCGGGTCGCCAAACAATCTCGTAGCCAATCCCCTCCATGCGCCGCAGCAGAACAAACGCCGCGATACCCGTGCTAAGCGCCAACAAAATCGTCAGCGTGTGCGAGAGCTCCGTAGGATAGGGAAATATGTGGTACATCCAACGGAATTCCACGGGTAACCAAATGATCAGCGCCGCCGCGTAATCTTCCCAAGTGCCCGCCGGCTTGCCCGCGCCGCTCGCCAAAAGCAAGGCCGGCACAACGCAGTAAGCCGCGCCCGCAAGCGCCAATGTCCACTTGCCGGTAACAGTCGTGGTGTAAATCAGAACAGCAAACAGAGGCGCCAGCGGCGTGACCACGCGGCCATGTTCACCTAGAAACTTCCGCGCACGCTCAAGAACAGACGGACAAGCCAGGAAAAATTCAAACGCAAAAAGCACGGCCGCCACACTTAACGCAATGCCGTAGCGCCGTCCGCCATAACCCAAACGAAATCCCAGCAGGATGACGAAAATAACAATCGGCACCCACACCGCGAACGCAATCGGGAGCTTCAGCTCCCAGGACTTTGAATTGCCGTTAGCCACAAAACGATTTTACTGAACTGCACGAATGTTCCGATAAAAACTTGCTTTGCGTTCGCCTCTCAGCGATTCTTGTGCGGCTTGAATGCCATCGTACAGACCGGCAAACCACAACGCCTCGCCTACATTGACTGGATGCGCGGGTTCGCCTGTTTGTTGATGTTCGAAGTCCACTCTTACGATTCCTGGCTGGGGGGAGCCGCGCGCCAGTCGCGCTTCATGAAATGGTCTCAGCTCAGCGGAACCATCCCCGCGCCCCTTTTTCTTTTCCTTGCGGGAGTTTCCTTCGCGCTGGTTTCCGACAAGATGCGCAAGAAAGGCGCCACGCCAAATCAAATCGCCCGCACCACAATTCTTCGCGGCGCGGAAATCCTCGGCCTCGGATATCTTTTTCGCTTGCAGGAATATCTTCTCGGCTTACCCTGGGCGCCCTGGACCGATTTGCTCCGCGTGGACATTCTCAACACCATCGGCATTTCCATCATCTTGCTCGGCCTCGTGGGGCGCTTGACCCAAAGCCGCATAGCCAACGCAACGGTAGCGCTTATAACCTCGGCCGCAATTGCGCTGGCCACGCCATTTTTATATACGATCTGGCGTCCGCGCTGGCTTCCCTGGTACCTCGAGTCCTATATTAACGGCGTCCACACTTTCAAGGCCCCGCAG
Source organism: Candidatus Acidiferrales bacterium (assembly GCA_050012395.1). Lineage (GTDB taxonomy): Bacteria > Acidobacteriota > Terriglobia > Acidiferrales > UBA7541 > Palsa-295. The sequence continues at coordinate 108,669 of JBEKHG010000003.1, forward strand.
CCCTGGCTCTTCCCGATTTTTCCCTGGGCAGGATTTGCCTTCGTGGGTCTGGCTCTCGGCTATCTTCTCTTCAGCGACTGGGGAAAAAATAATCTGGAAAAAATCACGTTCGCATGTGGCGCAGCAGGAGTGGCGCTGTTTTATCTTTCAAAATGGCTCGATGCACAAACCTTGCAAATCTATCCCGATTACGATTATTGGCACACCAGTCCCAATTTTTTCCTCGCGCGCGTCGCCATCATGCTGGTGATTGTCTTCGCCAGCTATGCCTGGTGCCGCTGGGGCCTGGGACAAATCGGTTTCAGTCCGTTAATCCAGATGGGCCAAACGTCCTTGCTTGTCTATTGGGTGCACATCGAATTCGTTTACGGAAGATTTTCAATTTTAAAAAAAGAAGGCGAGTCCATCCCCATGGCCACCCTCGGTTTCTTGATTATCACCGCCGCGATGGTGCTTCTCTCCCTCGCACGCACCACCTGGAAAGATCATCGCTCGGAAATAATTGCGTGGTTTAAGCGAACCTTACGCCCGGCAGCACAAAGCTAAGGTTTTTTTGCGGGACTACCCGGTTGCGGTACGGGGCCCTGCAAATCACTGGCTGGCTTCGGCTGCGTCTGAAATATCACTTCGCCCGGCCGCGACAGCCTCATCTCTTCGCGCGCAATTTTCTCGATCGTCGCCAGATCGCTCTTCAGCCCCTTCACGCGAGCCTGCATCCGCTGGTTTTCGTCATCCAGCCGCTTGATGTCTTTTCCAATTTCCGCGGCTTCCTTTTGAGATTGCCTCATCGCCAGCACGCCATGTGTCCCGAAGACATCCTGCAGCAGTAGCAAAGCAAAACCAACAATCAGGAACAAATACATGTTGCGCCGAAAAAATTGCCCAAGCTGCTCAAAGAATCCCACGCTGGGTTCGCTCGCGGGAGTCTTCGCTGGACCTTGTTTGTTCACTTGGCGGCCGCTTGCGTCGTAATCCACTTGCGCGCCTCCTCCGCCAATTTTTGCGAGGCCGCCACGCTCGCTGTCTCCGCGTAAATGCGCACCACCGGTTCAGTTCCAGAAGGACGTATTAAGACCCACGCTCCATCTTCAAACGCCAATTTCATTCCATCGAGCCGATTCACGTTCACCACGCGTTTGCCTGCGAATTCGCTTGGGTCAGCTTTCAATCGCTCCAGCAGCTTTTTGTGCGCGTCATCGGATAGCGGCAAATTAACGCGCACCGGCCAATACTCGCGTCCCACTCTGCGAAACAAATCCTGAAGCTGTTCGCGCAGGGAAGTTTGCCGCGCAGCAATCATTTCCGCCACCAGCAGGCACGCGAGAATGCCATCTTTCTCCGGCAGATGTCCGCGGATGGTCATGCCCGCGCTTTCTTCGCCGCCGATCGCGATCTTGTCGTCGCGCAAAAATGGCCCAACATATTTGAACCCGACAGGACTCTCGTAAATCTGCACCCCATACAATTTCGCAACGCCATCCAGCAGGTGCGAAGTTGCCACGCTGCGCGCCGCACCCAGCTTGTACCCACGCGTCTCCAGCAAATAATCAAACGCCAGCCCGAGAATGTGGTTCGGATCGATGAACGTGCCGTCGCGATCCAGTATTCCGAATCGGTCAGCGTCGCCATCGGTCGCCAGTCCGGCCAGTGCTTTTTTCTCCAGAACAGTTTTCTTCAGCAGCCCGAGGTTTTCTTCCGACGGGTCCGGCCCCTTGCCTTCAAACAAAACATCCCGCGTAGCGCGAATTTCGGTTATCGCCAGCCGATCTTCTTTCAAAATCCGATCCAGCCATCCCGCCCCGCATCCGTGCACCGCATCGCAGACAAAATTGCCTTTCGCCTTCGCCAGCACATCGAATCGAATCATTTTCTTCAACTGCGCAAAATAAGCCTCGCGCGGATGAATCGCTTCGAATTTATCCGTCACCTCGTGGTAGGGAGTGTTGTCCTCGGGCAGAGCCGCCGCGCGCTTCTCGATATCTTTGGTTGTCTCCACCGCCGCCGGCCCGCCCTCCGGCCCGGAATATTTCAGCCCGTTATAGTCCCAGGGATTGTGGCTGGCGGTGATGTTTACGCCACCGGCAAGTTTGTTGAAAATAATCGCGTGCGCAATGACCGGAGTCGGCGTCGGCTCCTGGCAGAAAAGGATCCGGCAGCCATGCGCTTTCAGCACTTCCGCTGAAGTGCGCGCAAATTCCGGCGAAAAAAACCGCGTGTCGTAGCCCACCACCAGCGTCGGCGATTTCGTCTCCGCCAGGACGTGTTCCGCCACCGCAGCGGACGCGCGACGCACTCCGCCAAACGTGAAGTCGTCGGCAATCACGCCGCGCCAGCCAGAAGTTCCGAAATGTATCGCTTGGTTGGTCACGGACGGCTATTGTATCTTGGCCCTCAAGCCGCAATCACACAACATTCAAAATGATGCGCGGCGTACTAGTAAAGACACAGAGAATTTCGCGATGATAGACAAGATCGTCGTCCTGGTCACCTGCGGTTCCGCAAAAGAAGCCCGAAAAATCGCCCGCGCCGTAGTTGAAAAGCGCCTAGCCGCCTGCGCGAATATTTTAACGAGTCCCGTGCGATCGGTTTACCGCTGGAAGGGAAGGGTAGAATCCGCAAAAGAATTCCTGCTAATCATCAAAACCACGAAAGCCCGTTTCCCCAAGCTGAAAACCGAGGTGACGCGCCTGCACAGCTACGACGTCCCCGAAATCATCGCCCTACCGATACAAGCCGGCTCTGCGAACTACCTCGCCTGGATTTCAGAATCCGTCGCGGAAGACAAGTAAAGAAGTGGCGACAAATTTTAATTTGTCATCTTAGAAAGAATCATTTTGCAGGCGACCTTTCTTTTTGTAGTTGGTTCCCCAACTCTTTGCTCGTTATCCAGTGATAATTTGAATACCAATTAGCGTTCTCGTTGCACATGCGGTCGTCTGAGCCGTCGTCCAATCGTCTCACACGAAGTTCGTTGAATTCGGCATCAAGCGCTCCCCCTTGAAGAAACCCCAATTCCCTTACATAGGCAACAATCCGCGAATCTGGTGACCAATAAAGAGCCGAGATGGCTTTCCCCCACTTATTGCGAAACAGTTCCTTTCTAAGACTTCCGTCCCCGTGCATTCCGTAATATGTATCGCCGTCTCGAAATCCGATCCATTCACCATCGGGCGACCAGCTAGGGTCAGTTCCTTTCGCAATGGCGTTCGCTCGGTCATTCTCAATGCTATACAGTCGAACAGCCCCCTCGAGTTGATAGACAAGCTCTTTGTCATCTTTTGACCAGCACTGAGATGTGACATAAGCCTTCTGATCGGCATTGATCGCGATCGCATGAACCTGTTTGGATTTCAGATCAAGAATTCCGAATACTAAGCGCCCCGTGGAATGGTTCATCATAGTCGCCGCCAGCTTCGTCTGATCGTGAGACCAACATTCACCGATCGCAAAATTCTCTTGGTATTCTTTGATACTGAATCCGTCTGGGCGGAAAGCTTCCACGGGATCCTTTAAAACGACGACGTCACGAGTCTCGAAAACAACTGCTTGGACGCTTCGATTTGTCCAGGGCAGGCCCGGCTCATCCACCCACGCGAACGTCAATCCTGTCTCTTGTTGTCGTCGGATTAATTCCGCGCGGACGGATTCAGTCGTAGGCCTCGGTGCCCACAGAACCACGGCGATCGCCCAGATGGCTAGGCTGAAGAAAATTCTATGTGTAATGCTCCCGAGCGGAACGTGCACCCCACTCACCTTCCAGCGGAACCTTTCGCACCCATCGCTAGACCTTCGCCAGCGCCTGATCCAAATCCGCAACCAAGTCTTCCACATCCTCGATTCCAACCGACAGCCGAATCAACCCTTGCGTGATCCCCACTTCCTTTTGCCTTTCGACTGGTATGGAAGCGTGCGTCATCAACGCCGGAAGCGATATCAGCGTCTCTACTCCTCCCAAGCTTTCCGCGAGCGAACAAATCTTCACATGGTTCAAAAGCGCCTTGGCCGCCTCGAGTGACCCCAAGTCAAACGACAACATTCCCCCAAACCCTTTCTGTTGTCTTTTGGCAATCGCATGTTGCGGATGCGACTCCAGCCCCGGATAAATCACTTTTTTCACCTTAGGATGTTTCTCCAGATATTTCGCTACCGCCATCCCGTTCGAGTCGTGCCGATCCATGCGCACTGCTAGCGTCTTCACTCCGCGCGAAACCAAAAAGCAGTCCATCGGCGCCAGTCCCGCTCCAGCCGACCGTTGCACAAAATAAATCTTCTCCGCATCCGCCGGGCGCGTGAGAATCACCGCTCCGCCCACGCAATCGCTATGCCCATTCAAATATTTCGTCATCGAATGGACCACAATGTTCGCCCCCAGCGCGATCGGCTGCTGCAAATAAGGACTCAGAAACGTGTTGTCCACTACAAGCGTCAGATTTTTCTCCCGCGACAGCTTCGCCATCGCCGCCAGGTCCGTAACGATCATCGTAGGATTCGTGGGCGTCTCGATATAAAGCATTTTCGTGCTGGGCTTAATCGCCGCCATCACTTTTTCCATACAAGACGTGTCCACATAACTGAATTCCATTCCAAATTGAACCAGCAACTGCGTCGTCAGCCGAAAAACTCCGCCATAAACCGCTTCAGAAAGAATCGCGTGGTCTCCCGGACGCAAAAGCCGGAAAACAGAATCAATTGCGGCCATTCCCGAAGTGAAAACGTACGCCGCCGACCCTCCCTCTAGCTTCGCAATCGTGCGCTCCAGCGCTTTGCGGTTAGGATGGTTCGTCCGCGCGTAGTCGTACCCTTTGCTCTTGCCCATTTCCTCGATCACGTAGGTGGACGTCTGATAGATCGGCGCCACGATCGCCCCGGTCAGGGCGTCCGGCTCCTGCCCCACGTGAATTGCATCGGTCGAAAAACCCATCGCTATCCTCCAGTTCCAGCAATCATCATACGTCAGAGCGATGTAAACTCCACACCATCAGCGTCCAGGCGCTGCGAGTAAACCAACCAAGCGGCCCTTGCAGTCTTGAAATCTTTTGCGCTTGAGAGCGAACTGCGATTGCTGTAAAAGAAGTCCTATGAAGGCCGCCGCAAGCCCGAAGAGATCTCTGTCCACCCTCTCCTGTTTCGCTCTCTTCGCCATGCTCCTGATTTTTTCTGTACGCCCGCGTACCGCGACCGCGAGCCAGAATCAGTCATCCACTCCGGCGCAACCGCCTCCCCCACAGACCCAGACGCCTCCCCCGGACAAAAAAGACAAAGACAAGAAATCCTCCGACCCCGCCACCATAAAACTACGCATCGAAGTCACCGGCGCGGACGGCAAGCCAGTCGGCAATGCCAGCGTTTACGTCCGATACAACGAGCCCGGAGGTTTGTTTCACCACGACAAGCTCGCCGAGCTGAATTTTAAGACCAATCAGGACGGCTCCGTGAAGGTCACCGAGGTCCCGCAAGGCAAAATTTTGATTCAGGTGGTAGCAAAAGGCTGGCACACGTACGGAAAGTGGTATGAGTTCAACACTGACGCGGAAACCGTGCAGATCAAGCTCGATCCTCCGCCGCACTGGTATTGAGAATTTCCTCGCAGCCTCAAATTTTTTCCTAAGTGGGAATTTTTAGGCCAAGATAATCCCGTTTCGACGAGAGGAAAATAAAAATCGGACCGCGCCGCCAATTATTTTTATTTTTCGCCGCAACTGCACACAAACAGTGCAAAGTGAAGTAACACATTGCTGGACGCACCGTTCCTATTCTAACGCCGTCCTTTTCCACACGCTTTTCAACAGAACTGTTGAAAACTTTTACACTTCGTTAACACTTCTTTGACCGCGCTGGCGAAGTTGGCTTTCAAATTGCTTCCGCAAAAAAATAATCTCGTTTCTGTACCTACCAAGGTCTCGACCAAATCCGGCAGATTGGCCGCTCATCAACGTTCGCAACTAGCTTTGTCGTTCATCCCCTCGTGCTATCATGGATTCTCCGCATCGATATGCTCTCAGCGAAATGAAACAACTGATTCTGAACGCAGATGATTTCGGAATGACCCGCGGTGTGAACGAAGGAATTGTCCGCGCCCATCGCGACGGAATTCTTACCAGCGCCACGTTAATGGCCAATGGCGCGGAATTCGACGACGCCGTCGCCAACGCCAAATTAAATCCAGAATTGGGCGTGGGATGCCACCTGGTCCTCGTCGGCGGCCCCGCCGTTGCACCTAAAGAGAAAATTTCTTCCTTGGTGGATGAAAACGGAAATCTTCCAGACTCGCTCGGCCTCTTCGTCACGAGGCTTACCGCCGGACTAATTCGATCGAAAGCCATCGAACGCGAAATGCGCGCCCAAATCGAAAAAATTCGCGCTGCGGGAATCGAGCCGTCACATCTGGACACACACAAACACACCCACGCCCATCCCAAAGTGATGGAATCCCTGGCCCGCGTCGGCAAAGAACTCGGAATCACGCGCGTGCGCAAACCCGTAGAGAATCTCCGAAATTCCTGGCAGAGCACTCGTCACGACAAGAATTCGAACCATACCTTGGAGCTGATCGCTGCCGCCGCAGCCCGCACCGTCACGCCATGGTTCCAGGCCATCGTCCGCAACTATGGCTTGCTCACTCCCAACAATTTCTTAGGTTTAGCCATGACGGGCAGTCTCGGCCCCGCCGCCCTGCGTCGCATGATTGACACACTTCCTGACGGTTCCACCGAAATCATGCTCCACCCTGGCATTTGCGACGATGATCTCGCCAAATCCGGATCGCGCCTCCAAATGCACCGCAATAACGAAATGTCAGCACTCCTCGACCCTGCCGTAAAGAGTGCCGTCGTGGAAAGGGATATTCGCCTAATTAGCTATCGCGAGTTAAACTAACAGCATGCAGCCCGAGCGCGCCGTGCCACCCCGCTATTCCATCGTCGTCCCATTCCATGACGAGCAGGAAAGCGTCCGCGAACTTCACGAGCGCCTCAGCGAAGTAATGACCGGCCGCTTCGATCCCGTCGAATTCGTGTATGTGGACGACCAAAGCTCCGACGCCACGCCCCAAATTCTCGCCGCCATCGCTGACGAAGATCCTCGCGTGGCCGTGCTGCGCCTGAAGCGAAATTACGGACAGACCACCGCGCTCGCTGCCGGCTTCGATTTTGCATCCGGCGACATCATCATCTCCATGGATGGAGACCTCCAGCACGATCCCGCGGACATTCCCAGGCTGCTCGCCGCTCTCGAAGCCACTCATTCCGATATCGTTAGCGGCTGGCGCGAAAAGCGTGTGGACAATTTCCTGCTCCGCCGCCTACCTTCGCGAATCGCAAATTGGATGATGAGCAAACTCTCCGGCGTTGACATCCACGACTTCGGCACTACTTTCAAGGTCTATCGTCGCGAGATCATTAAAGACATCCCTCTCTACGGTGAGATGCATAGATTCATCCCCGCGCTCGCGGCTTGGAACGGCGCGCGCATCGTCGAAGTCCCCATAAAAAATATCGTGCGCCCCGGTGGCAAGTCCCATTACGGAATTTCGCGCACCCTGCGAGTTTTCTTTGACATCATCACCATTCGCTTCCTGATGCGTTACATGACTCGTCCTTTGCATTTTTTCGGTCCCACGGGCTTGGTAGGTATGTTCGTCGGCGGCCTGATACTTTTTGTTCTCCTTCTTGAAAAAGTTTTCTGGGGCGTCTCAATTTTCGTCCAGCATGGCCCGCTTCTCGTTTTGGGCATGATGTTATGTTTGTTTGGTGTTCAACTTCTCGCCGTCGGGTTGGTCGGCGAGTTGCTTATGCGCACGCACTTTGAATCGCGCGAAAACCCGGTCTATCGTTTGGAACGTGTTTTCGGAGCACCGCGGACCACGGGAGCTGCCCAGCCCTCTGCTGAAAATCCGCTTGCGGCCAAGTCAGTCAGTCGTTAGAGTACGCCCTACATTTGGCGAACTTGCTTAACATTCCAGTGAGGAAAAAATTAGATGCGTAAAGCTATCTTAATTGGGTCTGCGATGATCGTGCTAGCCGCTGCAGTTTTCGCCGGCAACAACGACCCGTGGAAATCCAAGCCTTACCAGCAGTGGGACGACAAAGACGTTCGCAGAATCCTCGGCGACTCGCCCTGGTCCAAAATCATTCAAGTCGACGCCACCTGGACCAATCTGAAAGATATCCCAGCCGCTGATTCGAGCCAGCTTCCCAGTGGTTCCACGGCCCCCGCCGCTGGAGGAAAGATGGGCACCAGCCCATCCGCAGGAGCCAATCCTACCGTGGGAGGAGCTGCTGCTCCACCGTCAGACCCGGGTGATCCCAAGCCACAGGTAGCCTTCGCCGTGCGCTGGGTTTCTTCTCGCACGCTCCAGCGAGCAGCGGCACGAAGCGCCGAACTCGCCGGCCAGATAAAACCGGAAGACGCCGAAAAGCAGCTCGCCAATCCGCCCGACGTTTACGAAATTGCGCTCACCGGTCCGGACATGCGGCCTTTTCAGACCGCGGACGAAGACACGCTAATGAAAAGCGCTGAGTTGACCGACAAAAAATCCAAAGAGAAAATTTCGCCGACGAAGGTTCAGATTAATCGCAGCGCCGACGGCAAGAAGGTCCAGGCCGTCGCCTTCATTTTCCCCAAGAAGGCCGGCAACGGCGAGCCTGCCGTCCCGGAAGACGAAAAGAGCGTCGATTTCGTTTGCAATGTAAACGGCGCAAAAATTCACGTGACCTTCGACGTTTCCAAAATGCAGGATAATCAGGGACGAGATCTCTGACTCGAAATTCCGTAAATAATCTCAATCTCGCGAGGAGCTTCGATGAAAAACACCCCAGTACGCTTCGCGGTAGCTGCACTGTCCTGCAGCCTGCTGGCTGGCGCAGCATTAGCTCAGATGGGCCGCTTCTCCGCGCCCCACGTAATGGGATTTTGGAATCCCGTCGTTGGCGCAGGCGCTGTTTACACCGTGCAGCCTGCCAAGGGTGATAAGACCGAGATGCAGATCGCGATCGTCGGCAAAGAACAAGTCGACGGAAAAGACGCCTATTGGTACGAAATGGCTTTCAACCACGGAAACGGTGAAATGATCATGAAGAGTTTGATGGTCCTCAACGGTGCCGACACCCACGTCTCGCGCATGATCATGCAGATGCCGGGTCGTCCTCCTATGGAAATGCCCACACAAATGATGCATCAGGATCGTACGACTCAACCCGCTGACATTCGCTCAGACGCCGAAGATTTGGGCAGTGAAACAGTCACCGTTCCCGCCGGCACATTCACTTGTGAGCATTACCGCACAAAAAAAACCGGGGGTGAAGTTTGGGTTTCCCAAAAAGTTTCTCCTTACGGACTAGTGAAGTCCAAAACGAATGACACCTCCATGGAATTGACCAAGGTTATAACTGGCGCGAAAGACCAGATCACCGGCACGCCTCAGCCCTTCAACCCACAAGCGTTCGGGCAACAACAGCAACAATCGCCGAACCAGTAGTCTCGCTGACCTAACGAAGATTTTTTCAAAAAAGCGTTCTGATGCAGCCGGGACGTCTATTCATTTTTATATGTAAAGATTTGTAAAGCGGAAACGACGCCGAGCATTACATACAGAGAGAAACGCATATGCGTTCTGCAGAAGAAAAATTCTACCGCGCGCGAATCACACATCGCGACGAATTTTCCGCCGGCCTTTGGAAGATTCGTCTAAATCCCGGCGGACAATACGATTTTGCCGCCGGACAATTCGCTACGCTCGGCGTACAAACTCCGGAGAAGCTTGTCGAGCGCGCTTACTCCATAGTCTCCTCGCCCTACGAGCCCGAACTGGAGCTTTTCATCGAGCTCGTCCCGGGAGGTGAACTCACTCCGCTGCTGCACGCCCTCCCGTCCGGCGCCGAAGTCTCTCTGCGCAAGATCGCCAAAGGCCGCTTCACACTCGATTTGAAAAGCGGCCACAAAAATCATCTGTTGCTCAGCACCGTCACCGGCGTGGCTCCCTACATGTCATATCTCCGCACGCTCTACAAAGATTCCACCGAAAACCGCTTTCCCGCTGACGTTCACCTTTATCTGATCAATGCCGCCAGCCGCTCCTGGGAATTCGGCTATCACCAGGAGGTCGCGGAGCTCGCATCAAAGGCTCCGTGGCTTACCTACGTTCCCACCGTAAGCCGTCCATATGAAGACACCGAATGGCGCGGTGAAACCGGCCGCGTGGAAGACATCATTCGCAAATACACCGACCTCTGGGAATTGTCGGGTTCCGACACCACCGGTTATCTCTGCGGCCATCCGCAAATGATTGAACTAGGAAAGGGAATTCTTCTCCGTCGCGGTTTTCCCAAACAATCCTTGAAGGAAGAAGTTTACTGGGTTCCGCCGAAAACTCTCCGGCGCTGACGGGCTTGCAAGGGGCCTTGCGTGCCCGCCAGTGCCGAGATCCGTTGCGTCTCTCGCTAAATTGAGAGGCCCGCAGCGGTAAGCTGTGCAATCGAGTGCTGAAAATATTGAATCGGCTCGCAAATAGTCTCGCTGGCAAGTGGCCGATCCTTTGTGCGGCACCGGTTTTCACACCCATCACCGTTCAAACTCGCGTGGGTACCAAATCTTTTTTGTGGTTCGTACAGAAGAGGTTCGGCTTTTGACTTGGCTCTGATTTTAACGTGTCATCCCGATGCCCGCTGGTGCCGGTTTTCTTGCGTCTCTTGCTAGATCGTAGGTCCAGCCGCAGCAAGCTGTTCAATCGTGCTCGAAATCGCGCGAATCGGTGTGGAAACATGGACCGTGTCGTCTTTGTCTTCCACGTCCACCACAATCGATCCGCCTTCTTTCGTCACCCGCACGTGTTCGCCGGCTTCTTTCACTTCCACCAGCGTCATGTCGTCGGTCTCGCGCAATTGGTCCAGTGCCGCGCGAATCGTCGGCATCCATGGACGAATTTCGCGAGCCGCTTGCGACAAGTCTCCTTGCGGAGCGAAGTGCACGGCAATCGGTGCGAGCATCGCCGGAGCGATCACGTACACGTGATGCACTTCCGGCTGCCGCTCCACCACTTTCACCTCAACCATTCCTTCGCTGCAAAGCAGTCCCACACCGGCTACCGCTGTTCCCACCACTGCTAACGCGATTTTCCCAAATAGAATCACAAGTCACCTCCCGCCGGAATTTTGTCCCTTATTCCTGGCTGCCTTTCGAATCCACCCAAATGCGAACGTGTTGCGAGGCATCCTCCACCGTAACCAGCAAAGAATCGCCCGCATCGCTCAGCGCCTTGATCGCCGCCGACACATCCAGCTCGTTGTCTTTCGCTGTCGAAAGCAGCGCATCCACAACCTTCATCGGAATCGTCACATCCACCTTCTGTCCGCCTTTATTTCCGTCGCGAATGTGTACCACCAGATTCCCATTCGACTTCGCAACACGCACATCCTGATCTTTTTCTTTCACCGTAACGAACTCGTTATCCGGAGCCGTACGCACCGCGTCCAACAGCGCGCGAATGTCCACATCGTCCATATCCGCGTGCCCGATCTTCACGTGCCCGTTGTGCATATCGCCCTTATTGATGGTCGGCAAAATCTTCTCCGCCATCGAAAGCGGCACATTCACATTCACGCTCTCGCCCTTCGATGCGTCCTCCACCTTCACATGCAGATATCGCTCAGTCGTCCCCGCCATCGCTGCCGGCGCCGCCACGAACCCTGCCAGCACACAGATCATCCCAATCCCGCAAAGTCGTTTTCTCATTTTGGGGAAGCCTCCGATGCTCTTCCTGTCATATGTACGGAGCCCCCAGCACAAATGTTCCCCACTTAAAAAAAATAGCGAGGATTGTCATCCCGCCTGCCCTGACAAAGGAAGGAAGCGAAGTCCCGCGCTTTTTGCTTGCTCCGGTTTCTTCGGGGCGCGGTTCGAGGGACCTGCTGTTCGTTTTGGATTGAACTTCTCGGCGGGATATTGCTGCCTCTGCGTTTGTGCGGGCCACCGAAGCGTCTGAATTTGTTCGGCCTATTGCCGTTGAATCTTAAAGTAAACGGCCGCCAGCGGCGGAACCCGAATCTTCAACGAAAAAGGACGCCCATTCCACGGCACAGGCCCGGCTTCAACGCCGCCTTCATTCCCATTGCCGCTTCCTTCGTAATACTGCGAATCGGTATTCAGAATCTCCCGATAGAACCCTTCCTCTGGAACTCCCACGCGATAATTTTCGCGCACTACCGGAGTGAAGTTGCACACCGCAACCACAAAGTTGCTCTTATCGCGCGCGCGCCTCATAAACGACAGAATGCTCGCGGCGTTGTCATTCGCTTCCAGCCATTCAAATCCCGGCCATTCAAAATCAACTTCGTGCAGCGCCGCTTCCGTCGTATGCAACCGGTTCAAATCCTCCACCAGCCGTTGAACCCCGCGATGCGGCGGCGATTCTTCCAGCCGCCAATCAATCGACACCGTCTCCGACCACTCATTCCTCTGCGCCAGTTCGCATCCCATGAACAAAAGCTTCTTCCCTGGATGCGCATACAAGTAGCCGTACAGCAACCGCAAGTTCGCAAATTTCTGCCAGTCGTCTCCCGGCATTTTTTCCAGCAGCGAACGCTTGCCGTGCACCACCTCATCATGCGAAAGGGGCAACACGAAGTTCTCGTTGAACGCATAAATCATCGAAAACGTCAGCTCGTTGTGATGAAACTGCCGGTGAATCGGGTCCAGCGCAAAATAACGTAGCGTGTCGTTCATCCATCCCATATTCCATTTCAAATCGAATCCCAGCCCACCATCATACGTAGGACGCGATACCGCTGGCCATGACGTGGACTCCTCTGCGATCATCAACGCACCCGGATGCCGCTTGTGCACCACCTCGTTCAGCCGCTTTATGAAATCAATCGCTTCCAGATTTTCCCGCCCACCATATGGATTCGGTATCCACTCGCCCGGTTTTCGCGAGTAGTCCAGATAGAGCATCGACGCCACCGCGTCCACGCGCAATCCATCGATGTGATATTTGTCCATCCAGAAGAGCCCGCTTGAGATCAAGTAGTTTTGAACTTCATTGCGCCCGTAGTTGAAAACCAGCGTGCCCCAGTCCGGATGCGCGCCTTTCCGCGGGTCCGCGTGCTCGTAAAGATGTGTGCCATCAAAAAAACTCAGCCCGTGCGCGTCGCGCGGGAAATGCGCCGGCGTCCAATCCAGAAAAACTCCAATTCCTTCGCGATGGCAACAATCCACGAAATACATAAAGTCCGCCGGCGTTCCATATCTTCGCGTCACCGCATAATATCCGACCGTCTGATAACCCCACGACCCGTCGAACGGATGCTCCATAATAGGCATCAGCTCGATATGGGTATAACCCATCCGTTTAACGTAGGGAATTAGCTCTTTCGCCAGCTCCCTATAGGTCAGCCACCGGTCTCCTCCAGAAGCTTTCCGCCACGACCCCGCGTGTAGTTCGTACACTGACATCGGCGAATGCTGCCAGTCCCGCGCCGCACGCGCCGTTATCCACTCCGCATCCTTCCATTCGTACTTATCAATATTGACGACCACCGACGCGCTTTTCGGCCGCAGCTCCGCCGCGAATCCGTATGGATCGGATTTCAACCGCACAAAATTTCCGTAGCGTGAACGTATCTCGAACTTATAAAGAGTGCCTTCATCCAGACCTGGAATGAAAAGCTCCCACAGTCCGCTCACGCCGCGATTGCGCATCGTGTGGACGCGCCCGTCCCAAAAATTGAAATCGCCGACCGCGCTCACGCGTTGCGCGTTCGGCGCCCACACCGCGAAATGCACACCTCGCACGCCGTTAATTTCCCGCACGTGCGCGCCCTGCTTCTCATACTTCAGGTAATGTGTGCCTTCCCCCGAAAGATAAAGGTCGTAGTCGGTCAGTAGCGGCGGAAACGCATAAGGATCGAAGCCCTCCCAAAAATTTCCATCCTCAAACCGAAATTGCAACCGGTACTCCGTAGGCGAGATCGATTCGCCCTCGCTTGAAACCGTTGGAAGGGAAGCCAACGCAGGCTTGCTCTCACTCGAACCAGCGACAATCGGCGACACCGTCTTTTTGCGCAAAGTCGGAGCGTCCAAAGGCGCAGCCGGCTCTTCGCGCGAAGCCGCGCGCGACGGTGCAATTGCTTCGAACACTCCGCCGGGATGAACTTCCGTCATCACCTGCGCTTCCGTATTTCCGCGCCAGAATATGCTCGCTTCCATCGCGCCAGGCCGGAACGCGCGAACCAACAGCACGCGTTTCCCGTCGCGCTCTACCGAATGCGCCCCAAGAATCCGCGAAGCGTCGTCCGACTCCCCGCGCACGACGCGCGCAATTTCGTCGCGCAAATTCGCGCCAACGGCTGTCGCGCCGCTGCGCGTGTCTTTCCCCAGCTCGCCGTTTGGTTTTTTGTCTTCTTGTTCCATGCCCCTGTCGAATCCGTGCACAGTTTTATTGGTCTTCGTCTTCCGGCACTGTTACGAACTGCCGCGAATTTCGCGTCACCATCTTACCGGAGCGCACTCGCCGCTCCAAATTCGCAACGAGTTGGTAGGTTGACGTTGCTCTGGTCCGCACCGGGTGGGCCTTCGGACGATTTTGAACTCTATGGTGCCGCACTTTTTGCGGGCTTGGCAAATGGTGCGCGGTTTAATCGAGCGCTTCAAATCCCACAGGATCACCGTCGCAGGCTTCATGCGCTGGACTTCATTCCAGTTCCTCGATACATTACCCGCACCCGGGGCGCACAGCGGGGACAATCCTACGAAGGAGTTCCATCATGAGAAATATCTCTCGCCCAGTTCTCGTTCTACTCGCGCTGTCACTGTTCTCCGGCCCATCCATCGCCCGCGCGCAAGACGCCGCCAAAAAAACGAAAACTCCCGCCGAAGCCGTCCTCGAAGCCTGGAATGACATTGGTAATCGCCTAGTCACCATGGCCGAAGATTGGCCCGAAGAGAAATACACCTACAAACTCACTCCCAATGTCCGCTCGTTCCAGGAAGTTCTCCTGCACGTCGCCGGCTCCAACTACGATTTCCTGAATCACGTAGCCAATACAAAACTCGGCGAAGCCTCCAACGATCCCGCGGTCGCCAATTATAAAACGAAAGCCGCCACGGTCGAATATCTGAAGAAATCCGTCACCGACGGCGCCGCGCTCATCAAAAAAGAGGGAGACGCCGGCATCCTCAAGCATCTCGATGATTGGATCGGCTACGTCGAACACATGGGTGAACACTATGGCCTGCTGGTCGCCTACTATCGCGCCACTGGCCAAATTCCCCCGGAGTCGCGCCCCAAGAAATGAAGATCCCCTGAGGTCGTCATCCTGAGGCCGGCGTTTCCTGCTGGCCGAAGGATCCGCTTTGCGTAACCAAAGCGGGAAAGCAATACTGCCTGCAAAAGAATCTAAAGTTCGAAGGAGGTCTTCATGTCGATGATTCGCATGCACTACTACGGGGAAGCAGCGATTGTGATCGCGATGCTGGTAGCGTCGATAGTCCCGCGAGGCTCGGCACAAACCCAAACTCCCTTAGCCAACAATCTCGATCCAAAAGTTCTCTCCTACAAACTACCGGACCGGATCCCCTGGAAAGACGATCCCATCGGCGCGAAAATGGCCGTTCTGCAGGGCGATCCCTCGAAACCCGGTCTGTACATAGTGCTGGTGAAATGGACTCCAAATCACATGAGCCATCCGCACTGGCATCCAAACGACCGCTTCATCACTGTGATCTCAGGTACGTGGTGGGTCGGCACCGGCTCAAAATTCGATCCAGACAAGACCGTTCCCATGCCCGCCGGCACCTTCGTAACTCATTTCGGAAAACAAATTCACTACGACGGCGCCAAGGATTCCGAAGCCGTCCTCGAAATCGTCGGTGACGGCCCCGCAACAGCCACTCCCGCCGAAGAAAAATAATCGCCGCTACATTTGTCACGAGCGCCGTAGGCGGTAAAAACGTAACGAACGCTTCCGCCTTCGTTCCTTACCGCCGATCCCTCGATCGCGAGAATCGTTTAGAATGGCGCACTGCGAGGAGACATGGAAAACGATGCGCAACCCGTTTATCTGTTAGGTCATTCGAAGAAAGAGCTGGATCGACTGAGCCGTCAGGCCCGCACCTACGAGCCGCTAACGCGCCGAGTGTTTCACGAGGCCGGCATTAAACCCGGAATGCGCGTTCTTGATGTTGGCTGTGGAAGCGGAGATGTTTCTTTTCTGGTGGCAAGCATCGTGGGAGGGACCGGGGAAGTGGTCGGAGCGGATCGCGCAGCCGCTGCAGTAGAGAGAGCCCGCGCGCACGCGAAAGCGGCGGAAGTCGCGAAGGTTACTTTTCTCGAGGGCGACCCAACAGAATTGAAGTTCGACCGGCCATTCGACGCGGTCGTGGGGCGGTTCATCCTGATGTACTACCCGGATCCGGCTGATGCACTGCGCAAATTGGCGGAGAAGCTGCGGCCCGGCGGCCTGATCGTCTTTCACGAATTTGATTTCAATAACTGCCGGTCATTCCCGAAGGCTCCCACCTTTGACCTCACCGTTGACTGGGTCAAAAAGACGCTTGCAGCCACCGGCGCAAGCTTCCAAATGGGGCTGGAGTTGCATTCCGCGTTTCTGGCTGCCGGGCTTCCCGAACCTACGATGATTATGGAAGCCTTAATCGGTGGAGGTTCAGATCTCGCCCGGTATGAATTGATCGCTGATACGATTCAATCAATCTTGCCGATGATGGAAAAGTTCAAAATTGTGGCCGCGGGCGAAGTGGACATCGCAAACCTGGCGCGCCAGATGCAGAACGAAGTGCTAGCTGGGAAAGGTGTCGTCGTTTCTCCAGGACTAGTCGGCGCCTGGTCGAGAAAACCCGCGTAAGCAAACCGCTCGTCCTTGTCGGAGAACGCCGCTGGAGCAGCCGTGGCCGCTGAAGCAGACAGGCCTTTTGGTTGTCCGCCGTGGCGGATGTCCGCCGCTGTTGTCGCGGACAACGAATTCGCATATCCTTTCGGCGAACCACATGACCAGGGCCAGCTACATAAAATATTTGGCGCTCTTTCTACTGGCCATCGCGCTAATCACTATGACCGCTCGCACCCAAAGCCGCACGCAAGCCCGCTCCATGGTCGTTTCCCAAAATGGAATTGTCGCCGCGGAAAGCCCGCTTGCCGCGCAAGCTGGCGCAATGATCCTGGCTCACGGTGGCAATGCAGTGGACGCAGCCGTCGCCACCAACGCCGCCATGGGCGTCCTTGAACCCATGATGAACGGTATCGGCGGCGATCTTTTCGCCATCGTTTACGAAGCCAAGACCGGCAAACTTTACGGCCTCAACGCCAGCGGCTGGGCCCCCGCCAAACTTTCCATCGAATCGCTCCACGCCAAAGGTGACGACAAAATGCCGCAAGCCGGCATTGATTCCGTCACCGTCCCCGGCGCAGTGGACGGCTGGTCCAAACTTCTTTCGCGTCTCGGTACCAAAAAATTTCCAGAAGTTCTTGCTCCCGCCATTCATTACGCGCGAGACGGCTTTCCCGTACCTGAACTCGATGCCGAATACTGGGCTTTCGCCGAAGAAAAGTTGCGCGCCAATCCAAACGCCGCCAAAACATTTCTAATCGACGGCCACGCTCCGAAACTCGGAGAAATATTTCGCAATCCGGATTTAGCGCATTCGCTGGAACAGATCGCCACCGGAGGCCGCGACGCATACTACAAAGGTGAAATCGCCAGCCGCATCGTGGCCACCTCCACCAGACTCGGCGGCACAATGTCCCTCGAAGACCTCGCCGATTTTTCCGCCGAATGGGTTGAGCCCATCTCCACCACCTATCGCGGCTGGACCGTGTACGAAATCCCGCCAAATGGGCAGGGAATTGCCGCGCTAGAAATGCTCAACATCATGGAGACGTTCCCGCTCCGCGAACTCCGTAATCCCGGAGACGTTCCGCACGTGATGATCGAAGCGAAAAAACTGGCCTACGCCGACATGCTTCGCTACGTCGCCGACCAAAAATTCTCGCGCGTGCCAGTCGCCGGAATGCTCTCGAAGGAATATGCCGCGCAACGCGCCAAATTAATCGACATGGCCAAAGCAAATTGTGACGTCACTCGCGGCGAACCCGAGTTTCCCGCCAAAGGTGACACCACCTATCTCACCGTCGTCGATCGCGAAGGCAACATGGTCTCGCTGATCCAGAGTAATTACGCTCACTTCGGATCCGGAGTAGTCGCCGAAGGAACCGGCTTCGCGCTCCAGAATCGCGGCGGCCTTTTCAGCCTCGATCCAAAATCGCCCAACGCGCTCATCGGTCACAAGCGTCCTCTGCACACCATCATTCCCGGTTTCATGACGCGCGGCCAGGAACGCATCGCCTTCGGCATCATGGGCGGCTTCAACCAGGCCCAAGCCCACGCGCAATTCGTCTCCAACGTGGTGGACTTCGGCATGAACATCCAAGCCGCGCTCGAAGCGCCCCGATTCACAAAATATACTTTCACCGGCTGCGACGTAATGATGGAAGACCGCTTTCCCGCCGACATCCGCGCCGCTCTCACTCAGCGCGGCCATCAGATCGAACTCCTCGGCAATTTCGCTCAGCAGGTTGGCGGAGGCCAGGCCGTCCGCCGCGACTTCGCCACTGGCATAAACTTCGGCGCCTCCGACCCTAGGAAAGACGGCGAAGCCACCCCCGAGCCCCCAAAATTTCAGGGACTTCAGAAATCCCAATAAAACACACAGAATTCGTCACTCTTAAGAAAGCGAATCGCGCAACATTGCCCGCTCGGCCTGTTCCTAAGTGTCATGGAATGTGCGCAATCGGTACGTCGGTACTATTGTTGACCCCGCAGCCCTCTTCTATAACTGTACACCGGGCGAAATGGGCGCCCGATTGCCCCGTTCCGAAACATGCCGAGCAAACTAAAATCCGCCGTCACGGAGAGAGATGCCTGCGCGCCAAACGCGCGCGAGTCGCGTGTCCCAGATTCCTCTCATTTGCAAGGGGAGCGCCGGGCAGCCAACGCAAGCTCCGACGCCATAACTTCTCCGCTTTTGTTTTCGAACAATCCGCAGCCCATGTTGATTTACGACATCGAAACTCTTCTCTTTCTCGACGCGAACGCCGCAGCCCTCGATCAATATCAATACACGCGTGACGAAATGTTGGGCATGCATCTTACGAATATACGTCCCGTGGACGAGATTCCGCGTGTCCTGGAAGCGGTCCGCAAAAACCCAACCGAACTGACTTTCCGCGGACAGTGGCGCCATCAGCGCAAGAACGGCCAGGTATTCGACGTGGAAATCACCACGCAAGGGATTTCCTTCGCCGGTCGGGACGCCATTCTGATGGCAGCGCCGGACGTCAGCGCGCGGCGCGCAGCAGAAGAAAAAGTCGCAGAGCACGACGCGTACATTCACGCACTTACGGAAAATAATCCGATGGCCATCGTGGTCCTGAATGCCAACCATCGCGTGCAACTGTGCAATCCCGCGTTTGAAACTCTTTTTGGTTATCAGCAATCCGAAATTGTCGGAACGGAGATCGATTTGTTACTCGCGCCAGCCCGCGAAGCTAGCGAAGCGCTCGATCTCACCAACCGCGCCATGAATGGCGAAGTAGTGCGTCTGGAAGCAAAACGCCGCCGAAATGATGGTTCGATGGTGGATGTCCAAATCGTGGGCGTGCCGTTAATCGCAAACGGAAAGCAGATAGGCTGCTTCGGGATGTACGAAGACATCACCGAGCGCCGCCGCGCCGAAGACGCCCAGCATCGCGCCGAAGAAAGACTTCGCATGTTGTTTGAGAACGCGGTGGAGGGAATCTTTCAGACCACGCCGCAAGGCCGCATTCTGAGCCTGAATCCCGCTCTCGCTCGGATGTGCGGTTACGAGAGTTGCGCGGAAATGATGCGGGAAATTAAGAACGTGGATCAGGAATTATACGTTGACCGCGACCTGCGCGAAGAATTCAAGCGCCGCATCGAACAAGAAGGCGTGGTGGAGCAATTCGAATATCAACTGCGCCGCAAGGATGGCGCGAGGATTTGGGTTTCCGAAAACGCTCGGGCCGTGCGAAATGCGCGAGGCAAAATAGCCTGCTACGAAGGCACCGTCGAGGATATCACCAGCAAAAAACGCGCCGAGCTGGAACGCCAGGTTAACTTCGAGATCATTCACGCCGTAAATGCGACCGATAATCTGGACGATTTACTAAAACTGATTCACATAGCGCTGAAGAGAGTTCTCTACGCTGAAAATTGTTTCGTAGCGCTTTACGAGCCTTCCACGCGGATGTTTCATTTTCCATTCTTTGCTGACCAGTACGACGTGGCTCCGCCTCCGCAGCAAGTGGGAAGAAGCTGCACCGCGTACGTCTTCCACAAAGAACACGCCATGCTGATCCCTCAAAAGGCCTTCGACAAGCTGGCAGCGCAAGACGAAGTGGAACTCGTCGGCACGCCATCCCCCTCATGGCTGGGCGCGCCGCTTCGAACCCCGGCGGCAACGATCGGCGTCCTGGTAGTGCAACATTACGAAGACGAGAATGCCTACACCGAGCGCGATTTGGAATTCCTGGCTTCCGTCGGCGGCCAGATCGCCATGGCCATCGAGCGAAAACGCTCGGAAGAAAAAGTGCGGGAGAGCGAAGCGCGTCTCCGCGTATTGGTTCAGCAATTGCCCGCTGTACTTTGGACCGTAGGGACCGATCTCCGATTCACTTCGGCGCTGGGAGCCGGACTGACGCGCCTGGGACTAAAACCGAACGAGATCGTGGACATGTCGCTGCTGGAATATTTTGAGTCTTCGGATCAGAGCTTCACTCCGATCGCTGCCCACCGCCGAGCGATCGCCGGTGAACCCACTACTTTTCATATTGAATGGAAAGGCGGGTCCTACGCCTGCCATGTGGAGCCTCTCCGCGATGCCAGCGGCCACCTCCAAGGCGCGATTTGCATGGCATTGGATATCACCGATCGCAAACAGCTCGAAGAGCAGCTACGCCAGTCGCAAAAAATGGAAGCCGTTGGACGTCTGGCCGGAGGCATCGCGCACGATTTCAACAACCTTCTGATGGTGATTCAAGGTTACGCCGATTTGCTCGCAGAGCGTCTGCCCACAGGGGACCCGCTTCGCCGCAATGCGGAACAAATTCAGACCGCCTCTCAACGAGCCACTTCGCTAACGCGTCAGCTCCTGGCCTTTAGCCGCAAACAAATGCTGGCGCCGAAAGTGATCAGCGTTCAAAGCATTTTGGCCGACATGGAACGAATTCTGCGCAGGCTGATCGGCGAAGACATTCACCTCGAAACTTCTTCCGCCTTGGATGTGGGTTTAATCAAAGCAGACCGCAGCCAGATCGAGCAAGTGATCCTGAATCTGGCGGTCAACGCGCGTGACGCCATGCCGCAGGGGGGGCGTCTGACCATAGAAACCGCGAACGTGGAACTGGACGCTTCCTATGCGCGGCCCCCCGTTGTGCTTTCACCAGGCAAATACGTAATGCTCGCGGTCACCGACAATGGGTGCGGAATGGACGCGGAAACGCAAACGCACATTTTCGAGCCGTTCTTTACCACCAAAGAGAAGGGTAAAGGAACAGGGCTGGGCCTGGCAACCGTGTACGGCATCGTGAAGCAGAGTGGGGGTTATGTCTGGGTGTACAGTGAGCCTGGCCGCGGCACGAGTTTCAAGATTTACTTGCCGATGGTTGAAAACGTGGAAGAACCTGGACGCGATAATCGCAGCGATCTTCAACCATCGCGTCGCGGAACCGAAACAATTCTTCTGGTGGAAGACGAAAAAGGGGTACGCGAGTTGGCACGCGAATATCTCGAGATGAGCGGATACACGGTAATCGAAGCCGAAGACGGCCACACGGCTCTCGAACTTGCCGCCATGCATTCGGGAACAATCCACTTGCTGATGACCGACGTGGTGATGCCCGGCATCAGCGGCCGCGAATTGGCAGATCGCGTGAAGCGTATTCGCCCAAAAATCAGGGTGCTTTATATGTCGGGATACACCGATCAGGCCGTGGTACATCACGGAATTTTAGACATGGATGCAGTCCTGCTCCAAAAACCATTCACCATGGCAACACTTTCATCGAAGTTGCGCGAAATTCTCACCGCCGAAACAGTGGCATAAAGACAGCAACGCCCACCTTCAAGATTTTCTTCTTCAGTTCATTCGCACGCCCATAGTTGAGCGTTGGTGAGTCTTTCCGGGACACGTGTCCGTCGGCGAGCAGCGCTGCAGAACGACGAGTTCGACGACTTGCAAATAAACAACGTAATGCTATGAAACTGCGGTAATACAACGCGCGAGCCGCTTTGCGCTAATAGATGGAGTTAGGCGTCAAAGCTGCTGTTACAAGAGGCATCAGTGTGAATGCCGGCACTTACCGGTAAGAACTGGGGAATCGAAGCGGGGGGCATTGTGAAAAAAAACTGGCAGTATGAGACGAATGCACAAAGCACAGTAACGGAAGAAGTGATCGGTGACAGGCGGCTTTGGACTGCCGTCCTAGCTTCGGCTGTGGAGGACTGGCGCACCGGAAGCTTGCGAAGACGCCGCAATGCACAAGAATTTCTATTCGACAGCGCCGCGGACTTTCAAACGGTCTGCGCGCGAGCCGGGGTAGAACCCGCAAGCTTTCAGACCAGGCTTCGCAAGCTGGGTAAGATCGTCGAGATGCACAGTATGCTTGCGCCGTTTATTCCGCCTGTTGCTGCTTGAAGTATCGAATCGGCGGAAGAAAGCGCGTTCGCGCACGGCGAAATAGCGTAGAATTCCTCTTCAAATCGTTGCCTGAACCTTGATGAATTCCGCCGTTCGCGACTCCGCTTGCCCCGAGAAAGAACTGCTCGCCCGTTGTGCTCGGACCCGCATCGACCCTGCTTCAACAAAAAAGATCGCCGCATTATTGAATGGAAATCTTGATTGGGACTGCGTTTTCGACCAAGCGGCTGAAAACTCCGTCACTCCGCTGCTTGGGCGGCAAATGCAAGCGCTTCCGACCGGTGGAGTACCAGCTCCCGTTCTGGATCGACTGAAGGAAGTTTGCCGCGCAAATACCATACGCTGTCTATTCCTGACTGCGGAACTCATCGGGATTTTTGATCTCTTTCATTCGCGCGGAATCCAGGCGATTGCCTACAAAGGTCCGGCGCTGGCGATGCAGGCGTACGGTGACATGACCTTGCGCCAGTTCGAGGACATCGACATCATCGTCCGTCAGAGCGACTTGCCGAAAGCAAATGAGGTGATGCTCGGTTTGGGATATCGGCCGCGGTTCGATTGGATCGTTTCTTCGGGCGTTCCATCTTCGATAATTCCGGGTGAATACAATTATCGCGATGAGAAAAGACGCATCATGGTTGAGCTTCACACGGAATTAACACTGAGGCATTTTCCGAAAGTCCCAGACCTAGAAGATTTTTCAAATCGTCTTACGTTTGTGAAGCTCAACGACCGCGAGATTCCTACGTTTTCCGTGGAAGATACTCTGATCGTTCTCAGCCTTCACGGCACCAAGGATTTTTGGGAGCGACTTTTGTGGATTGCGGACATATCCGAGTTGATACAGCGTTATCCCAACCTGGATTGGAACGTCACCATCGATCGCGCGAAAGTTCTCCAAGCAGAGCGGATGCTTCATGTCGCGCTCTTGCTGGCAACTAACCTGACGGAGACGCCGTTTGCTGAAGAAATTCAGCGCAGGTTACGATCCGATCGCACTGCCAACGATCTCGCCTCGGAGGTTTGGACACGTCTGATGAGGCAAAACTATGGTTCGCTGAATGCGAAAGGCCGGTTCAACTTTCGCCGCCGAATGCTGCCGGGAACCGACGGATGGCGCTACGCTGTGCGACTTTCTGTGGTCCCTGCCGAAGAAGACTACGAAATGATACGTTTACCGGGTATATTGTCCCCCCTCTATATCGCCCTTCGGCCTCTGCGCCTTTTGCGAAAGTACGGCCTTAACTCAAGAAAAGTGTAGGAACCGTCTATTTCTGACCATTGGTCAAGTTCCGCAAGGATATTGACAAGTACGAACGCGCCCCGCGTATCTGCATTGACGCGTTACGCAATACCAAACGAGACTAGCTGAGGCAGCCCATGTTTATTGGGCGAATTTGACAGTTTGGGGGAGCTGCGCGGATATCCCCCTATCCCGCAGCCGCAAGCGTAGCCGCCAATGCACTTGGGAAAAACGGACGGAGTGGTTCATCCAGTCGAAACGCTGGATGGTTGTGTGCCTCTGCACATATCCATCGGCAGCGTTCCGCTTTCGCTTTTCATTCGAGAACAAGCTCTTCGCGAACCCGCCTCCAGGCGTTACCGCGAATTTGCCGACCATTCACAAAATGGATTTCCGATCGTTCTGGAAAAAAAAGAACAACAAGCGAAAGAGACCGGGGAATTCTCCTACCTGCTCGACGACGCAAAAATTGTTCTGCGATCGCAGGGCGCGGAGTTTCACGGTGTACGTCATGAATACGCGCTGGATTCTTTGATACGCATTCTGCTGACCATGGTGCTTCTGCCCCAGCGTGGCTTTCTTCTGCACGGAGCAACCATTGTGCGTGATGGCCGCGCGTACATATTTTTCGGGCGATCAGGCGCGGGGAAAAGCACGGTTGCTTCTTTGTCTCCCCAAGGCAGCGTGCTCACCGACGAAATTTCTCTAATCCGCCATTCCGACGGATGTTGGCAGGCTCACGGGACGCCTTTCTGGGGAGAATTCCGGGCGGCCGGCCAAAATCGTCTCGTTCCCGTTGCAGGTTTCTATCTCCTGAAGCAGGCCACCGAAGAACGCGTGGAAGATCTGTCTGTGAAGCAAGCTCTGCGCGCTCTCTTGCCCTGCGTTCTATTTTTCGCCGGCGAAAAAAGCGCGCATGAAACTCTGTTGCGCACTTTGCTGGGTCTGATTGAAGAAATACCGTGCCACCGGCTTTATTTTCGCCGGAACGCTGAGTTCTGGAAGGTGATCGCAGCATGAGCGGAGAAATCACGAGGAATCCAAAGCTTGCCTGGCGGGAAGTTGACGGCGCGATGGTGATTATTTCGCCGGAAGATAGCCAGGTGCATGAGTTGAACGAGACAGCCAGCCTTTTTTGGAAACACGCCGAAGGCAAAACGCTGGATGAACTGGTGGAAAGAATCGCCGCGGAATATGAAGTGGCGCGCGAAACCGCGAGGAATGACTTGGAAGAATTGTTGGCAGCACTTGGGGAAAAACAACTGATGTTTGTGGCGCCCGAGGCGAAAGAATAGGCATGCCCAGCACTCCGGTAATGGACGGCTTGATTCGCAGAACGGTGCAACGCCACCTTCCGTGGAGCGTCCACGTGGATCTAACCTATCGCTGTAACGAGCGCTGCATCCACTGCTATCTGGATCACGAAGATCATGGCGAAATGAAGACGCAGGAAATCAAGAATGTGCTGGAGCAACTCGCGCAATCCGGAACGTTGTTTCTCACCTTGAGCGGAGGCGAGATTTTCCTGCGCGAAGACCTTTTCGAGCTTCTTGAATTCGCGCGCGCCCTTCACTTCGATATCAACCTGAAAACGAATGCGCTTCTAATCGATGCCGAACGCGCACGGAAGCTTCGCGATTTGGGCGTGCGCAAAATCCAGATCAGCATTTACAGCGCTGAGCCGGAAGTTCACGACGCGATCACAAAAGTTCGCGGTTCCTTGGAGCGAAGTCTGGCTGCCATTCGTTTCCTGCAGGCCGAAGGTTTGAATGTAAAAATAGCGTGTCCGCTGATGAAGCAGAACCTGATGGCTTATCGAAACGTGCAAGCGCTCGCGGCGGAACTCAAGGTTCCTTACGTTCTGGACATGACCATCACTCCGAAAATGGACGGAGACATGAGTCTGTTGCAGTTGCGCAGCTCGACCAAAGAATTATTGCCGATTCTCCAGGACGCCAGCCTGAATCCGCGGGCATGTTCGCCGGACAGTTTGGAAGCAGAAACGATTTCCACCGGCAGCGCGACATCCAGCGGTATTGAAAGCCACGCTTATGAAGATATTCCGTGCAGCGCGGGGCATAACAGTTGCTACATCTCGCCGTACGGCGACGTTTTTCCTTGCGTGCAGATGCCCGTGGCTACAGGCAATCTGCGAAAACAAACATTTGAGAATATCTGGTTTAGATCCGAGGAAATGAATCGAGTGCGCGCGGTTCGCGAATCACAACTGCCGCTTTGTTCAAAATGTTCTATTCGGGAGTACTGCGAACGCTGTCCGGGCCTGGCTCAGATGGAAGGCGGAGATTTGCTGGGAGCATACGAGCGCGCCTGCGAGTTAGCTGAGCTGAACGCGCGGATTGCCGGCGTTGAAAGTCCGGTTAGCGCCATGCATGCCGAAAAATCAAATAGTAAGAATTCGCGTTCGATTCCGGTGCCGCTCGTCGCGCCGGAGGTTCGGATTGGAAGTAACTGAAGTGACCCCAGGGGAATGATGGAGAGAACACAAAAAATCTCGAACGCCGACGGAAAGCATCCGAAGAAGAAACGAGCTTACGTGAAGCCGCAATGTGTTTCCGAGCCGATTTATGAAACTTTGGCGCTTGCTTGCGGAAAGCTGCCGGGCCAAGGCGGAGTATGCAATGCCGCTCCACGGCGCTCGTGACTCGTGTGCGAGGTTTTGCGAAACGTCAGTTGGAGGCAATAGGGCCATGCACAGGCAATACTCGATGATTAGGCTTCGGCGAACCTCCTGGCGCCGGTGGTGCGCTTTGGTGACGGCGCTTCTGATCGCTGCGCCGGTGATTGCGCGCGAGCAAATCGTGTTGCAGAAATCAGGCACAGATCCGCAGGCTCGCGGCGAAGACGCCACGCTGAATCAAGCGTCCCCGAACAGCAACAATGTGGGGAATACGCTTACCGTTTCGGGGAATACTGGCGCAAACGAGCGTGCAATCCTTGAATTTGATCTGTCGCGCATACCCAATGCTGGTATTAAGTTGGCAACCTTGACTTTGAACGTTGTGACTCCTCCGAGTGGTACGGTCACGTACGGAGCTTACCCTGTATCTGATTTTTGGCAGGCCAACGCGGCAACATGGAATACGCGGGTGGCTACGACCGCTTGGGGTACCGCTGGAGGCGACGCTTCGGGCACTGCCACCGGCACAGCGACAGTAAAGAATAACAGTACGACCGCTGCGTTTACCGTAACTGCGGACGTACAGAATTGGTACAACGGCACTGCGAACTACGGATGGCTAATCAAAGATCAAGGTGCGCCGGACACCAGGACAACGGTCTTTGGATCTAAAGAAGCTAGCAACGCAACGTCACCTTCGCTGACTGTGCAGTTCGTTCAGAATGTGACCGGTCTGACGGCAACTCCTGGCAATGGCAGCGTCACTCTGAACTGGACAATTCCGTCGTTGATCGGTACCGCAGTCGGCACCGAAAAATATACAGGAGTGCTTATCCTTCGGCGCACCGGCTCTCCGGTGGATAAAACTTCCTATCCGACTGATAAACAGGACCCAGGGTTATGCGCTACCGTCAGTACGGGAGTCGTGGTTTTCGATGATGCAACGGGGAAAACTAGTTTTACGGACAACGCCGCCAACGATACGTGCGCTTCCCCCGGCGGCGCTCCAGTAAACGGCACTACTTATTTCTATAAGGTGTTTTTGCGCGATAGCTCCAATTATTATTCCGATCAAGATGTAGCCAACGGCTCGACCTTTACGGAGGAAATTTCAGCGACACCTGGGGCCACCACCGCGGCTCAACAGAACACAGATTGGATCGCTGCGACATTCGCCACCGATCTCGCGAGCCCCTCGCTGATTCCCGGAACAGTTGCGGCGGTGGGATCGGAAAGCGATCTGTTATTTTTTATTAGTGCTGCCACCGGAATGCGACAGTTTGTTCCGATATCCCTGGGCGGTTCCATAGCTTCTCGTTCGCCGGTAATCGATGCGGCATCTTCGTCCACGGGACAAGATATCGATTACGTAACCGATCAGGATGGGTTGGCCTACGCCATCAATACCGATACTGGCGTGATCGACTGGGTGGTAAATCCCATCACTACCGGCACTCTATCGCTTCAAGGTGGCCCTTCTGTGCAATTGGAATCCATAGCCGGGGGAACAAACGATATAGTTTTCTTCGGTACGCGTAACACCGGAACAACAACCGGAAATCAGATCTTCGGATTGAACGGCAATACCGGCGCGAACCTGTCGTGGTCTCCACTCACCGGGCCAATCACGACCACGAACAAAGGCTCGCAAAATCTGGACATCATCAACTCGACGCCGCTCGTCGATTACGTTCACAACGTCATTTGGGTCACCAGTCGAAGCGCTTGCGGCACTTCGCAGCCCAGTCTGTGGTCGATCAATCCGAGTACCGGCGCCACAACAGCGATCGCAAACCTTGGTGACATCGACGCCTCGCCCACTCTGACCTTCAGTAGTGACGTTTTGTTCGTGGGTACAGTAGGCGATTCGGGCGGAGGCACGTGCACGGCGGGAAACAGCACAATTTACGCCATCAATCCGACCACAGGGGCCACCATCGCCTCCTACGCATCAACAGATGGTCCCATCGTTAGCTACCCGGTCGTCCTAAACAGCGCCCCACCATATGTCGTGATTTTTTCTGGTACGACTGCCGTACATCTGCTCTCAATTGATACTTCGCGGACTACACCGGTGTTCGCCTCGGTATGGAGCACGACAATCGCGAATCCGTCAGCACCGATTTCTTACACTGGATCATCCTATGTGTTTGTAGGATCCAGCGACGGCACGATCCACGAACTCAATTTGACGACTGGCGCAGACGTCAAAGATGAAGTTTGCAACACCGGGGCAACCAAGGGAACCGTGGGTGATCCTTCAATCGATGAAGTGATGTCGCGCATCTATGTAACCACGACCGATCAACGAGCGTACGCTTTTACTATTCCGTTCTAAAATGAGGAAATTATGTTTCGCTTAATACAGCCCGCCACCGAGTCTTATAGGAATTCAATATTTCTCGCAGCCGTTGTGCTTCTGGCTGCCTCACAATTTTCCGGTTGCCAGATGACCTCTGCGAACGGAGGAACTCCTCCTCCCGCGGCGCCGAGCGCCACATTTTCTTTTTGCGATAAAGAAGCACCCAGCTGTGACAACGAAACAAGCTTCAGCGCCACCGCGACGCGCGACCTGGAAGTGAAGGTTGCCTGGCAGAATGTGCCGGCCGGAAGTCACGTTCAAACTCTAGAAATTCTGCTTCCCGGCGGCAATTTGTATCAACAAACCCAGATGGCCTTCGGCGTCCAGCAGGACAACGACGAACCTCTGGTTGCCATTCAAACTCTCCCCGTCGCCGGCACCTGGATCCAGCAGCGACACCTGATGGGCGAATGGACCGCGCGCGTATCGCTCGACGGTCAGGTGATCGCGACTCAGACCGTAGAATTGACCCCTTAAAATGGCAACAGCGGCTGTTTCGCAAATTCGCGTCGCGGAAAAAGAAGGGCCTGTTGTCGTTCGAGCAGGCTCCGTATCAGAAATCTCCAGGAAAATCCGCTCGCAGGGTTCCGTATGCTTGCGCGTGTTGGGCGGAAGCATGACTCCCTGGATACGCTCCGGAGATTTGGTCTTCATCAAGCGCTACGATTTTGAGCGGGTGTCCGCGGGCGACGTAATCCTCTTCGAACGCGACGGCCGCCTTTTTGTCCACCGCATGATTGGCCGCGCGCAAACCATTCAATCCAGCGAGAAAGTGGCGCGGTTAATTTCCAAGGGTGACGCCCTGGATGGGCTGGACGCCCCCGTTTCTACTGAGGAATTTCTAGGACGCGCGACACGTATTCATCGCGGGCACCGCCACATCGATCTGGAATCGTTCAATCGAACTTTTCTGGGCCGCATCTTGGCCCGCGTTTCAAGACTGAGTCCGCTGGTATATCGCCCCCTTCGCTTCGGTAAGCATCTTTTCTCTCGCTAAGCATCAACCCCGAGTTAAGGCCGTATAAATTTCCTTTACAAAAAAAGGCTTATGCAAGAAATCCACCTTCCCCTATTGAACCCAAATTGATTTGGGCCGACTGTCATAGTGCGCCGCGCATGCTTTCCGGCGTTCACAAAGCTCGCGCTTTGGAAGAGTGACTTCCGCTACCAATTGGCATTACTATTGGACGTTGCCCGATCGCCGTTCGCGTCGTAAATTAGAAAGCGCTGAACCTTGGCCTCAGCAATGATAACCGTCCCGTATAACCCGAAAGCCGCATAGCTCTAATAGAATTTTAACCGTAAGGGAGACTTAAGATGAGCACAACCGTGAAACCAACTCCGGCGTCCAGCGAAGGCAAACCATCTGAAAATCCACTCAAAGCCTTGCTCGGCTTTGGCCAATCCGTATGGCTCGATTACATTCGCCGCAGCCTGATTTCCACGGGCGAACTGAAAAGACTGATCGAAGAAGACGGCCTGCGGGGAGTGACTTCCAATCCCTCCATTTTTGAAAAGGCCATCACCGGTAGCACTGACTACACGCAGACGCTGCAAGAGCTCGAGAAAAGAAAAGATCTGGATGCTAAAGGGATTTTCGACATCCTCGCCGTCAAAGACATTCAGGACGCTACCGACACCTTTAAGCAAGTGTACGAACAAACGAAGTGCCGCGATGGCTACGTAAGCCTGGAAGTATCGCCCTATCTCGCGCACAAGACCCAGGAAACTTTGGACGAAGCTCGACGGTTATGGAAGCTGGTCGGCCGTCCGAACACCATGATCAAAGTTCCCGGCACAAAAGAGGGCATCCCAGCATTCCAGCAACTCATCAGCGAAGGCATCAATATCAACGTGACGCTGTTGTTCGCGCAGGATGTTTATGAGCGCGTGGCGGAAGCCTACATCGCGGGTCTGGAAGAGTTTGCCAAAAAGGGCGGCGATTTGAGCCGCGTGGCCAGCGTGGCAAGTTTCTTCGTCAGCCGCATCGACACTCTGGTGGATAGCCAACTGGAAGATAAAATCAAGAAAACCACCGATGCCGGTCAACAACAAAGACTGCGCAATCTGAAAGGCAAAGTCGCCATCGCGAATGCAAAGCTCGCCTATCAGAGTTACAAAAAAATATTCAGTGGCCCGCGCTGGGCCGCATTGGATGCGCGAGGCGCGCAAGCGCAACGCGTCCTGTGGGCCAGCACCAGTACTAAGGATCCTTCCTTCCCCGACACCTATTACGTGGCGGAATTGATCGGCCCGGACACCGTTGACACAATTCCTCCGGCAACGTTCGACGCATTTCGGGATCATGGAAAACCACGCGCAAGCCTGGAAGAAAACGTCCCGGCAGCGCGCGAAACCATGGAAACCCTCGCACAGGTGGGAATTTCGATGAAAGAAGCCACCGACAAGCTCACCGAAGACGGCGTAAAGCTGTTCGCAGACGCCTTCGACAAATTGCTCGCCGCTGTCAGCAAGCGAACTCAGAAAGCGGCCCCATCGGCCGTAAATAACCTCGCTTATAGTCTTCCCGACGATCTCGGCCAAAATGTGAAAGCCGCCCTGGAGGACTGGAAAAAAAACAATAAAGTGAAGCGTTTGTGGGCTCGCGATGCTTCCTTGTGGACTAATAAAGACGAAGCCAGCTGGCTGGGATGGCTCGGTATCGTGGAAGAACAAATCGCCCACGACGCTGACTTCAAGAATATCGCTGCCGAAATCCATAAAGAAGGTTTCACGCATCTCGTTTTGCTGGGCATGGGCGGCTCCAGCCTTTGCGTAGAAGTATTTGGAAAAACTTTTGGGAAGATCGATGGCTACCCCGAGGTTCATATCCTCGACTCCACCGATCCTGCGCAAATCCGCACGCTGGAGAGCAAGATCGATATCGCCAAGACGATTTTTATCGTCGCAAGCAAATCGGGCACCACGCTCGAGCCAAATATCTTCGAACAATATTTCTACGAAAAAGTGAAGCAGTCGGTGGGCGCTGCCGAAGCAGGGAAGCGCTTCATCGCCACCACCGACCCGGGCTCACAAATGCAGAAAGTCGCCGAAACTCATGGCTTCCGCCGGATTTTTTACGGCGTGCCTAGCATCGGCGGCCGGTATTCCGCGCTGTCGAATTTCGGAATGATTCCGGCGGCTATACAGGGCGTTGATGTCCCAAAGTTTCTCGACCGCGCCGAAGAAATGGTCCACGCCTGCGCTTCGGTAGTTCCAGCGGACGAAAATCCCGGCGTAATTCTGGGAACAATTCTGGGAACACTCCAGAAAAGTGGCCGCGACAAAGTAACCATTTTTGCTTCGCCCGGCATTTCCGACCTGGGAGCGTGGCTGGAACAGCTTCTGGCCGAATCCACCGGGAAAGAAGGGAAGGGCTTAATTCCGGTGGACCGCGAATCCATAGGCATGCCGGAAGTTTACGGTAAAGATCGCGTCTTCGCGTATGTCAGGCTCGAAGATGGCGCAGATCCAAAACAAGATGCCGGAGTCTCTGCTCTCGAAAAAGCAGGACAGCCGGTCGTACGCATCCAAGTCGCAAACGACTACGAGTTGGGGCAGGAATTCTTCCGCTGGGAAATCGCTACTGCCGTCGCCGGCTCGATCATCGGAATTAACGCGTTTAACCAGCCCGACGTGGAAGCCAGCAAGATCGAAACACGCAAATTGACTGACGAGTATGAAAAGTCCGGCTCGCTCCCTCAAGAAACGCCGTTTTACGAAGAGAACGGCGTCAAACTCTACTCCGACGAGAATAATACCGCGGCTCTGAAGCAAGCAGCAGGAAAAGACGGCACATTAACTGGATACCTGCGCGCGCACGTGAATCGCCTGAAGGCGGGCGATTATTTCGCGGTGCTCGGATACGTCGAACGAAACGAGCCAAATCGTACGCAGTTGCAATCGATTCGCGAGTCCGTGCGAGATAAAAAGCATGTGGCCACATGTCTCGGTTTCGGCCCGCGTTTCCTTCATTCCACCGGCCAGGCTTACAAAGGCGGTCCGAACTCCGGTGTCTTTCTGCAAATCACTTGCGATGACGCTGCGGACCTTCCGGTGCCGGGAAAGAAATATACATTTGGAATCGTCAAAGCGGCGCAAGCGCGTGGTGATTTCAACGTGTTGACAGAACGTGGCCGCCGGGCTTTGCGCGTGCACCTTCCCGGCGATTTGGCAGCCGGGCTCAAAACTTTGCAGCAAGCGATCCGGCAAGCGCTTTCATAATTCACGCACAAAAAAACGGCAAAGGCGGAGGATAACTTGGCACAGAATTCTGACGGAGCGCAGGTGTCTCAGGAATCGCTCGGCAGGCCGGGGCCTCCGTGCGCCATGGTTATCTTCGGCGCGGGCGGCGATCTCACCAAGCGCAAGCTGTTTCCCGCGCTCTACAATCTGGCCCAGGGCAAGTTGCTTCCTCAGGAATTCGCGATTGTCGGGGTTTCGCGCGAACAATTTTCAACCGACGATTTCAGGCAGCGCACGAGCCAGGAAATTCGCCAGTATTTAACCGGCGATGTAGATCCAGCCTCCTGGGACCAGTTCGTCAAGCGCCTCTACTACATTCCCGGGGATTTCAAGGATCCCGAACTTTACAAAAAGCTTGGCGAAACTTTGGGTCAGGTGGAAAAGGAACAAAACACCCACGGCAATTGCCTTTTCTATTTGGCCACCAGCCCGACCTTTTTTCCTATTGTTGTAAAACAACTCGGCGATGCCAAGCTTACCGAAGAACAGAACGGCAAATGGAAGCGCGTAGTGATTGAAAAGCCGTTCGGTCACGATCTCGAATCGGCTGTTTCGTTGAATCATGAAATAGGCCAGGTGCTGCGGGAGGATCAGATTTATCGCATCGACCACTACCTGGGCAAAGAAACGGTCCAGAACATT
Source organism: Candidatus Acidiferrales bacterium (assembly GCA_050012395.1). Lineage (GTDB taxonomy): Bacteria > Acidobacteriota > Terriglobia > Acidiferrales > UBA7541 > Palsa-295. The sequence continues at coordinate 142,521 of JBEKHG010000003.1, forward strand.
TTGGCATTTCGTTTCGCCAATGGAATTTTTGAGCCGGTGTGGAATCGCCGCTACGTGGACCACGTGCAGGTCACCGTGGCGGAAGAACTCGGCGTCGAAATGCGCGGCGATTATTACGAAAACGCCGGAGCGCTCCGCGACATGGTGCCCAATCACATCTTCCAGCTCATCACGCTGACGGCCATGGAGCCGCCGATTTCCTTCGAGGCGCAGGCCGTTCACGACGAGCAGACCAAAATTCTGCGCGCCATTCAGCCGCTGAATCCTGAAAGAGTTTTGGACCACGCCGTGCGCGGTCAATACGGTGAAGGCGAGATCGATGGCAAGCGTGTCCCTGGCTATCGATCCGAGGCCAACGTTAATCAGGCATCGAATACGGAGACGTTTGTTGCACTGGCTCTAAATATCGATAACTGGCGATGGGCAGGCGTGCCGTTTTATCTGCGCACCGGCAAACGCCTGGCCACGCGTTCCACCGAGATCGTGATCCGCTTCCGGCGGCCGCCTTTTGTGCTGTTCCGAAAAACTTCCGTGGAAAAAATTGCGCCCAACGAACTCGTCATAAATATTCAACCGAACGAAGGCATTTCACTCAGCTTTGAAGCCAAAATTCCCGGTCCCATGGTTCGCCTCGGAGCCGTAAATATGGACTTTCAGTATTCGGATTATTTTGGCACCAGGCCTTCCACCGGATATGAAACGCTTCTCTATGATTGCATGATGGGCGATCCAACTTTGTTCCAGCGCGCCGACATGGTCGAGGCCTCTTGGACCATCGTGCAACCCATCCTGGATCTTTGGAAAGCACTCCCGCCTCGCGATTTTCCGAACTATGCTGCGGGAAGTTGGGGTCCGGAGCAATCGCTGGAACTATTGCGGCGCGAAGGACGCGAATGGCACGATCCAACTAAGAAATTGACTTCGCTGAAGGAAGCGGCCGAAGGAATGTCTGTGCTTGGGACGAAGGCCTGATCGTACATTTTTGCTGGATCGCGAACGCAGCGGCGTTTTGACATGGGCTCGCGCCTGGCATCCGCCCTTTCCGAGATGAAACAAACGTTAGCCTCGCCTGTCCAGAATTCGCGGTTGCAAGCAAGCCATGAGCTTTTTCCGCTTGCCTCGCTAGTTCAGCCCGACAAAATAGAAAACTCTCCGGAAAACAGCGCCGCATGAAAAGTCGTGACGAGGCTCTGCGAGCCATCGTAGGTAAGAGCTTCGACGTGTGCGTAATCGGCGGCGGTGCCGGCGGTTCCGGTTGCGCCCTGGACGCGCAATTGCGCGGGCTGAAGACCGTCCAACTCGAAGCCGGGGATTTTGCGAGCGGCGCCTCCAGCGCATCTACCAAGATGGTCCACGGAGGAGTGCGTTATCTCCAGGATGCCATTCGCAACTTCGATTTAAAGGAATTCCTCGTACTCAAAGAAGCTCTCCGTGAACGGGTTCACATGTTGCAGAACGCTCCTTTTCTCACGAACGTCAGATCGTTCCTGGTTCCTTGTTTCAACTCGATCGACATCGCATATTTTTCAATCGGCTTGAAACTCTATGACTGGATTGCAGGCCGCGACAATCTCGCGCCAAGTTATTTCATCTCGCGAGAAGAGACGCTTCGTCGCATGCCCGAGCTGGCTTCAAAAAATCTGAGGGGAGCCGTAGTCTATGCCGACGGCCAGTTCGACGACGCTCGCTACAACATCACTTTGGTTAAGACGTTTACTGAAGCAGGCGGTGAAGCGCTGAATTATGTAAGCCTCGTTGGATTTGAAAAAGACTCGAACGGAAGACTAGCTTCCGCAACAGTGGAAGATAAAATCTCGCACCGGATCTTCAATGTCCACGCGCGTTGCTTTGTGAATGCTACCGGGCCGTACGCTGACAAGATTCGCACGCTAGCTAAGCCCGATTCTCGCCCGCGCGTTCGATGGAGCAAAGGCGTCCACATAATTCTGCCGTTGGAAGTTCTCGGCGGCAAGGAAGCGCTGCTCATTCCAAAAACCGAAGATGGTCGCGTGCTTTTCGCAATTCCTTGGCAGAGAAGTTTGCTGGTTGGCACTACGGATGAAGAAGTTCATTCTCTCGAAGATGTTCACTTGCAAGCGAATGAAGTTGACTATCTTTTGCGCCATCTTAATCGTTACCTCGCCAACCCGGCAACCGCGGGCCAAATCCTCGGCGGCTTCGCTGGCGTCAGGCCGCTCTTAACTTCCGGCAAGACAAAAAACACCCGAAAGCTGGCGCGCAGCCACGAAGTGGAACTCGACGCGCAGTCCGGCCTAATCAGCATCATGGGCGGAAAATGGACAACCTATCGCGCGATGGCTCAGGACGCGATTAACGCCGTACAAAAATATCTCGGCATTCCAATTTCGAAGTGCCCGACTTTAAACCACCCGCTAGTTGGTTCCCTCGGTTTTTCCGAAGACTGCTGGCAAACTTTACAAAAGCTCTACGCATTGCCCGAAAACACCGCGAAGCAGTTGGCTCGACGATATGGCACCAGCGCGCCAAATGTTATGGAGCAAACAAAAGAAGACCATTTACCGGTTGGCCTTCTGTCCGCTGACATGATGTTGCTGCGTGCAGAAGCGCTATTCGCAATTCGCAACGAAATGGCGATGTCGCTGGAAGACGTCCTGGTGCGCCGGCTGGGCATCGGAGCGCGCGACTGGAAAACATCTCTAAGCGCAGTTGCCGGCGTCGCGGATGTTTTTGCGCACGAGTTCTCCTGGACGCAAGCAAGAAAGCAGGAAGCGATCACACAGTACGTTTTGAACATCCGAGATTCGATGCAAAACGCGGGCCTCGCCGAAAGAAGTTCACAGCAGCCGGGACGCAGCTAATTATTGGGCGGGATAACGCAAAAAAGTCGGAAAGAATTCGGCCTCACGTCACCTCTAATGCCGCTGCGCAGAGCGAGCCGGCGCCTGCAGCCACCGAAGGACAGGCTCCGCTTTCTCCCACAACATATTGTTCAACGCCGACAATCGTCCATCTTCTTCGCCATTCGCGCGCACTTTCTTGTTTCCGCAAAGGGAAGGGGCGATCGGAAGCGGTTCCTTCAGCCAAGAAATAAATGACGACGTTACGCGCGCAAACCCCGGTGACGCTCTGCTTATTCGCCCGTATAGCAGCGATCCTTTCGCCGCACATCGGCGCGACAATCTCTGTCCATAAGATCGAAGCCCGCTAATGCGAGCGCGAATTCGTGGCAACGATGTCGCGCTCCAATTTGCACAAAGCGCGGCCATCGCCTCCGCGGTCCTAGCCCGTGTGTCAGCTATTGCCTCCGCGGTTCTGACGCGCGCCTCGGCTATCTCACGTTTGGCGATCGAGGCTGCAGACGCACTCTTCCCAATCCCCGCCGAATTTATGCGCACAGGCGCGCTCGCCGCCGTGGACCGCCCGAGATCAGCGATAATTTCTCCCACATCGACAGATTCCATATTTCCAGTATTCGCGCGTTGAAAGTTCCGAGTTACGGTCTGCGCAGGCATCGCCCTGCCAGCTTGCGGCTCCGCTTTTCGAGCAACGCCAGCCACATATCCGCGGCTAAACGATTGTGTCGCGAGCTTCTCAGGCGGATTGTGCGCCCCGCTTCCGCTAGCCGCGAGTCCTGCCGCGTTAATGTTTTTCGCATCCTGAGGCCGTTCGCCAGTGGACCCCGCTGCCGCAGCGAACGCCATCGCTGCTTTGTTCGACACCGGTTGCATCGAGATTAAATTTGTGCGCGGCACAACGATCTGGGCGGCTCGCGCTGATGTAATTGGCCTGTCCAAATCGAATTGCAGTTCGCGCGACGCGTCTTCAATCATGCTCGCTGGCACGGGACGTATTTCGCCGGCAATCGCTTTCAAAAGCGCATATTCGCAAAGCAGGTTGATCACCCGTGGAATTCCGCGCGAATAAAAAAATGCAGCCCCTATCGCTTCGGGCGAAAAGATCAAATCATCCGAACCGCCGGCCATGCGCAATCGCTGTTGGATGCAATCGCGCGTCTCTTCCTGTGTTAAAGGTGCTGTCCTGCAACGTATTCCCACGCGCTGTTGAATTTGGCGCAATTCCGCGCGTCTGAGCGTGTGTTCGAATTCCGGTTGTCCCGAAAGAATTATCTGGAGCAGTTTGCCTCTCGCCGTCTCCAGATTAAGCAGCAGCCGGACCTCTTCCAGCGTGTGTGATGGAAGGCCTTGCGCCTCGTCAATAATCAGCGCTGCGGTGGTTCCAGTGCGGTGAAGTTCCAACAGCCAGGCGTTCAACCGTGCGAACGCGCTGCGACCCTGCCCCGCGCCCGGAACTTCAAAATCCGCAATCATCAATTCGAACAGCTCGCTGATTTCAAGATGAGAATTCACAATCAGAGATTTTGGTATGCCTTCGCGGTGCAGCCAGGCAACCAAAGAATTCAGAAGTGTCGTTTTCCCTGTACCGACGTCGCCCGTAAGCAGAATCAGGCCTTGGCGCGACTGGATTCCCGCAACCATATCGTTAATTGCTTTTCGGGTTTGCGGCGTCAGGAATAAACGCTTGGGATCGGGGTTAGCGCTGAAGGGGTTCTCGCGCAGTCCGAAGCCTGCAAATAGGGACCTGTCCATAACGCCTCAATGCGGGAACCGTAGTCTACTCCGAATAAACAACGTGCAGCAAGGGCGAAACCCACGCGAAGGGTTTCTCGCGTTTGAGTTCTCTCATTAGAAATAGCTGCCGAGCCATAACTCATGCCAACTCGCTGTTGAGAGTTTTGATTCCTACTCGGCCGTAAACGTTACTGTTCTAATCTTTGAGACCGCTCCGCCCGCTTCACCAGCCCACATTTCGAGGCGGTAATCACCCGCTGGAAAAGTGTCAATCGGAACCTTCAGCGCCAACGGAACTACCGGATTTCCTTTTTGCTCGAAATTCGCCACTGGAATTCCGCCGGTTGACAACACTTTCTTTCCGGTCTTTTGATCGATCACCACGTACTCGCATCCCACCGCCGGCGGATTCGCGTCCACCAGGTGTGGATCGTAAATCTGCGCGTAAAGCACCACACGCTCCGTTTTCTTGAAGTGGTTACTGCCCGAAGGCGTCAGTTCCACGCCTTGCACGATCATCGGCAGCCGATCGGCCAGCAAATCAGCATCGAGATCGCTTTCGGTGTCGGAAATACGGCGCATCTGGTTGCTCATCGCTACTCCGCTCAGGCTAAACGTCGTTCCGTCGTATGGCTCGATCGCCAGCGGAACTTCATATTTTCCGAATTTTTGTCCGCCCCCGGAAAGCACTACATCCAGTTTGTACTGTCCCGGAGCGATGGAAAATTGATTCTGATAGCGCATCGGCGCCTGCATGAACTTCTGCCAATCGTCTTTTTCATAATCCATGCTGATTTCGTCGCTGAACCGCGAAGCTACAGTTCCGTCCGTGCGATATGCGATGCCCAAAACGTTCACATCCGCATGATATTTTCCCTTCACTTTTTCGAAATCGATGGTTGACGACGGAATTTCCATCGCCAGGTTTATCCGCGCTTCATTCGGTGAAGTATAAAAGAAGGGCGCTTGCAGCGAACCTCCCGGCGTCGGTGCCCCGGTCTGCGCGCGAGTCTCAAGATCTTTCACGATCGGCTTTCCAGCCAGCGGGTCAATCGGTTTTCCGTTGCAGTACCCGCTGCGCGCTCTGGCGTTTGCTCCTCCGTGACCCTCCACCTTTACTTTCAGCGTATGGCAACTTCCTTCCCCGGAATCGCCCGGCACATAACCGAGCAGGTAGTATTCATTCTGCTCCGCCGCGATTTTCTGGAGTCCCGCGAATAAATCGTTTGTGTTGAGAATTGGAAATCCGCCGGTCCCTTCCGCCAGCTCATAAAGCAATTGCTGATTTACCGACGCGGACGGCGGGAATGGCGGAACGATAGACCTCGGCTGCGTGTAGTTCGTGTATCCGTAAGTTCCACCCGGAGCGCCGCCTACTCTGCCTCCGCCCCCGGTGCCGCCGCTTCCGCCTGTGCCGCCTTTACCCCCGCCGCCTCCCCCTGTAGTTCCCCCGCCACCCGTCCCTCCACCGCCCGTGCCACCACCGTGTCCGCCTCCACCCCCGCCGCCTCCGTGCTGAAAGTACGCTGCTTCACTAGGAGAAGATGGCTGATAAGAGGCCAACCGCAGTCTCGGCACCGCTGGTTGCAACGCTTCGTTTTGGATTGGGCCGCGATTGGAAGCAAAGCTGGGAGCGTCCTGCGAATTCCCTGGATTGAACGACATCGGTGTAGAAATCCCGCGCACGTCGAGCGGGTAAACTGCCACATTTGCCTTATTGCAAACGTCAATCGTCGCCGTTAATTCCGACTGTCGCTCCGGTGTCAGAGCAAATCCGGAAGTAAACAGGATCATGCTCTTTCGTCCTGGAATAGTCGCCAGGCTTTGCGCCATATTTCGAATCGCCAGCAGCAGGCTCTGTGCGCCAAAATTCATCATGCTCCGATCAAGCATTCCCGAACCAGCGCTCGAGAGTCCGGCAGAGGGATCTCCATTAACCGGCGCGCCAATAGTCGATGTCTCGGCATTCGAGCTCACCGCCGAGGTTCCAATCGTTTCCACCACTTTTTTCAGTCGCACGGGGTCGGCCGTGAAGTTCTGCACGATCCTGATGCTTCCGCCGAATTGCACCACCGCCATCACGCGATCGGGACCCGCGTTCTGATCGATAAATTTTGCCGCCGCAGCACGCGCCTGCGGTTGATCGCTGAATGCCATCGTTGAATTGTCGAAAAACAACACCAGATATCGTCTTTGTGCCGAAGCAGGGGCGCTAGGATTAATTCCAAAGGAGAAATTCACAATCGGTTGCTGCTTATTGTCCTCGTAAACCTTGAAATCCTCGGCCTTCAAATCGTGTACGTAATTGCCCTTTTTGTCCGTGACGACCACGTCCACGCGCACCGCTCTGGACTCGCTCTTGATTGTCGGCAGTTGCGTGACCGCTTGTTCGGATTGCTGCGCTGTGGCACTTTGCGACGACTGTCGCGCCAACAAATGTTCGCCGAAGCTTCCCAACACGAGAAATGCCAGCAGCAGAAATGTGTATAGGGCCAATCGGCGATGCCTCATTGTTGATCCTCCGTCTTACGGTATTTCAATCACGCCATTTCTTGCGGATAGGTTAGCCGCTTTTGAGTCTCGCATAACCAGGCGCACGATGTAACCGCCTGGTTTCACGTCGAATCCAATTTTCACGGTCATGCCTGTTTGGTTCAGCCGTTGCAGCGTGACGTCTTTCAGGCGTAGCTCTACTGTCTTCTGGTTACCGGTAATAAAATTTCCGTTGCGGTCGAAAAGAGCAGCCACAAACGATAAATCGTCGAGATTTCTTCCCTGCGATTTTTCGAAACGCACCTGAGACACGTCCACATGGGTTAGTACCGCGAGCTTCGCATTCACCGCGTCACTCTTGAAATATTGCAAATGCAATTCGATAGGGACGCCGTGCTCTTCCTCCTGCGAGAACACCGCCTCTTCCAGATCCTGTTTCGCCGTTTCTTCCGGTGTCAGGCCGTGTTTCGGCGCGAAGAATCCCTTGCGCGCCTGAACGGTATAACTTCCTTTTTTCGCAACAGTGACTTTAATCGAGTGAAATTGGCCGTTAAATTTCAACGCTTCCGGAATAAACGCGAGTAGGTACGAAACTTCCGGTACGGAAGCAGTCATGCGGAATCCTGCGTCCAGGTCGTTGCTATTGTGAAAATAAAAGCCGCCCGTTCCATTCGACAAATCCATCAACACGTCGGACTGGCGTTCTTCGCCCGTAACCCGGTAGCTCAGGTCCAGCGCCATCGCCGCAGAGTTGGAAGGAACTGGAGCAGGCCGGCTAACATCTCCAATCGCGTCCACCGTGTACAGCCCGCGCCCATCCAGCGTGTTGATGAAAACATTTGCACGATTGGCTTTATCGATCACTTCTGAAATATCGTATTCATGATTCGGCGTCAGAAATCCCGGCGAGACCAAAACAATCGTGCGCTGCCCCGGAAGCGCCGACATCCGGCGAACAACCTCGGTCAGTCGTCGAACTGCATATTCCGTGTTGGTGTCTCCGGCGTGAAGAAGTTCCATCGCCGTCGTACTAACCAAGTTACGCGCCTGGGCTGTTGCCATTGAGCCGCTATAGTTTTGACAGGCTATCGCATCGTCCGTTGCAGCCTGCAATGCTTGATGGTCATTCTTATTTTGAATGAGGTCGGCTTCATAATAATTCATCGGCGGACACTGGCTAGTGCCCGAAGGATCGTACCCGCCGATGAAATGCGGCATTAACTGCTTCACCATCTCGCGAATTTTGGCATGGTCGTCGGTGAAATCCACTTGCGCTTGTCCCGAAGTGGTAAAAATCGCAACACGCTCGCTCGGTTGCACCGAAGAATCCAGAAACCGTAGTGCGGCCAAGCGCGATTGCATTAAGTCTTCTAACTTGAAATGCACGTCATCAAAAAGGAGCGCCACGAACCGAGAGGGCATCGCAAGGTTTCCAGTTGCGCCCGTATTCGTATCCGGCTGCTCAGCCGGAGTGTTGCCGGCCGCGCCTCGCACAACCGCTTGCGCCGCGGACGCCGGAGTCTCCACTGAAAAATTCGAAATTGTCTGCGGCCGGCGGTCCTGAAATAACCGGAAATCTTCCTTGGTCAGATCCGTGACCACTTTCCCACTTCCGTCGTGCACTACCACCCGAACCGGAACCAGGTTCACGTGCGACTGAAACGGCACGGTCGATTGCGTGTCAACTTCGGTCGTTTCGGAAGGGGACTGAGTTTTCGTCGCGGGACTGGAATTTGGTTCTTGGGCTGTCTGTGGTGCAGGGTTAGACGGCTGCGAAGTGGACTGTTGTTGGCTTGTGGCGGGTTCTTGCGACAGAGCCGCGCCTGCGCACGTGAACAGAATCAACGTCGCGCAGAGAAATAAAGCACGACGCTTGACACTCGAGCGCGAGACACTACGGCCCGCAGCACCACTCATCCGGCACCCCGGTGCGCCGCCCATTTCGTGAGAACCCGCGTGTTCCAGCAAAATGCGCGATTAGATTGGAAGACCAGAGTCTAACTTGCCTCTATACTCAGGTCAATAACTCCGATGCTATCAGAGCGTCACGGAAAATCCTGCGAGATAGCTGATTCCGCTCCTTCACTTTCTCGTATGTCATAGATACAAATGGTCTTATACTCCATCTGTTCTTTGCATATGTTCTATAAGTTGCCCTAGAATTTTGAGTGTGATTTACCGGGCGGAGTGAGTTACAATTCGCCTCCTATCCGCTATACATCATCCGCCAGACGAGGTTGAAAATGACGCTGGGAACCAAGATGGAGAAGTATCACGGCGTGCGCTGCCATTTCTGCGGCGAGACGATTCCCGTACCGGCGAGAGTTGCAAATAAGCAGGCCTCGCTGAAGTTAGATACAGCCGCAAATTCTGACGAACAGAATTTTCCTTCATTGAATTTGCGCTGCCGTGTCTGCCAAAAGGAAAATTTCTACAAGATTACCGATGTCGTTGAAGTGGAAGACATTCCCGATCAATCCGAAGTCCGCAAAGGCCCAAGTCCCCGCAGGTTTCGCCCGCAAGCCAGAATCTTGAAAACAGCAACCGAATAGCTTTTGATTTCGTAGCGCAGCCCTTTCGGGCGGCATCTTGTTTTTGCCGTGATGGTTTGCTCTCGGTCCCTCGGCGCCAGTCGAGGACCGTCTGAAATTGCCTATAAACGTCGCCGCAAAACGCTTACTCCGCGATTGAATTCAACCCCGGTTTTCCAACTGAGCCCGCTCGTTTTTGCCCGAAAATTTCGAAATTGCCTTGTGCTGGTTTTTCCTTTTTCCAATCATGATACGTGTGGCACTCGAAACATCGTGCCTCCGCTGCTTCGCTTCCGGAATGATGGCACTGTTCGCACGTTTTGATTCCCGGCAAAAGAATATCCGAAGTTTCCTGGCTCGTTCTCGCCGCCGTGTGGCATTCCTCACATTTTGCCAATCGGTGTTTGTCATGATTAAACACAGCATGCTGAAACCACCGAACCGTAATATTTGATTTTGCAACCACCGGAAGCGGCTGGCTCGCCGGAAAACTCATTGCATGGCATTGCATGCAGGTCTTTCTCCACAAAAGCTGTTCCGACTCAGCCACGCGCTCCGTTACCCACTGTTCAGGCGTAAGCACGCGTGGTGAAATAGGAAATGGTTTTTGAGGCAAGTTCGGGTCCGAATTTGTAACGCGCAACTCCGCCGGATGCGTGAAGATGTATTGGCGGAACCTCATGGCGACAAAGGCGTGCACCGCCGCGGGAGTGTCGTGCGGCGCACTCTCGGCAAAACGTTTGTCGAATTGCAGACCATGGCATCCAATGCAGTGTTGCGCGTACGAAACAGGCGCCATGTACGCTCGCTCCGGATTCATGGATGGAGGTTCGGGCTGCTGTGCAACGGACGCAGGTTTCGGCTCTTGCGAACCAAACCTCTCTGGTCCAATGGATCCAGGTGGCCGGTGACACTCGCCGCAGGCAAGCTGCACCGCTCCGTTCGGGCCTGCTAGGTTAGTTCTCAAATGTACGCGGTGATTGAACTTTATCGTGCCAGGATCAACCATCCCAGCGCGCACAGCGGCGAATTCCGGATGGCTCGAATTAAATCCATCAATGTTTTGCGCGTAATGAGTGGCTGTCCCGTTTGCTCGAAGATCTGCGTGGCATTGCGTACAACTCGCGTCACTGGTGGCCGCTAGCCGCAGACTTCCTCGATGCTCGCGATGGCAAGTGGCACAGTTCGGCGTGAAGGCCTGGTTCGCGTGATGAATCGGCCCATCGTGGCAAGTCTGGCAGGCACCGTCGCTCGTCTTAGAGCTGAAAAGGCCGGCTTCTTTCACATGGCAGGAGCTGCAGCTTTCGGTCAACACAGCATGGCTCGCCGACATTTTCCCGCTGCTGTAAACTCGGTCGTTGCGAGTAATCGCAAACCACCCAAGCCAAATCAGCGCCAATACCGGCATGCTAACCGACAAAATAAATCGCAATCGCCTGAACGGATGCGAGTGTTTGAAGTAATTCAGGTCGATGCGTTGCGCAAGCTTCTTTGTCGTCAGCTTAGCTCGCCGCACAATCCCTCGCTCCTCACCTTAATAACGCAGCGCCATAAACGCATGCACACACCCAAGCAATAGCAGCGCAAATGAAAGCGGTATATGCAACATCAACCATCCATGCAGCCAATGATGCAGCCGCGTCTGCCGCCGCAACTGCCGCTCCTCCTCGCAGATATCTTCCAGGTTTTTCACCGCGTCATGTGTTTCCGCAGGCAGTAGCGTTCTCAACTCCACAAAAATCGCGCGCGCGCTACTGGCATCCGCAAGCGCATGGCGTTCCCCGCCGTCATTCTGCAAAAACGGACGCACCTCGCGAACGTAAAAACTGGAGAGCGCCGCCGCTCCTTCCTGCGGCAGCGCCACAGTCTGGACGGCGATTGTGGACCTTGCTGCTCGCTTCACGCCCGCCGGTTCGTCCGAACCGGTAGTCGAAGCGACCAGCGCATCCGCATCCGCGATCATCCCCGCGCGTACGTGATCGATTTGTTCGAAAATAGTTTCTTTCTGCACTTCCGCTGTCATCACATTCGGCACGTAATGCTGCAACGCCGCCCCAAAAAGTCCGCTCGCCACCACAAGAATCAGCAGAATCATCAAGACGCTGGTTAGCGGTCCGCCGAATCGAAATCCTCCATGAAATAAAATCATCGGAAGACTCAACAGTCCCAGCCAGAGATGCCCCCGCATCCAACTCTGCGCGCGTCCCAATCGCCATACCGGAAGTTTTTTTCGCGCAGCCAGCAATCCGGCAAACACCATGAACGCCGAACCCACAATCCCGAACGTAAGTCCCACCGCACTCCCGCCACTGGGCCCGGCAGGGGATCGCGTCGAGTAAAAAACATACACTGCGCTGCCCACGCCCAAAAATACGAGCGAAACCGCCAGCCATTTCTGATGCGTACGGTCAATGCGCACTTTAAATTGTGTAATTCACTCTGGATTTGTTTGTTCGCTCGGAAATTTCCGGTTACTGCGCTTTATCCGCGCCTGCCCCAGGCTTCAACAGCCCGGCAAAGAATTTTCGCGGATCCACCCGGTGTGCCGCGTCGTGCGGACACGCGTACACGCAACTCGGTTCTGCATACTCCGTGCACAAATCGCACGATGTCGCCTTCTGTTTCACCATGGCTTTCTTGTGCCCTGGTGATGTCAGATCTTCCACCATCACATTAAACGGGTGAATATTTATGTTTCCATAGGGACAATTCTCCGCGCACAGCCCGCACCCTATGCACCAATCCTCAATGATCACTTCCAGTGAATTGCGCCTCCGAATCGAGCCTACCGGACATCCCACCATGCACAACGGGTCCAGGCATTGCCTGCACGATGTCGCCACCAGATAATGGTCGAACCTTAATCCCTCCCGAACGAGCCGCGTCACTCCATCATGCGCGTCCGCGCAAGCTCGCACGCATGCATCGCATCGCGTGCAACTCGTCAGGTCCAGCAACAGCAGGCTCTGCGCTTCCATCAACCCTTGCGTCAGAAAATCATCGAGCGGAACATTCTGCAGCACCGCAAGCCGCGTACGGTTCATCTCCATGCGTTCTTGTTCCACCGCCTCGAGTTTCCCGCGGACTTGCGGATATTCCGCCAGCATGCGTTTGAAATCATTCGCTCCGATTCGCACCACCTCCACATGATCCAGCGCCGTGCACGTGGCCGTGCGCACATCTTCGCGTAGCAAGCCTGTTTCGCCGAAATATTCGCTGCGCGAAAGATATGCCATCACCATTTCGCCGCCCATATGCAACTGCGTAACTTTCACGAATCCGATGCGGATCAAGTAAAAAGAATCAGCCGGCTCCCCCTGGCGGCAAATCACTTGCCCTGGCGAATAACGAACCAGCTCAACGTTCTCGCGCAGACTGCTAACGAATTCGTCCGTCAGCTCCGCGAACACCGGTACCGCTCGCAGATGGCTGTCCAACGCCCTTTGCCGGTATGATTTTTCCAGTTGCGTTCGAAAATTCTTGTTTCGCTGCATGATGTCCAGAACGTTCCGCAGCATTTCCAGCATGGTGCAGTCCGTCTCCGCGCGCACCGTCGCCGACCGCGGGTACAGGCTCATGCAGGTCATCTCCCCGAAAAGGTCTCCCGCATTCAGCTCAGCTACCGGACTGTCGTATTCCAAATCTACGGGCGCGTCGATCGGTATCCACCTGCTGTAAGTTTCCTCTTCACGCCGGTCCTGCTGACGCTGCGCTAGCGAGCTGCAAAGTTTTCCCAGAAATTTCTTCACTACCCCCTGAGTCTTCACATGCGCCATCGGGTTCGAAATCGAAACCCGCGCCTTGCCTTCCAGTATGTAAAACGCGGTCGATCCGTACTCGCCTTCACGGCAAATAATGTCTCCGCGCTTGAAGTGCCTGCGCACCACCGCTCCGCGATTCAAGCTGAGAAAAGTTCCCGACACGCCTTTAAAAAATGGAAGCTGTTGTAGTTCCTCGACCGGTACATTCTCAAACGTCAGCCCCGCCCCGAGCGCCGCATGCGTGAAGACTTTATTCGTTAGCGCGCCAGTAGGACAAGAAACCATGCACTCCCCGCACGAAACGCACGACGATTCGCCCATGGCTCGCTGGTCGTCAAACGCAATCCCGGCCGCCGTGCCTTTGCCCATGCGCGCCAACACAAAATGATCGCGAATCTCACCGCATCCGCGAACGCACCGGTCGCACAAAATGCACGAATCAAAATCCACCGCGATGCTGGGGGACGAGTTGTCTTTCGCGCGCCCCGTGTTATGCGGCGCGAAGCGCGGACGCGTCACATTTTCCCGCCGCGCCATCGCTTCCAGCTCGCAGTCTCCGGAATGCTGTTCGCGCGTGCACGGGCTCGGATGATCCGCCATCAGCAATTCCACCAGCGTCCGCCGCGCACGTTGCACTTTTTCCGAATTCGTGTTCACCACCATGCCCGCTTCCACTGGTCGCACGCACGACGCAGTGAAAACCCGCGCTCCCACATCCACTACGCACATCCGGCAAACTCCCACCGGCGTCTCATTTTGTTGGTGGCATAAAGTTGGAATGGAAATACCCTGCATGCGGGCCGCATCGAAAACGGTAGTTCCCGTCGCAACGGAAACTTTGTTCCCGTCAATCGTCAGTTCAACGAGGCCGCTGGCGTTCGCGCTCATGCGAGTCTCGCGGCCATGGACGGAATTTTCTGCCGGCCTTTACTAGTGACGCAAATTCCCGACGGGCACTTGTGTTGCGTCAAATGCGCGTCCACTTCACTTCGAAAATGTTTTATCACCGACGAGATCGGCGCGGGCACCACTTGCCCCAGTCCGCAAATTGAAGTAAGCCGCAAAGCGTCGGAAAGCTCGTCGATCAACGTCATGTCGCTCGCCGATCCCTCGCCCGCCGCCCAGGAAGTCAGCAAATCAACCATTTTTTGCGAGCCTACCCGGCACGGGACGCACTTGCCACACGATTCGTTGCGAAAAAATCGAGTGGAGTTCAGCGCCATGTCCAACATACATGTGTTTTCTGCGCAGACCACCAGCGCGCCCGATCCAAGCATCGATCCCGCATCTGCCAACGATTTGAAATCCAGCTGCACATCCGCCATCGAAGCCGGCAAATAACCCGAAGAAGGTCCCGACGGCGCGAAGCCTTTTAATTTCTTCCCATCCGGCAACCCACCCGCATATTTAAAAATCAATTCCGATACCGGCGTGCCCATCGGCACTTCATAAACGCCCGGCCGCACAACATCCCCGCTCACCCCAATAAATTTCAACCCCGCGCATCCGCCAACGCCTTGCGCTTTATAAAAATCCACGCCGCGAATCAAAATTGAAGGCACGTTCGCAAACGTTTCCACGTTATTGATCACCGTCGGCTTATTCCACAGCCCTTGCTGAACAGGGAAAGGCGGCTTATTTCGCGGCTCCGCGCGTTTTCCTTCGATCGCTTCCAGTAACGCGCTTTCCTCGCCACAAATGTATCCGCCCGGACTGACGAATGTCTCCAATTCAAAAGTAAATTCGCTTCCCAGAATATTTTTTCCGATCAACCCCTGTTCGCGGCATTTTCGAATTTCTTCTCGAAGAAGTTCTTCCTGCTCTTCGTATTCATGCCGTATATAAAGAATTCCCGTGCGCGCTCCAGTCAGAGCGCCCGCCAGAATCATTCCTTCGATCACCAAGTGCGGCAGGTGCGTGAGTATGAAGCGGTCTTTGAACGTACCCGGCTCGCTCTCATCGGCATTACAAACCACATATTTCTCGGCCCCGGCGGCCTGTCGCACCAATTGCCATTTTGATTCAGTAGGGAAGCCCGCGCCGCCAAGGCCGCGCAGCCCGGAAGCTTTTAATGTGGCAAATGCCGAATTCCAATCGCGCGATGTAACGACGTTTCTCACCGCTGTATAACGCGCTCCCTCTGCGTTAGCGTAAGGATCAGACGCGCATTTAGCGCCGCGTCGCACATGGCCAGCGCGCGGCAGCTCACCACCAGCGAGCGCGCCGCCCACCATTTCCGTCACACGCTCCCGGTTCGCGTTGCTATAAATGCGATCGTTAATCGCAACCGCAGGAGCTTCGTCGCAACGCCCCAGGCAGGAAACGCCACTTACGCGAACATCCGTTTTCTCCACCTGCGGAAAAGCGCGTTCCAAATCCGCGCGTAATTCACAAGCACCGCGCAAATGGCACGACATATCCTGACAAACTCGTACATCCACTTTGGGCGGAGGACTCAGGCGAAAATGCGTATAAAAACTGGCGACGCTATGCAGCCGCGATAGCGGCACGTCAATTTTCGTTGCCAGACTTCTGAGCTGATCGGCGGGTATGTAACCGAACTGGCGCTGAATTTCCCTGAGGTCTTCGAAAACCAAACGTCACTCTCCCCGTCCGGGAGGAACTCAATCTTCTGGCGGAAACAATTTCTGAGAGTTGGGCTACGCATGCTTCATATAACAAATCCGCAGAAGCAAGTCCAGAAACGCGCGAGCAATAATTTCCAAGCTTTAAATCTAGCGGAGGCCATGGAAGGCTGGGCTGCAAGGTTCAAATGTAACGATGGGCAGAAGAGGACAGGCGCCCGACGTTTGAATCCAGCGATTGGTCAAGGAAGGCAACACCGCAAGGTCTAAATGTAGCGCCGCGGCCTTCAGGGCGGCATCTTTGTCTGCAATAGCGGACGGACCGAGCGCCCATCAGAAATTCCCGGAAGGGCAGGGTTGCAACCCCGCCGTAAATTCACGGCAAGAGTTAGGCACCTGAATCCATGTTGTGACATAGCTCGAGAAATCAATATGGCTCGATCTACGATTTCTTACGCGAACGGATTTTCATCCGCGCTAGGCCCATAAATCGACGGCAGCGGCACATCCAACAACCGCAAGTAAACCGACAACTGTCCGCGGTGGTGATACCAGTGATTCAGCATGATCCCGCGCAGCAATGCCGCCCGCGGCACGCTCATCACTTCTTTCGTCCCCATTTTCAGCCGCCAGATCCCCTTGGCCTTTTCCTCCGTCATTGCTTTTAGGCAATCCTCCGCCGCGCGCACGCTTTCATCGTGCGCCGCAAAAATCTCGCCCAGGCTTTTCGGCTGCTCCGCGCCGAAGTTCGCCTGCGACGCGTCAAACTCATCGCCCTGTGAGATTTTCGCTATGCCTCCGGGAACCGACGCTGTGTGCAGCGCCAGTTGGCCCAAGGTCATCGACTTCTTGTGCGGCCTCCACGACAATTTATTTTCCGGCACGCGTTCCAACACTCGCCGGGTCGTTGCCGCTTCTTGCTCAAGCTCTTCCAACATCGCCTGGCACATCGGTATCATTTTGTTGCTCCTTTTTACAGTTCGACTTTTGCCTTTTTCTCCGCGTCTTGGCCGCTACACCCGTGTCCACCCAACCTAAACAGTAACATTATAAGGGTGGCGCACCTGTAGCCTGCAAACTTGCGGTACACTGCTCTCAACTGGAGGACCAAATGTCAACTGGCGCGAAACTGGTTACCCCTAAGATTGGTGAGCATGTTTCAAGCAATCAACATGAGGGCGTTTTCGAAGTGGTTTTTGTCAATTCACTCATGCAAACGGCGAACATTCGGCTGGTAGATGGCAGCGCGCACGTTGTGCCGAATGTGCCGTGGACTGAATTAAAAAAGATCTAGCCGAGAAGTGAGCCGTACGCGCTCGCCGTCATCCGCCATCGAGCGAATGCTCATCCCTTGCGGATCACTAGACGGCAGGAACTGCGTCGTAAATTCGCGCCATCAGAGTAGGGACTTCAGTCCCTGGAGCCATTTTGCGACGCTACCCGCGAAATCCCCATATTTTCATCCCAAGCAAGGCCGCCTTTTCGGCCGGCGTCGCCTAGGGCATTAAATGTGGCGTTGAAATTCCAAATCGTAATGCCCCCCTGATTGCTGCCTTAGGTCTAAGTGTAGCGCCTGCCTAGCTGCGGCCTTCTGCGCGTCATCTTTATTTGCCCGCACACTGCGGCCACCACAAATCGTGCCGGTTCCCTCCCGCTGTTATTTTGAGCGGAGCGAAAAAGCTGCTCTTGGCCACGCAACCCACGGTGGAATTGAAAGTAAGGCACCACGACCTGCCGATATCGTTGACTTAACTCAAACCCGATAGTATAAAAACTCGGTTTCCTGATTTTTTCGCTGTTTCCGCGGCGCGTGTCTCCTGCCAAACGGAAAATGAAAACGACACTCGAGGCAGCGCGCTCGCGCACCCTGAACAGTTCACTCCTTCTCGCCATATTTGTCAGTTTCGTGCTCGTCCCGTCCGAAGCTTACGCGCAAAGCCGGCCTGCTCTCTCGCTCGCTCACGCGACCCCGGATGATGCCGTCGGCAAATACACTGGGCCGGGTTCCTGTGCCTCCACCACCTGTCACGGAAGCATCGTTCCGCGCACCGATAGCCGCGTTTTGCAAAATGAATACAGCATTTGGATCGTGAAGGACAAACACTCCAAAGCCTACGCCGCTCTCACCGGCCCAATCGGCGAACGCATGGCCAAAATTCTCTCTCTCGGCAGCGCCGAAACTGCGCCGAAGTGCCTCGCCTGCCACGCGCTCGACGTGCCACAAAACCTGCGCGGTCGCACATTCGAATTAAGCGAAGGCGTGAGCTGTGAAAGCTGCCACGGACCGGCGGCAGGGTGGCTCGGCCCGCACACCGAGCGCGATTGGACACACCAGAAATCCCTCGCGTTGGGTATGTACGACACGCGCGACCTGACAAAACGCACTGAAAAATGCCTGAGCTGCCACCTTGGCAACGACGAAAAGTCTGTCGATCACGAAATGATCGCCGCCGGCCATCCCGATCTTTTCTTCGAACTGGATACGTTTTCTGACGTAATGCCGCGCCACTGGAAAGTTCCGGGCGAGTCCGGCGAGGCCCTCGGAACGGACCCGTGGTACAACGTTCGCGAACTCACCACCGGACAAGCCGTCCAGCTTAGACAATCTCTTCTACGTCTCGCATCGCGCTCGCACGGAAAAGTTTGGCCGGAATATTCTGAGCTGCAATGTTACGCCTGCCATCACAGCCTCACTCCTCCCGAGCAAAGTTGGCGGCAGGCGCGCGGTTATCCGGGCCGCCGCCCCGGAAATCCTCCATGGAATCCCTCGCGCTATACCGTTTTCCACGATGTGGTTCAGCAGTTGGATGGAGAAAATGCCGAGAAACTCGACACCGAGCTAACGCGCCTCGCGCAACTGATGAGCCAACTGAATCCCGACCGCGATGCTGTCGCAGCCTCGGCCACCCATTCAGCGCACCTGGCGGATGAGCTGACGTCAAAAATCAACTCTACCGCTTACGATCCCGCAATCACTCTGCACCTTCTCCAAAAACTCTCAGCCGACGCCGAGAATATTTCCGCGCAGGGCGAACATTCCGCCGCGCAAGCCGCTATGGCCATCCAATCCCTGTTTCTCGCCTACGACCAAAACCAGAAATCGCAAAATTCCGCCCAGTTGCGCGAGGCAATCAAAGGTTTGTTTCAAGAATTGCAAAATCCCTCCGCCTACGATCCCGCCCGTTTCGCCGGCCAGATGAAGCAGGTGAACGCTCTGCTGCGCTGATCCTCAATGCCCAAAAAATCCAGTTCGAATTCAGCCGAGCACAAACGCCTCGAAGACTCCGATCGAGGTGGCGTGCCTCGCTGGCGGCGCTGGGGTCCCTATGTCAGCGAACGCGCCTGGGGTACCGTTCGCGAAGACTACAGCGCAAACGGCGACCCTTGGAATTTTTTGCCCCACGATTTGGCGCGCAGCAAAGCCTATCGGTGGGGAGAAGACGGAATCGCCGGCATCTGCGATCGTTATCAGCTTCTTGTTTTCGCGCTGGCTTTTTGGAATGAACGCGACCCCATTCTGAAAGAGCGCATGTTCGGACTCACTTCACCCGAAGGCAACCACGGCGAAGATGTAAAAGAATATTATTTTTATCTCGACAACACGCCCACGCACAGTTATATGCGCATGCTTTACAAATATCCCCAGAACGAATTTCCCTACAGCGAACTGGTTGAAGAAAATCGCCGCCGCGGTGGAAAGGATCCTGAGTTTGAGCTCCTGGATACCGGTATTTTCGACGATAACCGCTACTTTGACATCTTCATCGAATATGCGAAAGCCGGCCCTCAAGACACCTGCATCCGCATTGAAATTTTCAATCGCGGGCCGCAAGACTCTGTTTTGCACATCCTGCCCCACCTCTGGTTTCGAAACACTTGGGCCTGGGCCGCATCGAAAGGAACCGAACCTGTAATTCGACTAGACCCGGCGCGAGACGATTTGGCCGTCCTCGAAGCCGATTCCACCCATACGAAGCCCCTCGAGAATTTGCAATTTGATTACCGCTTGGGTTTGATGCGCCTTTATGGTCCCACTCCAAACGAAGTGCTTTTCACCAACAACGAAACAAACACCGAACGCGTTTTCGGTCCAGGCCACGCCAGCAACACCAAATATGTAAAGGACGCTTTCCATCGCCACGTAATCCACGGCGAAGACTGCGTGAATCCCGAGCAAGTAGGGACTAAAGCTTGTTTCCATTACACGCTGAAAATTCCCGCCGGCAAATCTGTCGTTCTGCCATTGCGTCTAACGGACCAGAAATTACGAAGCGGCAAGTCTTTCTTCGTTCAAGTTGACAAGATCATCAAAGAGAGAAGGGAGGAAGCCGACGAGTTTTACTCCGCGATTCACCCCGGCGCCGCAACACCGGAAGAACGCATGATTCAGCGGCAAGCTCTCTCCGGCATGCTTTGGAATAAACAAGTCTATTTCTTCGACGTGGCTCTCTGGCTCGATGGAGATAATCCGAATTCTCCGCCACCTGCCTCTCGCAAACAAATCCGCAACATGCATTGGCGCCATTTGAATTCCATGCGCGTAATGCTCATGCCCGACAAATGGGAATATCCCTGGTTTGCGTCCTGGGACTTGGCGTTTCATTGTGTCACCATGGCGCTGGTGGACCTCAGCGAAGCCAAAGAAAATTTGTGGATGCTTTTATTCGAACAGTTCCAGCATCCCAATGGCCAGATCCCGGCCTATGAGTGGGAATTCTCGGATTTAAACCCGCCCGTGCAGGCGTGGGCCTGCTGGCGCATTTTCCAGATGGAGAAAGAGCGCACCGGCGTCGCCGACCAGGAATTCCTCGAAAAATGCTTCCATAAGCTGCTCATCAACTTCGCCTGGTGGGTGAACAAAGTCGATAGCCAGGGCCTGAATGTCTTCGAAGGCGGTTTTCTCGGCCTCGACAACATCACCGTCGTCGATCGCAGCCAGAAGCTCCCTGCTGGCGCCGTTTTGGAACAGTCTGATGCCACAGGCTGGATGGGTTTTTTTTGCCTGCATATGATGCGCATCGCCTTGGAGCTAGCCAGGGAACGTCCTGTGTATGAAGGACTTGCAACCAAGTTCTTCGAGCATTTTATCGGCATCGGCGCGGCCATGAAAAAGATGGGCGGTCGTGATTATCAGCTTTGGGACGAAAAAGAAGGTTTCTTCTACGACGTCCTGCGTTTCTCCAGCGGTGAATTCCACAAGTTCCGCGTTCGCTCGCTGGTCGGCCTGATTCCCATGTTAGGCGTCGAAATTATCCGCGAGGATGAGTCAACCTACTTGACCAACTTCATGTCCAATTTGAACTGGTTTATCAAAAATCGCCCCGACCTTGCGGGCCACGCCTGTCACACGGAAACCCGCAATGGCGTGCGCTGCCACGTCCTCTCCATTGTGGATAGCGCCCAATTGGCGCGCATCGTGGCCCGCCTTTTCGATCCCGAAGAATTCCTTTCATCGAACGGAATCCGCAGTCTTTCCAAATTTCACGAACAAACTCCGTTTGCGTTTGCGGACAATGAAGTGCGGTACACGCCGGGGGACGCGGACGTCAATATAAAAGGGGGTAATTCGAATTGGCGCGGACCTGTTTGGTTTCCTACTTCGTATCTGATCCTGGAATCTTTGGTCAAGTTCGCTGACGCTTTTCGCGATACGGAATTGGCAGGGGCCGACCTTAAGAATCCCGAGTTCCTGGAGCAGGGAGCCACAAGAATTCGCGACATGGCCGGCGAGATTGCCAATCGCATGATTGGGATTTTTCGGCGTGATGGCGACGGCCGCCGTCCAGTTTTTGGCGAGTCCAAGGAATTTCAGGAGAATCCGCATTGGCGAGATTGTCTAACATTTAACGAATTCTTCCATGGTGATACTGGCGCTGGTTTGGGAGCGAGCCATCAGACCGGCTGGACGGGGCTCGTGGCGAACATGATTGATGAATGGCGGCGGAAGACTCCAGCGAAGTGAATATTGGAAACCACGGTTTAACTTTTGCGGGCGATATTGGTGCTTTCTTTTTTACATTCCTAAGATCGGCGATGAGCTTACTGCGTGGGGTTTCGCGGGAAACTTAGATAGGGAAGGCGCACACCGTCGATGATTATTTGGTCCGCGCGAATTGATGCAGGGGCTTCGAATCCTACAGCGCCACCCGCCGTAACGAAATCGTCCTGATCTACGCCGTCGCCGCTGACGCCTAATCCGCCAGCGAGCACTCCGTTGATGTAAAGCGGTTCAGAACCAGGGAAGAACACGATGCCGCTTTGGTTCGCTTTGGGCCAACTTGAGCTGGGAATTTGGAATCCTTGCGTACAAGGGTTGGCTACATCTTGTGCGTACAAATTGAAAAAAGGGCCTGCGGAGGAGCCGTCAATTCCCGGCGGGAAGAATGGCTGCGCGCCGAAACCGATGGTGCGGTTCGTAACTGCGGTACCGATGGGCACTTGGTTTAAGTCTTGCGGCATCCTCGAAGTGCTACTGAAATAAATTACGTTGCGCGCTTTGGTAGCGGCGACATCGATGCTGAAAATTGTAGCGTCCGCCATTCGGTAAAGTCCGATCAGAGTCCCATCGAGATCGCTCACCGCGATCACCATTCTCGCGCTGGAGCCGAGCGGCAAACGGATTTGCGCGCGGGTTTGGTTTGCGGTGGCCACGGCGGCGTTGATAATTTGAGTCACTTGCGCCGCGGTCAAACCACCGAGCGGTCCATTCGTGGCTGCGAGTAAATTCTGATCGGGCGGAGCGCCGGGGCTGGCCAACGGGCCGACCGAAAAGTTGGCGGAATTAAATGTTCCGGGAGCGGTGGCGTCAGCAGGAAGTGTTGTTTGATTTACGAACGGCAGCGTAATCCCGTTGATGGTGACCACGCCGGGCGAAGGAAACTGCGGAAAGCCGACTTGATCTGTGGCTGCGCTCGGACCGCCCGCAGCAATCATTCCTGCGGCCGCGAACGCGGCATATTCCGCGGCGTCGATCGGCACGCCCGTGACGCCGATTCCTCCAACATCTTGCGAATCCTTGAAAATCGGGACCCCTCCGGGATTTACGGCGGTTTGCTGCGAATCATTTACGTCGGCTTTGCCGGTGGCAATTCCTAGCCCGGGGCTAATGCCGGAAATTGTAGTTGCCGGTGGGACCGTGGCAGAAAGACCGACGGTTAAAGTGCAGCCGCGATTCGTGTTTTCGATGCCGTAGAGCGCGCCATTGGTAGTGTTCATCACTTCCGGCGGGAAATGCGTGCCGCTAATGAAACGAACGGTGCGTGAGGAAAGCGGAGCTTGATTATTGCTGAAAAAAGCTCCCGTGCGTGCTAAGGAAACGGCGAGATCGTCTGACCGAACCATCTGACTGAAATTTCCCTGAACCAATGCAGGGGCCGAAGGCTGTTTGTACACCGCCAAAATGCGTCCGAGCCTGTCAACGACGGCGATGACCATGGTGTCTGAGTTCACGGCTTCAGCAGCAGCTTGCACAATTGCTGAAACATCGCTCTGCGTTAGCGTAACGGTTGGTGGTGGAGGGGGAGAGATAAGGGTAGGGCTACTGCTTCCTCCACATGAGCAAAGTGCGGCAGAAAACAAAATGACGCCGATCAATTTGCATCGCATGGAGAGGCGTTTTAAACCGTGATGAGAGCATGCACGCATGCGTGGCGCTATTCGTACCACAGCTTTACGCGGCACTCAACACGGCGTTTTGCAATTTGCACGAATGGTTTAGAAACCGCAGGGGAATTCACGGCTGAAATATCTTGCCCCGCCTGAAACACATGTGATAGCAAGAACCGACAGGGCTTACTCGAAGAAAAATTCTTATTGTGACTAAGGAATAATCGGTGTGCCGGGCGTTCCACGCGCTTTTGCGAAAATCAATTCGGCGATATCTTCTCGTGCATCTATTGATGTGCGGCTTGTGTTTCTGCAGCGGAACATGCGCTGCGGACTTAGCGTGGTTTCAGCAAAATATTCCGCAACAACGAATTCCTGGGCAGACAGCGCAGAAAAAAGGAGCGATACAAGGAATTGTTCGCGATGTGAGCAAGAATCCGGTTATCGGCGCGACCGTGTTATTGCGCAACCAAGCGAGCGGATTTGAGTCGAAGAAAAATAGCGATGCCCAAGGAGTCTTCCGGTTCATCGACATACTGCCGGGTTCGTATGAGCTGGAAATCGAAGGGGAAGGTTACGACAAGTTCGTGCAAGACGGCATCCAGGTGAATGCCGGCGAAGCGTTGATTCGAGAAATTACGCTAATGGCTGCTCCAATGGTGGCTGCTTCAGGCCCATCGAATCTCCCGCAGTTGCCGCCGCGAGTCGCACCAAATAATCCTACGACACTTGAAGAACCACCCTCGATTAGCTATCCCGAGGCGAGACAGAATCCTGAATTAACAATCGGAACAGGAATGGCCACGCCAGTGGCCCCGCCGCAAGCAGCGCCGGTTTTCAGCGCGGAGCCCGATCGTTGGCTACTCACGATGCCGGAGTGGAACCGCTACGGAACCGGCGGCGAGCATCCTTATGTGAAGGGAAAGTTGTGGGATCCTTTCGATACAAACAAATTGAAAGGCGATGTGCCGATCTTCGGGCAACAAACATTTTTTAATTTCACGGCTATCAGCGACACATTTTTCGACGGACGCCGGTTGCCAACGCCGACGGGAGTGAGCACGGCGCAACCTGGAACTACCGGTTTTTTCGGCAAGGGCAACCAGGCTTTTGTGGACCAAGTGTTCTTGTTTTCGTTCGAATTATTTCATGGGGACACTTCATTCCGTCCGGTGGATTGGCGAATCCGCATCACTCCTGCGATCAGCCTGAATTATCTGGATGTACAGGAGCTGGGCATTGTGAATGTGGACGTGCGCAAAGGGACCACGCGTCTGGATTCGCATGTCGGACTGCAAGAAGCGTTTGCGGAAGTGAAACTTCGTGACCTGAGCCCGAATTTCGATTTTATTTCGGTACGAGCGGGCATTCAGGGATTCAACAGCGACTTTCGCGGGTTTCTTTTTGTGGAGGAACAACCCGGGATTCGGATTTTCGGGAATTTAGAGTCGAATCGCTGGCAATACAACATTGCTTATTTCAATTTCCTGGAGAAAAACACAAATAGCGGTTTGAATTCGATGGCGCTGCGGAACCAACAGGTGATTATCGGCAATGTTTATCGCCAGGATTTCTTGTTCCAGGGCTACACAGCACAATTCAGCGTCCACTACAACAAAGACGACGCGACCATTCATTACGATGACAATGGATTTTTGGCGCGGCCTGCTCCGATTGGCGCGGTTTTTTCGCAAGGTATTCTGCACCCGCACAGCATCCATGCCGCCTACTTGGGATGGACGGGTGACGGGCATATTGGGCCGATCAATCTGACGCATGCTTTTTATCAAGCCCTTGGCAACGATAGTTTCAACGGAATTGCGGGGCGCGCGGTGACGATCAATGCGCAGATGGCCGCGCTGGAACTTTCGGTGGACAAGGACTGGATACGTTTTAAAGGGTCGGCATTTTATTCTTCGGGGTCGGCTCATCCGGAGAGCGGCCGCGCGCGCGGATTCGACTCGATTGACGATTTCCCGGAGTTTGCGGGCGGGATTTTCAGTCTGTGGAATCGCGAGAGTATTCGGCTCACCGGCACCGGTGTTGCACTCAACTCCGGTAACAGCCTGATTCCGGATTTGCGGTCCAACAAGGATGAGGGGCAATCAAATTTTGTCAATCCGGGGATCTTTCTTGTAAATGCGGGCGCTGATTTTGATGTGACGCCGAAACTACGAGGATTTGTGAACGTGAATTATCTGCGGTTTATGGATACTGAGCCATTAGAGCTCGTGCTTTTCGCTTCGCCGATTCACCATGCGATTGGGACCGATTCAAGCGTGGGCGTTCGATACCGCCCGCCGTTGACAGAGAATATTTCTATTACAGCGGGCGCCGCAACGCTGATTCCGGGGCAGGGCTTGCGCGACATTTACACTGGGAAAACACTATTTTCATTTTTCACAGATATTCGATTTCAATTCTGAGAAATCAGGGCAGGTTATCGGAGCCGTTTTGATGGTGTGGTTGGGCATCGTGAAAAAGTTGCGGGGAAGCCTCTTTGGGAGACGTGTAGCTGTTTGCTCGCTTTGTATTGTTTCGGGGCTTTTCCTCTGGCTAATCGCAGGAACGAATGCGCATTCTCAAACTCAACAGGACAGCCTGGTCAGGCAGACGCGGTCAGAAGTTGATCGAAAAAATAGTGGTTGCGTAAGTTGCCATGTGGGCACGGATGAGCCGACCATGCATCCGACGCGGACGGTTCGTTTGGCTTGTACCGATTGCCACGGCGGCGACTCGAGCGCGAGTGTTCCAGCGGGGACTGCGCAAAAGTCTTCGATCTATGAAGAAACGAAGAGAAAAGCGCATGTTCCGCCACGCGAAGCCGGGCTCGCGGATACTTCAGCGAACCAAGTACGCTCTTACACAAAATGGCTGCGCGAAAGTTATGAGTACGTGCGCTTCGTAAATCCGGGAGATTTGCGCGTTGCGGCGCAAACGTGCGGCACCGCCGGGTGCCATGCGTCGGAAGTTCTGAAAGTAAAAACAAGCATGATGACGCATGGCGCGATGTTATGGGGCGCGGCGCTTTACAACAACGGCTCCGTGCCTTCTAAGAACACAATGTTCGGCGAAAGCTATTCGGCGGATGGGTTACCGCAAACGATTCGTGCGGTGCCCGCTCCCACTGCCGAAGAGACTCGGTTAAAAGGCGAGCTTCCGAGTCTGACGCCTTTGGACCGGTGGGAAACTTCGCAGCCTGGAAATGTGTTGCGCGTTTTTGAACGAGGCGGCGAGAAGAAAGGTGAGATCGGGAATCCGAATCGTGAAGAAGAGTCGGGTCGCCCTGACGACAAGCTGGGGGAACGCGGATTTGGCACGCTGCTGCGCACCGATCCGGTTTTTCTTGGACTGCAGAAAACGCGGTTGCTGGATCCGCTGCTCTCGTTGCCGGGAACGAACGACCAACCGGGGGATTATCGCGGCAGCGGATGTACGGCGTGCCACGTGGTCTACGCAAACGATCGTTCGCCAGAACACTCTGGAAATTATGCGCGCTATGGAAATCTCGGAGAAAGCGCGTCTTCGGACGCGACGATTCGGAGAAACGAATCGGGCCATCCGATACGGCATACCTTCACGAGATCGATTCCGTCAAGCCAATGCATGATCTGCCATGTGCATCCGGGAACAAACATGGAGACGACCTATTTTGGTTACACCTGGTGGGACAACGAAGCCGACGGGGAATTCATGTACCCGAAAAGGCAGCAGAATCCGACGGAAGAACAGAAATATGAGGTGGCGCTGAGAAATCCGGAAGGCGCAGCGGCGAAAGGATTGTGGTCTGACTTAAAGTTTTTGGAACATGTGGGCGACGCGGATTTCAATAAGCAGTTGAAGCAGACGCAATTTGCGGATTTTCACAGCCACGGATGGATTTTTCGCGCGGTGTACAAGCGCGACCGAAAAGGCAACCTGCTGGACAATGAAAACAAAATCGTCGCGGCAGACGATCCGGAGAAATTTGCGAAGGCAGTGCATTTGGCAGACATCCATGTCATGGCACGGTGGAGAAGCGGGCGACACTGATTTCTTCGGGAGCGGCAGCTCCGATTGGCGGATCGCATCTCGATGCGCTGCGAACACCTTGGAACAATCGTCGGTTCGAATGGATTGGCGGAAGGCTTTATCAACGGTCGATGGTCGAAGCAGGAAAAGAGTGGGAAGTCGTGCAGGTGCTGGACACGATCACTCCGGGAAATCCTCACTACAACGAAGAATCGCGTTGGGCCAAGACAATTCGCATTGATGGCAAGAGTTGGGGCGATGTGCCGAGCGACACATCACAGCTTGCGCACGCAAACAGCCGCATGACTTGCTATTCCTGCCACACTTCGTGGACGCCGAATTGTTTTGGATGCCATTTATCGATGACTTTGCGAGACGACGGATTCATGCTCGGAATCGACGGCACGGTGACGGGACATCGCATCGCGCCCGCGCGTTCTTCGTGCGCGATTTTGGTGAGCTCGCAGAATCAGAATCGCGAGTGGCTTTATTACATGCAACAGACAGTTTCGGCGGAGGGTTTCAGCGGGACCGCGTTTAGCACATTCGTTCCACATACGGTGCGAGCGAAAGAAACGAAAGCTTGCGACGATTGCCACGTGTCCGAGCGTAACGACAATAACGCGTGGATGGCGCAGGTGCTGCTGCAGGGAACGAATCTTTTGAATTTTATGGGGCGCTACATTTATGTGGCGGATGGCGCGAAGGGTTTTGATGCCGTCGCGGTGGCGGAACACGACGAGCCGCCCGCGATTATCGGAAGTTATTTGCAGCGACTGGCATATCCGGACAATTATCGCGAGCATGTTGCACGCGATCGCCAGTTGAAAGAAGCTTATCACCATTTGGGAAACGTCCTCGACGTGCAACTGCGCGGCGAATACCTGTACGCGGCGTTGGGCAAGGGCGGATTCCGAGCATATGACGTCGCGAATATCGACAACAAAGGATTTTCTGAACGTACCGTGACTGCGCCGGTTTCGCCGCTGGGGCAACAACTTTATGTAAAGACAAAATACGCGATGGCGGTGGCGAGCCCGTCAACCCTGGCGATTGATCCGGCGCGGACGCACAAACCGGAAAACGAGGAGCAGCCGATTCATCCGATGTACGCGTATTTGTACGTTGCGGACAAATATGAAGGGCTAGTGATCATCGGCGATTCGAATCCAAAAAGCAAGACGCCGGGAGTGAGCACGCTGCTGGATGGCGATCCGCGAAATAATTTTCTGAAACGGGCGCTGGCGTTTAATCCAGATGGGATTCTGAATGGGGCGCGGCGGATTGCGATCGCTGGAACATATGCTTACATTTTGTGCGAGCGCGGGCTGGTTGTGGTGGATCTGGACAAACCTTTGCAACCGCGAGTGGCGGCCGTGGTGGGCGCGCCGGAGTTGGACGATCCGCGGGGGATAGCGATTCAGTTTCGCTACGCGTTTGTGGTGGACCGCGACGGATTAAGAGTTCTCGACGTTACGAATTTGGCGCAGCCGCACGTGGTGGCGAATGCGGCGGTGGCGTTGGAAGATACGCGGAACATTTATGTTGCGCGGACTTATGCTTACGTCGCTGCGGGCAAGCAGGGAATTGCGATTGTGGATGTGGAACGGCCCGAGCAGCCGAGGCTCGACCAAATGTTTTCTGCGGGCGGACAAATGAATGACGTGCGCGACATCAAGATTGGGATGGTAGATGCTAGCGCGTTTGCATTTGTGGCCGACGGCGCAAATGGACTGCGAGTGCTGCAAATATTGTCGCCCGAGGATTCGCCGAACGCTTATGGATTCAGCCCGCGGCCGACCCCGAAATTGATTGCGACATATCGTACGGCGGGACCTGCGCTGGCGATTTCCAAGGGCACCGATCGCGATCGCGCGGTTGATGAAAGCGGGAATCAGCTTGCGGTGTTTGGACGGCGCGGGGCGCGGCCGCTTAATCGCGCGGAGGCGTCGAAACTTTATCTGCGCGATGGGAAAACCTACATGGTTCCGGCTGAGCCGCCGAAGTTACTAAACCAACCGTGATTCACTTCGCGTGAGCATGAAACTGGTGTTAAAGAGGCTAGGGCCGGCGAGATTGTTCAGCGCGCCTGTCACGCGAATTTCCTTCTCGAATGTTCCACGCATCAATAATTGCCACGCCGCGGCTATGTGATGAAACCGAAGAGCGTTTGTAGTTCGCGGGCGCCGCGGTGAGTGATGCGAAGAGCGCGCGTGCCGTGGCGACGCGCGATCCATCCTGCTTCGAGCATTCGGGAGAAGAGCGCTGCGCCCAGGGCCCCGGCCAGGTGCGGTTTTCGCTCGGTCCAGTCGAGGCAGCGCCGGGCGAAGGCGCGTCGACTGCGAGCTAGCGCGCGTACGTCGACGTCGAGATTCGCAAACCACGTGGGCCCTTTTGGTCCGAGTTTGTAAGCTTGTGAACCGCTGGTGCGGATCACTTTGAAATTGTGGAGCGCCTTCGTGAGTTCTACGGCGACGTGACCGGCGAGGTGGTCGTAGCATGAGCGAGCGTAGGAAATGTCGATGTCCTCGCGGGAACGGAGCGCGGTTGTTGGACGCGGCAGGGTCGCAATCGCACCTAGGGCTTCGAGTGCGTGGACCACTTCCGGACCGGTAATCTTGTAATAGCGATGACACCCGTTGATTTGCCGTGCGAGCAATCCACCGTCAACTAGTTTCGAGAGGTGGGCGCTGGCGGATTGTGCGGAAATGCCGGCGAGCCGGGCTAGTTCTCCGGCCGGAAGGCTGTTTCCATCGAGCAAGGAAACAAGCATTGTCGTTCGCGCGGGCTCACCGATCAATTCAGCTACAGACGAAAGTGGGTAGGTCATGTTCATCGCTTTATTCTAGCGTGGAATCGGAAACGACATTTCATTTGTAAATGAAACGTCACGTACCATCAAGTTCTATGCTAACGGCTCAACTTTCTGGAATTATACGTGTAGCCCTGAGAAGAGCGGAGGCCCCTGATGATAACCGTGTGCATTCGTTACACGCTCGACCCGTCTAAATTGGAGGATTTCGAGCGTTACGCTCGAAATTGGCCGGAGCCCATTGAGCGTTGTGGCGGGGAACTGCTGGGATATTTTTTGCCTACGAAATTTGCCGGGCCGACCAATATCGCGCTTGCGTTGATAAGCTTTCGCGACTTGGCTGCTTATGAAAAGTATCGCGCGGCGCTGATGAAGGATTTCGGGGCAGTTGCGAATGTTGCCGACGCCGACAAATCGAAATGTATCTTTATAGAAGATCGTTCATTCTTCCAACGTGTCCCCTAGCAAGAAAGGAGCGCGTCATTCTCGACGAATGCGTTACGCGGTTGGGGATTGAACTTCGCGCAGGCGGCGCTGAAGGTAGCGGCGCTCGCTGTCATTAGTGACCAGTGCCAGCGCCTTCAGATAACTTTGGGCGGCTTCGTCGTGGGATCCGGCGCGCCGGAGCAAGTCAGCGCGGGCGGCGTGCAGCAGGTGATAGGCGCCGAGATCATTTGTCGCGGACAGTGCGTCGATTAATGCGAGACCGGCGCGGGGCCCCTCCGCCATGGCGACCGCCACAGCGCGATTCAGTGAGACGATGGGGGAAGGTTGTACGCGTGCCAAGCGATCGTAAAGTTTCACGATCTCGGGCCAGTTGGTGTCTTCCGCACGCGCGCCGCGGCAATGGACGGCTGCGATGGCAGCCTGTAGTGCAAACGGGCCGGGAGTCCCGCGAAGCACTTCTTCTACCATGGACAAGGCTTCACCGATCTGCTCCCGGTGCCAGCGGCCTCGGTCTTGCGCTTCTAAGGTGACGATTTCTCCGGATTCGTCGAGGCGTGCGTCGCGCCGTGCGTCGTGGAGCAGCATGAGCGCGAGAAGGGCTTTGGCCTCGGCGGGAGGCTGCGGCGCCATTAACGCAACAATCAGACGGCCCAGCCGAATTGCTTCGGAGCAGAGATCAGTTCGTAGCAAAGATTCCCCGCGGGTGGCGACGTAGCCTTCGTTGAAGACGAGATAGATTACGGTGAGGACGGCGTCGAGCCTTACACTTACGTCATTGGCTTCGGGTACGATGTACGGAATACGCGCGTCACGGATTTTTCGCTTTGCGCGCACCAGGCGCTGCGCCATCGTCGTTGAGGATGTTAGGAAGCCGCGCGCGATCTCATCGGTTTCGAGACCACACAGCGTTCGTAGAGTGAGGGCTACTTGCGCCTCCAACGCGAGCGCCGGGTGACAACAGGTAAAAATAAGACGAAGGCGGTCGTCAGGAATTTCAGTTGTGTCGTAGCCGGGCTCTTCACTGAGGCGAACGAAGCCGGAGGTGGAATAGGATTCGAGTTTTTCGGCATAGCGGCCCTGGCGGCGAATTCGGTCGATGGCTTTGTGCTTGGCGGTCTGAATAATCCACGCGCGTGGAAATTCAGGGACGCCGGCGGCCGGCCATTGGTCCACGGCAGCAGCGAAAGCCTCCTGGGCGCACTCTTCGGCGAGATCGAAGTCCCCGACGAGGCCGATCAAGGTAGCCACGATGCGGCCCCAATCGGCGCGATAAACTGTTTCAACGGCAACAGTTGCATTTGCAAGCATAAACTATTGTAAATATTATTGGGTCGAACTGTCGATTCCGGCCAGTGCCGTTCGACTTATAGTATGGAGATAGAACGAATGAAATACATGCTACTAATTTACATGGACGAAAACGGTTTGAGTGCTTCCGAAAGGGAGCACTGTTATAACGAGTCGGCGCAATATGCGCAAGAGCTTTCAAGCAGCGGGAAATATTTGGACGCAGCGCCGCTACATCCTACATCAACGGCAACCAGCGTTCGGGTGCGCGACGGAAAGCAGCTAATCACCGATGGTCCGTTCGCGGAAACTCGCGAACAACTTGGCGGGTATTTCCTGATCGACGCGCAAAATCTGGATGAAGCGATCGGGGTCGCCAAGAAGATCCCGGGCGGGCGGTGGGGGACAGTTGAAATCCGGCCAGTGATGGAAATAGAAGGGTTGCCGGCAAATTAGCCGAGCGGACTGCCGATTTAGCGGCTCTTCATTCGACGCATTGTTGAAGAGGCGGTTTAAATCGAGTTTGGGGCGATTCAATTAATAAAAAATAAAAAGGAGCATCAAATGGATACAAAACCGACGTACGAGCAAGGGAAACTTCAACTAAAAATCTACGATCTGCGACGTGAAGCAAAGATGCGCCAAGCACGCGATTGGTTCTTTAAGAATTATTTCGTCGAGACTATGGAGGATTTCCAGCGTGTGGCCCCCATGGGGACGGAACAAGGGGCCTTCGCAATGATGGTACTCAGCTATTGGGACCAGGCATGCGCGTATCTGAATTACGGTTTGCTTCATGAAGACCTCTTCTTTGAAACCAGCGGCGAGTTCTTCGGTGTCTGGGAGCGGGTGAAGCCCCTTATTGCCGAGACTCGAAAATTATTCATGAATAAGGATTTCATGGGGCACCTGGAAAAGGCGGCGCAGCGCTATGAAGCGTGGAGCGAAAAGCGCAATCCGGGAAATATCGCCCACATGCGGCAATTTATGAAGCAAATGCGCGAGCAGATGGCAGCAGCGGCCAAAGCGTAACACTGGAACCGAAAAAAAGTGCGGTAAGTGCGGCGCATTTGAAAAATAGTAACGGGCGGCTGATTCACGGTTCCGTGAGTTGCGCCGCCAGTTACTGTGTTTGGAGGACAAGTTGGGTGAGCAGAGCTGAGCGAAGATTGGTCTGCTGTGTCTCCGCGAGTTTGGCCCCGGAAGCGGTAAGATAAAAAACGTCGATAGCGGTTTCTCCCTCAGTTTCAATCAAGGCAATTTCGATATTGCAGTTTTCGCGCGAAAAAATCGAGCTGATGCGGTGAAGAAGGCCGGGCTGGTCCTGGGCGATAATTTCCACGAGCGTGCTGTGCGCGGAGCAGGCGTCGTCGAATTTCACTCGCGTTTCAACTTTTATCTTCGGCGTCGGGCTTTTTTGTGAACGGAGGCGGCTGCTTAGCATGCGATCCAGATCCACCTTATCGTTCAAAACATCCTGGATGTTTTTTTGAAAGCGCTCCCACTCGGGCAGGTTCAGCTCCAGCGTTCGAAAGCGATCGGTGAAGTAAAACGTATCGACGACTACTCCTGACTGGTTTGAAAATGCGGCGGCTTTCACGATATTCATGCCCCAGGCGGCTAGAACGCCAGCCATAGTGGCGAAAAGAGCAGGGCGATCGCAGGTTACCAGAGTGAGCTCGTACCAATGGCGGCCGCGGCGCAGACTTATTTGTACGGGATCTTTCGCCAGTTGGGCGGCCATCTCCAAATGCGCGAGAACTTCCGCGGCTGGATGGGTGAGCAGATAGCGTCGCGGAAGACCTTCCAGAAAATCGTCCAGGCGCTTGCCGACTTTTTGCGCGAGGGTGCCGAGATGCGCCATCACTTCGTCGTGTGCGTCCACGTGCAGGCGCTGATCGAGGCTGCGATTCAGGTGATTGGCCGAGGCGATGTAAAGCTGCCAAATGTTTTCCGCTCTCCAGGGAGTAAGGGCTTCGGGATTGACGGCCTTGATGTCCGCGTAAGTCAGCAAGCAAAGCATTTTCAGGCGCTCGGGGGTTTCCACTTTTTCGGAAAAGGCGCGAACCGTTTCCGGGTCGAAAATGTCGCGACGCAATGCGGCGCTCATTTCGAGATGGCGGCCGATGAGAAAAAGTACTGTCTCGCGATCAGGCTCGTCGAGACCGAGGCGAGCAATTGCACCTTCGGCAATTTCCACGCTGGCGCGAACATGATCGGTTGATTTCGTGCCCTTTCCCACGTCATGCAGAAGCAGCGCGAGATACAGCAAATCGGGCTGTTCTAGCTCTTCGAGCAATTCGGCGTAGCGCTGGTCCCATTTCGATTGTGACTGGCGGAGGGCGTGCAGATTGTCGATAGCGACGAAGGTGTGCTCGTCAACGGTGAAACGGTGCGAGTAATCGCGCACGACCAAGGCATCGATGCGCGCAAATTCCGGCAACAATATATTGAGAAGGCCTAGCGAGTGCATGGCGCGCAAAGCATCCGCGGCATGCGGGGCCACGAGGATTTCCTGCAGCGGGTGCCAGAGTTCCGCGCCAACCGGAGGATTGGCGGCCAACGAGGGCAGAGCGCGTTCGATTTGTAGTTCGGTGTTATAGCTGAGCGGAAGCCCGTGCCGCGACAAAAAATGAAACGCGCGGAGAATCAGATGAGGATCGTCAAGAGCGGCAGGCTGGCGAAGGGCCAGCATTCCGTCCACCACCAAGAACTCCGCATTTGAAAGGCGCGAGCGCAACTGCTGAAACTGATCGTGAATCGACAACCTTGCCGCGGGAACTTCTTCCAGCAAGCGATTGCAAACGTGGTGAACTGTGCGCGCGTGGCCGAAAAAGATGCGCATCCAGTCGGGAGTGGTGAAAGGCCCCGTGCTGCGCTCGTGATTTCC
The DNA here is from genome assembly GCA_050012395.1 of Candidatus Acidiferrales bacterium. Taxonomy (GTDB): domain Bacteria; phylum Acidobacteriota; class Terriglobia; order Acidiferrales; family UBA7541; genus Palsa-295. Next base: position 177,514 of record JBEKHG010000003.1, read on the forward strand.
GGAAACGACGGGCGGAAAAAGTGTGACGCCGATCTTTCGCGCGGCGGAAGCGTCCTGCGATTCCCAAGAAAGGGTATTGTCGTCGCGATTTCGGCGCAGATGAAGGAAGCAGCGAACGGAAATTAAAAACTTCAAGGCTGCTTCGAATTGCGGCTGAATGGTGACGGGAAGCACAGCGTTTTCGTTGGGCCAGATGTGATATCTCTCGATGGCGGCGAGAAGCGAAAGCCAACTGACCACGTTGTAATCGCGGAGGCCGCCGGGGCCGTCTTTTATATTCGGTTCCAGATGAAAAACCGTTGCTCCAAATTTCGCATGGCGGGCGCGCGTAAGTCCCGACAGACCTTTTACGATCTGGCGTGACTCGTTTGCGATCAACTTCGGAATCACCTCATCGTGGAGGCGCGCGAAAAGCTTGCGATCGCCGATTAGATAACGGCAATCGAGCATTGAGATGACGAACTCGGGATTGGCGGAGTCCAACTGGCCGCATTCAGTGAGAGTGCGTGTGGCGGGGCTGAGCTTTAGCTGCAAGTCCCATAGTTCTTGCGAAAATTTCCGAATGGGTTCTTTGAATTTGTCATCTGCTTTATTTCCGCCGTGGAGAAAAAGCAAATCGACGTCGGAGAAAGGGAAGAGCCAACGTCGCCCATAACCTCCCAGAGCCACAAGGGCTAGATTCGGTGGCCCGTCGGGGTCGGCCGAAACGAATTCCTTCCACAGACGTTCGACGATGGAATCGATAAGAGCGCTGCGGCCCAGAAGGAATGCTCGGCCATCACCGGAAACCCCAAATTGGTCCTGAATGCGCGCGGATTCCTTCGCGGAAAAATCGCGAAGCTCAGCGGCCAGCAATGGGTTGGTGGACATGGAGATCTAAGTCTGCTCCTGCCGCTATACCGCTCGTTGCGGCGATTGCGATCCGGCGCTCAACATTTGAACCGCGTCTTCGGGATAGCCCAACATGCCGAACTCCGGCACGTCGAGACCCTCGAGTTCGACTTGCTTGCTAACACGCATCGAGCGCCACGCGTTCACAGCTTTAAAAACGACATAGGTTGCACCGAAAGCGTAAATCGCGAGTAGTGTAGCGCCGCCGAGTTGCACGACAAATTGCGACCAATCCCCATGAAGCAAGCCGGTCACGCCTTGGCCTGTCTTCCCGAGATACGCTGCCGTGCCAACACCATTCCAACCTGCGCCGTATGTGCCATCGGCAAAAATTCCAAGAGCGACCGCACCGAGCCAGCCGCAATATCCGTGAACTGAAATTGCGCCGCAGGGATCATCGATCTTGAGAATCCGTTCATTGAAGAGTACGCCCAAACAAACCAGGGCGCCTGCAACTACGCCGATAATTACTGACGCGGTTGGTGACACGAATGCGCAGGGGGCGGTGATGGCGACTAGGCCTGCAAGCATTCCGTTACATGCCATGGTGATATCGGGCTTCCCGAAGAGGCGATACCACAACAGCATCGCTGCGGCCGAACCCGCTACAGCGGCTAGATTTGTATTCACCGCTACCACGGCAATGCGAAGATCCGTTGCGCCCAGAGTCGAGCCGGGATTAAAACCCATCCAGCCGAAGAGAAGAACGAATGTGCCGGTGACGACGAAGACGATGTTGGAAGCAGGGAAGGCTCGCGGTTTTCCGTCTGGACCATATTTGCCCAGACGCGGGCCCAGAATTACGGCTAGCGCCATAGCGCAAAATCCGCCGACGGAGTGGACAACGGAGGAGCCGGCGAAATCCACATAGCCGTGACCGAGGTGCATGCTCGAACCTAATTGCGAAAGCCATCCGCCGCCCCAAACCCAACATCCGGAAATGGGGTAGAGCAGGCCGCCTATAAATAATTCGCAAACCAGGAAGGCCCAGAAAGTGATGCGCTCGCAGATCGCTCCTACGATGATGTAGCCGGCTGTTTCCATGAACACGACTTCGAAGAGCGTCAGGCAATTGCTGCTGGCATCGTAGGCGGGGCCGGTAAGAAAAAAACCTTTGCCGCCGAGAAAGCCCCATTGGCCGCTGCCGATCAAGAAATGATTTAGAGTTGGCGCGCCGCCGAGATTTGCGGGCGATGCATTTACAGCGACGGCCCCGAATTGGAAGGCATAGCCGACTGCGTAATAGGCGAGGAACGCGAAAACGTATGCGGCGAAATTCAGCATCATTAGATGCGCGGCATTTTTCTTGCGCACGAGTCCGCAGGTGAGCAGAGCGAAGCCGGCCTGCATGAAGAGCACCAGATAGCCGGTGAGCAAGGTCCAAGAGAAGTTTGAGCCAATGCGGTCGTGGCCAACACCGTCGGCGAGCTTGAGAGCGAGAGGCTCGCGCGCGGCTTGGGCTTGAAATTCGTCGAAGGCTTTTTTGCTTTTGGCGTAATCGGGCGAGGTGGTGTCGGTCGGCTCGGGCACCACGAAGGGATTGCCGGCCGCGTCAACGACTGAATTCCTGTCGCCGGTCGCAGTGCCGGCGGGATCGGGCTGCGGCGACTGGTCTGCGAAAGCGGCGCACATTGATCCGGAAAGGATTTGCGCCAAGAGTAGAACCAGGAGTGCCTTGGAAATGGCGACCGAACGGCGTCCACATTGGCGTCCGAAAGATAAAAAGCGCATCTGGTAGCTCCTTTTGCGACAGTCGAATAAATTGTGATTCTTCGCGATCGATAATTTAAATTGCGCCGGGACCGCGCTCTCCGGTGCGAATGCGAATCACGTCATCGAGAGATGACACGAAAATTTTGCCGTCGCCGATTACGCCTGTTCGAGCACCCTCCATGATGGCTTCGACGACGGGCTCGACCAGATCTTCCGCGACTGCGATGGTGACGAAGATTTTTGGGAGGAAGTCCACGGTGTATTCCGAGCCGCGATAGGTTTCGGTATGGCCTTTTTGGCGGCCGAACCCGCGGACTTCGGAAACCGTCAAGCCGGTTATGCCAAGGGCGTTCACGCGCTGCTTTACTTCGTCAAGCTGCGAAGGCCTGATTACGGCGTCAATACGTTTCATTTGTGGCGCTCCTTATTGCAACTTGTGCGGAAACGGCTGCACTCACTCGCGTGTTGCACGTGCGAATATAGCTGAGAAATATTTTTGGCCGAATTAGATTTTCTTTTTCGAGCGATAGAATTTTCTGATGGCAGCGCGGGAAGGAATCCGGGGGCGTCATCGCTGGAGGTGTATGGCGAGCGATTTGAAGGAAAGAGTTGTGCATCCTTGGTCGGGCTCGAGTTGGCATATGGATTGGGCGGCCGTCCGGTTGCAGCGACGGTAGCTCTTGCTATTTGTCCTCCAC